>JBEKUB010000001.1:0-231163 GCA_049515455.1 Occallatibacter sp.
TTCCCCCCGGCTTACTGTGGGGACTCCCCCCAAATTCCACCACACTCCCCCCAATTTCCCCCACAGTTTTTTCGGCTCATTTTTCGCACCAGAATTGCGCCAGAATTCCCTACAGCGCGCCGCTTGATTGCGAGAGATAGAATTCCCCCGGCGCTGGTGAATGAAAGCCAGGGCGCGGCGCTGGTGCGGCGGGCGGGCCGTCTCTGCACTGACGCGGATTGGTTGCCAGTGGGATGGTCCCGGCGTCTTGTAACTCAAGGCATGGCTCCCGACAGATCGGTGCGGCCAATTACCCGGCGCGGCGCTGGCGGAACATTCACCGGCATAAGCGCTTTGACATTTCGGACGAGTTCGGGTTATTTTAGGGATTCGCGCATCCCCTTTCACGGGCCGCGCAAGCCCCTCTGCAAGAAACGAGGGGCTTTCGCATTTTCAGACGGTTTCGCCAGTCCTTCATGCTCTCCGCTTGCGCAGCCCTCTGGAGTACACTTGGCGGGTCATGGGATGGCGATTTCGTAAGAGCCTCAAACTCGGACCACTCCGGTTCAACCTCTCCAAGTCCGGCATAGGAACTTCCATCGGCGTTCGTGGCTTTCGAGTTGGCACGGATGCAAAGGGCAGATCGTACACGACGGCTTCCATCCCCGGTACGGGCATCTATAACCGAACTTATTCCAGCCAGGGCAAGGCGGCTGGCGGAGATACGGCGGGATTGCCAGGCTCGCTCCAAGGGGAAGCCAGCGGCAACGGGCTTTCCGTTGGGATGCTGATTCTGGCGTTCATGGCGGGTGGGCTGGTGTTCTCTATGCTCATGCCCCGCGCCGTTCCCCCGCCTGTGACTCCACCAGCGGCGGTAAGTGCCCCCACAGCGCCCGCGCAGCCTACTCCTGCGAAGAGGCGGCGCGCTCATGGTTCAGAGCCAGCAAGCGCTCCAATAGTTCCGCATCGGTCAACGTCACAGGCCAGCCATAGGCCGTAAACCCCGCCGCGAAGGATTTCGATGCCATCGCTGGCACCGTGCCTTCCAACGCCCGAAGCGACGGCGGGGTATTGCATTGGAGGCGGCAGAAGGTGGGAGGACGGCCGTCACGAACCGCGCTGAGCCTGTGCCGGAAAATCCCGCAGGCCAGGTGGCCTCCAATGCGGAAATAATGGTAACACGAAACTAACCCGCACGAATCAATGCGGGCGCACCGTTGCATTTCTTAGCACTCGGTCGCATGGAAGGCGCGCTGGTGGTTTAGAGCGAGCAAATTCTCCAAGGGTTCCGCATCGGTCAACGTCACAGGCCAGCCATATGCCGCAAACAACGCCGCGTCTAGCTTCCGATGCGCCTCCACCAGCCAACTAGGGCGGGCGTTGTAGAGATTCGTGAGGGTCCGGCGCTTCAATTCCTCTGCGCTGGCGTCCGGCGGATTGAGTCATGAGGCCCGCTTCTCTACTAGTTCGCGGGCGGCCTCTGCGATGGCCTCCACCGGCGGGGAGTCTTGCGGCTCATGGCCCGGCGGCCAGGGGAAGAAAAAGGTTTCAAAGGTGGAAGTGGGAGTGTAGCGAAAACCACTCTCCACTTCCCGGAGTTGTGTCCCTTGTGCCCGCGCGCATACCTCATGCTGGTGCGATTGCAACACTCCGAAAGTAATCATCATCGCGGGTGAAAACGAATACAGCATGGTCCGGGAGCACGTCCGATGATAGCCAAACAAAAAGCCGATGCTTCGCCACTCCCGGCGTTGCTATAAAGCGCTTCAATCCACGCGCCGCTTCTCGCAGATCGGGCCTTGGTTCACCGTGCAACCACCATTTCGTTCGATAACCTTCCCGGTTATTTTCGATGCGCTTGGCGTAAACATTTTCCCGGAGATATTCAAACGGCAATTCATAGAGAGCAGCTTCCGTCTCTGGCCTCGTGGCCCCAAAGTCAACGATGAACATGCCGCGTGGTCTGCGCCTGAGGTCCATTGCGTTGACCCACGGCTTCACCACAGCAGAGTTCGAGCGTCCGTTAGGATTTAACCCGATTCTACGGAATCAGGCTGAACCGCCGCTCAACTTTCAACTATGGCTGGGACATCCTCCCGTGCGACCAACGAAACACTACTCCAGCCCCAAGTACTAGGTCATTTTGGTGATCGTTGACGGAGTTTTGGTAAGTGGTCAAATCATAGTCAATCTGGATGATTCGAACCGCAAAGTGAGGACGCACTGGCACATCGATGCCACCCCCCATGCGAGTGACAAAAGCGAAGGTTCCATCACCAGCGCCGGCGATTCCGCCTCCGGCATGCCCTGCGCCCAAAAGCAGTTGGACAAAGGGCTGTGGAGCATGTGGACCCCGCTGCCACGGCTGTGGCACACGATAACGCGCTCCTGCCAGATAGGAAGTCAGAGTCAAAGAGTCGCCGGTGGGGGATACATTGCCAGCGTGCTCACCGCTGATCTCCGCCACCGCAGCCAATCGGGGACGGACATTCCATGAACCGGAAATGCCGCCGCCATTAAGGCCGATGCAACCACAGTCGCCGGGCTGAGCATTGGTCCGCTCCCAGTTGTAGGTCAAGGCGACATCTCCGCTCGTGGTTGAGGCGTTGGGGAAGGATTGCCCCATGGCTGCCGCAGCTGCGCCCAGTAACAAAATAGTAGCCAGTGCAATTGATCGCATTCTTATTTCTCCTCATGCACCCTGTGTCAGTTCGACGGTGCGGAAACAGCAGCTTGCATGTTGATGACGGTTTTCCCGAAGGATTAACCCGAGCGAGGACGTCTGCTCCGCCGGGCTGTTCTGTCCCGCCTCTCCCTTGAACCCCCCGGATGGACTCGGGAGATTCAAGGGGATCCATACGTTCTTCCAATCGAGCCGCGTTAAGGTTCGCTGACGGTGGCGGAGAGACTGGAGATAGTTACCGATTCCATCGCTCCACCTGTGGAGGCGGTAAAGCCGAGGTAGGCGACAGGCGGCAAGGTCACATTGCCGGTGAACAATTCATTTCCATCGATGGTCACCGTCATGATGCCGTTGACGACGGTCACCACATAAGAGTGGGTAGCGTTTGCGAACGTGCTGACGGAGTAGTCCGTACTGCTTTGGGTGTTGAGATTGCCGTTCACGTAAGTCCAGGGATTCTCCCAAAGATTCGTCGCGCCCTGGCCCACAGCCATGTAAGGAACGGTGACAGGGTCGCAGGCGCCGTTGGGGTTACCACTCGTACAGGAATTCTCCAAAGGGCCTCCATCATCATTGCCATTCTGATAAGTGTCGAAGCCCAGCACAAATCCTGGAATTCCCCGAGCGCCCAGTCCTTCCCCCGTTGCACCCATCGAGGAAGTAGTGGCCCCCTGGGATGGATCGGCCAGGATCATGGTAAAGCCGTCGGCGGGAGTTCCGGTCGCCGCAATGGCGACGGTGAAGCTGACCTCGAAGTTGACGGTGGAGATCAACGTGGGCCAATAGACCGCGGCAGCCTCGGTGCCCTGGTCGTTGGTCATCTCGATCGTGCACGCGCTAGTGTTCTGGTAGGGAACATCGCCGCTGGTACGTCCGGCTGAGGCAACGCCGTTTTTGGTTCCGTCCAGCACCCAGCTGGTGCTGCACAGATTGCTGATCGTGCCCAGCGATCCCACGAACAGACCCGCGTTGCTGCTGGTAATGGGATTGGTGCCGCTGATTTGGGTTGTGCCGTCGCTGGTGCTGGTGACGACGACGTAAATGATAGAGTTGGAAGCGCTGGAGGGCACGTTTTCCAGAGTAAGAGAGGAGGTCGTTGCTCCACCCACTGTTGCACCATTGAGGGTGCCGCTCGATACCGCCCCATTCGTCAGTGCGGTCGGAGAAGTGGATCCGGGAGCGATCCAATACCACTGGTACGCCGCAGTACATCCAGTGCATGTGGTTGTGACGCTGAAACTGGCCAGGGATCCGGAAGCCACATAGACAGTCTGCGGCTGCCCCGTAACCTGCAGCAGGATGCCGTTGCCGACCGCCAAAGGCGCCTTTACAGACTGAGCAGAGCCATAGGCGTTTTGAACCATTACATAGTAATTGTCGCCATCGTTGCTCTCTGCCGTTTCTGATGATGGCACGGTGTAGGTGCTGCTGGTTGCGTTGGATATCGCTACCCCGGCGGGGGGGCCATTGGTCGCGATATAGGTTGCCGTCTCGTAGGGCACGCGATACCACTGGTAGGTGAGCGTGCCTGGTCCTGAAGCCGTCACGGAGAAGGTTGCGGTTCCGTCCACGGTGGCCGTCTGGCCGGTGGGTTGGGTGATGATGGTGGGCGGCACTGCAGTATCGGTGTTTGTCACTGTAAGCGTCGCCTTGGTGCTGGTCAGGGTGGTATCGGTGCAGTTCGTATCGGTTACCTTGGCATAGTAGCTGGTTCCGCTGTTGCCGGTGGTCAGCACCCCTGTGGTGTAGGTGCTGGCGGTGGCGCCGCTGATGATGGTGCCGCTGCCGGGCGTACCCGTGTACCACTGGTAGGAGAGTGTGCCGGTGCCACTGGCCGAGACCGAGAAGGTCGCCGTTTGGGTGGCGTAGACACTCACCGACGTGGGATTGCTGGTGATGGTCAGGGTGGTTGGGGTTAGGACGTTGAGCGTCACGGTATTGGAAGTAACCGAACCTGCGAGGTTGGTGACCGTGCAGCTGTAGTTTCCGTCGTTGGAAGTTTGAACGTCGTTGAAGGTAAGAGTGGAACCAGTTCCTACCGTGCTTCCTCCCTCAGACCACAGATAGCTGGTTGCGTAGTTGGCGCCGATGGTGAGAGACGGGCTGTACCCAACGCAAACGTTCTTACTCACTGGCTGGCTGGTGATTACTGGAGCGCTTATCGTCACCGTGGTCGTAACGTAATCTGAGGGATTATCTACGCTGGTGGCCGTGATGGTGTATGTGCCGGCAGTGTCGGGGGATGTCCAAACGCCGCCCGAGGTGATGCTTCCGCCCGAGGCGCTCCAGGTCAGGGTGTTTGTTGGACCGCCGCTAGCGGTGGCGCTAAAGGTTTGTTGTCCAGGAGCCATGGTCTGATTGGCCGGGGTAATGGGTGTGATGCTCACAATGGCCGTCACCGTGAAGCTGGTGGTCGCGGTTGCCGCCGTGTAGTTGCCGTTGGCAACCTGGCTGGCGCCGAGCACTACCGTGCCCACGCCCGTCAGGGTCACCATGTTGCCGGAGATCGTTGCCGGGCCGCTCGTCACCGAGTAGGTCACCGCACCGCTGGATGCATCGCTCGCACTCACCGCGAACGATGAAGCTCCATAAGTCTGCGAAGCAATGGCGGTGAAGACCAGTAACGGTGTTTCCGCCGTAACCGTGAAGCTGGTGCTCGCGGTTGCCGCCGTGTAGTTTCCGTTGGCCACCTGGCTGGCACTGAGCACTACCGTGCCCACGCCGGTCAGGGTGACCATGTTGCCCGAGATCGTTGCCGGGCCGCTCGTCACCGAGTAGGTCACCGCACCGCTCGAAGCGTCCGTTGCACTCACCGCGAACGGTGAAGCTCCATAAGTCTGCGAAGCGATGGCGGTGAAGACCAGTAACGGAGTTTCCGCCGTAACCGTGAAGCTCGTGCTGGCGGTCGCCGCCGTGTAGTTGCCGTTGGCCACCTGGCTGGCGCCAAGCACTACCGTGCCCACGCCCGTCAGGGTCACCATGTTGCCCGAGATCGTCGCCGGACCGCTGGTCACCGAGTACGTCACCGCACCGCTCGATGCATCGCTCGCACTCACCGCGAACGGTGAAGCTCCATAAGTCTGCGAAGCGATGGCGGTGAAGACCAGAGTAGGAGTTTCCGCAGCCACCGTGAAGCTGGTGTTGGCGGTTGCCGCCGTGTAGTTGCCGTTGGCCACCTGGCTGGCACTGAGCACTACCGTGCCCACGCCCGTCAGGGTCACCATGTTGCCCGAGATCGTCGCCGGACCGCTCGTCACCGAGTAGGTCACTGCGCCGCTCGAAGCGTCCGTTGCACTCACCGCGAACGGTGAAGCTCCATACGTCTGCGAAGCAATGGCCGCGAAGGCCAGCGCCGGAGTTTCCGCAGCCACCGTAAAGCTGGTGCTGGCGGTCGCCGCCGTGTAGTTGCCGTTGGCCACTTGGCTGGCACTGAGCACTACCGTGCCCACGCCCGTCAGGGTCACCATGTTGCCGGAGATCGTCGCCGGGCCGCTCGTCACCGAGTAGGTCACCGCTCCACTCGATGCCGAAGTTGCGCTCACCGCGAACGGTGAAGCTCCATAAGTCTGCGAAGCGATGGCGGTGAAGACCAGTAACGGAGTTTCCGCCGTAACCGTGAAGCTGGTGCTGGCGGTTGCCGCCGTGTAATTGCCGTTGGCAACCTGGCTGGCACTGAGCACTACCGTGCCCACGCCCGTCAGGGTCACCATGTTGCCCGAGATCGTCGCCGGACCGCTGGTCACCGAGTAGGTCACCGCTCCGCTCGAAGCGTCCGTTGCACTCACTGCAAAGGGCGCATTGCCGTAAGTTTCCGCAGGGATGGCCGCGAAGACCAGTAACGGAGTTTCCGCCGTAACCGTGAAGCTGGTGCTGGCGGTTGCCGCCGTGTAGTTGCCGTTGGCAACCTGGCTGGCACTGAGCACTACCGTGCCCACGCCCGTCAGGGTCACCATGTTGCCCGAGATCGTCGCCGGGCCGCTGGTCACCGAGTAGGTCACCGCTCCACTCGATGCCGAAGTCGCACTCACCGCGAACGGTGAAGCTCCATAAGTCTGCGAAGCAATGGAAGTGAAGGCCAGAGTAGGAGTTTCCGCAGCCACCGTGAAGCTGGTGCTGGCGGTCGCCGCCGTGTAGTTGCCGTTGGCAACCTGGCTGGCGCCAAGCACTACCGTGCCCACGCCCGTCAACGTCACCATGTTGCCCGAGATCGTTGCCGGACCGCTCGTCACCGAGTAGGTCACTGCGCCGCTCGATGCGTCCGTTGCACTCACCGCGAACGGTGAAGCTCCATAAGTCTGCGAAGCGATGGCGGTGAAGACCAGAGTAGGAGTTTCCGCAGCCACCGTAAAGCTGGTGCTGGCGGTCGCCGCCGTGTAGTTGCCGTTGGCAACCTGGCTGGCGCCGAGCACTACCGTGCCCACGCCCGTCAGGGTCACCATGTTGCCGGAGATCGTTGCCGGACCGCTCGTCACCGAGTACGTCACCGCACCGCTCGAAGCGTCCGTTGCACTCACTGCAAAGGGCGCATTGCCGTAAGTTTCCGCAGGGATGGCCGCGAAGACCAGTAACGGCGTTTCCGCCGTAACCGTGAAGCTGGTGCTGGCGGTTGCCGCCGTGTAGTTGCCGTTGGCAACCTGGCTGGCGCCAAGCACTACCGTGCCCACGCCCGTCAGGGTCACCATGTTGCCCGAGATCGTCGCCGGACCGCTGGTCACCGAGTAGGTCACCGCTCCGCTCGATGCGTCCGTTGCACTCACCGCGAACGGTGAAGCTCCATAAGTCTGCGAAGCGATGGCGGTGAAGACCAGAGTAGGAGTTTCCGCAGCCACCGTGAAGCTGGTGCTGGCGGTCGCCGCTGTGTAGTTGCCGTTGGCAACTTGGCTGGCACTGAGCACTACCGTGCCCACGCCCGTCAGGGTCACCATGTTGCCCGAGATCGTTGCCGGACCGCTGGTCACCGAGTAGGTCACCGCACCGCTCGAAGCGTCCGTTGCACTCACTGCAAAGGGCGCATTGCCGTAAGTTTCCGCAGGGATGGCCGCGAAGGCCAGTAACGGAGTTTCCGCAGCCACCGTGAAGCTGGTGCTGGCGGTTGCCGCTGTGTAGTTGCCGTTGGCAACCTGGCTGGCACTGAGCACTACCGTGCCCACGCCCGTCAGGGTCACCATGTTGCCCGAGATCGTTGCCGGACCGCTCGTCACCGAGTACGTCACCGCTCCGCTCGAAGCGTCCGTTGCGCTCACCGCGAACGGTGAAGCTCCATAAGTCTGCGAAGCGATGGCCGCGAAGGCCAGCGTCGGCATCAATGGTGCCACCGTCAAAGTAGCCGCGGAACTCGTCACGGTTCCGGCTACATTCGTCAGAGTCACGGTATAGATCGAACCGCTATTGGCAATCGTTGTGGCCGGAATCGTATAGGAGCTGGAAGTAGCGCCACTGATGACTGCCCCCCCCAGGTACCACTGATAACTAATGGGTGCGGTGCCCGTGTCGGTCACCGTAAAGGTTGCAGGCTGTCCCGCATTAACCGTCTGACTCGTCGGCTGAGAGGTGATCGCTGGGGGCGTATTTACTGTCAAAACGTATGGCGCACTCATTGCCGTCCCGCCCGCGTTACTCACCGCGACGGTATACACCGAATTGTTATCGCTGCTAGTCGTTGCCGGAGTTGTGTAGGAGCTTGAAGTGGCGCCGTTGACAGCAACGCCGTTTACGTACCACTGATATGTAATCGGACCCGTGCCCGTAGCGACCACAGTGAAGGTCGCGGTCTGCCCGGCATTTACCGTCTCCGAGTTGCCCCCAACAGCACCAACGATGGTTGGCTTAAGATCGCCGAATCCGCCGATACATCCGCACATTGCGAACAGACAAGAGGTTACGGCTATAAGTCCGAGCAAAACTCGACAACGTTTGAAGGCTAGCATGGGCATGTTTTTACTCCAAAGCACAGATTAGAGTTGAATGGAAAAAATTAAAATAATACTTATCATTTACTTGCCGACCGCAAGTTCTGTGGGCCTAGCACGTTAGTGGGATGAGGCACCCGACCCTCTTCAGAGGCTTTCCGTCGTACCCTGGTGCAGAACGGCTTTTTTACGCAGATGGTGAAGTGTTGCCCATCAACTGACACACTAATAATTGACGCGTTGGTTGCGGGTAGAGGACCGCAGCTATTATTCCCTGTTGGCGTCGGAGACGGTCTCGGCGGCTACGATTGCAGGAGCAAACACGATTCCTAAGAAGACCAGAAAGATTATGAAGTTATGCATTTTTTCACACCTTGGGCAGCGTGTGTTGACCCCGCTCCTGGTTCAAAGCGAGCAAGCGCTCCAACAGTTCCGCATCGGTCAACGTCACAGGCCAGCCATAGGCCGCAAACACCGCCGCGTCTAGCTTCCGATGCGCCTCCACCAGCCAACTAGGGCGGGCGTTGTAGAGGTTCGTGAGGGTGCGGCGCTTCAATTCTTCCGCGTTGGCGTCTGGTGGATTGAGCCAGGCGTCCCGCTTCTCTACCAGTTCGCGCGCGGCCTCTGCAATGGCCTCTACCAGCGGGGAGTCTTTCGGCTCATGGCCCGGCGGCCAGGGGAATGGGAATGTTTCAAAGGTTGTGCCGGATGTATACGAAACATCGTTTCCTACTCCAATCCATCCACACATCCCCAGTGACCAAACCTCATGTGAGCGAGAGTGAAGGACGCCGAAGAAGTAATCGTCGTCTCGGGGAATTACGCAGAGCTTCTGGTCTGGCACAATGTCTGTGCCAATCCAGACGAAGACACGGTGTTTGGCGACCCCAGGCGTCACGATGCAACGGTTAAGACCGCTGAGGGCCTTCCTAAGAGCAGGACGAGAACGAGCGTGGAGCCACCAGTTTTGGCGAATTATACTTTCGCGACTTACATCCCGGAGAGGCTTCACGTATTTGCGCACGTGCTCGAACGGTAATTCGTAGAGTGCTGCTTCTGACTCTGCCATTTCGCCGAAGTCAATCATCCACGCATTTCTACTCGTCCGCACAATATCGCTTCCGTTGAGAGTCTGCTTAATAACATCGGAATTTGGCCGTCCGTTAGGGTTAAGCGGCGCAGCAAGCATTTTCTCGGCCAGCTCGCCATGGAGGTCAAACGGACCTTGCTGGGTGACGCCCTTAAATGAAAGATTTAGATTTTCCGACAATCTAAACGCATTCGCGACATTTGTACCGCCGGTTAAGTCCGCGTTAATTACCGTGACTACGTGCCCGTCAAGATTCCGGGTAGTTTCTGAGCCATTGTCAAAGCCTAAGAGGGAAACGCGCACTGCTGCGCCGTCCAAAATCCAGGGGCGGTCACTCCAAGCCATGAAGATAGCGCCAGTTTCAAGAATGCGCTCCAGGATAGGACGATTGCCCACCATCGTGATTGAGTTGGTTGCCAACAGCCCGGCTCGTCTCGCGTGTCCCGATTCAATTTGCGCTCTAGCTCGCTCAAACCAATAGGTCACCAGATCGGCCCCGCCCGGCACGCGACCTTCATAGAGCCTTCGCAGCTCCTCTACGTATTCGTCTCCGAGTTCGGCGCGCATCTTGCTACCCCCGAGAAACGGGGGATTCCCGATAATGAATTCCGCATCCGGCCAAGCGGGTTCTACCGGCTTACCTTCCGCGTCATGGGCGAAAATCGCGTCCCGGTGTTGGATGTTATCGAGCTTGCGCAGAATCGGCTCTACAGGCCATCCAATGCCGTTGTCATTCAACCATTGCAGGTAACCTATCCAAACCACCACAGAGGCCAGCTCGTGCGCGTAGACGTTCGTTTCCAGGCCGTAGAGTTGCGACGGGTGAACCTGATGCGGCAAGAGAGTCGGGAAGCCATGCTCTGCGCTGAATAGATAGACCTCTCGCCACAGGTCAAGCATCCGGCGCAATGCGAGGTAAAGGAAATTGCCGCTCCCACAGGCGGGGTCAAGAATGCGAACGGCGGAGAGTTCCTTGAGCCAGGCATAGAGCTTTTCTTCAATCTGCGCTCGGAGCTTGTTATAGGCCGCGGCCTTGCGTTGCTTCTCTGCGGCCTCCACCAGCGCCAGGGCCTCCGCCTTTACCGCTTGCCAGCGCGCTTGTAATGGCGCAATGACTACCGGCTCAACAATGAGCAGAATGTCCGCTTTGCTGGTGTAATGCGCTCCAAGTTGCGAGCGCTTGCCAGGGTCCAAACTGCGCTCAAAGAGTGTGCCGAAAATAGCGGGTTCCACGTTTGACCAGTCCAGGGCGGCGGCGGCGCGCAGAGTGCTCATATCGGCGGAAGTCAGATCGAAGACGGAATCATCGGCAAAAAGGCCGCCGTTGAACCAGTGAATCTCATGGATGCCAAAGTTATTGCCGCTGGTGGACATGGCGGCGAAGAGTTGGCGGAGCATCCGGGTAAAAGGGACGGGCGTGGCTCTGTTGAGGTCAATCATTTGCCGGAATAGATGGTCCGGCAAAAGGCCGATGCTATCCGCAAAGAGGCAGAAAAGTAGACGCATCAGGAAATGCGCAACGGCTTGGGGTTCATGGCCGCGTTGCTCAAGGCTGGTAGCGAGCTTGGCAAACTCCGCCGCCGCCGATTCTGTGACGCGAGCGGCGGCGCGCTCGGGGCGGAGTTGCTCGGGATCGGTGAAGGTATCTCTGAGGACTTCAAGCGGAGGCAGGGCACAAAGGGCCGTGGGAGCGTTCGTGAGTAGATCGTCAAGGGTGAAGCGGTAGACGTGCGGGCGGGTTCCTGTGAAGTTTGTATGGACTTCGAAAAGGTCTTGATCGCAAACCACCAGCAAGGGCGGATTCTCCAGGTCTTCCCGATAGTCATTCAGTTGGAGATAGGCTGCTTTCAGGTCCTTATGCTTGCCCTTATACTCCCATCCGAAATGCCCGCGCTTCCACACATCGGCAAAGCCCTTGCCGCCCTTGGAAGTGGAGACGCCCTTTTCAAAGGTGTAAAAGTCTCCGGTTTGATCGGCGTCGGCGGGGTGCGGCTGGTGAAGCACATCGCAGAGGTCATTGAAGTGGGATTGCGCGGCGGAGCGCTCTGTGAGTGTGCTGGCTTTCCAGCGGGTGACGAATTCAGCGAGCGAGAGGGCCATGGGCGGGTAACTCTTGGGTGAAGATCAATTCTTGCAGAGTGCGGCGGATTTGGGGAGTATTTGGCGGGGTGCCCCGTGTGCATAAAAGGCACTTTCGCACACCTCTTGAGCACCTATCAGGCCCACAACAGGCACCTACAGGCCCGCTGTGCTGCACTCTACGGCAGGATAGAGACGCGGCACATTTGCTGCTGAATTTCTGACAAAAGTTCCATTTTGTGGGCGTGTAAGCGCTACTCCACCACGGTCTAGCGGCCCGATGCTCCAAAGATTTGACCCCCATACCCCCTTGCGTGCCGTTCCGCCAACGCCGGGGAAACCTTAGCATTTCTTATCAAACGGGCGCACTTTCAGGTGGGATTCGATAGTGCATCTGTTTGATGCTTCGCACAAGGGGGTCAAAGTCGATGTATCCCCGCAGCCCGCTGAACTGCTTGTAGACCTTGTAGCTCTGCGCGCTTGCGCTCACGCTGTCCGACGCGCGGATTTATATAAAAATAAGAAACCGCCCTGGGAACGGACCGGGCCCAGTCCGTCAATCGCCGAAGCGACCCCCCTTTCCCCTGGGGCCAAAGCAGTTGATGGGAGTGTAGCGCAGAACGGAAATCGGGTCAAAGCCGAAAGGCGGCGCGGCTGGTGGTGCGGAGTCAGAGCAATAGCGCCACAGGCCATGCGCGTCGCTGTCTGTGCATGTGAGAGCGCGCCAGAGGGCCGCTTCCGGCCTTGCGCGCAATGCTCTGCGGTGGGATTGAAGTCTCCGCCATTTTCTTCCTGTTTGCAGAATTCTTGTAATTTTGTGGAAGTAAAAGTGTGCTTGGCACACGGTCTGCAAAAAGGGATGCGCTAGAGATTTCGCCTGCCCCTCCCCCTTGCCCGCCTCTCTGTGCTCTCTCGCTTCGTCACTTATCCCACGTCTACCGCCCGTTGCAATGCCACTTGGACTTTGCAGCCAAACGATTTTCGGAAGCTCGCTTCCCAAGTCCGCCGGTACTTTTCCAATCCCCGCCGCGTCGCCGCCGGATCGGTTGCGGAAAGCACCAGCGCCAGTCCGTTACCGCGCCGCGCCGCTGCCTTCACTGCCAGGCTGCCAAACCCATACTTTTGCCAATCGGCAAAACCGTTTGCAAGATGCGGAACTGGAGGCGTGTTGGTGTCCAAGAGGTGAGCACGGATTTCGTCTATAACGCCGTTGAATAGGTTCCGTGCGCATTTCAGTAGTGCTTCCGATTCTTCTTCATTGGGAAAGTCTTTTTGCACAGTCTGTTCGCGGGAAGGGGTAGGGGATAGGACATTTTCAGTTCTTCTTTCTTCCGTTAATAGATGGGTCCCCGTTTGCGTCTCTCTGGTGGAACGCTGGCGTATAGCTGGAGAAACGCTGGCGTCTCTCTGAGAGACAGAGAAAAGAGAGTGCAATCCACTTTGAACAGAGATTTCCACATTCCTTTTGCCAGTCAAATCCGCGCGCGCCTTTGTCTTCCCTTGCTGGCGTTGCCGGACTGCTCTCACTTGAGATTTGAGCCGGTCAAAGACAGGCGTCGGCAATTCCAGGGGTGCAGATTTACGTAGGCGCATCGCGCCGTGAGATTCAGCCAGCGCTTTCACATCAAAGAGTTGGCACACGCTTTTCCGGTTCCCGCTGGTGGGCAGTCGTTTGATCAAACCGACAATTTCAAGAATCTGGATTGCACGCGCGGCTGATGCATGGCTCATCCCGCGCGCTAAGTCCCGCACTGAAAACTCGATAGTTGGATTGCCATAGGAATTGCGACAAAGCCTTTCATAGATCATCGCCGCGAACGGGCCGACTATAGGCGAATAAACGTCGGTAAATTCATTGTCTTGAAAGTAGTATCCGTCTTTGTGCAGCTTTCGGAGCGGGATGGAGGGAGCATTGTCCGCCCTCAAGGGTTGCGAAGCAAGGGACCCGCTCGAATCCGCTCCCATGCCATTGGCAGAGTTGGTCAAGTCTGGCCCCACGGAATCAGCTTGTGCGCCGCGCCGGAGTCGTTCCCTCTTCCATAAGGCGGTCAATTTCGGTTTGGGGCACCCGAACTGCCCGGCCCAGCCTCACCACCCCGATACGGCGCTCGCCGATCCACTGCCAAACGGTCTTTTGAGACAGAGCGAGCATTTCTGCTGCTTCCGGCACTCTGAGCAGTTTGCCCATCGTCTTCCGTCCTTTTCCCTTGTGTTCTGTGATTCACGAACATAATAACCGGAGTATGGTACCCTTGAAAGAAGGTACATAGGGGGTACACAGTTGGAGTGTGAGGAAATCAGGACAAACGATAATGCGGAGCGCTTGGAGCGGATTAGTAGGGCTATGGCCGCTTATCAGGGTAGGGCCTCTGCACGTTCAATTTCGGCCATGCCTGTGCTTATCGCCTATGAAGCGACTTGGGGAGAATACAAACTTTCCAAGCGCGGTGATGAGTATGTCTTTCAATTCACAATCGCACCCGAAATAGTAAGGGAGGAAGGAAGCTACGAACCGCGTTGGCACTATTCATACCTAAACGCCGACGCCATTTTGGACAAATTTCAAACTGCCAAGACTCCGATGGAAGCACTCGACTATTTGAACCAGACCGGACGATTCACGCTGCTAGGTGAAGAATTCTCGTGGAGCTACTTCAAGAGGTGGCAACGCTTTGCATATCTCGTACAAGAGCATGATTTGCTTGCTTCGGCCATGTTGAGCGGTAATCATGATGGTGAACTGGGCGAGGCTCTTAAAGCTCTGGCAGGCGACAGAGACAGCGCCTTTTTCGACGGCACAGAGCTTAAGCCGATAGGCACACCCGCACAATTGGAAGAACGCGCGTTGTGGTTACTTGATTCAAAGAATGCGGAGGCAATCAGCAGACAGCAGATCCGAAAGAGGGCCGAGCTATTTCATGCGTGTGAGTGGTTTCGCCAGCCACCAGATGGAGCCTGCTCAATTGAGTGGATACCCAAAAATGAGACAGATGCCCAGACAATTTCCCCACTTGTCGATCAAGACGCAATGGCCGAATTCTTGTTACCTCAAGAGGCAATGCGCCCCATTCTATTCATTCAGCCATCAAATACATTGCAGGCAATTGCGGCGGTTATATACGCGGATCGTATTTCGGGCGTCGAGTATCGAGTTTGCGAAGTTTGTTCGGAACTGTTCGAGGTAGGCTCGCGAAGTGAAAAGAAATATTGCAGTCGAGAGCGCTGCAAGAACACAGCACATCAGCGCCGAATGCGCGCCAATCGCGCGAAAGCTCAAAAAAAGACGGCAAATCAAAAGAAAGGAAGGCGCAGCAATGGGAGTGTTTAAGCGTGGTGGAAGATGGTGGTACGAATTCAGTTTCCAGGGCCAGCGCATACGCGAGCCTGCGCGCACTAGCAGCAAGACGGCAGCAATCCAGATCGAACGGGAGCGCCGTCGCAAGCTGGAGCTTTCGGCTGGCGGGGTCCGGCGGCAAAGGCCCCTGCTATTCAATGCGGCGGCAAAGGCTTGGCTTGCGGAGAGCGCGCACTGGAGCGATTCAACGCGAGAGATTTACGAAATGAAGCTGGGGCATCTGAAACCCGTTTTCGGTAAGATGCTCCTGAGTGACATTGCCGCGCCAGACGTTTCGCGCTTTCAACGTGACCGGCAAAAGGCTGGCGCGTCCGGTCGGGAAATCAACATGGAAACCGCAGTGTTGCGAATGATCCTCCGCAAGCATCGGCTTTGGCATTTGCTGGAGCCGGACTATCGGCCTCTGCGCGAACGAAAAGAGGTCGGGCGGGCGCTCACCACGGATGAGTTTCAGAGGCTACTCACAGCGGCAAAAAAGAGCCGCAGTCAATCGCTCTATCCCGCGCTAGTGCTCTTGCTCAATACCGGGATGCGCGTTAGTGAGTTGCGAATGGTCCAATGGCGGCAAGTGGACTTGTTGGAGCGGAGCATTACCGTTGGCCGCTCTAAGACTCCAGGAGGCGAAGGGCGCATGATTCCCTTGAACCAGGAAGCTTTCAACACTCTGGTGGAATGGCGCGCACAATTCGATAATCCTCTCCCAGACCATTTTGTTTTCCCCACGGAGCGATATGGGCTTGATGGTGAAAAAGGCTATTTGACCGGCGCGGTTACCATCTGGAATCGTGCCCCTGAGAAACCGATTGGAAGCTGGAAGGTCGCATGGTCCGCTTGCCGGAATTCTGCCGGGGTCACTTGCCGCCTCCATGATCTCCGCCACACGTTCGTTTCCAGGCTTGGCGAAGCAAAGGTGGCAGATTCCACCCTCACGGCACTTTCAGGATGGATGAGCCGGAAGATGCTGGAGCGGTATTCGCACACGCGCAATGAAGCCAAGCGCCGCGCTGTGGACTTCCTCACCAGTGGCAAAATTGAAGGAGACTCCCCACAAAATCCCCCACAGCGGGAAGCGCAAGAAGAAGCGACCATACAGTAAGTTATTGATTCTAAATGGTAGGCGAGGCGGGGATCGAACCCACAACCCCCGGCTTAGAAGGCCGGTGCTCTATCCAATTGAGCTACTCGCCCCTTTATCCCTCATTCTATCGTTGAATGGCCACAGAGCGCACCTGGAAATGCCACCAGCGCAGCCTGAAGGGTAACAGCGGCTTCGGCGTCGGACCCGCCGCATGAGGTGAAATAGGCGGTGATTCCCAGGCCCATGAGCTCCGGGGTTATGCAGGCGCGACGGATGACAAGGTCGACGCGACAACTACGCAACGGAACTACGCGCAACAGGCTGCACATGTGTTTGCAATCTTCGGCGGCCTTATCTGGCACGGCCCATTGCTGATTGTCTCTATGCAGAAGGTCAATGTAGCAGCCCATGGCGCTGATGCATCCGGAGGGCGCATCCAACTCGTCGAGGTCGAATTCATCCGGTTCGAGGTGTGGCCACACATCGCATTTTGAGGTCCACACCGGCGAGGAAGCCTCATTCAGCTTGATCAGAACACCGGCCAGAACCGGGAACTGAGTCGTCTCAGACAACTGCCATGCGCGTTCGGGGCTGTTGCGCAAGTCAACAAATCCCGGCCACGGCGCATCTATAACTGGAACCTCAGGCGCCTTTGCATCGCCGCCCAGCTCAAACTCCCAGTCAGCTTCCATGCGGGAGGCCAGTCACGGTAAGCAAGTAGCGAATCACGGATGCCTCTGCCCAGTGAATCTCGTTTCCGCCGTCGCAAGAAAGGTAGGCGCAGTGGCCACCTTGGCTGGTTTCAACAAAGGTCACGAAGGGATTGGCGCGAAGATTGTCTCGGGTCTCCGGCAGCAGGCGGATAAACGGATCGTCCTTGGCGCTCAGGATCAGCGTGGGCACAGCGATGCGGTCCACTACCCGGGCGCTGGCGGCTCGGTAGTAGTAGTCGTCTGCGTCGCGGAAGTTCCAGTAGCGGGCCACGATCTTGTTATCGAAGTCACGGATGGAATTGATCGGCCCAATCTCCCGAAGAGGCGTATAAATGCTGGGATACTGCTTTGCTTTGCGGGTGTAGCGCGCTTTGAGTCCGAGCAGAAAATGCCACTCGTATGCTCGATTGACCGGTTCATGCAGAGCATCGGCTCCAGCAGCCAGATCGATGGCGGGACAAACGGCGGCCACTGAAAACAAGGGCGGCCGACTGCCCCACTCCCCGGCCAGCTTGAGAACGATGTTGCCCCCCATCGAGTAGCCCACCAATGCAAACCGCTCCAGGCTGAAGCGCTCCGCATAGTGGCGCACCACTGCGCCCACGTCGCCGGAAAGCCCGGAGTGATAGAGCGTGGGGGTCAGCGCCTCCGAGCCGCCGCAGTTACGCATATTCATGCGGATGACGTTGCAGCCGGCATCCCAGGCCCGCGCGGCAATGCCCTGAATGTAGCGCGATTCCGACGATCCCTCAAGCCCGTGAACCAGCACCACTGTCAGATGCCCCGCAGTTTCCGGCTGCCAGTGGCAATGGCACAGCACGCGGCTGCGATCGTCTGGGTCCACCTCAACCGCCTCCGCTACAGAAGAAAGCCGGAAGGCAGGACGGGGCAGAAAATTCCCGATAATCGTCTGCACGTGGCCATTTGCCAACCCGCGCCGCGGCACAAACGGAGTAAACCACTCCGGCAGTCCCGGAGCGGAGTCCTCAACAGCTTTGCTTTCAGGGGTATTCTGGGTCACGGAAACCTCCATACATCAGGAGATACGGCTTGGTGCCAGTGCGGTCCGTGAAAATTTTGGGGCGGCGGGTGGGGATCGAACCCACGACATCCTGAGCCACAGTCAGGCGTTCTGCCACTGAACTACTGCCGCCATCTATCCTTGATTGTAGCATTGGATCAGCTTTCAGCGCCGTCCGGCTAAGCACAAGCCTCGATGATATGCGCCTGATCCCAACCCACTCCGGCAGCCTGATTGCGACCTGGGATTCGAAAAAAGAACGCCGCCGCCGTATTCCATGTATACTGGCCCCATTTCAACACCGCATTTCTACGGGCGCATTTCTCCGAGGAGCAGATGATGATTTACGTCAAATGCATCGCAATCTCAGCGCTTCTGGCTTTTGCCGTCGGCCTGTCCATGCCGGCCTTCGCACAGAACTCAAACCTGCCAGACGTCCCAAGTCTCGTTGGGACTTCCTGGAACGTGGCGGAGACCGATGGCGATAACGACGTCTTCACTTTTGTGGCGGATGGCACCTTGCATTACTTTGATGGCAAAAAAAACTATGAGAACGGCACCTGGAAGCAGGATGGAGATTCAATCTACATCGAGATGAATAATAAATACTGCCAATATCAGGGCCGCATCTCCGGCATGCATATGGAGGGCAGAGCATGGAACGTCACCGGCAAGAATTGGACCTGGGTAGCTGACCAGCGATAGCCTGTTGCCATGAGCACAGGAATGACCGGTCCCTCCCAGCCCCCCTCCCAGCACATGGACCGCTGGAACCGCGGCGCCTGGATCTTTCGCGACCAGACTCTGCACAGGCTGGAGATTCTGCTCGACGAGGCATTTGTAATCCCCGGCACCGGCATTCGCTTTGGTCTGGACGGAATCATCGGCCTGGTTCCCGGTCTAGGCGACGTCCTGGCCGGGCTGCTCTCGCTAGTCATTCCCCTGGCCGCCTGGATCCGCGGCGTTCCCTACGTCACCCTGGCTCGCATGGCCGCAAACCTCGGCCTCGGCGTGCTTGTAGGCTCCATTCCCCTCTTCGGAGACATCTTCGATATCGCCTGGAAGGCCAACCGGCGCAATTACCGCCTGCTTTGCCGCCACTTGGGCGAACCCCGCCGCCACACCGGACGCGACTGGGCATTTTTGCTGTTGCTGGCCATGGCGCTGGCGCTGGTTTTCGCCGTGCCCGTGGTGCTGGTCTTGTGGTTTTTATCCTGGCTGAGCAGCCGTTAAGAGAATCTGACTTTCTGTGCAGCGTGACCGGGCAACAATAAACCAGGCCGCGCTACAATAAAGAAAGTCGGGGCGTAGCGCAGCCTGGTAGCGCATCTGCTTTGGGAGCAGAGGGTCGGGGGTTCAAATCCCTCCGCCCCGACCAGCATAGATTATTGATAATACAGACGATATCCACCCGCAGTCATCAATCTGCGCTCTCGACCCTTAGCTGCAATCCATCAGTATCGGTCGCCGCAGGACCGCCCGTCACGCTTTCACAAGACGTGCTGGAACTCCATCGGATCTCACTTCATCCACCCAGGAGAGTTCATCGAACGATCATGTATATGCGATGCGCGCTGGAACTCCGTCAGACGTCGCTTCATCTAAAGCAGTGAGCGCGCGGCATGAGTCTCTCTTGATCAATTCGGTGGGTATTGTAACGCTCTGTGTCGGAAGAGCAGGATCGGCAATGCGATTCAGAAGCATCTCCGCCATTTGCCTCCCTACCTGCTCGGGGAATGCCCGCAGCGCGGTCAATCTCGGGTAGAGTGATGCACCCAGGCTGTCACTGCAACCCGCGACGCTAATGTCATCGGGAATGCTCAATCCGCTATCTCGAGCTCCCTTGTAAACGCCATGCGCCCCCTGGTCATTTCCCGCAATGATGGCGGTGACCTTCTCATTGCGAGCCAGCAGGGACTTAAAACCGAGATATCCACTTTCAGTGTCATCTTCGGTGTCAATACTGCTCTGAAGTGGTTCTAGGCCGGCCTCGTTCATTGCGCGGCGGTAACCGTCGAAACAACGCGCAAACCACGGCAGGCGCGTGTTGCCCACAAAGTAGATGCGGCGGTGGCCAAGACCAATTAAATATTGAGTCATATCCTGGCCGCCTTGGATGTCATCGTAATAAACAGCGTCGCTATTCAAGTTGCTCGGGTCGCCGACAACGTTGTTCCCAAGCACCACGTGCGTAATACCTTTATGATTGAGCAACTCCAGGAGATTCGGAGAGTTGGTCCCCGCCAAAATCACCGCTCTGACCATATCTCGATGGTGCACAACGCTCGGAAGATGCAACTCCTTCCAGGGTATCTGCGGTTGATAATTGAACGACAGAAATACCATGTCCCATCCGCGCGCTGAGCAGTATGCCTCTGCACCCAGCAGAACTCTGTAGTGGAACGTGTGCATCATCGTACGGTTGCTGAGAAGGAAAGCCAGGGCCTTGGTCCTGTTCCGCTGCGTAAGATCTACGCCGAGCTTCGCCGCAGCATCCAGAACAAGTTTCTGCAGGTCAGGATCAACGCGGGTGTTTCCATTCAGAACTCTGGATGCCGTAGCTACACTCACATTAGCGGCGGCGGCAATTTCACGAAGTCCAAATTTGCTTTTCTTGGCGCGGATGTTTTTCATAGGTTATTGTTTTGAGGACCCCATTTCTTCTGGACTAAACTCAATTTCTTGAAGTACGTTTGAGCCCTGGAGTATCCGGCAGATAGGATGCGAAATGATCAGGACTCAGTTGCCAATCCCGTTTCTCAGTTTATAGCAAAATTGCACTGAGCTCGAGCGTTATTCAAGCCTCAAGCTGTCCCAATCTGTCATGAATGGGCAGCCTGAGAAGTCATGTAAAGCGCCGATTTGTTCCAACTTATCGGCCGTATGAAGTTCCGGCGGATTGCCTGACTAGACAACCCGCCGGAACGGTTTAACGTTGAACAACGAATCGGTTATTACAGCGTTTGGTTAGAAGGTGTAGATCGCCGATATCTGAATCTTCCTTGGTCCGGAACTCGTACCTTGAATGTAACCGTAGCTACCCAGGCTGCCGCCGACATAGGTGTTGGGGTTGGCGTAACTCGCAATGTTGAATGCATTGAATGCATCGATACGGGCTTTGATTGCCTCCCCCTTGAAGGTTGTGAAAGCCTTGGAAAGAGACAAGTCATAATTCTGGAATCCAGGGCCACGCTCGGTGCCGACGCGTGTGGTTCCAAAGTCCTGACTAGGCCGGCCATAAGCGCAATTCGGGTTGGGGACACCGTTAGTCTTCGTTGGGCCCGTGCCACGCGTGTTGCATGGCTGTGCTGACGGGTCGGTTCCGAACCACGCGAATGAGCCGTTGGGTTGGCGGCCGCGGCCGACAATCTTCTGGTATCCATAGCGGTTTGCGAATCCAAAGTAGTCCTGAGATCCGTTAGCGTTTTGCGCGCAGTTGTTGTTGCACTGGTTTCCGCTCTGGTGAATGGTGAGTGGATAGCCGGAATTGAGCTCGGCATTCATGGATAATTGCCATCCACCGAGAACTTCATCCAGCACTATGGGCCAGTTGGCGCCAAACTGTTTTCCGCGGCCGAACGGAAGTTGATAGACCGCCGTTGCGGATACATTTTGCCGCGCGTCAAAGGACGACGGGCCGTAGTCGCCCCTGGGATTATTCGGATTCTGCCAGTAGGAATCGGAATCGCCGCTACCAGTGACGCCGAAGTATCCGACGTTGTTGGTCATCGACTTACCGTAGGTATAGTTGACCAGGAATTCCAGACCCTGCGACATGTGACGCTGCAAGGAGACTTGGAGAGAGTGGTAGTTTGAAAGCGCCCGCGATGCCGTGTATTTGACAATGCCGGTGCCGGGGTTGCTGCTTGAGCCTGGAGCGCCCACGAGAGCATAGAAAGGATCGATGCTCTGATAGCAAGCATCCTGAGCCGAGCCTGATAGCCCCGAGCAGGTATCGTCGGTTGTGAACTGGTTAATCCAAATGGGAACCGCCAAATGCTGGCCCGTCTGGCCCACATAGCCCGCCTGTATAGCGGTATGGCTGTCGATCTGATACTGCAAGCTGAGGTTGAACTGCTGGATGACTGCGGGACGCATGGCCGGATCCCATGCATAGTATTGGCCTCCGGATCCCGAGGTACTGCCCAAGAATGCGGTCGCCAGGGGATAAACGGGGCCCTGAGACGTGCCCGAAGGTCCAGGCGAGCTCTTGAGGACTGTCGGTTGGAATTGCGGGTTTTGCGTCATGCGTAGCGATGAACCTGTGGATTCCAGATCGTCGGTGCTTCCGTATCCACCGCGAACTACAAATTTCGGAGTGGCCTTGTAGGCGAAGCCAAAGCGCGGCATGAAGCCAAGGTAGTAAGGGTTGATCAAACCGCGGCTATTGGTCTTGCCCGTGGTTGGGTTATATGCTCCGGCGTACTCGAGCATCGAATCAACCGGCGTGCCGACTGGCTGTCCGATGGCGAAGGGCGTATTGACGTTGTCCATCTTGTTGTTGACTTCAAAATTGGGCTGCATGTACGAATATCGCAAGCCCAGATTCAACGTCAGGTTCGGGAAAATCTTCCAGTCATCCTGGACAAAGATGGCATCGCGCCATTGACGCTGGCCGAACAGACCGTGGATGCCGGAGATTTGAGCCCTGGATGCCTCGTCCAAAACGAAATCAGCATATCCATAGCCCTCGTCGTTGATCTCATAGTTGTTCCAGTTCGCCGTGGGATTACCGTTGTATGTCAAATCACCCAGCGAACCGCCGGTATCGCTGGTGCTGATGTAGTCCTGCTGATAGCGAAGGAATTCGAAACCAGCCTTGGTGATATGCTTTCCGTGTTCCCAGTTCAGAGTGTCGTTGTAGTCGAAGTTGTTATCGACGGCCTGGCCTTGAATCGCAGCCTCGGAACCGAAATTATTCAAATACCAGCCTTCGCCACTGCTCACGTCGATATAAGAAAACCCAGGCTGAGTCTGCTGCCAGCCCGGATTCAAGCCAATTCCGGCCGTGGCCTCGCCAGTATCCCCGAAGATACCGGAGAGATCCTTGGGAACGCTTGCATTGAGCTTCAAGCGGGTAAGTCCAGCGCGCGCGTTGTTCACGATCGTGGAAGAAAAGATGTGGGTCCATGTGCCGACTACATTCAGGAATGGGTAGTCGTCTGTCAATGGAATCACCGCTGTCACAGGAACCTGAGTTGGCATGTCCCATGCATCGCCGTAGCTGAATTTGCCGGTAAACGAGTCTTTGCCGCTGAGCGTGTAATCCAGCCGGATATCGCCCTGGTCATTGCGCTGGATGGAAGAAGCGGTGCCCAGATAATTTCCTTGTTCTATGGTGCCTGGACTCGGCGCGTGGTTGGGCGTGGGATATACCGACGGATGAGCATTCAGGACTGTGAACAGCGTATTGGTTGGGTTGATCGGTACGCAGTTGCCTACAAACTTGGTTTCATTGTTAGCTCCGCCGGTCGGGTTTGAAGGAGACACACCCGTGTCCCACAGCTGTATACCATAAGCGGGAAGTAGTGCAGAGAAGTCTGCATAGCCGGAGGCGCAGGTTGTTCCTGTGTCAAATCCGGTGGAGTTGGCTGGAAGGCCGCGCATCGCCGAAGTAGCGACACTACCGGTCGCCTGGCCTAACGTGTTCCAGCGAAGCCCCTCGTAGTTGCCGAAGAAGAACAGTTTGTTCTTGATGATTGGGCCGCCGACAGCACCGCCAAACTGATTCTGGTTAAAGCCAGATCTGGCGACACCGCTGTATTTGTGCGCCCAGGTATTGGCATCGAGCCCGCTGTTTTGATGAAAAACGAAGCCGCTGCCATGGAATTGGTTGGTTCCACCCTTGGTAACCATGACAACTTCGCCGCCGTTTACGTTTCCGTACTCGGCATCGGCATTGCCCGTGATGACGTGAACTTCCTGAATGGAGAAAGGCGAGGGAGTGTAGCCGATTGCATTCTGGAGCGTCTCATTAATATCGATGCCGTCCAGGACGTAGCTGTTCGACTGCTGGCGATTGCCGTTGAACGAAGGGATCGCATCCGCCGGCCCCTCTTCATGTGGCGTAAAGGCATCGCGTCCCGTGCCCAACTGTCCGCCCATTGCACTGGCGGAGGGGTTGATGGCGCCCGGCACAAACAGGGTCGCCTCCTGAATGTTCAGCCCATCGATGGGCATATTTTCAAGTTCAGTCGCGCTGATCGATGTGCTGATGGTGGAATTCTCTGTATCTAGTAGCAGCGCCTGGTCGCCCACAACGTTGACCGTCGTTGACGCTTTTCCAACCTGCATCTTGGCATCGGCCGTTACGATCTGGTCGATCTGGATAATGAACGGGCCAACCGAAGCGGTATCAAAACCGGGCGCCGTTACGGTGACCATGTAATTATTGCCGAGCACCAGGAACCCGACGTTATACAGGCCGCTTTTGTCGGTTGAGGTACGCGTGACAACGCCGGTCGCTGTATTGGTAACAGCCACCTTCGCGCCAGCTACTACCGCGCCACTAGGATCGGTTACCGTTCCACGCACCGACCCGGTGATGGTCTGTGCAACGGCTACCGCTCCGCTCAAGAGTAGAACGATACAAAAGAGTGCTGCCAAATACTTTTTCATTCAGACATTCCTCGCTTCCGATTTCCGTACGTAAATACGGGGCCTTCCACAAATTGGTTGGAACGTTATGGGAACGATATCTGACAAATTTCCCATTGTCAAGCAAATCGACGGAAAAAACGAGAAAATTTCCAGACTGTTTTTAAAACACTGATATATAGAGGCTTACATTGATCCCAAATGCGTAAATGTGATAAAAATCACGCATTATCTACCCTGGAACTTGAGACTGTTTACCGAATATTTTCACCGGATTGATGGCCAGCAACAGCCCGTTGTTCCAACAAGGCCCGCTACAAACTGGGCCAGGATGTGATGCCGATACTCAAGAGCGTGATGGAAGAATTTGACAGCACCTCAACTTAGCCAGCCAGGCGCACGGGTCTGCCTGAACCGGAAAAGTTCCGGCGACAATCGGGTGCAAGAGGCTATATATATTGTTGCGGAATTTTCTTAGCCTGGTTGAATGAGGCCGGAGGCTGGTCTCCTCGGCTTGCTGGACCGAACTTCCGGTTACTCTAGCCCCAGGTCGAAGAGGAAAATCCGGAAAGGCGCACCCGCTGACTCTCGTTGTCTGATCGATACTATCCTTGAAACTTCCGTGGTCAACGGGCACTCCCTTCCGCATTTCTTTCTGGCCTTGAAAGCTGGACCTTGCAATGTTAGAGCAGTTCGGGGACAAAGTCCCCGATCCGCGATTGGATGAAGTAGCCAGAGGGCTAGAATTTGTGGATCATGTCATTGCCGACGTCCGAAATGTAAATGTTGCTGGACGCGTCAATCGTCAGGAAAACGGCCGGGCCGGTGCTTGTGTTCATGACCGCCGAAGTGGCGAGCCCGCCCTCTCCTGAATAGGTGCCGCTAGTGCCGCTGGTGCCGGCAACGGTGCCGATGTAACCGGTTGTGGCGATCATGCGTACCGAACTGTTGCCGCTATCCACGAAGTAGACGTTGCCGCTCGGGTCGAGAATCACGCCGTACGGAGAGTTCATTTGCGCTGAGGTGGCCAGGCCGCCGTCTCCGCCATGGCCCACAGTGGTTTGAGTTCCGGCTGCCGGACCGCCAATCGTGCTAAGAACCGCCGTAGTGCCCGACAGCTTTTTGATCTTGTTGGAGGAGTTGTCTGCGAAGATGATATCGCCCGCCGAATCTCCGTAAATGCCCCACGGATTATTAATAGCGGTGTTGGACGTGCTGGTAGCGCCATTGTAAGCAACCGAGCTTCCGCCATCGTCGTCATACGGGTATGTTGTTGTACTCTGGCCGCCCGCGATGATGTAGGTTGAGCCCTGCGTAAAGGTTGTGTAACCCTCAGCCGTGAGGATGGCTTTGGCGGAGGTTCCGGTTGTGTTGTAGACCACTTCGACGAGTCCGTTTCCGGCACCGTCCGTGAAGAAGACATTCTCGGCGCTATCCGTCCATACGCCGTGCGGATAAATGGTGGTCGGTGCAGCACCGAATACCGTTCCACCATCGGCTACATGGTAGAGGTAGCCCGCATGTAGTCCATACCCTACTACCCACGCGCTGCCATCGGCAGTAAGAAGCGCATCCGCCGGGTTGGTGCCTTGACCTGTCACCTCACCGGCGTAGAGCATATAGACCCGGTTGTAGCCAGGGTCCGCTATAAGCACATTGCCATATGAGTCGACAAAGAGACCATCAGGTTGCCATGGGCCTGTCTCATCCAACCCGAGGTTAATTGGATACGTATCTCCCACCACCGGAGAGCTAATTCCGTCGGCAGCAAGAATGGCCGCTGCCGCCGCGCCGCCGTTGTAGATTACGTATAGACCGTAATCATTGGTGTTGTCGAAGTAGACGTCACCGCCAGCACTGTTGAGCACCGGAGCTATGGCAACTCCCTCCGGAGCTCCAACGCTATTTCCGTGCGCAACCATTCCGCTGGTGGGGCTGGTGGTTCCACCCTGTACGCCCGCTATTGTGGTGATGTCGGGAGACAGATTGATGGTGTACGCCGCCGAGCCGACCGCGCTGGTCAAACTGCTGCCCGTCGCGTATATCGCGACGTCGGATACACCGGTGTCATAGTCGCCACTCGAGGTGGTTGTCGTGAAGCTGAGAACTTCGCTCGTTGCGGTAGCGGTAAACGGCTCGTTGTACTGCGTCCAGCCGCTCCCAGGCGTCGTCGATAGGAGAGTCACGCCATTCATGGTTACGGTGATCGGGTCCGCGGAATATCCGGGACGATCTTCCAGATAGAACGACGCCGTGTACTGCTGGTTGACGATCAAATTGCTGATCGTCTCCGTCAGAGTGGCGTTGTCTTGCAGGAAGGCGACCTGGTTGGCGCCGTCGGGAGCTGCTGTAAAGTCCCATGCGGAGCCGTTTTCTGCAACTCCTGAGCCGTATGAGCCGGTTGAGGCATTCTGCGTTGCTCCGCTGAATGTCCAGCCGGCGACATTTGTGGGGTCGTAGATATAAGTCCCGTCGCCGGGCGTCATGGGAGGATTTGTGGCGAAATCGCCGTTGGTCACGAGGTTTTCATCCAATGCGGCGATAGCTTCCACGGTCTCTGAGTTCGAGACCGTGATCGGAATGGAGTAGGCCGTGGATGCGGTGGTCGGCGTTGTCCCGTTGGTGGTGTAGTAGATCAAGGTGCCGGCTGTGGCGTCGCTGATCGTCACGGTTTGTATCGAGGTATAGGTTCCCGCAGCGGGGTTGAACGCCGGCGTTGCAACACTCGTGACTGTGATTGTGTATGCCGCCGATCCCACCGCGCTATTGGAATAGCCGGTTTTCACCGCAAGTGCCTCAAGCGTCTCAGTGGTTGAAACTGTGATTGCGCTTGAATAGAGAGTCGAGCTCGTGGTTGGAGTGGTCCCATTGGTTGTATAGTAAATCGACGCGCCCGAGGTTCCATCGCTGATGGTCACCGTTTGTGCCGAGCTGTAAGTTCCAGCCGTGGGACTGAACGTCGGCGTGGCCACCGCTCCGTTGATTGTGTACGCTGCCGTTCCAACCACGCTATTGGTATAACCCGTCAGTACTCCCAATGCCTCGACCGTTTCAGTAGCAGAAACCGTGATGGCGCTCGTGTACCTGGTTGAGGCCGTCGTCGGGGTTGTTGCGTTGGTCGTGTAGTAGATCGTCGCGCCGGAAGTCGTATCGCTGATAGTCACAGTCTGCGCCGGTCCGTAGCTTCCAGCCGCGGGACTGTACGTTGGTGTCGCAACCTTTAGCGTGTAAACTGCCGACCCGGCTGCACTATTGGTATAGCCCGACTTAGCGCCCAGCGCCTTGACTGTCTCCGTTGCAGAGACCGTGATTGCGCTCGAATAGAGTGTCGAAGCCGTGGTTGGAGTTGACCCGTTGGTGGTGTAGTAGATCGACGCGGATGGTGTTGATGAACTGAGGGTCACCGATTGCGCCGAGTTATAGGTTCCCGCCGCGGGGCTGAAGCCCGGCGTGGCCACAGTCAATGTGTAAACCGCAGATGCAACCGCGCTATTGGTAAAGCCCGATTTCGCGGCCAGCGCCTTGAGGGTTTCAGTAGCCGAAACCGTGATTGCACTCGAATAAAGAGTTGAGCCCGTAGTCGGTGTCGATCCGTTGGTTGTGTAGTAGATCGACGCGCCCGAGGTTCCATCGCTGATGGTTACCGATTGCGACGTATTGTAGGTTCCCGCCGCGGGGCTGAACCCCGGTGTGGCAACCGTGCCGTTGATGGTATACACCGCCGATCCGACCGCGCTGTTGGAATAGCCAGCCTTTACCGCAAGAGCCTCAAGAGTCTCGGTAGCCGAAACCGTGATCGCGCTCGAGTACGTTGACGAGGCCGTGGTCGGTGTTGTCCCGTTGGTGGTGTAGTAGATCGTCGATCCGGAAAGGGTGTCGCTGATGGTTACAGTCTGCGCGGTGCTGTAAGTTCCCGCGGCCGGGCTGAACGTCGGCGTAGCTACTGCTCCGTTGATGGTGTAAACCCCGGATTCAACAGCGCTGGTGGTGTAGTTCGCCTTTGCTGCAATCGCTTCCAGGGTCTCGGTGGCCGAAACCGTGATTGCGCTCGAGTAAGTGGACGAAGCCGTGGTCGGTGTCGACCCGTTGGTGGTGTAGTAGATTGTCGACCCGGAAGTTGCGTCGCTGATGGTCACCGACTGCGCCGGCCCATAGGCTCCGGGCGCGGGACTGAACCCTGGCGTGGCCACCGTTCCGTTAATGGTGTACGCGGCGGATGCGACCGCGCTATTGTTATAGCCCGATTCCGCCGCGAGCGCCTTCACTGTCTCGGTAGCCGAAACCGTGATGGGACTTCCGTAGAGGCTCGAGGCCGTGGTCGGTGTCGATCCATTGGTTGTGTAATAGATCGTCGATCCACCAGTGGTATCGCCGATGGTTACCGTCTGCGCAGGCCCGTAGCTCCCAGCTGCGGGGCTGAATGTCGGCGTCGCCACCGTAGCATTAATTATGTACACAGCCGATGCAACCGAACTGTTCGTCTCGCCCGACTTCGCCGCCAGCGCTTCCAAAGTCTCGCTCGCCGAAACTGCGACGGGGCTTGAGTAAAGCGATGAATTTGTAGTCGGTGTTGACCCATTGGTCGTGTAATAAATTGACGCTCCAGTAGTTGAATCGCCGATAGTGACTGTTTGCGACGAAACATAGGCGCCGCCCGCGGGACTGAACGTCGGTGTCGCCACTGTAGTTCCGCCGATGCCTGTCCCGGCAAACGAGAACTTCTGGGTTGAGTTGGCCACATTCAGGTTGTTATCGGTCAGCGTGGCCGTCTCATCGAGCACGCCGCCAACAGTCGGATCAAAGACATAAGCAATGGTGCAGCTGCTGCTGGTTGTCAGGGTCTGTCCGTTTTGCGCCGTCACTGTGCAGGTGCCGGTGGTCTGCAGCGGATAATCCGTTGCAGCGCTCACGCTGCTCATGGTCAAGGACGTGTTGCCGATGTCGGTCAGAGTGAGCGATTGAGGCACGCTCTTCGAACCCACATTGGTATACGGGAAGTTCAGCGGCGCTCCCACGGTGGTAACCTTCTCCACCATGTTGTCGCCGTTGCCGATATTCTGTCCGTCCGCGATGAAGATATTTCCCGCCCCATCCACCTCCACGCCTTCGATATTGCCGAGCGACGCGTCGAGAGAGGATTGAACGGTCGAGGTCGGAACGGTGCTGCCGCCGCCTGCCACCACCACCAGCTCTCCGGCGACATTGATCTGCTCGATCAAGTCGTTGGAGAAGTCGGCGATGTAGAGGTCCCCGGCTCCATCAACTGCCAGGCCTGCCGGATTGTTCAGGGCCACAGTGAGGGCCGCTTGCGGAGTATCGCTGGGCGAATTGCTGCCGCCGCCCGCAAAGGAGTAGATCTGACCGGAAGTATTGATCTTCTCGATCATGCTGATGTTCTGGTCGGAGAGATAGAAGTTCCCCGCCGCGTCAAACACCATCCCGGTCGGCCCATTCAACTGCGCGCTAGTCGCCGCCTGCGGAGTTGTGCTGACCGGCGTGCTTCCGCCTCCGGCCACAACAATGAGCTGCCCGGCGGGCGTTACTTTTTCAATCTCATTGTTGAAGAAATCGGAGATATAAAGGTTCCCCGATAAATCCGTCGCCAGGCTGTTAATGCCGTTGATGGCGACACTGGTGGCTGCCTGTGAAGTGGTGCTGGGAGCATTCGAGCCGCCGCCGGCCATGATCCAGATCTCTCCGGTAGCTTGCGAGATCTCTTCCACCGCATCCGGGTAGCCACTGCTGTTCAAGACATGCGCATCTCCAATGTAGACGTTGCCAGCACCATCCACAGCGATAGCCTGCGGGCAGGTGCCGGAGCCAAGCGCAGGTGAAGGCGTCGTGGTCGGGACTGGCTCGTTGCCGATGTAATCGTAGTCGCCGGCGATCACCACAATCTGGTTGGTCAACGGATTGACCTTGTAAGCCAGGCAGTTGATGTCGTCCGCGATATACAGATTGCCGGCTCCGTCCATTGCCAGGCCGGAGCCGTTGTTTGAAACGGCGATGGCCGCGGTCGTTACCGATTCAGGAACTTCAGTGACACCGTAAGCCCCGCCGCCGATGGCCATCGTCAGCGATCCAGGAGTGACTGCAATCTCCGGGCCTTGGCCAACGCCGGCCAGACCTGCGGTTCCAATCACGTCGTTATCGTTGTTCACCGTCAGCGTGCCCATGCGGAGGCCGGGATACTGAGGGGTGAAAGTGATGGGCACAGTGCAAACTGTATTTGCCGGATTGCTGCTGCCGCCGATAGTGCAGCCTGTGACTGTGCCAACCTTGAACTCCTGCACGCCGTTCTGCGCCAGCGGTACGGTGATGCTGCTGATGGCGCTGGCCGTAGCCAGGGTTATTTGAACGTTCTGCGAGGACGAGGTCGATCCCACCGCCGTAGTCGGCAGAGTTGAAAAGACGCCGGCCTTGATCGCCGTTGTGTATGAGAACTCGTCTGCATAAACAGGTGCGCTGCTATAGGACCCGTTGGTCACGGTCACGTCCACCGTGCCGCCGCCCGCAGGCGAAGTCGCCGTAATCTGCGTGTTGGAGTTGACCGTAAAGCTGGCGGCTGCGTCGCCGCCAAACTTGACTGCCGACGCTCCGGTAAAGTCGGTTCCCGTGATCACAACCGAGGTTCCGCCCGCCGGCGCGCCGGAATGCACGCTAAGGCCAGTCACCGTTACCGGCGAAACGTAAGTGAATTGATCGGCGCCGGCAATGGGGCTGGTTCCATCCACCGTTGTCACCGTCACATTCACTGCGCCGCCGCTCATCGACGAACCCTGAGGCGAGGTCACGGTCGCACTGGTGCTCGAAGTGACATTGACGCTGGTGCCCAGGTTGCTGCCGAAATCGACCGTCATGCCGGTGACAAATCCAGTACCACCGAGGGTCACTGAAGTGCCGCCCGCAATCGGCCCGCTCGCCGGACTGACGCTGGTCACCGTCGGCGGCGGTTCATAGGTATAGAGGTCCGCGCTGTTCTCCGCGCTGGTCCCCTGTGAAGTGGTTACGGTTACATTCACCTCGCCGGTGCCTGCCGGCGCTGTGGCTGTAATACTGGTGGCCGAATTCACTACGACGTTGGTGGCCGGCGTGCTGCCGAACATCACTGTCGCGCCCGTCGAGAAGTACGTTCCTGTAATGGAGACCGAGTTTCCGCCCACTTGTATGCCTTGGCTCGGGCTGAGTCCTGTCACCGTTACCGGCGAGACGTTCGTGAATAGATCGTTGGGGTTCGACGGGCTCACGCCGCCAGGTCCAAAGACCTGTACAGTAACCGTTCCATTCCCTGCCGGTGCAACTGCGGTGATCTTTGTCGATGAGTTGATGACAAAGCTGGTTGCTTCCACACCGCCGAATTCAACCGCGGTAGCGCCGGTGAAGTCGGTTCCGGTAATGACGACCGAAGTCCCGCCCGAATTCAAACCACTCGTCGGATTCAGGCCGGTTACGGAAGGAGTTGTAGCCGGTGCAAAACCAAGCGCCTCCGCTAACTCGATTCGCGCTGATTCATACGCGTAGGGATCAGGCGACCACAATCCTTCGCAAGCGTTGTAGTTAAGACCAGGGCCAGAGGAACCCTGCCCGGTCGGCCCGTAGGGCAATCCATTCGGAAGGTCGCCAAAGATTGAAGAGTTGATGGCCTCGGGGTAGGTGCAGTTGCCGCTATAGGCAGTCCCTACCGGCGTGACGCCATACTCGTACCAGCCACCATCTATGTTTTCCCAGTCGTAGCCCTCCCAATTCGCCATTTCCTCGGCGGCTATGGATGCGACCACCGCATTGGCCGCCGCTCTGCCAGCCTGCTTTCCATAGAGGTATAGATATTCATAATCCTCGTATCCACGGCGCCATTGCTCCAGTTCCCTGGTCGCTATCGGACCGCTGATACCGTTACATACGCTGTAGTTATTCGACGTGCAGGTGGTATTGACTGCCGGGTTCGCGGTCAGAACCGTCTCGCCCACGGGATTAGCCGTGTAATAGCAGCCCAATTCGTTCCCAGGGAAGATATAGGTGTCGCCCTGGTCATCGCCGTTGGCGACAAATGGGGACAGACTGTTGCACGAACTGGCCGATGCGGTTCCGTTGTACCCGCCCCAGAAGTTGCCAATCCATGACCATAATCCGCCCGGGGCCGGCGTAGCCGGACTCGGATCGCCGACGCTCGCAATCGTCTCATCCTGTCCGTACTTGTAAGCAGCCCAGTAGGTAACACGCCGGTAGACACCGCCAGAACCACCGCCGCCATTGTTATAGGTCCATCTTTCGATGGGCGCAGGGGCTGTCGAGAGCGCAGGAACACCCTCAGTAAGGTCCAGAGTGTACTGATATCCGGTACCGGCAATGATCGTCGGGTCCACGCCATACGACAAACCTGGCCCCGGCTGGCCGGTCATATAGATTCCCGGACTCGGAGACCAGGTGGTCACCCACGAGGTGCTGTAGCCCGGCGTCGCGAGGGCGGTGCCGGGGTAGGAAAGATTGAGGTGATCCGCGCATGCTGAAGCGGTGTAATACGGGGTGTCGCCATCCTCCATGCAGGCCGGTTCGTCCGTCGTAAGCACACGCATCGGCGCCGTCGACGCGGCCCATGTCGAGGACAATGAGCTATTGGACGCGTTGATGGCCTGCATCACCTGCGACATAATCTGATACATCAAGGGCTGATCGCCTAATTGATAGCTGTGATTGTTGTAGTTTTCGTCGAAGGTATAGCTCATCAAATCCGGAATTGCCCAGTTTTTAGAGGTGTGGTTAGTAGAAAAATGCTGGGAGGTCTGGGTCGCGTAGTTCTGCGTCAGTGCAACCAGCCCTGCGGGCATTAATGGAGCGTCTGCGCAGTTATACATGCACCAGCTATACCCAGCTCCATAAGTCCATGCGCCCGCACCGCCATTCGCGATCGGCCCGTCGAGGACCCGCATGGCCGTACCGTCCGAGAACAACCCGCCCGGCGTCAGAGACGGACCGAAATACGAATCGTACGTGGTCCAGGTAATCGAGCTTGTCGTACCGTTGGTCGTGAAGCTGGTCGGATTCGTTGACGGGTAGGCCCCACTGATCGAAGGCGCAAATGGGTCAAACTGGGTGTCGATGTCATAGTTGTGGGCCATGACCTGGTATTTCTGAAAGAGCGGAATATCCGACCCCGATATGCCCTCGCCTGAATCCAGGCTGCTCTCGTAAAGTGGCAGCCACACTTTCAGCATGTCGGCATAGCTAGCGTTGGTCGAGCCCGCGTCAAAGCCCGGCAGGTTGCCGTTCCACACCGTCAAATCCACGGGAATCGTTTCGGTTGAAATGCCAGTGCCGCTCACTGTGAGGGTACCCGTGTAGGCTCCCGCAGTTTGATTGGCGGGAATGGAAATATTCACCCACACTGCCTGGGTCGTCCCCTGTTGCACGTTGAAGGGCGTCGCAACAGCGGGATTCCCCGAGTCGTAAGGATCGTAAAACGGAATCAGAGGATCAGGTATGCTCCCTGTGGCCTGCACGCAACCAATCGAGGTAGCACCAGTACAACTGTAGGGAACATAACCCTCCAGATAACGAGTCACTTCGGAGGTTCCGGTATTGTCCGAGGTCACAGTTGCTCCAGGACCGGTCAGCGGGGTGATCGTCACCGAGACATCGCCCAGCGTAGTAGCCGCGGGCGCGGTCATAAAGAGTTGGAAAGAGACAGTCTCGCGCCCCGCCCCGGCGATGGAAATCACCGGCGTACCCGACGGGCACGACCAGTTGGTATTCAACTGCGTAACCGCCTGCGGATGCTGCGAATATCCCCAAGGGCTGTAAGTGCCGTCGTACAGCATGACGGGAATCGTGGGCTGGTTCGTCGTCGGGCTGTTGTTCAGCATCACCACGTCGCTGACAGTGGCCGCCCAGATGTTCGGTGTTGAGGCGGCCCAATTCTGGGCTGCGCATGCCTGACCGGCCGCCCGTTTGCTGCCTGAAACAAGCAGCATCAGCACCGCCAGCGTGACGAACATCGAAGTTCCAATCTTCGAAATTAGCTTTCTTCCCAGGTTCCAGCTCATGGTTTTTCCCCTTCTTGAATCAAGAATTGTTTCTCTAAATGAAAAGTTTCCGCAGGTTTCGATGCGATCCGCACATAGAGACCCCAAGCGTCCTCGGATACTAGGTAGCTCTCTTGAGAATTGTCAAGTATTATTTCGAGAAAATTTTCTCATTATGAATCGATCTTTGCAGATTTTCGTGCCGCAAGTGTCGCTATTGAAAGGACTTTTATGAGTATAAGATAAATAAAATCAATAGTTTAATATCAATCCATGCTACGCGGAAGACCCTGTGCAAATCAACAAGCTATGGTTCAAGCCTGTAACAATTTCTCAGGTACTTTAGTTTTTTTGACTGCACGAAAAATAGGTCATCTCTTCACCGTAGATAGAATTCGGCGGAAATTGTCAGCCTGAGCTTGAGAATCGATCGCCTATTTCAGTTGCGAAGGGTACGCGCTCAAATCCCTTCAATCCGGGCATGTTGATATTTGCGGAGAGCCCCGAAGCTCACCCCGGCTGCCAATGCAGCTACGATCAGCTTCCCGGCGTCGTGCTGCGATACTTTGCCGCCGTTTCAAAGCTGGCGCGTTGCGTCCTCTGCGGTGGAAGCCCGCGCAAAACCAGCTCCACGTCATCCACGATCATCCTTCCAATTTCATGCATAATCTCCGGCACATTGCCGGCTCGATGTGCCGACAAAATCGTGTTCTTGGTGCGGCGGGCCCGATGGTTCGGCGGAATCGGCTCTTCAGGAAAAACATCAATAGCTGCGCGAATGTGGCCCGACTCGCAGGCATCCAGCAGATCATCGAAGTTCACAATTCCCGCCCGGCTCACCAGCACCACCACCGATCCCCGCTGCATCAGGCTGAAGTATTTTTTGTTCAGCGAGCCGGCATTCTCAGTCGTAGGCGGTGCCAGGATAAACACGACGCGCGAGCGCCGGAACAATTCCTCCAGCCCCACGGGATGCAATTGCATGTTGCGCAAAATCTGTTCGTGAACCCACGGGTCGTGCGCCAGAATCTCTCCATGAAACGGCCGCAGCATGGGAATCAATTCCCTTCCCAGGTTGCCGCAGCCAATTACTCCCATCGTCTTTCCGCGCAACAGAAATGAATCCTCCGTGTCGTCAACGCCGTAGAGCGATTCCGTTCCCGCCCGCATCTTCGCGTCTCCATCCACCATTCCGCGAGCGCCGGCAATCGCCATTCCCAGCGCCATCTCCGAGACCGAAACTGCAAAGACTGGAGCAATGGCCGTGACGTAAATATTGCGCCGGAAGCACTCCGCGTAGTCGATATTAGGAAGAAAATTTCCTTCCACATTGACGATCAGCCGCAGATTCGGGGCGCGGTCCAGCCTCTCGCGAGGCATATCCGCCTGGCCCAGCAGCGCGACTGCATTGGGCAGATACCGGTCAATCTGCTCATCGGGCGCCCGGCTGCCGTCGTGCCAGATCACGCGGCCCAGCCCTTCCAGCCGTCGCTTGTCTTCGGCGCTGAAGACCACATTCGAATCACGCGGATAAGGATCAAGAACAATTACGTTATCAGTAGTGCTCATCTTTGTTTTTCGCCTCGCAAGTTCTTATCGCACAACTTAAGCTCGTTCCAAATATTCGCTTTGCGTCAGGGCACGACTTCAGTCGTGCCGTACAAGGTTGCAAGAACAACGGGCTTTAGCCCCTGAGGTTCTACCACCTGCTCCATTAAGCCATTAACGATGGCTAACACCAATTACCGGAACAGATACCAGAGTACATCCGTGAAGATAAACAGCACCAAAGCCGCGTTGCGGTAGTCGCCGATTCCCTCCCAGGGTTTGGTGAACTCCGCTGAGACATTGACCACAGCCCTCTTCAAATCCTCCGGCTCGCTGGTCATGTTGCTCACAATCACCGTGGCAACGGTGGCAACAACAAGCACCACCAGATCCCGGTGAAGGAAAGAGGTAAAAACTGGGAGCGAAAGTATGGGCAGCCGCAGGTGCAGCACCTGGTCAAGAAAAACCACCGCAGCCACGCAGAATCCGGCAATGATGCCTCCTATGGCTCCCTTGGTGTTGGCCTTCTTCCACAGCACTCCGGTAAGAATCACCGCCATCATCGGCGCGCAAAGGTAGTGGGAGATCAGTTGCAGGTAGTACCAGATCGTTACTGAAAGACCGACCAGCGGAGCGGCCAGCACGCCCAGCACCGCCATCAGCACCGTAACCCAGCGGCCGATCACCACCTGTTTACTCTCAGTGGTTTCAGGCTTGTATCGCAAAACAAAATCTCTCACCACCAGCGTGGCGCTGGCGTTGTAGCAGGCGCTCATCGATGACATCAAAATCGCGATCAGCCCGGCCAGCGCCAGTCCGCGCAAACCCACCGGCAAAAGCCCTTGCACCAGTTGCGGATATGCGTAGTCGTAGCGCGAAATCCCCGGATAAAGAACCCGCGCAATCACGCCGGGAAGAACCAGAATGAACGGAACCAGCAATTTGAGGAAGCCCGCAAAGATCGCTCCTCGCTGGCCGTCCTTTAAGCTCCGCGCCCCCAGCACGCGCTGTACATTGGTCTGGTCCATGCACCAATAGAACAATCCGGAAAAGAAATTGGCGATCAGGAACCCGGTAATCGGAAGCTCGTCCGTCAGCGGTTTCACCATCTGCAGCGAGGCCGCGGGCGCGTGCGTCACCAGTCCGTGCCAGCCTCCCACCGCATGCAGACCCAGCACCACCAGCAGCGCACTGCTCAGGATCAGCCACGTCCCCTGCACCATGTCCGCATAAACCACCGCACGCAAGCCGCCCTTCATCGTATAGAGAGCGGTAAACGCCGAAAGCAAAATCATCAACAGCAGCTGGTTCCACCCAAACAGCACATGGAACAGCAGCGAACCCGCCCATATATCGATTGCATTCTTGGTGAAAACATTGATGACCAGCAGATTGGCGGACAGGAAAGCGCGCAGCGGCCAGCCGTAGCGCCGCTCAATGAACTCCGGGATGGTATAGATCTTTTCCCGCAGATAAAGCGGCGCAAAGAGCATGGCCAGCATGATCAGATCCCAGCCGCTCACCCATTCATAGCCCCCGGCCACCATGCCGATGCGATAGCCGTCTCCGGCCATCCCCAGAACGTGTTCCGCTGAAATATTCGAAGCAAAAAGCGACATGCCGATGAACGGCCAGCTGAGGTCGCGCCCTGCCAGGAAGTACTCTTTCCCCGTACTGCTTTTATGGGAGGCCCGCGTCACCGCAAAAACAACCAGCCCCAGGCTTGCGAAAATAATGACGGTATCAATCCACGACAGCACGCTGTTTCACTCTTCCCTTCAGTCCGGCGGAGGCGATACCGAATTCCAACATAAGCAGAATTACGTTGTCAATGCTAAATTGAAAGCAAACGAAAGACAATGATATTGAATTTGTTCATATCATTTCATTACTTTTGCGTTTTTTCACAAAATACGCTATATTATTCTTTGAATTTCCAGAGACATGGTTTCGACACGGAACCAGGAAAGCATGCCCATGGGCGGTCAAAATCCAGTTCTTTCCCCGGTTCCGACAGGACGCCCCCATCTTGTCGCCGACCGCCGGCGCATGATCTCCGAGTTAGTAGCTTCCCGGGGAAGCTTGCGCGTGTCTGAGTTGAGCGACATTCTGGGAGTCTCTGAAGTCACCATCCGGAGCGATCTGGAACTGCTTGCGCATGAAGGGCTTCTGGTGCGCGATCACGGCGGCGCCATCGCCCGCACCCACACGTCTCTATCTGTCGCCTTCGATCAGCGCGCCCGGCTGATGCTTGAAGCCAAGCAGCGCATCGGCCAGGAAGCCGCCAGTCTTGTTCAGCCCGGCGACACCATCATGCTCGATTGTGGTTCGACACTGATGGAGATGGCCAAGCGTTTGTCGAATCTTGCTCCGCTGACGATAATTACCAACGGCCTCAATATCGCCATTCAAGTCGGTTCGCTTCCTGACGCTCATGTGGTGCTGGCCGGCGGCAGCCTGAGTCCTGAGACGATCGGCACAGTAGGTCCGCTTGCGGAGCGCGATCTGGGTGATCTGCTGGCCGACAAGTTCTTTCTTGGCACACATGCATTCGAGCTTGAAAACGGACTCTCTGACGTTTCAATCGAAGTGGCGCGCGTCAAGCGCACCATGATCTCGGCGGCAAAACAGGTCATCCTGCTGGCTGACTCCGGCAAATTCCCCTCCCGTGCGATGGCACGCGTCGCTCCGTTATCAGCCGTCCATTGCATCATCACAGATACAGGATTCCCCGAAGAGATCGCCCAGCAATTGACTGCACAGAACATTGAGGTGCGCAGAGTTTAACGGTTCCTCCTCGGAGCGAGCCGAGTTTCACGTGTTATCAAAATAAATGGAGATGAAATGGGATTAGGTAAAAGTGTCCGGTTAAAAAGATTATTCAGTCATCCTTCGGGGCGTCTTTGTTCCGTAGCCATCGATCACTTTCTCGGTTATCACCAGGATCTGTATATGCAAACAGGCCTGCGCGAGCTACCCAAAACCATTGCCGCCATTGTTGCCGGCAAGCCCGATTCCATCACCATGAACAAGGGAATCGCATTGGGCTGGTGGCCGCCTTACGCGGGAACCATTCCGCTCATTGTGCAGAGTCTCGCAGCCCGTCCCGACGACACAGCCGACGAAACGATTGCGCTTCCTGAGGATGCGGTGCGCCTCGGCGCGGACGCGTTTGCCACCTGCGCCTTCGTTCGCGGCGCCACTGAGGCGGCCCACGTCCGGCGCGTAGCCGATCTGGTTCGCCAGGCGGAGGTCTGGGACATGCCCGTGATTCTCCACGTCTATCCCAGAACCTTCAGCAACGGCAAAGTCGATATCAGTTTTACCCCCGAGGATATTTCCTGGGCGGTTCGCTGCGGCATTGAAGTGGGCGTGGACGTAATCAAGGTGCCCTATTGCGGTGACGTAGCCAGCTATAAGCAAATCATCGAGAACTGCCCGGTTCCGATGGTAGCGGCCGGAGGACCCAAAGCTGCAAACTTCCGCGCCAGTTTAACCATGGCAAAGGAAGTGGTTCAGAGCGGCGCCCGCGGCATGGTGGTTGGTCGCAACATTTGGGGATTCCCCGAGATCACCAAGGCGGTCAACGCCTTCAAGGCCGTCATTCACGACCAGGTCGACCCGGAAAAGGCCATGCAACTCGCCGGCCTCGGAGCCTGAAATGCCCAGGCCGGAATTCGACATTTTTGGCCTCGGAACCATAGCCGTCGACGATTGCGTGTACGTGGATTCGTACCCGCTTCCGGATCATAAGGTCAGAATCAACCGCGAGGGACGAAATGTGGGCGGCCAGATCGCCACGGCCCTCGCCGCTGCCAGCCGACTGGGCGCTCACTGCGCCTACGCGGCCGTCCTCGGCGACGATGAACTTTCCACCGCAGCCCTTGACGCTCTCCAAACCGCCGGGATTGATTGCCAGTTCATCCAGCGCACCCCCGGTGCGGGGCCGATTCACAGCATAATCATCCTCGACGAAAAAGCCGGCACGCGGAATATCTTTTACAGCGTAAGCCGTACCGCACCCGTTCCCACCAGCCAGATCGACCCGGCAACCGTTGCCAATACCCGTGTGCTTCTTGTTGACCAGTTCGGCCCCGATACGGCCATTCACGCCGCCCGGCTCGCGCGCGTGGCGGGTGCAGCGGTCGTCATGGATCTCGAGTGGCTCGACGCACCCCGTCTCGACGAGATGATGTCCCTCGCCGATCATCTCCTGGTTCCGCGCGACTTCGCTGTCGCTTACACACAATCGCAAACGCCTGCGCAGGCCGCCGAAGAGTTGCACCGCCGCAGCCAGCGCGCCTGCACCGCGGTCACCTGCGGCACGGATGGTTGCTATTACCTTCACGCCTCCGCGACTGTTCAACACTTGCCGGCTCCGCGTGTTGAAAGCCTTGAGACTACCGGATGCGGCGACGTTTTTCATGGCGCCTACGCCGCTGCTTTAGCCCGCGGCAACGACGCGCCCGATTGCTTGCGTTTTGCCTCAGCCGCGGCGGCGGCCTTTGCCACCCGTCCTAGTGGATGGCAGCATATGCCCACCACCGACGACGTGAATCGTCTGATGACAAAAACTTATTGAAGGAGATTTATATGAACACCGCAGAACTTGCAAACCATCTTGAAGAAGCCCTCCGCGAAATTCCGCTGCTCGATGCCCACACGCACCTTGACGCGGCACACCTTTCAGCGCGCGGTCTCGACGACATCCTCCTCTACCACATGGTCATCAGCGACCTCTACTCGGCGGGCTGCCCCAACGGCGCGCGCCTCGATGAGATGCCCTCCATCGAGGAGTCGCACTCCCGCCTCGAACAAGCCATTCCATACCTGCCCAGGATTCAGAACACCTCCTGCTTCTGGATGGTGCGCATCATCCTCAAGGACCTATATGGTTTCGCCGATCCGATTACAGCGGATAACTGGCGCAAGCTCGACGGCCTGATCCGTGAGCGTGCCGGAAAGTCGTGGGCCATCCAGACCCTCGACCGCGCGGGAATCCAGCGCACCTGCACTGAACTCTGGCGCGGCCGCGACGGCGCGAGCAATGATTTATTGCAGTACAGCCTGGAGTGGGCATTTTTTTCCCGCGGCCAGTGGGGTGAATTTGATACCGCGTTGTTTGAGCTGGAACGCACCTGGGCCGCCGAGACTCCGGAGCCGCCCATCTCCGTAACGTTCAGTGCACGTCCTCCTGTTCCCCGCCCCATCCGCACCCTCAAGGACGTGCACGACTGCCTCGATCATTACTGCGCCGTCACTCCCTACGACCGCATCCTCAACACCGCTCAGCATTTTTCCACCGACTTCGATTATCGCCAGGTAACCGATGCGGAAATGACGAAAGCCCTTGAGCGTCGCGCGCAGGCCGGCCCCGAGGAACGCGATATCTACGCCAACTACATCATCGAGCAATATCTGCAACGCCTTGAGCACAGCCATCCGGGATTTATGTTCCAGTTCTCGCTCGGTGCAGACCCGTTGCCCTACGAGACCGCCAGCCGCATTCGCCAGACCACCCTGCGCGAGTTAGGCGAGCTCATCGCACGCCATCCCAAGCTGAACTTCCAGTGCCACATCTCCAGCCTGCACGCCAACCAGACGCTCTGCACCTTCTGTCGCGAGTTGCCCAACTTTTCCCTGGCGGCCTACTGGTGGCACAATTTCTTCCCCATGTTCATGCGCCAGGTGATGGAAACTCGCCTCGACATGCTCCCGGTAAATAAGCAGATCGGCTATCTCTCCGATGCCTATTGCGCCGACTGGTGCTATGCCAAGGCAACAATGATTCGCAAACAGCTGGCAAATGTGCTGGCGCGAAAGATCGCGCAAGGTCAGTACGACGAAAAATTGGCGCTCGCAACCGCCCGCCAGATCTTCTATGAAACACCCCAAAGCCTGTGCGGCATGAGGCCGAAAGTCTTAGGTGCGAAAAAGTAAATCGCAAATAGATGTAAGATGGAAGGTCGGCAAAATTCGAGGTGATTCAGCACCCCGAGAAGTTGCCGGCTGTTGAGGACTGCTGAAGAAATGTCCGCCCAGACGCTAGGAAAAGCAGCGCTTTATTGAAGATTGCATGACCAGCGCTCGCGACGAACGCGCCGGAGGCGCAGAGTTTGTTAGCCCCGCGCTTCAGCGTGGGGAAAGTGGATCCCATAAATTCGTTACGGAGTCCCGTAGGGACGGCGCAATGACACAATTTTGCCGGACTCAATAACTGCGAAACGCCACACATCGAAGATCGGAAGCATCGAAATGACCTCTCGGGAACGTGTACTAGCATCCCTGAACCATCAACAGCCCGACCGGGTTCCGATTGACCTGTCGGGTTATCGCTCGTCGGGCATCTCCCCCATCGCCTATCCCAAGCTCAGAGCCGCACTCGGTCTTGTGCCGCGTACCGTCGACGTTTACGATGCCATCCAACAACTGGCCATCGTCCACGAAGATGTGCTCGACCGCCTGGGCGTGGATACGATTGAACTGGGCCGAGCCTTCTGCCACGAAGACAAATGGTGGGCCGATTGGACCCTGCTCGACGGATCGCCGTGCAGAATGCCGGCCTGGGCATTGCCTGAGCGAATGGGTCCCGACTGGGTCTTCCGCGGCCCGAGCGGAAGAATCATGGCGCGCATGCCTGAGGGATCGCTGGTTTTCGATCAGACCTACTGGCCCTTCCTCGAAGGCGTTGAAGATCTCTCCCAAATTGAAGCGTTCTATCCGGAGGCAATGTGGACCGGATTACCTACCCCGCCGGGACCATCCATCTCCGGTCCCGATGAACTCGCCCGCGGAGTTCGCGCTTTGCGCGCATCCACCAGCCGCGCCATCATCGGTGCATTTGGCGCCAACCTCTTTGAGATGGGGCAGTTTTTCTACCGCATGGACAACTTCCTCATGTTGTTGGCCGCCGAGCCGGAACGTGTGCATCGCTTCCTTGACGCACTGATGGAGATTCACATGCGCAACCTCGAAATCTTCCTCGGCGCGGTCGGTGACTCCATTGACGTCATTCTCTTCGGCGACGATCTGGGCGCGCAAAACAGCCCGCAAATTTCGCCGCGCATGTACCGCGAATTCTTCAAACCGCGCCACGCCATGCTGTGGGCACGCGCCAAGCAATTGTCCAACGCGAAAGTTATGCTTCACAGTTGTGGCGCCGTGCGCCCTTTGCTGCCCGACCTCATCGACGCCGGCCTCGACGTCATCAACCCCGTGCAGATCAGTTGCCGCGGAATGGAAGCCGAGGGCCTCAAGCGCGACTTCGGCCGCGACCTCGCTTTCTGGGGCGGCGGCTGCGACACGCAGAAGATTCTCCCCCAAGGCACGCCCGCCCAGGTCCGCGAACACGTCCTCCATCAGTGCGAAACGCTCGCCCCCGGCGGAGGCTTCGTCTTCCAGCAAGTCCACAACATCATGGCCAACGTGCCCGCTGAAAATCTCGTCGCCATGTACGACGCAGTGCATGAATACGATGCAAAGAAAGGGAATTAGTACCGCGAATTCGTGATTTCCTAATCCCACCCACGAACCTGGGTGCCCTAGGTCCCTCGCTTTTGGGGACCTGGGAGACCACGAAACTACGCGGCAAAGGTGCTAGCTATGCCGGCAATCGTCTGGGGCGGTCTCGCATTAACCTTGGTAGCTGGCCTCTGCTCGGGCAACAGCATGCTGCCCATGAAGTTCGCCCACCGTTGGCAATGGGAAAACACCTGGCTGATCTTCAGCCTCTTTTCGCTCGTCATCATTCCCTGGACACTGGCCATCATGCTCGCCGGAAACCTGCGCGGCATTTACTGTTCGCTGCTTCCCGGCCAATTGCTTCTGCCGTTTATTCTTGGCGCTGCCTGGGGCGTTGCACAGGTATTATTCGGACTTTCCATTGCGCGGTTAGGCCAGGCGCTCGGCTTTGCCATCATTATCAGTCTGGGATCGCTGGGCGGTACGCTGGTTCCGCTCCTCTTCAAAAATCGCGCCGTCTTCGCCACCTCCAACGGCGCCCTCATCCTCTCCGGACTCGCCGTCATGCTTGCTGGCATCGTACTCTCAGCCCGCGCCGGGAGCCGCCGTGAGCAGGAAGCAAAAAAAGAGACCGGTAGCGGCTACGCTTTGGCGCTTGCACTCGCCGTACTCTGCGGCCTTCTCGCTCCGATGATCAACTACTCTTTCGTCTTCGGCCAGGAGATCGCAGCCCGCGCCGTCCAGTTAGGCATCTCGCCCATCCGCGCAGCCTATACCGTCTGGCCCGTCAGTCTCGCCGGAGGCCTGCTGCCCAACCTCGCCTATTGCTTCTATCTGCTCTCAAAGAAAAAAACCTGGGGCCTCTTTCTTGGGCCCTGGATGCCCGATGCCGGCTTCGCAGTCCTGATGGCCGTCCTCTGGATGGGCGCATTGGCAATCTATGGCGTCGCCTCTGTCTGCCTCGGCGCACTCGGCACCTCAGTCGGTTGGGGTCTCACCCAGATTTTGGCCATCATGTCAGCCAACATCGGCGGCCTGCTCGCCGGCGAATGGACAGCAGCGCCCGCCAGCGCCCGCCGCACGCTCTACGCCGGTCTTGCCCTGCTCACCGCCGCAACCGTTCTACTGGCCGCCGGAAATCGCTGAGTGCGCGGACTTTTTCACGCCCGGTCATGATTAATTACTCCGATTCAAACCGGATCAATTGCGCCCCGCAGCATCGATCGCATCGCCCCGCAATTCAAATCGCGGCTCAATGTAGTTCGGCTCAATCTGCACCGCTTGTGCAATCAGCTTGTGCCCCTCCTCAGGATCGCCGCTGAAACTCGCAATCAGCCCCTGCAAATAAGTAGCCCTGGCAACATAGAAAGGTTCTTTCCCTTCCTGCCTCGAATCGGCGACCGTCTTGAACTGTTTAGCCAGATTGGCAGCTTCCATGTGCCGTCCCAATTTTTCGAGTGAAAGCACGATGAAGAAATTGTCCGGGCTCCAGCTATCGCCGCCGCCTCCAGCCAGATGATCCACTCCGCCGATGCCCTCCTGGTAAGCCTGCTGTGCCTCCTGCTTCCTTCCAAGTGCATCGAGCGTGCGCCCAATGTAATATTCCAGGCGCGGCGCGGACTGGTGCTCTGTATCATCCAGTCCCAGATTAGCCGGCGGCTTCAGCGCCGACTGGAACAACTTGAGCGCCAGCTCATAGTTGCCCTTGTTATAAGCCTCCGACCCTCTGCCGTATTTGAGCTCGCGGTAATCGTCGCGTAACTGATCGGTGCCTTCGGCGTGAGAAAACGTGTGATGATCGACGATCTCCTGTGCAGCATCGAACCTGCCCTCAATCAGATCGACGGCCAGAACGCCTTCCACCAGGCGATCGTTGTTCGGCGTACGCTTGATTGCATCTTCAAGCAACGCCAGTTGCTCGTCGAATTTCCCAGCGCGCGCATAAGCCGTCGCCAGATCGTTTAGCGTATCCTCATCCTTCGGATTGATTTCAACCGCCTTTTTGAGTTGTGGAATCGCCTTCTCCAGTTGCCCGCCTTCCTCATAAGCCAACCCCAGCGAGCGCCGCGCGCCAAAATCCGCCGCATTCACCTGGTTGATTGCTTCCCATTCTTCGATCGCCTCCGCCTTTCGCCCGCGATAGTAGAGCAGGCACCCGAGATCGAATCGCGCCTGCGTATCCTTCGGATTTTCTTTCACCGCATCCGCCAACGGCGCCTCGCTCTCCGCTCGATAAGCAAACCGCTCCACCGTCCCAGCCGCCGCCCGCGCCTTTTTGCGATACTCCGCTGCCGCCTGCGCATCTCCAGCCTGCTTCACGGCGTAGGCCAGCGTGTAGAAGTAGAGTGGCGGCGTGCCCCACGTGTCTTTGTCGCGCGGCGGTTCCACCATCTTCAGCACCGCCGCAGCTTCCTTCCACCGGCCCAGCGAACTATAGAAAATCGAAACCTCCATCGCGCTCTCGGTCCGCTCTCCCATCAATTCGATCAGCTTGTCCCTGACCGCCTCGTCTCCGATCAAAAAATATTTCTCCGCCTGGGCAACGCGGTCCGCCGGATCAATCTCTTCCACCTGCGCCAGTTGCTCGAGCGCCGCATCTTTGTCTCCCTCATCCCGCTCCGTCAACGCCAGCAGCAGATGCGCACTGAGATCCTGCGCGTTCGCTTTGATCGCGCCAGTCAGATGCTCAGCCGCTGCCGCGAGGTCATGATGTTTAAAATTCAGCAGTCCAAGTTGGTACTCGCGCGCGCCATAGTATCCACTGCCCGGCCAGACAAAATAAAAATTATCTTCCGCCAACTTCTCTTCGCCCAGCTTCATCTCACTCGTAGCCAGGTAATACCAACTCGCGTCCGCATAGGGGTCGCGGTCCACAGCCAACTGAAACTCCGCCGCCGCCGCCTTAAAGTGTTCCTGGTTGAACTCCAGTATTCCCAGCAGTTGGTGAGCAGCGGAGTATCCCGGATCCTTCTCTAATGCAAGCTTCGCCAGCTTTGCTGCTTCGTTAGAATTCAGATCCTTCTGTTTGAATTCCGCCGCAATGACCAGTTGTTCCGCTGTCATTTTCTCCAGCGGAATCGGTGCGTCTTTGAGGCCTTTTGCAAAGGGCGTATCGTGGCCGCCCGGATTGCTATCGGGGCGCCGATAATCCAGCAGCACTGCGCCATTTGGGGCGGTGATCTCCACCTCCATCTCTTCCAATCCCGCCGAGTCCGCATGAATTCCCGCAACCGTCTTCTTCACCGGCGTTCCCGGAATCAAATCCACGGTCGTATTCAGCAACTCCCCGCTACTGGCCTTCACTCGCAACTTCGCGCCGAGAATCGGCCTCACCGGTGAAAGCGCCACATCCACAGAGGAATTCATTCCCGCCGCATCGGCATGCACGTCAAGATTCAGCGCCACATCGTTGCTCATCGTGGTCAGGCCGTCGATGCCCGCCACCGGAATCCACCACTCGCGCCACTGCTCCACCTGGTGCGGATAGACCCATTCATAGTGGCCGTCCCAAACCATGCGCCCGCTTTGCGCCTCCCAGTAAGGACCGGCCTTATCGGTATAGCCGTGCTCCACCTCCGAAGACCCCGGCCCAAACCCGAAGGTCCACATCTTCATTCCCTGCACAACTCTCCGATCCGCATAGCGGAAGACCCCATAGTCCTGATCGAACTGGTAAGCCCCGCCATAGTTGTCGTAGCTGTCGATGCCAAACACGCCCAGCATGCTCATATGGTTGTGCGCCCAGCTCAGATCCACTCCGTTATAGATAGGCCACGGCGAAACCACCCCCGTTGTGTGGCCCACCGTCTCCGTCATCGGATATAGAAAACGCGTCTTCGGAGTTACCGGAAACGCTGCATTCGTCCACAACATTTGCGGCTTCTCGCCGTCGTTGCCGTTGTAGCAGAAGGCTCTGATCTCCAGCGCATCCACGCTGGGATGCAGCGTCGCGGTGAAAGTCACATCCATTTGGTAAATCGGGTCCAGCTCTCCCAGCAAAACCGATACGCTCCCATCCTTATGCCTCAGCACCAGGTGCGACCAGTAAGGCTCCCCGTGCCAGGTCAGCGAGTGCTCATCGAATGGCCCGGTCAGCTCAATGCCCTCCTGCGGCCAATCAAACCGCGGATTGAAGTAGGTGGGCTTGATCACGTCGTTGTGATAAAAAGTCTCCCGCTCGTGCACCTTGTCGTAGAGCTCCATAAACCGCCCGCCCAGCTCCGGAATATAAGTCAGCTTGAAATATTCGCTCTCCACAAAGATGGCATGGTACTTCTCCGGCAACGGACCGCCTGTCTTGAACTCCCGCTTGAACGTCGTAAACGGATAGATTCCCTGCAAAGTCGAATCCGCGAACAGCGGCGGTTGCATAAATCTGCCCACTTGCTCATAGGTAGGTAGCGTGATCTCCCCCTCCGTCACCGTAATGGCATCGGGTTTCGAAGTTTTTCCGGCATCCTGCGCCAGGCAACTCAGCGGCGCGCCCAACGTAAGCATCATCGCAAAAATCAAAAATATCGATTTCATTCAGATCACCCTTATCAGTCCGTAAATTTTTTGCTGCGATGGCCGGATTCCATCCATCGGTCACAATTAAAAATACCAACTTCGCCCCCGCTTGCGATAATCTCAGCAGTCAACTTATCGAGCCCTGACGCCATGCCCATCGATCCAGCCGCCCTTCACACCATCGACCTCATCCGCAAAAAACGCGACGGCTGCGCGCTCGACGCCCGCGAAATCGCCTATCTGGTCGCCGGCGCATCCTCTGGCTCCATTCCTTCCGAACAGCTTGCCGCTTGGCTAATGGCCGCCTTTTTACGCGGCCTCTCGCTCGATGAAACCCGCGCGCTCACCCTGGCCATGCGCGACTCTGGCGAAAAATTCTCGCCTGCCCGTCTCCGCAAAGTGGCCGTAGATAAGCACTCCACCGGCGGCGTCGGCGACAAAACCAGTTTCCTGGTCGCTCCTATCGCCGCCGCCTGCGGCCTAACCGTGCCCATGATCAGCGGCCGCGCCCTCGGCCACACCGGCGGTACGCTTGATAAATTGGAATCCATCCCCGGCTACCGCACCTCGCTCTCCCTCGACGAATTTGAGGCAGTCCTCGCCCGTTGTGGCGCGTCCATCGTCGGCCAGACCCCGACGCTGGTCCCCGCCGATCGCGTTCTCTACGCCCTGCGCGACCGCACCGGCACAGTTGAAAGCCCAGGCCTCATCTGCGCCTCCATCCTCAGCAAGAAATTAGCCGAAGGCCTCGACGCCCTTGTCCTCGACGTAAAAACCGGCTCCGGCGCATTTCTCCGCAAGCGGGACGACGCCGAATACCTGGCCGCCCTGATGGTAGCCACCGCTGAAGCCGCCGGAACCCGCACCGTCGCCCTGCTGACCGATATGGACCAGCCCCTCGGCCGCGCCGCCGGAAATTGGATCGAGATCATGGAGTGCCTCGAACTACTGCGCGGCAACAGACCAACGGAGAGCGAAGACCTGCGCGAGCTTTCTCTCATCCTCGCCGGATGGATGATCCATCTGGCCGGTCAGTCAGCGACCCGTGAAGCCGGCTACGCCCGCGCCGAAGCGGTAATCAACGACGGCTCCGCGCTGCGCGTTTTCCTCTCCATGGTCGAGGCACAAGGCGGCAGAACTACCGTATTCAACAACCCAACCTTCCACAAGCCCGGAGCGACCCAGGTGCTCGAAGCCTGGGAATCCGGTTTCATCTCCGCAATGGATACCACCCAAATCGGCTGGGCCATCCAGCGCACAGGCGCAGGCCGTGAAAAGGCCGGCGAACCCGTCGATCCCCATGCCGGCATTCTCTTCCACGCCCGCCGCGGCGCTCGCGTCCAAAAAGGCCAGCCCATCGCCACCTTTTACGCCACCAACCCCGCGCTTCTCGCTGAGCCCATTGCCCTCTTGAAGAATGCGATCACATTCTCTGAAACTCCACCGCCGCAACTTCCATTAGTCAGCCAAATCTTCACACGCGAAAACGCTGAAGCTTACCTGCAAAATGTTGTAAGGTAGTTTTTTGAGGAATCAGCGATAAGGTAATAGGCCGGACTGAACGGGTTTTTTTATTCCCTATTCCCTGTTCCCTGCTTTACCGAGGACATCGCCTTGGATCGATTCACCGGAGTATTGGGGATACTGGCCGTGTTGCTGGCGGCCTATCTGGGTTCCACAGACCGCAAACGCATCCGCTGGCGCACCGTAGCCTGGGGACTCGGCCTGCAACTCCTCTTCGCCTTCATCGTGCTGCGTCTTTCCTACGGCGCGCAGGCGCTCCAGTGGGCCGGCGAAGTGGTCAAATCCATCCTCGCCTCCACCTACGCCGGCACCAAGGTACTTTTTGGCCCTCTCGGCATCCCCACCGGCTCTCTCGGCTCCATCTTCGCCTTCCAGGTGCTGCCCACCATCATCTTCATCTCCGCGCTTTTCGCAGTGCTCTATCACATCGGCCTGATGCAGATCGTCATCCGCTGCATGGCCTGGCTCATGCTCAAGACCATGCGCATCAGCGGCGCTGAAAGCATGAACGTAGCCGCCAGCATCTTCATGGGCCAGACCGAGGCTCCGTTAACCATCCGCCCGTTCCTCGCCAAAGCCACGCGCAGCGAACTCATGACCATCATGACCAGCGGCATGGCACACGTCTCCGGCGGCATCATGGCCATGTATATCGCCCAGGGCATAGCGCCCCAGCACCTTCTGGCCGCTGTCATCATGACCTCGCCCGGCACCATTCTCGTAGCCAAAATGATGGTCCCTGAAACCGGGGTCCCCGCCACCGAAGGCCGCGTCGTGATGCCCAAGGACGAGCTGCGCAAGGAAGAAAAAGAAAACCTCATCGGCGCCATTGCCCGCGGCACCATCGACGGTGGCAAGCTGGCCCTCAACGTCGCCATCATGCTCATCAGTTTTCTAGCCCTCGTCGCCCTGCTCGACGGCTTGCTCCTCTGGACGCACAACCTCAACTACATGCACTGGGTTCCCGGCTCGCTCGGCCAGATCCTTGGCTTCTTCTTCGCGCCGGTTGCCTGGCTGATCGGCGTTCCCTGGCACGATTGCGGCGCCATCGGCAACCTGTTAGGCACCCGCATGGCCCTCAACGAAGTCATCGCCTATATCGGGCTCGGCGCGCAAAAAGCCACGCTCGCCCCGCGCTCCTTCATCATCGCCACCTTCGCCCTCTGCGGCTTCGCCAACCTCGGCTCCATCGGCATGCAGATCGGCGGCATCGGCGCATTAGTCCCCGAGCGCCGCAACGACCTTGCCAGGTTGGGCGTTCGCGCCATGCTAGCCGGCACCATGGCCAACTTAATCAGCGCCTCCATAGCCGGAATGTTTCTGGGGTGAGCAAGAAGGAACTGCAGGTACCCCAGGGCGGGTGGCCCAGGTCTCGCTTCTGAGACCTGGGATAGCTAGAAGCTAAAATCCGGGTGCCCAGGCTTCGCTTCTAAGGTCTGTGAATCCACAAGCCTCAATTCCCCGCTCTCACCCTTTTCAAGCGATAAAAAACCGTCAGCGCCGTCACCGATCCGCACGTCAACAAACTAGCAGCCATCCCCAAAATCAGCGACAGATCCCGCTGATAAATCCCATGCACAATCCCAATCACCTGCAGCACGCTGAACCCGCCAAACGTGATCAGCGAAATCCCCTCATCCGTCTTCTTCCGCCATACCGCAAGCACCTGCGGCACAAACAGCAGCGCATTGCACCCCAGCCCCAACCCAAACATCCAGGCAACAATCTCTTTCATCAATCACCACCCAGTCCCTCAGTCCCTAGGCCCAAGTCCCTAGTCCCTAGCGCCTATTGCCTATTCCCTATTCCCTATTCCCTAGTCCCTGTTTTCGCCCCAAATCTCTCCGCATTGCGCGCCTTTGCTTTGGCAGCCTCTTCTTCCCGGCTTCTCGGCGGCGCATTCGTCTCAAGCGAGGTCAATAGTCGCGCCGAGACCGAGGCAATCTCATCCACCGCCGTCCAAAACGCTGCCTCGTTGGCCTTCGACGGCTTATTGAAGCCGCTGACCTTCCTCACAAATTGCAAACTCGCCGCACGAATCTCTTCCTCCGTCACGGGAGGATCGAAGTTGAAAAGCATCTTGATATTCCGGCACATTCGTTAAAGACCTCCCGACGATTTCCCAATACCTTCCCGGCTTGGCCAGGTCACATCAACATCCTCTCACTCCGGAGGAATAGTTCGGCATCACAGACTGCGAAATCCAGCTTTGTTATCCTTGTCAACGTGGAGTACGAACGCTATATCTACCCGCCGTACGATGCGCCCCTCGCGGAAGCGTACGGCAACCGCTTCGAATCCGTCTTCGTAATCCTCCATCCCTTCATCAGCGTCTCCGATCATCTAGCCTGGAAGGCAACAAAGCAATATCCCACCGATGAGCAGATCCTGACACATGGAGCAAAATGCACCTGGGCCCACGTCGCCGCTAAAACGGGTCTGCACGACTGCGCCAAGCTGAATCAAGCTCTCCTCACCTCCATCGGCGCAATCGGCGAAGAACTCCGCGACTATCCGGCCCGCGATTCGCTTCAGAGCTTCCTTGAATCCGAACCTACCTGGATGCCGGAAGAAGGCCGTTTCGAACCTTTGCTCCAGGAGGATATTCTCGATGCATTCGAAGCCGCCGACCGTCAGGGGCTGATCTATGTCCCCGAGTTTCCCAAAGCCGATCCCGTCCGGCAACTCAACCTGCCCAACCTCAGAAGCCGCGAAGATTCCTTCCCGACCGGCGGCACTCTAACGGACCGCGATGCATCCTTCCTGTTCACCGTCGACTGGGATAGTTTTTTCACTCTCTTCTATGGCCCGCGTGAATTCGTCTCCGAAGTAGTCCGCCGCCAAAATCTGGAAGGCTTTTTCGCCACCCCGACCACCGAGCACAACTGGTTCAACTATTCCCTCGGATGCTGTGTCGTCACGCTTGCCCCCGACGGCTGGCCGTCTGCTTGAAAATTCGTTCGCTCAGCATAAACTCCGTCCCTGTAGAATTCCCACAGCACACAATGGCGCTCACCCATGACCTATTTCGACCAAGTCGCTGAAGCCGCCTCGCACCTGAAAGCCAAGCTCGGCCCGCTCGCTCCCCAAATCGGCATCGTCCTCGGCTCCGGCCTGGGCGCGGTAGCCGATTCGGTCGCAAACCCAACCATCATCCCCTACGCTGAAATCCCCCGCTTCCCCCATTCGACCGTCGAAGGCCATCCCGGCCGTCTCGTCGCCGGCTTGCTCAACGGGGTTCCAGTTGCAGTGATGCAGGGCCGCGTCCACTTCTACGAAGGCTATTCTCCGCAGCAGGTCACCTTCCCGATGCGCGTACTGGGTGCGCTCGGCATTCGCGCCGTCGTCCTCACCAACGCCGCCGGAGGCATCGACGAAGGCTACCGCATCGGCCAACTCGTCGCCCTGGCCGACCACATCAACTTGATGGGCTTCAACCCCCTCGCCGGCCCCAACGAGCCCCGCTTCGGTTTCCGGCCCGGCTCCGGCCTGCGCTTTTTCGATATGACCGAACCCTACTCCAAAACCCTCCGCGCTCTTGCCCAGGAAGCCGCCGCCGCCGAAGGTTTTGAAATCCCCGAAGGCATCTATCTCGCCGTCAATGGCCCCAGCTTTGAGACCCCGGCCGAAATACGCGCCTTCCGCACGCTTGGCGCAACACTGGTCGGAATGTCCACGGTGCCCGAGACCATCGTCGCCCGCCACATGGGCATTCAGGTCCTCGGCATCTCCTGCGTCACCAACCTGGCCGCCGGACTCAGTTCCAGACCCCTCAGCCACGAAGAGGTCTTCGAATCAGGCCGACTGGTTGAAGTCCGCCTCGCCCGCCTCTTCGAGCGCCTCCTGCCAAAATTGCAGCATATTTGAAAACTGGGCCGGAAGCCGGACAGCAGTGAGCACTTCTGCTCCACGCACGCTCTGCTCGTCTGCTGTTATAGAAAAGTACTCATTTCCTACTAACTCTTTTGGGGCGTTTACCAAAGTTTCATCTGCCCACTATCATTTCTAAACGTCTTAAAGATAGGGTTAACATAATGGCCCGCATATTCTTGACCATGAGCGAATCCATCAATTCGATGAAGCAAAAAGTGGCCACCTGGCTCGTGCAGGGCATCACGCCCCGTCGCCTGGCGCTCACCCTGGCTCTCGGATTCGCCATCGGCTGCTTTCCCGTCGTGGGCATCCCCACCGCTTTGTGTGCTCTGCTGGCGTTGGCGTTGCGGCTCAATCTACCCGCAATTCAGGCGGCAAATTATCTCGTAATGCCGCTGCAGCTTGTGCTGATTGTGCCCTTTGTTCATCTGGGCGGCTGGCTTCTTTCCTCCGGTCAGCAGCAGACCTTCGCGGCTCAGGCGCTGCTGCATCTTTCTACGCGGAACCTGCTTTCGCAGTTGGGCTCAATCACTGGCCACGCCATGCTGGCCTGGTTTGTCGTTTCCGTTCCCGCTGTCCTGCTCATGACTCTGATGCTTACCGTTGTGCTGCGCCGCATTCCCGCGCTGGCTGTTGTTGAAGCTGGCGACTAATTCCCCGCCTACTTGGCCGCGTAAGGATCTGGCACAGGTTCTGCACTCTTGATCCATGCGGTATAGATCATGTCTCGCAGCATGCTGGCTCCGACTGCCAGCCGTTCCGCGGTAAACTCCCGCGACTCAGCCGATCCCGCTCCCACAAATCCGCCCGCCTTCTCCAATTGGTAGACCTTTTCGACGTATCTGTTTGAATGCCTCAAATAGGCTACGTAACTGTCAAACAAGTCGCCGTCAATCGCCTTGGGGGCAGTCATCTTCGCCCGCACCTCCGGCTCATGCACATTCGCAGCCACAAACGGCCCTTCAAACTGCCAGTGAATCGTGTGCCCGGTGCTATAGCCGTGAGGATTCGGCCCTGTCCAGCCGTTGTATTGGATCGTTGTGTGCAGCGGCTGAGAGCCGTCGCCCACATAGTGTCCCAACCAGCCGGCATAGAAGATCACAGCGGCCTCCGTTGCGCTTGTATCCTTCTTCGCGGCAACTAAATTCCGATACTCGCGCATCGCAGCCTTCAGCCGTTCCCAAACCTCAGTGGTCTCCCAGGGCTGCAGGCCAATCTTCTCTGGCCGCTCTCCTGCTGCAAAGACCTTAGCCTCAAAATCCAGCCGCCGCCGCGGCAAGGTCCCCAGCGCATCGGCCGGTTCCAGGTCGATAAAGTGTTCCGGGGCCTGTGCCGCGCTCAACTCCGGCTCGGCAGGCGAACGCCACCTGTCAGGCTCGGGCCCCAGATACTCAATCTCATTCACAGCCCCCTCTGAGCGAAGAAAGGCCGGCACATCGGCCGGCAGCGTACTGGCCGCCAGCCGGTTGATCAGCCGATGCCCCTCATTACCCCAGGCCCGCGCATCTCGCGGCTGAGATACCAGGCAAACCAGCGTCCCCACGGCCAGGGCTGCTTGCACAATTTGGATCGATGGGAACAGCCGCAACATGAGGCCAGTATACGGCTGTCTTCTCTATTCGCTGTTTAAAGATCCACAAATTGAATGGTTTCCGCGCTTTTCAACTCCGGCACCTCCCCCTAAGCGTGCCTCTTCGCTTCCCACGCCCCCGTAACTTGAGCGTTTCTCCCTGGAAAGGAGTTTTCCGATTTGCGTAGAGAGTCTAGAATCAAATGCATATACTACCTGCAAATCGACCATGGGCGGGGTCGGCGTATTTTCACCAGCTTTGGCCTTCCGGGGTCAGATATAAAAGGCAGCCACGCATGGAGCCTGGTATGGGGAAATCGTTCTGGGGGCGTAATGAAGGATCGGGCCAATGATGTAATCAAAAACGGAAAAGCTCACTCCGCACCGGTGGTGCGGGGCTGTATCTTTCAATTCTGGCCAATCGTTGCAGCCCTGACGCTCTCTCTCGCCGCTGTTGTCGTAGTAGCGCCCCTCGCAGCCGGACCCCACAACGATGAACTGCTGATCTTCGCAATCGTAGTTGCCGGTGCGGTCATTGCTCTTCGCCTGCTGGCCCACAACTCCCCCTCCGTTGTAAGCGTCCCACCTCTATATGAAATCTTCGACTCCGTCGGCACCGGGGTTGTGACCATCGACCTCAACGGCCGGCTCAGCTACGCGAATTCGACCGCGGAAAGGCTTTTAGGCTGCCACGTCGAGGACCTGATGAAAGAGTGGGCCACGACGGAGGTTCTAGCTCCCGGCGAGGGAGCGCGCCTGGTGACCGAGATGGAAAAGCTCTGCGGCCTTGAAAACCCGCCGGCGACCACTCCTGCCGGGCGCATGGCCGCCTATTTGAACTGCGTTCGACTTCTGCCTCCCAGCCGGGTACCCAGCTTTGAAGTTCAATTGCGCCGCAAAGACGGCGCTCTCATTCCCATTACTCTCCATATCTCAGCCCTGCGCGACGACGATGGCGCAGTCATCGGCCTGGTCGCTGTTGCCGTCGAGCAGACCTCGTCCCAGCACCAGGAGCAGGCATTGCGCGAGTCGCAGGAGCGTTATCGCGACCTCTTCGAAAATTCCAACGAGATGATCGCCACGCTCAGCCCGGCAGGAAAATTCCTCTATGCCAATCCCGCCTGGAAGCGATGCTTCGGCCTGGACACTGCTGCCCTTCTCTCCCTCGATTCGTTTGAAGAGCTTTTTGAGCCCGCCAGCCGAGTTGAAGTAGCCACTTTAATCCGCCGCGCCGTGGATGGCGAGCAGGTGAACCACGTCCCACTGCGCCATCACACCCTCGATGGCCGCGTGCTGGAACTGGAACTGACCCTCGGCCGACGGCAGAAGACCGACAATCCGCTCGCCGTTCGCTGCCTACTGCGCGACGTGACCCAGCACAAGCAGCGCGAACATCGCCTTGCCCTGCAGTTATTGGTCAGCCAAATTGTGGGCGAGAACAACTCCCCTGAAGTTGCCGCCACGCGCATTCTTGAAGCCCTCTGCGTCTTCCAGGGCTGGGACGTGGCCGTCAAGTGGGATGTCAATGCCGAGGATAAGCGGCTGGAATTCTCCACCGCCTGGGGCTCTCCCGGCCGCAACTCTGAGACCCTCATTCAGGAGAGCATGGGATTTACCCTGGAACGCGGAATCGGCATGCCGGGACGAGCCTGGTCTGATGGCCGCGCGGTCTGGATTGCTGACCTTATCTCCCAGCCCCCCGGTTCCCGCATCCAGTCTGCCCTGCGCCAGCAGATGGTCTCCGGCTGGGCAGTGCCCGTGCGCGTGGGCAGCAAAGTTCTGGCTGTTCTCGAATTCTATTGCCACTTCCGTCTCCGTGAAGACCCTGAAGTAATGGCGTCACTCGAGACCGCGGCCGCTTCCCTGGGTCAAATGCTGGCGCGCTCCCATGAGCGGGGCCGGGCTGAGGAACTCTCCCGCCAGCAGGAGATCCTGCTCGACTCAGTCGCCGACGGCATCTGCGGCGTGGACCGCCGCGGCCTCGTCAGTTTTGTCAATCCCGCCGCTGCCCGCATGCTGGGCGCCGTCGCCTCCGACATCACCGGCAAACCGGTCCATCACCTGCTCCATGGAACCGCCGAGTCCGGCTGCCAGTGCAAACCCGATTGCCTCCTCCGCCGCGCTTCGACGAACCATAATGCCGCGGCCGGCGAAGATACCATCTTCCGCAGCGACGGCAGCGCCTTCCCTGCTGAATACGTACTCACCCCCATCCTCGATCGGGGCCGCATTTCCGGTTCCGTGCTCAGCTTTCGCGATATCAGCCAGCGCTCTGCTCTCGATCGCCTTAAAGACGAATTCATCTCCACCGTGAGTCACGAGCTGCGCACCCCGCTCACCTCCATCCGAGGAGCGTTGGGCCTGCTTTCCTCTGGCATTCTGGGCAAGGTCAGCGACAAGGCCGCTAACCTTCTCCGCATCGCCCTCACCAACTCTGACCGTCTGGTCCGCCTCATCAACGATATCCTCGACCTGGAGCGCATCCAGAGCGGTAAGGAGCCGCTGGCCTACCGCCCCGTGCAGCTGGCTGAAATCGTTCGCCAGGCCATTGACGGCATGCAGCCGGTGGCCGAGGCGGGCGGTGTGCAGCTCATCCACGACACCATCAAGGTGGAGATCGAAGCGGACCCCGACCGCCTGCTCCAGGTTCTCACCAACCTGCTCTCCAACGCCGTCAAGTTCTCTCCCCCCAACTCCGCCATTTCCGTGGTCCTCCGACCCGGAGTCAGCGGCGTCACCCTCTCCGTCATCGATCAGGGTCGTGGCATTCCCGCCGACAAGCTCGACGCCATCTTCGGCCGCTTCCAGCAGGTGGAAGCCTCGGACTCCCGTCAGATGGGCGGAACCGGCCTGGGACTTGCCATCTGCCGCACCATTGTCCTGCAGCACTCCGGGCGCATCTGGGCGGAACGGAACCCCTCGCGCGGCTCTACCTTCCGCGTCTTCCTGCCTTACAAGCCAGTCCCCAAGACTCTTCTGGATTCGCCCAGCAGCATCTTCGATCAGGAGTCAGGCCAGGGAACAGTCCTGCTGGCCGACGCCAACGAGACCACCCGCCCGCTAATCGCCGCCCAGTTGACCCGCCACGGTTACCGCGTGATCCAAACCGCTACCGTGGAGCAGACTCTCGCAGCTGCTCAAGAACGCGTGGAGGCAATCCTCCTCGATACCTCCCTCGACGGCATGAGCGGTTGGGAGATTCTGCCCATGCTGCGCCACCTGGACCCCCAATCGCGCACCCCCATCGTCCTGCTCAGCGTTGAAAACGGGCAAAAACCCGCTGATCTGCCCAACCACGCTGAAGGATGGGTCGCCAAGTCCCTCGACGAAGGTGCTCTTCTGGGTGAGTTGGCCCGCGTGCTCTGCGGTCCCGGCGAAAAAGCTCGCATTCTGATCGTTGAAGACGATGAGGAGTTGGCTCGCATCATCGGCGAAGTCTTCTCCCTCGATACCATGGAGGTCCAGCTTGCTTATACGCTCCAGGCGGCTCTGGACGCTTGTTTCGGCTTCAATCCCCATCTATTGGTGCTCGATATAGGCCTTCCCGATGGCGACGGCTTCAACATAGTCGATTGGCTGCGCAACAACGCCAGCCTCGCCCACCTGCCTCTGGTGGTCTATTCCGGCCGCGAGTTCTCCCCGGCCGAACGCCGCCAACTCACCCTCGGCCCCACCCACTTCCTCACCAAGGCCCGCGTCCAGCCCCAGCAGCTTGAGGCCTTGGTCTTGACTATGCTGCGCACTTCGCGTCAAATGGAGGAAGCTCCCGCCGTAGGAAATCTCGGATAATGAACTCTCCCAGTTCGCCCAGGAGAGAGACTCGCCAAAGGGACAGATACGTCGAAGAAAGAGCAAGATAAAATGGCCCACCGTATTCTTATCATTGATGATGAAGAAGATATTCGTGAAGTGGCTGCTCTCAGTCTTGAAACCGTAGCGGGCTGGGAGGTCACTTCAGCCAGCTCCGGCGCACAAGGTCTCAACCGCGCCATCGAGCAAAATCCCGATGCAATCCTGCTCGACGTAATGATGCCCGGCATGGACGGTCCAACCACCTTCCGCGAACTGCGCAACAATCCCATCACAGCCCACATTCCCGTGTTGCTGCTCACCGCCAAGGTGCAAAGCTCTGACCAGCGCCGCTTCGCCGATCTCGGAGTCGAGGCCATACTCTTCAAGCCTTTTGACCCGCTCACGCTCTCCACCCAGATCTCCATCGCGCTGCATTGGAATTGAAGGCCAACTCGCAGAAATCAGAGTGCCTGGGGTGGGGTCGGTAACAATTTGGGTGCCCGGACGGGCCGCGTTCTTTTTTGCGGCTAGGGTGGGAAGCTAAACTGAAGGGCAGATCACCATGGACCCCATCGGCCAACCCGCTCTCGATGAAGCCCTCGACCGTATGTGGATCCAGTTCCTCCCGCAAATCGAGGAACGGCTGGCCATTCTCGATTCCGCCGCCGCTGCCTTCGCCGCCAATCGCCTCACCAAGCCCCAGAACGAAGCCGCCAACGCCGCAGCCCACAAACTAGCCGGCGTCCTCGGCTCCTTCGGCCTGGCCAAAGGCACCGTCCTGGCCCGTGAACTGGAGATAATGTACTCCCGCGACGGCGGCCCCGACCCGGCCCTGAGCGCAAAATTAACCGCCATCGCCGCAGAACTACGCGCCATCGTCGACAGCCGCAAATAACCCGGCGCCTCTAATTCCATTCGAACTTTTCGCTCCATCGATCCATAGTTTTGCGCGGTTGCATGCAGAAATTCCAACCATGCGAACCGCTCACGGATTTAAACTCTTACTCAATGCTCCAGCCCGACCCATTCGCGCCCCAGCTCGACCTGACCTTCGACGACCCACGCGCCGCCCGCCGCATCTGGCCCGTCCGTGATCTCGTCGCGCAGGTCCGCGAACTCATCGAGCAGGAGTATGGCGACATTTGGGTCGAAGGTGAGATCTCCAACTATCGCCCCGCCCCCTCCGGCCACGTTTACTTCACCCTCAAGGACGCCGACGCCCAGCTCCCCATCGTCCTCTTTCGCCGCCAGGCCATGCTCCTTCGTTTCCGCCCTGAAGATGGCCTCCACGTCCTGGTTCGCGGCCGCGTCAGCGTCTACGAGCAGCGTGGCCAAATGCAATTAGTGGCCGAGACCATGGAACCCGTCGGCGCCGGTTCCCTCCAACTCGCATTCGAACAACTAAAAGAGCGCCTCAAAGCCGAAGGCCTCTTCGATGCAGACCGCAAGCATCCCCTACCCGCCTTTCCCCGTACCGTCGGCATTGTCACCTCGCCCACCGGCGCAGTCATCCGCGACTTCCTCAATATCGTCGCCCGCCGCCACTCCGGTCTCAGCGTCCTCATCTTCCCCGTATCCGTCCAGGGTGACCAGGCCCCCGCGGAAATCGAGTCTGCAATCGCCCAGCTTAATGCCTCTAATCTCGTCGACCTCATCGTCATCGCCCGCGGCGGCGGCTCGCTTGAAGATCTGGCCGCCTTCAACTCTGAGACCGTAGCCCGCGCCATCGCCGCCTCCAATCTCCCCGTCGTCTCCGCCATCGGCCATGAAACTGACTTCACCATCGCCGACTTCGCCGCCGACCTCCGCGCCCCCACCCCTTCCGCCGCAGCCGAGCTGATAACCGAGGCCCAGCACAAGATCGAGGAGCATCTCGCCACCCAATTTAACCGCCTTGCCCGTGCCGCCCGCTTCCAGCTCCTCCGAGCACGCCAGCGCCTCACCCGCGCCGCCCCGGCAGACCGCGCAGAGTCGCGCATCTCCACTCTCCTCCATCGTCTCGCCCAGCGCCTCGACGAGTTCTCCTTCCGCCTCGAGTCCGTCTTCACCGCCCAGCTCCGCCTCCGTCAGGCCTATCTCGCCGGTCTCTCCGCCTCTGTTCTCAGCCACGATCCCCGCCAGGCCCTTGCCCGAACCCGCGAGCGTCTCGTCGCCTGCCGCACCCGCCTCGACCGCTCTCTCGAGCGCCACATCCAAACCTCCGCCGCAACCCTCAGCTCCCTCGATGCCCGTCTCCACTCGCTCTCGCCCCTCGCCGTCCTCGACCGCGGTTACGCTTTGGTCCTCAACGCCGAAGGTGGTTTGATCCGCTCCACGGAGCAGATAGCAAAAGGCGACCAGGTCACCACGCGCCTTGCTGACGGCTCCTTCACCAGCCACGTCGAATCCACCACATCCCATCGAACATCCAAAAAGAAGAGTACCCGGAGTTGATTCGAAAGAAATGAGTCTATGACCCTTCCCCGCCTACGCAGTCTCTTCGGTACTGACGGCATCCGCGCTATCGCCGGCGAAGCCCCGCTCGACCCCATCACCATCTTCGCCACCGGCGTTGCCCTGGCCCACACCCTGCGCAAAAACTCAGAGGAGCCCGCCGTTCTTCTCGGCCGCGATACCCGCGAATCCAGCCTCTGGATCGCAGCTGTCCTTGCCGCCGGTCTCCGTTCCGCCGATGCACGCGTTGAAAGCGCCGGCATCGTTCCCACCCCCGCCGTCGCCTTCCTCGCCCGCACCCATTCGTTTCAAACCGGCGTAGTCATCTCCGCCTCTCACAATCCCTGGCGCGACAACGGCATCAAATTTTTCGGCGCCGACGGCTACAAGCTTCCCGACTCCGTTGAGCTCGCCATGGAAGACGAAATCCTCCACCACGCTTCCCTCATAGCCTCCCAACTCGCCGAGCCCGATCCCGCTTCCATTCCGCCCATTGAAGACAATCCCGCCCTCCAGGCCGACTACATTCAGTTCCTCCTCGATTGTGTCCCCAGCCTCTCAGTCACTCACAGCAGCGGCCGCATCGTCGTAGATTGCGCCAACGGCGCCGCTGCTGTGATCGCCCCTGAGCTCTTCCGTCGTCTCGGAATCGACGTAAACCTCCTCAACATCTCCCCCGACGGCCGCAACATCAACGACAAATGCGGCGCTCTTCACCCCGACCACGTAGCCGCTGAAGTCGTGTCCTGCGGCGCGGCCCTCGGCATCAGCTTCGATGGCGACGCCGACCGTTGCATGATGGCCGGCGAAAGCAATAACGTCCTCAACGGCGACGCCATCCTCTATATCGCCGCCCTCGACCTGAAATCCCGCGGCCTGCTCACCGGCGACCTGGTAGTCGCCACCACGATGTCCAACATGGGTCTTGAAGAAGCCCTCAAGCGCAGCGGCATTCGCATGTTACGCGCCCCCGTAGGCGACCGCTACGTCCTCGAGCAGATGCTCGTCCACAACGCCGCACTCGGCGGTGAGCAATCCGGCCACATTCTTCTTCCCCATCTCGCCACCACCGGCGACGGCCTGCTCACATCTCTCTTCGTTCTCGATCTCATGGCCCGCACCGGGCAATCCATCGCCGAGCTGACCGCCGACTTGAAAGTCTTCCCTCAGGTCACCATCAACATCAACGTCCGCGAAAAGCGCCCCCTCGATTCCATCCCCGCCGTAGCCCAGGCCATTCGCGCCGCTGAAGAAGATTTGAGAGACTCTGGCCGTGTAGTAGTCCGCTACTCCGGCACAGAATCCCTGGCCCGAGTCATGGTAGAAGCCGCCACAGACGAATCCACCCGCCACCACGCCACCGCCATCGCCGACGCCGTTCGCGCCGAGCTCGGCTCATAGCCCGCGAATAATCCCTGAATTAATCTTTGACAAAGTATCTGGTCAATCCAGAGCTTCCGGTGTTACTGTTTTTCTCGTGCGGCATCCGGCGCGCACCGTTCCCGGAAAGCGGCCATCTTCCCCGTTCCACCTGGCTTCCGGGCTATCGGTTCCAAGCGGCTTCTCCCATACTTCCGCTTCCGCGTGACCGGTCGCATTCGAGGTTAATGCTATGGCTACTGTTACCACTGCCCCCATGGTCAGCAGCAAAACCGCTGACTTTGTTTCCCACGATCACCGCCTCTATATCGACGGCAAGTTTGTTCCCGCGGCCTCCGGCAAAACCTTCCCCGTCTTCAACCCCGCAACCGGCGAAGTCATCGCCCACGTCCCCGAGGCGGAACAGGAAGACGTCGATCGCGCCGTAGCCGCAGCGCGCCGTGCCTTCGACGACGGCAAATGGACCCGCCTCGCACCCTCTGCTCGCGGACGCCTGCTCTGGAAGCTCGCCGACCTGCTCGAGCAGAATCTCGAAGAATTCGCAGAAATCGAGTCCTACGACAATGGCAAGCCCTTCGCCGTGGCGCGCGTTGCCGATGTCCCGCTGGCCGTAGATATGTTCCGCTACATGGCCGGCTGGGCCACCAAGATTTCCGGTACCACCCTGCCCCTCTCCGCCGGATACGATTTCCATTCCTACACCATGCGCGAACCCATCGGTGTAGTCGCGCAAATCATCCCCTGGAACTTCCCTCTGCTCATGGCCGTCTGGAAGCTTGCTCCCGCTCTGGCCTGCGGCTGCACCATTATCTTGAAATTAGCCGAGCAGACCCCGCTCTCCGGCCTGCGCCTGGCCCAGCTCATCGATGAAGCCGGCTTCCCGCCCGGCGTCATCAACATCCTCACCGGCTATGGCGAAGGCGCAGGCGCGCCGCTCGCTGCCCACAATCTTGTCGATAAAGTCGCCTTCACCGGCTCCACTGAGGTGGGCAAGCTCATCGTCAAAGCCGCTGCCGGCAACCTCAAAAAGGTGACTCTGGAGCTGGGCGGAAAATCGCCCGTGCTCATCTTCCCCGATGCCAATATCGAACAGGCCATCGCCGGCTCCTCCAGCGCCATCTTCTTCAACCACGGCCAATGCTGCTGCGCAGGCTCACGCCTGTACGCGCACGAGAAAGTCTTTGACCAGGTCGTCGAAGGCGTCAGCCGCATCGCATCCGATATCCACCTCGCGCCCGGCCTCGATCCCTCCTGCCAGATGGGTCCGCTGGTCAGCGACGAGCAATACCGCAAAGTCGTGGGCTACATCAATTCCGGCATCGCCGAAGGCGCGCACGTCTCCGCCGGCGGTCCAGACTCCGGTGTAGAGCGCGGCTACTTTGTCCGTCCCACCGTCCTCACCAACACCAACCCGGGAATGAAGGTCGTTGCAGAGGAGATCTTCGGCCCGGTGGTCTGCGCCGTTCCCTTCAACGACGACGATGTGGAGCAGATCGTCAAACGCGCCAATGACACCATCTACGGCCTTGCCGCCTCGGTATGGACCCAGAACATCAGCCTGGGTCACAAGGTAGCTCGCGCTCTGCGTGCCGGCACGGTTTGGGTAAATTGCCACAACGTCTTTGACGCCTCGCTTCCCTTCGGCGGCTACAAGCAATCCGGCTGGGGCCGTGAAATGGGCTCCGAAGTCCTCCACAACTACACTGAAGTCAAAGCGGTCACTGTAGCCCTTTGATCTTCAGTCGCTGCAACAACAAATCAGTTTGGGTGCCCCAGGTCTCGATCTTGAGACCTGGGATAGCACAATTTTCAGGATGCCGATCCTTTTCTTCCGGCACCGCAGACGAAAAGGGCGGGAAGCCACGGCATCAGAAACCTCATTTCCCTCGGAATTTTATCTTCCAGCATTTCCCATCGCAGCCAGATTAAAATTGAATCAGAGACCGAAGTTCCCCGTGTCGAATTCACGCAGGCGCTCCGTCAGCATCCACACCAGGAGAAAGAATGGCAATCATCAAAACATCCAATCCGGCACTCAGCGAAAACACCTTCCGCAACCTGTCCGGTGCTGGCTATGGAGGCTCGGCTGAATCAACCGGCGCCATGACACTGAACGGCACCGTCAACAAGACTGGCGTCCTTCTCGTCTGTGTCATCGCCACCGCTGCCTGGACCTGGCATCTGTACCTTCAAACGCATGACTACACCTATGCTGCGCCCTTGATGACGGTCGGATTCATCGGTGGATTCATCTTCGCCATGATCACCATCTTCAAGAAGGAGTGGTCTCCTGTTACATCCCCCATCTACGCATTGTTTGAGGGCCTGGCGCTGGGCGGCTTTTCTGCCATGCTCGATCAGTACTATCACGGCATTGCCTTTCAGGCCGTGGGCCTCACCTTCGGCACGCTCTTCGTGCTGCTGCTCGCCTATCGCTCCGGCCTGATCCAGGTCACACAGAAGTTTCGCCTGGGCATCATCGCCGCCACCGGCGGCATCATGGTCTTTTACCTGATCGAGATGCTGCTGGGCTTTTTCGGCATCACCGTCCCGGACATCAACGGCTCCGGCCCCATCGGCATTGCATTCAGCCTCTTTGTCGTAGCCATCGCCGCCCTCAACCTGGTCCTCGATTTCGACTTCATCGAGAAAGGCGTCCAGTTCGGCGCTCCCAAATATATGGAGTGGTACGGTGCGTTCGGCATCATAGTAACGCTGGTCTGGCTCTACCTTGAGATTCTGATCCTGCTCTCAAAAATGCGCGGCAGCAGAAACTAAAACTGCTGGAAAGCCAGGGAATCTGCAGCCTTGGGAAGGCGCGCCTTAAGCTCCGCGCCGTAGGCGCAATGGTCGTTAGCCCCGCGCTTTAGCGTGGGGAACTGATTGACCAAGAAGCCGTAGTCCTGTAGGGACGGCGTTCGGCGCGTTGGCCCTTGAGGACAATACTGAGGGAGGCGGGGGTTTCAACCCCCGCATTACGCAATCGGATTCAACGTGGGCTTTAGCCCTGGTTAAATCTCAACCGTTCATTTCCCAAATTATTTTCTTAAAAAACCTAAGGCGCGCCCGCGCTCTTCCGCCGCGAAAGCACAAATGACTTCCGCCGATCCTTCGAAGCGTGATCGATCTTCTTCCAGAACCCTACAAAATAATCCACCGCGGAGACCACTGAAACCACCACCGTAAAATAAATCGCCGCTATGGCGATCCACTTCACCGGAATGATGAGCACGCCAATCTGCCACTGGTCCCAGCGATGGGCCAAGATCGCCGAAACCACTGAGATAATCTGGATAACCGTCTTCAGCTTGCCCAGGTCACTTGCCTCGATGGTGAACCCTTCAGAAGATGCAATCGAGCGTAGCCCGGAGATAAGAAACTCGCGCCCGATGATGACTACGACGATCCAGACCTTGACCACCTGCGGCGTATAAGCCACCAGCGCAATCAGAGCCGCAGTCACCATGATCTTGTCGGCAATGGGGTCCAGCAGAGTGCCCATCGTGGTAATCTGCTTCCGCCGGCGCGCCAGGTATCCGTCCACTCCGTCGGTAATCGATGCCAGAACAAACAGCACTGAAGCCGCAATTTCCTGCTCGCCGTTCGGTCCCTTCCACGGAAAGTGCGCCGAAAGAATCCAAAGCAGCACCGGGATCATGACGATCCGGCTCATCGTAATTGAATTAGGCAAGTTCAATGTAAATCCTTTGAAATCAATGCTTGGATTACTTAACCTATGATTCGGTTTCGAATTGCTGAAAATCTGCCGAACTCATGTAATCCCGTCACGCCTGCAATTGAGATCGCTACAACAACTATAAGCGTGTCTACTCGACCCTCGCCAGAGTGTTCGCAGCGCGAGAACCCTCATCGGAAGCGGTGTCAATGCCGGAAATCCCCATACATCTACGAAAACGGAAAGGTGCGTTATGTATCAGCCCGGACCCGCTCTTAGGAACAAGCTGAGAAAGTTGCTCAATCAGAAACGGACGCACGGGATCCTGTAAAACAGGAACTGCTGAAAATTGCTGAAATGAAGGCAGAACTCAAAGCTGCCGCCAATGCGAAGGAACTATCCCTGGAAGTGGCCCTCGACCGGTGGATCGCCGGAATTAAATGTCATGGGATCGCGAGGTGCGCTTCTTACCAGACAATCAAGCGCACGCTCTTACGTTGGGCTTGTGCCGCTGAGCCGCACGAGCAGGCTGAGCGACAATCAACTCATTAATAATCAGTATTGCCCAGCGCAGTCCGGCTCAGGTGGTAGGCCAGCAGGCTGTCAGGCCTCATGAACACCTTGCGGAGGTCGGCCGCGGCTCCTGCCTGATTTCCCAGCTCCAGTTGCGCCATTGCAGAATAGTAGGAGTCAGGGCTTGTGGGCACGCCTTCACTCGGAGCTACCGCGATTAAAAGCTTCGCATGCCACTTGGCTTCGTCGTAGTTGCCCAACCTCCTTGCCGCCTTTGAAGCCCATGCGACCTGGCTCGCAGCAGTGAAGCCGGCCACCTGGCTTGTATTACTAGCAAAGCTGGTAGCTCGTTCGTAATGTTTTTTCGCTTCTTCCGCATGCCCGCAACCCGACTGCAATTCGCCCAGCAGATATTCAGTACGCGAAGAGTCGAGAAATGCCTGCATGCCGTCTTTCGTAAAGTAAAGTCCGGGTACCACCGCACCCAACTGTGAAGCCATCGAGAGCGCCGCATCGCAATGCCCCTGTTTGGCCAGCGTCATGACATGGAGCAACCGTACTTCCAGCCACACCTGCCGCACGTTAGTTCCATTTTCCTGGCGCTGGAAGAAGCGGTTATAGAAGAGCGACTCCGCGCGATCGAAATCGCCGGTTTCCGCCAATGCCAAGTCATATTCGTAGGAGAGAGCCGCAAGCATATTCTTGAAGTCCGGATAACGGCCCAAGGCTGCCACGCGCTCCGTCGCCGGACGCTTCAACAGGCTGAGGGTCTGGTCAAGACCGAAATAGTTATCCACGTTATTCGGATCGTCGCTTTCCGCGCCGCGCTTGAATGCGGCCAGCGCTCCCTCTGTATCTCCCTTGAACTGCAGTAGGGCGAGGCCGAGATCCCTGTCCAGAGCGGGGGTTTGCGGATGCAATTGCTGCGCGCGCTTCCAATGCTCCACCCCGGCATCCGTCATGCCGACGGAAAACTCTAGAGTACCAAGGAGATAATTGGCGTTCGCATCGTCGGGATTGGCGGCAAAGGCGGACTGCAATACCCTGTAGCTGGTCGCTCCGGTCGGAAATATGTATTTTGTCGAGGCCTTTGCGGCTGCGTCGTAATCATCCTTTGCGGAGCGGCCCAGCTTCTGTTCGCAATAGGCGCGGTAATACAACACGACTGGGTTGTCCTGCGGCAATGCCGCGCCGGGTTCGCTCTGGTCGGCGGGAACCTGCGGATAAGTCCTTGCGAGAACGCCCAATGCTTTCTCATACAGACCCAACGCCATATATTCATTGGCGATATTCAGCACGCGATCCGTATCCCCGGCCAGGTGAGCAACGTCGGGTCGCCCAAGTTCCTCGCGAAGAAAATAGCTCGTGGGATACCGCGCCAGCCATTGTTTGGCTAACGTATTTGCCGCATCATTCTGTCCCAACGCATGCTCGACAGCCACCAGTTCTTCCGCGCTGCGCACGTCGTCTCCGGCACTCGTGAGCGCTTCTGTCAGGTCGCCGGCGGCGAGTTGAAGCCTGCCTTGCCGCGCTTCCAACTCAGCAAGTCGCAAACTGCCTGCGGCGTGAAACTGCGGCAATCTTAGCGCTTCCCCATAGGAGAGCCTGGCCTCGCGTTCACGGCCCAGGGCATCATAAGCGATTCCGAGATAATAGGAAGGCTCCGGGTTCTCGGTGGCACGAGCCTCGACAGATTTCAGATCTTTAATTGCCTCGTCGTACTGAAGCAAGTCCGTCGCCAGCCGTCCAGCGACCAACTGCAGCGTGTAGCTGGAGGGAAACTTCTTGAGTGCCTCTCTGTAATCGTTCAACGCGGGCAGGCGCGCGCCAATCATCTCTTTTTGATTGCCCAACTGAACCCAATCGTCTTCAGTACGTTCCGCTGCATCTGGCATCGGGTAGCGAGACTGCGGACCGACGTGGACGTCTTCCTTCGGGGTCCAGTCATATTCGTCTTCGGTATGATGCATCAGCACAGTGCCGCTTGCGTCCAAAATGTCTAAGGTATATCTCTTTTGGCTGTCTGCCGAAGCCACTTCATGCTTCCATGTGTGCTCCGGAGCAAGATCCTGCTTCTCGCTCAGCACCACGTTGCTGCCGTCCGATATGCGCGCGGTGGCGCCGGGAAACGCCTGGTTCGCATTGAATGCGATTTCAAGCGCACTGCCCTTCCGGCTCATATTCAGAACGCCGCTCAGGTCGGCGCGAACAAAGCCGCCCAGATCGCGCGCCGGCATCCAGTACTCAGAGAAATGCATGGTCTGCCGCGGTTCGAGAAAGAAAAAGGTCTCCTGATTGCGTAAGACGCCATTCTGAACTTCCATGTAGGCGCTGTTATTGTCAGATAGATTTTTGCGCCAATCCAGCCCGTCGGAGTCGGCGCCAAAGGACCAGATCTTCCTGCCCGGCAAATCCTTGAACGGTGCATAGTGAACGATGCCGGTATTCGTATGCGGGTGCCAGATTCCGTTAAAGGACTCGGCGCTGCCATACTCAAACCGCGATACCGGTCCGTAAGTCTCGTTCTTCTCGATGCTAACGTCTGTTCCGGTCGAGTTCACCGGCCAGGTATCGATGTCGCCAAAGCCGTGGAATGCAGTGAAGCGCATGGGATATGTAATTCGCGAATCGTCCCAGACCTGTATGGCCGCGTTGCTCCACCAATAGCAACGATGACGCACATCGGCGCGATTGTTCAGCGTCGCTTTCGTTTCCAGAACCGTCGATCCTGGGCGAAGCACCAGCTCAAGAATAAATTCCGTTCCGTAAACGCGGTCGATGTTGCCGATAAAAATTGAGCCGCTGCCGTCAGCGTTCTTGGCGTAGGAATAGTCGATGGGCGACAGCGTAACCCAGGAGTGCGATACGGGGAAGTTGAATTCGATTCCAACCGCGGCCCAACTGCCACGGATTCCGATATCCGCTTTCTTGATGGAGGGATTGGCATAAAACATCGGCTGGTTGCTGAGCTTATCGATGCAGGTATATAGATGCCCTCCAAGGTCAGGCAGAACGGTACATTTAAGGTATTCGTTCTCAAGAAACACCGCGCGTAAATCATGGTCATTCCGCTGATTCGTCACCTGATCGCGCATCGTATACGGGTAGTTAATTCTGTTGTTGTATTGGTCGAATGGCGGGTTCGGGTTGGGGCTGCCTTCCTCGTAGACAGGCATCTTGTATGTGCCTTCCCACACCTTTACCTGAGCGAATGCCGGCTGCAGTCCTGCGAGGAGGCTCGCGACGATAATTAGCAGACCAAAATGCTTTCTCATAGTAAATCTCCATCCAAAACGGAAACCAGGTGAATGTGGGAGCTGAAAGCTTCCACATCCCTGCACTTAGGAAGCAGGAATCGATGTTTTGACCCTGCGCATTGACGCTGACAGTGACCTCTTTATCGCCCCAAGCTGAGGAAATGTCAAGGTTGCATTCAACTCTCCCCTCGAATTTGCTTGAAGCGATTGGGCGCGTCTCGCATTGTTCATCTCTCACTGTTTGTTGACATGCAACCCGCGTCAGAGCGCCCGGGCCAACCTGTACCGGTATCTCGGGAAACGTAGAAGCTCTTGACGGAAAGCAAACTTCGCGAGAAATTCTCTCCGAGATTTCTTAAAACTTCACCCAGACTTCCTTGCGGCTGCTCTCGATGGTGCATTCGATATACCGCATGCCCCGCACAGCTGCCACAATTCCCGGCAGAGTCGGCGGCAACGGGTTCGCCTCGCCCCGTCGCCAGGCAATCAACCCTTCGGCAAAATCGCGGTACAGCACTGCAAACGCCTCGATATACCCCTGCGGATGCCCAGGCGGAACACGTCCAGCGGCCCGCGCATCCGTGCTCAGGTAACCCGCCGCAGAGTGGCGAATCTCCTCAGGCCCATCCAACCAACGCACCACCAGTCGGTTTGGATCCTGTTGCCGCCAGTCGATGCCGCCATTCTCGCCGTAGATGCGGACCCGCACTTCGTTCAGCTCCCCCGCGGCCACTTGCGAAGCCGAAATCATGCCGGCCGCCCCGTTGTTCAACCGCACAAACTCGGTGCAATCGTCGTCCAACCGCCGTCCCGGGACCACGGAGCGCAACGTGGCATTCAGACCGGTCACTTGCAGACCAGTCACATATTCCAGGAGATGAAATGCGTGCACTCCGATATCACCGATACAGCCGCCGGGGCCGTTAAACGCCGGATCGGTGCGCCAGGCCAGTTTATGCCCAGTGGTCTCAATCGGCTTGGTCATCCAGCCCTGCAAATATTCCACCTGAACTTTGCGAATCTTGCCCAGCTGTCCGCTGGCGCAGATCGAACGCGCCTCCCGCACCATTCCATAGCCGGCATACGTATGCGTCAGCCCGTAGGGCAGCCCGGCCTTGGCCACCGCCGCCTCCAGTGTCAATGCCTCGGCATAGCTGACCGTGGCTGGCTTGTCGCACATCACCGGAAAACCCGCCTCCAATGCAGCCGCCGCGACCGGCAGGTGAAGGTTGTTCGGCGTTGTAATGGCCACAAAGTCGATCGCATCCGACCGCTTCTGCTCCGCATTGATCATCTCCTCGTAGTTCGCATACGCCCTGCCAGGTTCGATCCTGTAACCCACGCCAGCCTCACGCGATCGCTCCGCCGAATGCGAAAAAGCTCCCGCCACCAGTTCGATTTTGCCGTCCAGCTCGGCCGCCATCTTATGGATTGGACCTATGTTCGCGCCAGGCCCACCCCCGACCATTCCCATCCGCAACTTCCGCACCTCTGCCATGGTTTCCTCCTCTTTCATGTAATTAGCGGCTATTCCTGCTCAAGACAATTATCGTGCAAGGCGATTTACTCGCGTTCAGCTTCTCCATTTCGTATCTCGCTCGTTCTCCGTAGGAGCCCTGATCCTTTTGAAGCAGCTGATCTGAGAACGAGATGAGGTGGCTAGAGAAGCCGCAGTATATGCACCAGAGCCCGGTTGAGCGCGGATTGGACGCGCAGAAAACCTCCACCCGTGATTGGCCCGTTTTACCCGTATTTCGCCATATTGAGGCAGGCCAAAAAGTCTTGTAAGTAGTTGTAAATACAAGTTATTAACGACCTGAAAAGCCGTGGGCCTCGGGAGCGATTTAGTCGCCGTAACGTGCATTGTATCAACAAGTTCTGCGATTTGAAGAAAACCTCCCATCCACGGGTTCCACCCACGATTGAGAGTGTCTTCCTGACGTTTTCCGAGTGGTCTTCCGCTCACTCATTTGCAGCCTGTCTAGAGGCCCGATAGGGGATGCACCAAGACGTCATAGCGAAGACGTGCAACTTGGGAGCTGGGAATGGTCGGTCCTCAGACCGCCGTTGGCAGGCGTTGGCTTCCGGTTAAAGGAAGTCAACGCCAAGACAATTGAATATCTTGTCAGTTGAAAGCAGCGCAAAGCCCTTTTCCGTTCTCACGGATCAGGGCTTTGCATCTCCTGTACTATTCCCTTATGTTTTGAATCGCTGGGAAGGGAATTCGCTTGGCATTTCGAATATGCAAAGAGGGTATTTCAAATGAGAAGAACGGCCAGGTCTTCCAGGGTAGCGTCGGCCGCACGCTTTAGCTCGATGGCCGCTTCGAGTGATAGAGCGATGAGCCGGCGCTTAGTAGCGTTCTGGTTTCTTTTGAGCGGGACAGGCCTTCTGGCCTGTCTCTCCAATATAGCCTTCGCTTACGACATCGAGCCCAAGCGCCCGCTCTCGGCGGCCCAGGAACTGAAGGTCGCGCACATCGGAGGAGGCGTCACCGTCTCCGGCGAGACATTTGCTTACACATTCCAGTCCGCCAACGGCCTCGTCGGCTCCGTGAAAGTGCTGGGGCGGGAGCTGCTCGCGGCTCCCATCCCGGACCTCATGGCGGCCGAGCAGTTCGATCCGGCCGTCTCGCCGTATTTGGCGCGCCATGAAACGCACGGGACCGTGAAGGTGGTCACCTCATCCCCTGATCGAGTCGTCATCGAAGGCGCGGGCGCCTATACCGCCCGCGATGGCCGCCGCTTACCTCTGAGATACTCACTGCGCTACGAGATCTCTATCGATGGCGTCATGCTCGTCTCGCTCACCAACACCGCGTCGGCGCCGTGCACGCTTCGCTGGTTGCGTCTATCGGCCGGATCGGTCCGTCCGGAGCTGGCGAAGTTCCTCAACTGGATGCCCGAGCAATCCACCTCTCAGACCACCGGATACCAGTTCCGCACACTTTCTGGCGCAGAGGGCAACGTGCTTTCTGGCACCTGGATTCCCTGGATATGGATCGGCGATCAGAACGTGGGCCTCGAAGTAACCACGTGGGACGTCGGTTCGCAGACCTATGGCCAGCTCGATAGCACCGCGCGCAAGGATGAAGCCGCCATGTTCGAAGTCGAGCGCGACGGGCACGGCACACGCTGGGAGAACTGGCTCATCCGGCGCACTCGCGTGTACGCAGGCGCGGGCTGGACGCGCAGCGGCAGCTTCGCCCTTGGCGTAACGCCGACCAAGCGCTTCGACCCCTACTACGCGCTCATCAAGGACGCTCATCTCGGGCCCCACCAGCACGTGGCGGATCTGAAGGCGCTCACCGAAGAGCAGATCCGCACGCTGGCTGCCAACGGGTACAACCTCGTGGTGGGAATCGCCAACTGGCGCTCGGGAGAATACGTGGCGCTCAACGAGGCGGATCTACGCCGCACCATCGCGCTTTGCCACAAATACGGCCTCAAAATCATCCCTTACATGACTCTGGTCGATCTCTCGCACGCCACCGAGACCTGGCGGAAACACGGTGAGGAGTGGGCCATTGAGCCCACCACTGAGTACGCGATGGGCATGCGGCCGTTCGACCGCGCCGCCGAGTTCGCCTGGCGCAACAACGACGAAACCGAAACCACGCTCATGTGCCCTGGAGCGAAAGGCTGGCGCGAATACTGGAAGCGGCAGATCGACCGGGTCATCCGCGACTACGATTTCGACGGCATCTATTTCGACTTCTGGTACGGCCGTATGGTGTGCGAGAACAAGCGCCACGGCTGTGGCGGACGCTTCCGCATGGGAACCGTGCTGGGCTCACGCGAGATGCTCGCCTATGCTTCGAACCGGCTCCACGCCAAGAATCCGCACGCCATTATCAAGGCGAACACGAATACGCTCGCCACCGCGCTCATCACGAGCTTCGCCGATATTCGCGTCGTCGGCGAAGATATCGACATGAACCAGATGGATTCTGACAGCCGAGAGTGGTTGTTCTCTTCGGTCCGCCTCGGAGAATCGACCCAGCTATTAGCCGGAAATGACTGGACGCCGCAACGTAAATTGTGGTTTGCGGTGTTGGTGAACTTTCTGCCGAACATACTGGAGCAGCCTGATTTCAAGCTCCGTACCGGCTTCGACGACTTCGACGTTTTTCGCTCGTTCGATGACGGCACGGGCAAGTGGACCCTCGGCATCAGCGGCAAGTCGCCGCTCAAGGCGAAGCAGGACGAGGTCTCGGTGAATGTGGTCGAGCGCGGTGATGAGATGCTCGCTACTCTGGTCGCCACGGGCAAGCGGGCGATCACCGCCGAGGTTCCTGTCGGTCAGGGGAGCCGCCTTGCGTTCGAGCCGCTAGCAGGCCGCGCAATCGCGGTCGTCAACGGCACCCTCGCACTTGACCTCGCGCCGGAGACATACCGCCACGTGCTGATCGTGCCTCCGCCGGCTGGGCCGAAGCTCCTCTGGGCGCTCGGCGCGCGGCGGCCGACGCACTCGAAATACGATCCTGCGTCACGCAAGCTGTCAATTTCCGCTGACACGGCCGAAGGAGCCGCCCTTCAGCTCGCAATCTTCTCGCGCTCCGCGCCAACATCCGTGGTCACCACGCACGGCGAGAAGCTCCCATTCGACTACAATGCGGAGTCATCGTTCGTTCTGGTGAACCTGAAGCCCGCGCCGGGGGAGAGGATCGAGGTGTCATTCTGACGAGGCTGGGCCTCAGATAGACAAGGTGTATTTCGGTCCGGCGGTCTGATCGCGACTTCGGCAGCTTCTGCTAGAGCGGGCCAGCTTGGCTAAGTCAATTGAGCCATCGAATTTCATAGTGACGTTGGCGGTGGCTTTGCCAATGACTGATCAGTGCGAATGGGAGCCCACGCGCTGCCTTACTTTGCCCAATGCCAGCAGGATGCCAAAGAGCAGCGCCTCAGGGCGGGGCGGACAGCCGGGGATATAAACATCAACGGGAATGACTGCATCCACTCCGCCGAGCGAGGCGTAGTTGGTTCCGAAGATGCCTCCGCTGATGCCGCAGGCGCCCACGGCCACAACAACTTTAGGATCCGGCGTGGCGGCCCAGGTCTTGCGCAGCGCCAGTTCCATGTTGCGCGTCACAGGACCCGTGACCAGCAGCATGTCGGCATGGCGCGGCGAGGCCACGAAATGAATGCCGAAGCGCTCGATATCGTGAATCGGGTTGTTCAATGCGACAATCTCCTGCTCGCAACCATTGCACGAGCCTGCATCCACCTCCCGAATCGACAGGGACCTTCCGAGCAAGCTGTGGATGGCAGCTCCAAGCCGCTTGCCGCGCTCCTCGACGCCACGGCCGCGTGTAAACGAATGCAACGTGGCGTGGCTGCCATCGGGATGGAGCGTGTACTCGGCGGTTAGCAGAAGGTCGCTGCGATCCGTGGCGGCAAGCTCGAATTGGCGGGTCGTGCGCACAGCCCCATCGGCAGAGGCCTCGGCACATTCGCCGCAATAAATGCAGCGGCCATAATCCACGGTGACCTGGCGCAGGCCGCCGCTGTCATTAACGGCGATGGCGCCGGTAGGACAGGCTTCGGCCGCGGGGCGCGCATCGGTCCAGACCTCGAAGTCGAACTCCGGGGCGCCACGAAACTGCTCGGCCATGTGGGGCGCAACGTGCGGATACCCGGCCGTCGCGGACCCAACACTGAACGTCTTTTGCAGAATCTTGAACATCGCTTTACCGATCCGTCCCTGAATAAGATAGGTTGAAGCTCTTGTTAATCACCGGAAAATCCGCAACGATATTGCCTTCCATGGCTTCCACGATAGCTGGCCAGTTGTTGATGGACGGGTCCTTCACTTTGCAGCGTTCCAGGCGGTTTCCTTTGCCGGTTCGAACCCAGTAGACGATTTCGCCGCGCCACCCTTCCACCGCGCTGAGCGCGCAGCGGTCCGGCGGAATGTGCTGAGCCGGGGCGCGAAACGAACCCTCAGGCAGGCGGGCGGCGGCCGCGCGAATAATCTCGATCGATTCGCCCACTTCATCGATGCGAACCTTCAGGCGTCGCCGCACATCCCCCGCCTGGTAAACCGGCACGGTGAAGGGCAAGCCGCCGTATGCCTCGTAAGGGTGATCGCGCCGGATATCGAGATCGACGCCGGAGGCTCGCCCCGCCACGCCGACGATTCCCAACATGAGCGCCTTTTTCGGATTCAGGATTCCGGTCCGCTCCAGGCGTTCACGGGTTGAGTTGGACGACAGAATGATCGCCACCAGATCGTGGAATTCGCGCTCGACTACTTTGAGGGTTTTCGCGATGGCTTCCACTTGATCCTGGGTCCAGTCTCTGCGCATGCCGCCGATGGTGATCATTCCACGCAGAACGCGGCTTCCAGTCAAGATCTCGCACAAGCCCAGCACAAGCTCCCGCACGCGGCCGGCATGAGCGTTGGCAATCACGAAGCCAACATCGTTGGCGATGGCGCCGGCATCAGCGACGTGATTTGCAATTCGTTCCAGTTCGAGCAAAATGACGCGCATGAATTGCGCGCGTTCCGGGACCTCGACTTCCGATGCCTTCTCGATCCCCTGGCAGAACGCCGCGCCGTGGGAGAACGCCGAATCGCCCGAAACGCTCTCGGCCAGAAACACAGCGTGGTGAATGGGGAGATTTTCGAAGAGCTTCTCGGTTCCCTTATGCGTGTAGAACATGCGCAGTTGCAGATAGAGGATGGGTTCGCCGGCAACGGCGAAGTTGAAGTGGCCGGGCTCAATGATGCCTGCGTGAACGGGGCCGACCGGAATCTGGAAGACGCCCTCACCGTAAGTGGGGCGATAGATGTGCTGCTCGCCTTCAAACGGGGGCAGAACGGCGTCCAGCGGAAAATCCTTGCGCAGCGGATGCACATCGGGCCAGTTATCGTGGAGCGCCACTCGGCGTGGATTGGGATGCCCTGCGGCTTCGAGTCCGAACCAATCCTGAATTTCGCGTTCCTGCCAATTGACGGCGGGCTGCTCCGCTGCCAGCGACGGGAACGAGGGATGGTCATACGGAATGGGAGCCTTGAGGATTACCCAGGATGGGTCGCCGACCCGGTCGAAGACATAATAGTTATAGAAGACACCTTCCTCATTCACCCGATCCTCTGCGAAGACGGTGACAAGCCTTGCATGATATTCGCCGATGAAGTGCCGGGCGATTCCGGTAACATCGGCGCCGCTCAACAAGACTGTGACCTGGCCGGCGACAAGCTCCTCCACAGAGCGGATCTGCTCAGGAAAGCGCTCGCAAAGTTCTGTAAAGAATGGCGTCATTGCCCGCTCACCACCTTTGCCGCCCCGCGAATGAGTTCAAACAGCGGAGCAGGAATCCAGAATCCGATGACGACCAGCGCCACGGCCAGGGCGAGCAGCGAACCATCGCGCCAGGGACGGGGTCCCGCAGGCGGCGAGTCGCCCTTCGGTCCAAGGATCATGCCTCCGACGTGAAGCAAGGCGCCGGCGAAGACACCCGTTCCGAAGAGGACGAAGAGAACGCCGGTAAGAACATGGCCGCCATCAAATGCCGCGCGCACAATGAGGAACTCGCTCTGAAAAAGGCTGAAAGGCGGCATGCCGATGATGGCCAGCATGGCCATAAGAAAGACCACGCCCGTCAACGGCATGGCCCCGATGACGCTGCCTTTGATGCGGGAAAACAGGTCAGTGCGGAAGTGCTGGGAGACGTTGCCCGCGCAGAGAAAGAGCAGCGATTTCGCGATGGTGTGAAAGGCCATGTGGAGCATAAGGCCAAGGCTGCCCAACGCGCCTCCGAGACCGAGCGCCGTCGTCATAATGCCGGCATGATCGATCGTATGATAGGCCAGCAGGCGGCGGTAGTTCTGCTGCACCAGGATGAACGGAACGGAGATGCCCATGGAGAGCAATCCGAAGAGCAGCAGCAGATGCCCAGGGTACTCCGGGCCAAGGCAGCGGCTGGTAAGAATATAGAAACGTATGAGGCAATAGAGAGCGCAGTTGAGCAGCGCGGAAGAAAGAATGGCGGCGGACGGCACCGGGGCTTCGCTGTAGGCATCCGGCTTCCAGGTGTGCATGGGCGCCAGGCCCGCCTTGGTCCCATAGCCGAGGAGAATGAGCACGAAGGCCAGCCGCATTGAGGTCTTGTCGAGTTGCGCGGCGTGCTGTGCCAGCACTGACCAATTCAACCCGCTGAGCGCATCGGAACCGGCCAGGCTGTGCCCCGCGTAGTAGGTGACCAGGGTGCCGAAGAGCGCCATCGAAAGGCCCACACCGCCGATAATGGCGTACTTCCACGCGGCTTCGATAGAGGTAACCTTGCCATAAAAGGTGACCAGAAAAATGGAGGCCAGAGTGGTGGCTTCCATTGCCGCCCACATCACGCCGAGATTATTGGCCATAGCCATGAACAGCATGGAGAAGACCAGGAGCGGGGTGAGTGAGTAGTACATGCGAAGGTGCGCAATCTGTTCGATGCTGGTCAGGTCGTCGCCCAGCGCACCGCTTTGCTGGTCATCGCGCAGGTAGCCGATGGAGTAAGTGGAGCAAACCAGCGCCACGGAGGCGGTAAGAAGAATGACCAGCGCGCTGAGCGCATCGACATAGAAGAAACCGTTACAAAGCAAGACGGTGCCCGCGGCCATCACCTGGGCGGCCAACGCGACAGCGGCCAGAAAGACGATGCCGAACCCGGCCACATTCACCACTTCCATGGCCTCGCGCCGGCGCACGAAAAATGACGCAACAGCTGCGGCAACGGGGATCAGCAATAGGGCGATGAGCAGCATGCTATCCTCGCAACCTCCGCAACCGGCTCACATCCATCGACTCGAAGGTCTCGCGGATGCGGTAGACGAGAATGCCAAGCACCATGGCCGCCACCAGCACATCGAAGAATATGCCCAGTTCCACAATCAGCGGCATTCCATAAGTGAGCGAGATGGCGGCGAGAAACAGGCCGTTCTCCAGCGAGAGCAGCGCCAGCACTTGGGTGAGCGCCTTGCGGCGGTTGATCATAGTGAAGAAGCCGATGAGAAAAAGTGAAATGGCCACGGCCAGCATGTTGTGGCCGAGACCGGGTTCGCCCGGTTTATAAAACGATTCGGCAACCACATAGCCCACCAGCGTGAGCCCGCCTGAAATCAATACGGAGAGCGGCACATTCACAATCGGCTCAATCTCTTCATGAATTTCCATGCGTTCAACCAGGCGCTCAAAGAGGATGGGCACCAGAATCACCTTGACCACGAGGGTGAGCGCGGCGGCTATGTAAATATGCGGCGCGTGGTTGTACCAGGCGATGGTGGCGGCGATCATGGCGAGGAAAAACGACTGGGCCGCGAAGATGCGGATGTGAACGACGATCCAGCGCTGCGACACCATCGCAATCTGCAGAACCAGCACCAGCGCCGCCATCAGGGTGATGACGCGGTCTCCGATTTGCATGTCGAGAAAAGGTGTCATAAGCCTCAGAAGAGAAACGTTGAGATCAGCGCGAGCGATCCCAGAGTAAAGGCCACTGCCAGCAGCTCCGGCACTCTGAAGAGCCGCATTTTGGCATTGACAGTTTCGATGAGAACAATGGCGCAACTCAAGAAAACCAGCTTCGCCAACAGCCAGGCGATTCCTTGCAGCGCGCCGAAACCAAACCATGTTGGCTGCAGGCCAATCGGCCAGAAGCAGTTGATCAACAGCGTCATCAGGACGAGTTGCTTGATGGAGGCAGCCCATTCAACAAGGGCCAGGTTAGGGCCTGAATACTCGAGGATCATCGCTTCGTGGATCATGGTGAGCTCGAGGTGAGTATCCGGGTTATCCACCGGGATGCGGCCCGTCTCTGCGATAAGCACCAGCGCGAGGGCGGCGAAGGCGAACATCTGCGCGGGGGCAAGAAAGCGCCAGTTTTGCCCAATGGCTGCGCCCGCGATTTGAGTGAGGCTGGTGGAACCTGCGCCGATGGCAACGGTGAAGATGGCCAGCATCATGGCCGGTTCGGCCAATGCCGAGATGGTCATTTCGCGGCTGCTGCCGAGGCCGCCGAACGAGCTTCCGGTATCGAGTCCACTGAGCGCCAGAAAGAAGCGGCCCAAGCCGAGCAAATAAATCACAGCCAGAACGCCGCCGAACAAGCCAAGCGGTGCTTCAGCGGCGACCATGGGAATCATCAGGCCCGCTAAAACTGTGCTGAAGAAAACTATCCAGGGAGTTGCGGCGAAGATCCAGGATGCTGTCTCCGGAATCACCATGCCTTTGCGAAAGAGTTTGTATAGGTCCCTGTAGGGCTGTAAGATGCCGGGGCCGCGCCGTGTTTGCATCCGCGCCTTGAGTGCGCGAATCACTCCCGTAACCAAAGGCGCAATAGCCAGCAACAGGCAAAGTTGCGCCAGGCTTTCGAGGATCCGACCTATGATTTGCCCGGTCATCCGCGCACTCCAAACAACAGAAGAAGAATCAAGGTGATGAAAATGTAGGCGAGATAAACGTTGATGCTGCCCGCTTGAATGCCTTTCATCCGGTTTGCCAGGGCCATAATCCGCTCGCGCAGCGGACCGTAGAGGCGCTTCTCAAAGGAGTGTTCGATCTCGCTCTCGAAGCGAATGGAGCTGGGGTAGTGGGGCGATACTTCGTACTCCGCCTGGATTTCGCGGCGCGGACGATAAAGGACTGAGAAGATCATGCGCAGCGGTTTTGAAAAGGCCGTCGCGGTGTATTCGTTGTCGGCGGTTAACCCGGGCAGGCCGCAATCCCACACCGGACCAGTTACGCTGCGGCGCATCCATCGCCGGACCAGCGGAAGCGCGAATGCCGCGCCGGCAAGCAGGAAAAGCAGCGCCATTCCGAATGTCGAGATAGTGCCGCCATGGAGCGTTCCCGGCGACAGCGCCAGGCCACGCGCCATGACGAGCAACGAACTTGTGCTGACGCCAAGCGCCTGCTGCGTGATGGGATCGAAGACCCGCACGAGCCAGGTGGCGCCGAGACCCAGCGCAACGCATCCCACGGCTAGGGCCGTCATTCCGGCACGCATCGAAAGCGGGGCTTCCTGCGCATCGGCGGCTTCATTGCTGCGCGGGAGGGCGAGAAACGGAATGGCGAATGCCTTAACGAAACAAGCTGCCGCCAGTGCCGCGGTAAGGGCCAGCAGAGAGCCGGCGATGGGGAACATCAGACGCGTGAGGCTTTGTGTAGTGCCAAAGCCGGCCAGCAGCGCCTGGTAGGTGAGCCACTCGCTCACAAAACCATTCAATGGGGGCAGCCCAGATATTGCCACAGCGCCCAACAGAAAACACAACGCCGTTACCGGCATGCGCCGGATGAGTCCGCCCATCTTCTCCATGTTGCGCGTACGTGTGGCCTGCACCACGGAACCCGCGCCAAGGAACAGCAACCCCTTGAACATGGCATGGTTGAATGTGTGATAGAGGGCTGCAATGAGAGCAAGCGCGGCGAGATTTGCCTGCCCCAGCGAGCGAAACATGAGCGCGGCGCCGAAGCCCATGAGGATGATGCCGATATTCTCAATGCTGTGCCAGGCGAGCAGGCGCTTCAGGTCATGCTCCATCAGCGCGTAGAGAACCCCAAGCAGTGCGGAGGCCACTCCCAGTCCCAGCACCACGGTTCCCATCCATATTGGGGGCGTCCCGTAGAAGTCAAAGAAGACCCTCGCCATACCGTAGATGCCTGTCTTAATCACGATGCCCGACATCAGGGCCGAAACGTTGCTGGGCGATACGGGGTGAGCTTCAGGAAGCCAGATGTGAAGGGGCACAATGCCCGCTTTTACGCCGAAGCCGAAAAGGAAAAGCAGAAAAATCACGCCCTGTTCGAGCGGTGGCATACGCGAAGCCAGAAGGTGGAAACTTGAGAAATCCAGACTGCCGCTTGCGGACGCGAGAACCAGGAATGCGATGAGCAGAAGACCGGTGCCCGCGTGCGACATGACGAGAAAAAGCACCCCGGCGTTGCGCGTTTTTTCCTTTTCGTGCTCGAAACTGATCAGACAGAACGACGAGAGCGCCATAACTTCCCACACCACCAGGAAGAAGAAAGCGTTTGACGCGGTAAAGACCAGCGCCAGGCTCAGCAGCAGCAGGTTCAAGAAAAACCCAAAAGCACCCAGGTTGCGGCGGCCTTCCATCTCTTTCAGGTAGCCGAAGGAATACAACGAAACGGCGGCAGCCAGCGCAGCGAGCGTCAAGTTGAAGTATGCCGAAAGCGGGTCAAGGCGTACGGCCCAGGTAAACACCGGGTTGCCGAAGGGAAGACCGATCGCGATTGGGCTGGCGCTGAAGATGGCGGCCGCTGAAGCAGCCAGATCGAAAAGCGAACCTGCCAGCGCGGCTCCACAGGCAACACGCCGGGCAGCGGCCGGCTGGCGCCAAAGGGCCATACTGGCCATTGCACCCATAAGCCAAACTATGATTCCGCTGAGGAAAAGTTCAGCAATCACCGGGCAGACGCCTCACATTCCACTTCCTCGAGCATCTGAATGGCGTCGGCCAGGTTAGTCTGGAAGTATCGGCGCATGACGTCGAGAACCTCCACTAAAACCGGATTTCGGATGGAATAGAAGACTTGGTTGCCGTCCTTGCGGTTCGCGACAATCTGGCGGCTTCTCAGAATCGACAGGTGCTGGGACAGGTTCGCCTGTTCGACACCGAGCTTCTCCTGGATGGTTCCTGCGGAAAGCTCCCCGTCGCGCAACACCTCAAGGATGGCGATGCGCGTGGGATGGGATAGAGCCTGGAAGACGCTAGCCTTGTATGTCCGCAATGTTTCTTGCATATCATAAGAATATTCTAAATATCTTATATTCGCAATAGCACTAGCCAAAGATGCGGCAGCGCACCTTTCGAAACCCTGCCCGCCTTATCAATCGGAAAGACTTGTTAGCTGGCGCCTAACTTGATCATGCTAAGCACTGCCTCTCCTGCCGGCTCTCCCGCTCCAAGGTGTCTGATACGCCCATCGAAGCGAGGTACCTTAAATTATTGCGCCAGCAAACGGCCCTGCGCGCATTCAGCTTTGGCTAGTATTTTGTCGTTTGATCGGAATACCTGCTCCCTTTCTCTCCTTTCTTTGCGGTCGATACGCTTAGCGGAAAGAGAGAAATAAGATAGCTGCCCTGGTCGCTGTCGAGCGGATCAAGCTCCAGCAACTCCACCGACCGAGACGTCACCAATCGTGTGCGGAAGTAATACACCTTGCCCGCTTCCGCCCTGAAATGCGCCAACTCCGTGCGGTCCTCATAAAGCGACGTTTGCAAATCAGCGCAGACGTGATGCTCTCCCGGTTCCACGGAAACGTAAAAATAGGAATTGCTGTGATTGGCGCCCACCCACGCCCCATCCACCCCCATCTTTGTCGTTGGATAAGCAATCACCGCCGAAGTGCCGGAATCATGGATAAAGTAAACCAGCGCTTTTCCCTGGGCGGCCTGCGCCGGAGAGTGGTCCTTTTCATCCAGCTTCACTTTGAAAGTGACGCTGTAAGGACCGCAGGCCGATGCGATGTGGCCAACCTGAGCTCGTACAAATACAGATGACGCAACAAATAATGCGAGAACAAGAACTTTCATTCGCTTTCCTCCGAACAATCGATCCAACTGCTATCACAGACAGCGCCGCGTACGAAATAGTTCCACTTCACAAAATAAAAAGCGGAACAGGCCCTGAAGCCCATTCCGCCTGGTTTGTTATCGTCAGTCGAACTCACCCGTGATAGTCCACGCGAGCGAATAGCGAGCAGTTGGCCCCACCGCAGGTGGTTGGCCCCACCGCAGGTGGTTGGCCTCACCGCAGGTGGTTGGCCCCACCGTAGGTGCCCGCAGGCGGTTACGCGTAAATGCCCCTCTGCTTGATCGTGAAGGCCACGCGATCGATGGCCAGCATATACGCCGCAATGCGATTATTCACGTTGTGCGCCTCGGCATAGCGCACGACATCGTCAAAGCTGTCGCGCAAAATGGTTTCCAATTGCTCGTTGACGATAGCTTCCTTCCAGAAGTATCCCTGCCGGTCTTGCACCCACTCAAAATAACTCGCCGTCACCCCGCCGGCATTGGCCAGAATATCCGGCACAATGAAGATGCGCTTCTCCGCTAGGATCTCGTCGGCCACCGCGGTAGTCGGCCCGTTTGCGCCTTCCACCACGATCCGCGCCTTGATATCGCCTGCATTGCGGCTGGTAATCACGTTCTCAGTAGCCGCCGGAATCAGAATCTCGCAATCTGAAACCAGCAGCTCTTCGCTGGGTGTTGCCTCGGCGCCGCTGAAGCCCAGCGTGGTGCCGTTGCGATATTTGTATTCGATCAACTGGTGAATATCGATGCCTTTTGGGTTTGAGAGTCCCCCCTCCCGTTCGGCAACGCCCACAATCTTGTAACCCCGCTCCATCATCAGACGGGCTGCATTCGTACCGACGTTCCCGAATCCCTGAATTACCACCCGGCAGCCGTCGACAGGCATGTTCAGATAGCGCACGCTCTCGTCACACACCACCAGCACGCCGCGCCCGGTAGCCTCAATCCGTCCCCGCGAGCCGCCGATATTCAGCGGCTTGCCGGTCACCACGCTGGTCACGGTATGGCCCACATGCATCGAGTAGGTATCCATGATCCACGCCATGGTCTGCTCGTTGGTGTTCACGTCCGGCGCGGGAACGTCCTTCTCCGGCCCGATAAAGTCGATGATCTCCGAGGTATACCGCCGCGTCATCCGCTCCAGTTCGCCCTGGCTCATATTCTTCGGATCGCAGATCACTCCGCCCTTGGCCCCGCCAAAGGGAATATTGACCACCGCGCACTTCCAGGTCATCCAGCTGGCCAGCGCCCTGACCTCGTCCAGCGTCACATCCGGCGCATACCGGATGCCGCCTTTGGCCGGTCCGCGGGCCATCGAGTGTTGCACCCTGAAACCGGTAAACATTTCAATATTGCCGTTATCCAAAGCCACGGGAAAATGCACGATGATCTCACGGAAGGGCGAGCTGAGCACCTTCCACAAGCCTGGATCAAGATTCAGCTTGCGTGCCGCAAATTCAAACCGGGCGCTCTGCGCCTCCCAGGGATTAATCTCCTGGTCTAATGTGACTGCCGGAGGTACCGTTGACATTGATTTCTCCAATTTCAATTTTTCTATCGATTAGGTATGCGGATCGAACAGCACAAGCCCAAACCAAGTGAGTCTAGGCTTACCGGAGAACCCTAGTCAAGCCGTCCGGAACCTCTCTAGGCAACCCGCCAGGCAACTTGTCCCAGCCCCACCCTCACTCTTCCAGTATCTTCCCCGTCGCGGGAATTACACTAGTCTGAAGTGAAAGCCTCCAGCCAACCCGTCCAGCCCAGCCGCAAGGAGTTCCTGACCCTCGCCAAAGAACATACCCTCGTCCCCGTCTGCCGCACCCTCACCGCCGACCTCGAAACCCCGGTCTCGGCCTTCCTGCGCGCAGCCTGGCGGGAGCGCGAATGCTTTCTGCTGGAGTCGGTTGAAAACGGCGAGCAACTTGGCCGCTATACCTTCATCGGCATCAACCCCTTCAAGCGCATCGTAGCCCGAGGCCGCGAGATCACCATCACTGAAGGCAAAAAGGTAGTCCAGATCGAGGACGATATCTTTGTGGTTCTGCGCCGTGCCCTCGCCGGCCACAAGCCCGCCCGTCTGCCCGGTCTGCCGCCCTTCACCGCCGGGGCCGTGGGCTTCTTCGCCTATGATGCGGTCCGACAGATCGAGCGCCTGCCCGAGCTTGCCGCCGACGAGCTGGGCGTTCCCGATGCCTGCCTGCTCTTCTTTGACGAAGTGCTGGCTTTCGACCACGTGCGCAAGGAAATCTGGCTGGTAGCCACCGCTGACGTGACCCGCGGCAAAGCTGCAAGAGCTCCCGGTCAAGCCTATGACGAGGCCGTCAAGCGCCTAGACAAACTCGAAAAACGCCTCACCCGGCCGCTGCCCAATCTGCCCTCACACAAGGGCAAAGGCAAGTTGCAAGTGAACTACCGCACGTCAAAAAAAGAATTTCTCTCCGCCGTCTCCCGCACCAAGGAGTACATCGCCGCAGGCGATATCTTCCAGGCCGTCCTCTCCCAGCGCTTTGACGTCGAGCCAGAGGCTGACAGCTTCCAGGTCTACCGCGCCCTGCGCACCGTCAATCCCAGCCCCTATATGTACTTCCTCCGCTTCACGCCCGAGGGTCCGCTGGACAGGGCTGCCGATAAATCGAGCCACTCTTCCAAAAAGAAAAAACAGCCCGCGGCTGCGACGCAGAGCCTTGAACTGGCGGGCTCTTCGCCGGAGCTGCTGGTCCGCGTCCACAAGGGCAAAATCGAATACCGCCCCATCGCCGGAACCCGCCCGCGCGGCGTCAATGAGAAAGAAGACCAGGCGCTGGCCGACGAAATGCTCAGCGACGAAAAGGAGCGCTCCGAGCACGTGATGCTGGTCGATCTCGGCCGCAACGACGTAGGCCGCGTCAGCGAATTCGGCTCCGTAAAAGTCGACCGCCTGATGTTCGTCGAGCGCTACTCTCACGTCATGCATATTGTGAGCTCCATCGAAGGCCGCCTCAAGCCGAAACTAACCGCAGTCGACGCCCTGCGCGCCTGTTTCCCTGCCGGCACGCTTTCCGGCGCACCCAAAGTCCGCGCCATGGAAATCATTGAAGAGCTGGAACCGGCTCGCCGCGGAACCTACGGCGGCGCAGTCCTCTACGCGGATTTCTCCGGCAACCTCGACTCCTGCATCGCCATCCGCTCCATGCTCGCCATCAATGGCAAGGGCTACGTCCAGGCCGGCGCCGGCATCGTAGCCGACTCAATCCCCGAGTCGGAGCACCAGGAGTCAATCAACAAAGCGCAAGCCGTAATCCGCGCCATTGAACGCGCACGAGATCTCTAACGAAATCTCCGCGTGAAATTGGATTGTTATCGCGAAGCTATTGAGAACTGTATAAGGAGTGTCCGCACAAACGAACCGCAAATGTTCTTTACCGAGGACTGCATGCGCGCCGGAGGCGCAGAGTTGGTTAGCCCCGCACTTCAGCGTGGGGAGAAGGCATTGCACAAGTTCGTTACGGAGTCCCGTAGGGACGGCGCAAGGACATTATTTAATCACGGACCATTACTTCAATTCCATTTCGGCCCCAGCGAAGTGAACCGGTAAGTCCCGGACCCCACCTCGTGCGTACCGCCATTCTTCCCCGGCACCACGATGGTCGCGGTCGTGTTCGCGGGCACCGTCACATCCATAGTCAGCTGATTCCCCTCAATCTTCCATTCGCTCGCAATCCGTCCGTAAGGCGAATCGAAATGTGCCTTCACCCACGTCAGATCGCCAACCACGTTCGGCTGGATGAGAATCTTCTTGAAGCCCGGCGCGGCGGGGCGGATGCCGGCCAGCGTTTGATAAAACCATGCATCAAGATTCCCGCCCTGAATCAGCAGTGCCTCACTGTTCATACCCGGATCGCGCGTGTCGTAGTCCCAGCGTTCCCAGAGGGTAGTTGAGCCTTTTGAGAGCATATAGCCCCAGCTCGGACGCGTAGTTTGCGTGGCAATGGTCCAGGCCACATCGGGCCGTCCAATATCGGTAAGCGTCTGCATAAGCCACTGCATGCCGATCAGTCCTACCGACAAGTGGCCGTTATGCTTGACCATAATGTCGTCAACAAGATTGGCGATAAGGGCGTCGCGTTGCTCAGCGGGCGCCAGTCCAAACTGCAGGGCCAGAACGTAACCGGTTTGCGTCCCTCCCTGGTACGTGTGAGTCTGCGAGTCGAGAAATTTCTTGTTGTACGCAATTTTCAGTTTGTCCGCCAATTCTCTGAAAGTGCGCTCGTCGTCCGCATGCCCCATTTGTTTCGCCAGCCGCTCCATGATCCGCTCGTTGTGATACTGGTACGCGGATGAAACCAATTCGCCGGGCGTGGCGCCTTTGTCGGAGATCTTCCCGCCCATGGTTGCGGTGTCGCACCAGTCGCGGTAGCTGGTTGCCTCCAGCGTGCCGTCCTCAACCTCGTGCATCCTCATCGCCAGAACCCACTTCTTCATCGCGGCATAGTGCGATTCCGCCACGCTGCTGTCGCCATAGAAGTCGATGAACCAGTCCGGAATGATCGTGAATGTGCTGGGCCACTCCACACCGTCGCCAAACAGCCAGTACATGGTCACATCAGGCAGTGAACCGTCGGCCCTTTGCGTACTCTCCTCGTCGTCCATCCATGTCGCATAGAAGGGTTCAACGTTGAAGTTGTACGCTTCGCTCTCCGCATCTTTGGCCGGATCGCCCGTCCACGCCTGCCGTTCGTCGCGGTCGGGGTCCAGAGGCGCGGAACGCAGAAATATTTTCGTCCCCCACCATAGCGCGCTATGAATTTTGTTCACCAGCGCATTCGAGCTCTCGAATGTGCCCACCTGCTCAACCGCTGTATTGATCACCAGCCCCTCAAAGTTGTCCACCGTAGGCGTGCCCGGAAAGCCGGTAACCTGCACCCGCCTGAATCCCTGCCCCCTGAACACAGGATTCCAAACCTCCACGCCCTCTCCCTTGAAGGTATAAACGTTGGTGGAAAGCGCGGTGCGGTTGTCCGCGGTTTTCAGCGTCCCGTCCGGGTTCAAACTATAGGCGCTGACCATGCGAACCTGCGTTCCACGCGGTCCTGTCGCTTTCAGCCGCACTGTTCCGTAGAAACTTTGTCCCATGTCGACGATATAAGTCCCCGGCTTGGGGTTGGTGATGCCCACCGGATGCATAATTTGTGTCACCTGCATCGGTTCAATCATCTGCGCCTTGAGCGCGCCGAACGGTGGATGCACAATATCCGCCTGATTCCACTTTGTGTCATTGAACCCGGCGCGATCCCAGCCCGGCATCTCCATCCGCGCGTCATACTCTTCGCCGTCATACTCATTGTTGGCGCGGATCGGGCCATCGGTCGTCAGTCGCCAGTTTCCGTCACTGACCACGCTTGCTTTTGTCCCATCCGCATACTCCACTTCCAACTGCAGCAGCAGCTTGGGATAACCAAACCGCGTAAATTGCAGCCCCTCCTGAAGTCTGGGCCCGTAGAAACGCCCATTGCCAAGAATCACCCCCAACGCGTTCGCGCCCTCGTTCAGCTTGCCCGTCACGTCAAACGTCACCACGTAATCGGCTTTGTCATATTCCGAGAGCGCCGGGTCCATCACATCCTGCGAAACCTTTGCCCCGTTTAGATAGAGATCAAAAAAGCCAAGTCCGCATACATAAGCCGTGGCCCGCGTAACTTTCTTCGTAACGTCAAACTCCCGGCGAAGATAGCGCGCCGGCAACGGGTGTGTGTCCTCCCAAAGCGCGTTTCCTTCTCCATCGTGACCGATCCATTTCGCCCGCCACTCCTTCAAAATGGTACTGAACGTGGCCGGTTTGCTCCATTCTGAAGCCTTCCCCTCCGCATCCCAGACCCGCACCTTCCAGGTGTAGCGGGTGGCTGGAGCCAGCTCTTTGCCGCCGTATTCAACTTGTATCGACTGAGCGGATTCCACGCGCCCCGAGTCCCACTGCCCATCCACCACAATCTCATAAGCCGTCTGCTTCTCATTGGGGCCGCTCGCGTCGAGAACCCAACTCAATCGAGGCCTCGACGCATCGATTCCCTGCGGATCAAGAAGATTTTCGCAGCGCAAATGCGAAACCGTCACGGCTGCAAGTCCCTGCACAGCAAACATCCCCAGCAAAACTGCAACACAGAAACACCAACCGGCATTCCAACGGCGTATAAAACTGAAAATGAATTCGGTCGCTCTCATTTAGCCAGCCTTTCCAAGTCATTATTTATTCAAACATCAACGCGGGTGCCCCACCCTCGCCACGTCCTTGTTTTTGTGGCTAGGGTGGGATCGCACTAATTCAACGGCAGGGTAATCCACCAATCCCTCTGGACCGCAAACAGCCGGACCGGAATCGTTCTGATCGTCCGCCCACTTAAGGTTCACTCCGCCCCAAAGAAGTGCCGGAAGAATTTTCCGATACTGCTGAAAAATCCAGTCTTTTTCTTGGCCGGCGCGGAATTGGAAGCCGGGCTGGCGGCCGCACCGGTGGCGGGCGCAGCGGCCGGCGTCGCAGGCGGCGGCGTTTGCTCAGGACTCTTATAAACCAGCGGTTCAACCGGCACTGCCTGCGTTCCGCCCGTATTCACGGCACTCGGAGCCGGCTTGGCCAACGGAGCAAGCCCTTCGCTCTGCGCCAGCGGAAACTCATTTCCTTTCGGCTCGGCAGGCGGGCATCCGCATGGCTCTTTTTCCTGGTCCACCACCTCGTGCAAACTGCCGTGCTCAAACATCACCCTCTGTCCCGGCTGCACGCGGTAAGCTCCGCCCTCAAAGATGCTTGAAACCAGCACGTACGGCGCGTTGATTCCGGCATTATCCACGCACGTGTCGCCGTGCTCTCCCAGGCGGATCTTCACGTCCGCCGCTCCCGGTCCGCCAATCAGAATGCGAAAATCTGGCGTGAGCAGAATGTCGGAGTTCTGCCCGGTGGCATAGCTGGCCTCCACGGCGCCATGCTCCATGGCAATCATCAATCCCGGAATTTCGCCGGCCGGAACGCTCGAGTCGGCCGCCAGTTTCACGCTGGTCGATGCGCAAACCCGTAGCACTCCTCGATGCGGCAGAATCACCTGCGTGGTCTCGGTCCCTGAGGTAATCGTCCCGCTGCTGGCAATGATCGCCTTCCCCTGGGTAACCTCAAGCGCCCCCGTAACCTTGGCCGCCTTGTCAGGGTTCTTGCTATCCAGCGGCACAATCGCAATCGGGCTGGGCTCATTTTCGCTGGCTTGATTCGCTACGGGGGTCTGCGCCGTCTGAGGGGCTTGGGCGCACAATGCGGAACTGGCCGCCAGGATCGCCGCCAACCAAAGAAATCCCGACAGACAGGCCCGCCGCATCCGTCTCGCGGGTCGCATATCGAGTCGTATCCGATCGAACATAGCTTTCACATTTTCAGAAAATTACGAATCATCTGGTGCCCACCCTCGGTCAATACGCTCTCGGGGTGAAATTGTACGCCCTCTATCGGCAAACTGCGGTGGCGCAATCCCATAATCACTGATCCGCCCGTGTCCGCTCCATTGGTCTCTGCCGTGCGAGCGGTAACCAGAAGCTCAGCCGGCAGTGACTCCTCCGCGACGATCAGCGAGTGGTACCGTGTGCAGGTAAGCGGCGTATTCAGTCCAGCGAAAATTCCCTTCCCGTCGTGCTCCACCAGGCTGGTCTTGCCGTGCATCAAATTGTGAGCGCGCACTACCTCGCCGCCAAACGCCTCGCCGATAGCCTGGTGTCCCAGGCAGACGCCAAGAATCGGAGCCTTCCCTGCCATATGGCGAATCAGCGGCACCAGGATGCCCGCCTCGCCCGGCGTGCAAGGCCCCGGCGAAAGCAGAATGCGCTCCGGTTTCAGCGCCTCCACCTCTTCTACTGTGAGCTCGTCGTTGCGATAGACCTCGACCTCCGCCCCCAGCTCCCCCAGGTACTGCACGAGGTTATAGGTAAACGAATCGTAGTTGTCGAGGACAAAGACCATAGTGAACTCCAGTGTAGCGCGCCACCTGCGATGGGGCCAGCCGCTCGCTTTTCGCTCGCATTGGTTTTGAACCGGTTGCCCCATCGACGCTGCATCTGTAAAACTCCATACGATGGTTCTACATTTTCTGATTCAAGGCAGAGTGCAGGGCGTAGGCTTCCGCTGGTTCGTAAACAGAGAGGCCAGCGAACTGAACCTGCGCGGCTGGGTTCGCAACACCGAAGAGGGCGATGTGGAGGTGCTGGCCTCAGGCAAGGAATCCGACCTCGCCGAGCTTCGAGCCACTCTCCGCCGCGGCCCCAGGGGCGCCCGCGTAGACCGCCTCGTCGAACACTATCTAAACGAAAGTGAAGCTGAAGACTTAAGTTCCTTCAGAATCGATGGCGCGTGGTAAAAGACAGGAAATAGGGATCAGGGAATAGGGAATAAAAAATAAAGAGTCGTGAATAAGTAAAGCCGTCAAGCATACGAATCCAGCCAACCCGCCAACTCACCGCTACGCCTTCACGTGAGCCGCTCCAGCCCAAACCGCCCCGAAACGTTTTGCATAATATATCCCCGCAAAAGCGCACAATCATTTCAGAACACCGCCCATAACCAACAAAACATCCGACGAGCGCCCGTAACCCCTTTGCTCTCTACATTCTGCAAATAACCTCATTAAGATGAGGATTTTGCAAAAACAGGTAGGGGGGAGGGGGCGGGGTGGTACGGACCGGCCTTTACTAACCACTAACCACTGACCACTGTCTTTAGGAAAGGAATGAAATGTTACACAAATGCCGCCAAATCATGCCCAACGGAGCCAATCGCGATGAAGTGGAGGCAGAGGTGAAGGAAAACTAACCCCGCTACCTACTGCCTTATAATCTGAAGGAAAGCCCACCATCAGAATGCCAATGCCAATCGAGGAACCCGCCCCATGCCCGAAGAGATCAAGCCCGTCAACGTTGAAGCCCTGAAGGCGCTGGTGCGCACAGTCCCCGATTTCCCCAAGCCGGGAATTCTCTTCTACGACATCACCACTCTGCTCAAGGACAAAACAGGATTTGCGCAACTGATTGACGCGCTCGCCGCCCACTACATCGCGCGCAAAATCGATCTGGTGCTGGGAATTGAGGCTCGTGGTTTCATCTTCGGCCCCGCCCTGGCCTACCGCCTGAACGCCGGTTTCGTCCCGGTGCGCAAGCCGCGCAAGCTCCCCGCTCCCGTAGCCCGCGTCACCTATGAGCTTGAGTACGGTTCCGACACTTTAGAGATTCATCTGGACGCGATTTCCCCCGGCCAGCGCGTAGTGCTGGTCGACGATCTTCTGGCCACCGGTGGCACCATGGAAGCCACAGTCAAGCTGGTCAAGCAGTTAGGCGGAGAGATCGCCGGCCTCGCCTTTGCCGTCGAACTCGACTTCCTCAAGGGCCGTGATCGCTTTATCGATTACGACGTCTTCAGCCTGCTGCATTACGACGAATAGACAAAACTGGCGCCCTTTTTGTGAGGGTCGCGGTCTCAGTGGTAAAGATAACTGCGGACCGTCGGAGCGTCTTGGCCGCGCCGGCACTTCCACCGGCTGTTGAACGCGGATCTGGCTGCCCCCGGGCTCGAAGAAACCCCAGAGACAGCCAGCCGACGAAGAAAGAACCCATGACTTCAGGCGCATTCAATTTGCGCCTGACTGCCAACCATCCTCCCATTGAGCGGCCCCGGAAGACCGAAGCCGCTGCGCGGGGGATGTAACTAGGCTACAAGCTTGCTGCGGAAAAGGCCGAATGCAAGCAGGCTCAGGCCGGTGCCGAGCAGCAGAAGGCTACTTGGCTCAGGGGTTGGGGCTGACCCCAAAAAAATCTGCGGGTCATCGTCCCCGTATTGGCCGCTGATGGTGTCGGTGTTTCCATCCCATATATACACCGCCACATTGCCAGGACCACTTAGGGGGGCGGTTGGGAAGTACTCCGACAACAGACTGGCGGCGCTTGAGTTTTCTCCCGAGTTATCGAAGAGGTACCAAGCCAGCCTCTGGTAGTCGGTGTTACTGGGGTCGGCTTTGGCCCAGTCGAAAAGCCAAGCCGCTTCAATGTAGTCTTCCCTGGTTACTCCCGAAGACGATACTGGGTCGCCTGCGGGTCCCCCCAAAGGAGCATCTTCCGGCGTATAGACATCCGCATTCCACTGTTCGCCGTAATTGATGTACTGGAAATCGGTAATGCACATCATGCCCTGGATGCCGGGATTTGGGCCACCGGTCACAGTGGTGGTGTAGGGGTAGCCATTGTTTGGGCCGACAGGACCCGTGAAATGCAGAGTGGCAGTGTCCGCATAGGCGGCCATAGACACAAGGCAAACTGCGATTACAGCAAGAAGCGTTAACAGACTGAATTTCTTCATGGCAAGCTTTCCTTCGTTCTTTTGTGCGTTCTCGTGTTTTTACTGCGTGTGCTTTCCCGGGCGGCCGAATCTTTGTCGTACCGGCAAGATTCCTGTGCCTCCAGGAAATTCACGCCGGGACGTAACATTCCCCGTTTCCTGGGAAGCAGCGACCCACCCATGTGCGTGCAATTGGATGGCCAAAAATAGTTCTATTGTAATCAACAGTTTACGAATCCTAGGCTCATCGATTGCGCAAATAATTGCATATCGAGGCTGGCTTTTTACAACTTTTGAGTGATTGCCCTAGCGCCCCGGCCCGTCCAAATGCTCTCGCGTCATGCCCGGTTCGCCGTCGGTCCCAGTCCGGCCGCTTCCTTCTCGGCCTCGGAGCTATCCTGAAACATCTGCGCGTCTGCAAAGCGGTATCCCACGTACACATCCGTCAGCAGGTACAGAGGATTCGACGGATCGTCTTCAATTTTCTTGCGCAACTGTCGAACAAACGTCCGCAGATACTCCACCTCTTCGCGGCAGTCCGCGCCCCACACCGCCGTCAGCAGCTTGGCATAAGTCACCACCCGCCCCGAGCGGCTCATCAGGCAGTGCAGAATATCGAATTCCTTGCGCGTCAGGTGCACCGGCGCGCCGCGCTTTTTCACCCTTCGCTTTGCCGGTTCCAGCAAAATCTCCCCAATTTCAATGGGCGCGTCCTCGGCGCGAAATGGAGCTCTCACGCGCCGGATCGCCGCGCGAATGCGCGCAATCAGTTCCCGCGTGCTGAAGGGCTTGGTCACATAATCGTCCGCGCCCAGATCCAGCGCCAGCACCTTTTCCTCTTCCCGGTCGCGCACCGTCAGCACCAGGATTGGCAGCCGCGGCGCCATCGCCCTCATCCTGCGCAGCGTTTCAATGCCGCCAATCCCGGGCATATTCACGTCCAGCAGGACAGCGTCGTAAGACCCGGCGCGCATCAGTTGCAGCGCCTCTTCTCCACGCGATGCCTCGGCCATATGAAAGCCGAGCTCAGCCAGCGGAGGCCTCAGCGCCCGCCGGATGGCCGATTCGTCGTCGACCACAAGTATGCGAATCACAGGCTGGTCCATCAGGAGCACCTCTTCAATACCGGAGCTGGAATTGCCGCATAGAATGTCGTTCCCTCGATCTCATCGCTGGTAACCCAAACATATCCGCCGTGAATCAGCGCAACCCGTTTCGCCACCGAAAGTCCGATTCCGGTGCCGGGAGCCCGGTTCGAGTAAGTCGAAGCTCGATAATAACGGTCGAAGATGCGTTCCCGGTCGGCAATCGGAATCACCGGTCCGTAGCTATGCACGGAAAAAATTGCTTCCTTGTTCTCATGCGCCACGCCGATGGTGATCGTAGTTCCAAAGATCGCGTACTTGCAAGCATTGTCAACGTACTGTGTCAGCAGCATCACGATCAGCTGCCGGTCGCAGCACAGAATCATGTTATCGTCTTTCAGTTCGATCGCCACCTTCATGGTTGCCAGTCGATCCCTCAGGCTGTCCACCACCTCTTCAATCAGCGAGCCTACTCCCACCGGCTTTGCATCGATCGTCACTTCGCCCGCATCGAGACGCGCCGTCGTCAGCAGCCGCGTCGTCAGGTCGCTCAGCAATCCGGTTTGCTCATCGATCAGCGCCACTAGTTCCGCCTGCCCCTCACTCAAATTACCCATCTCGCCCAGCCCCGTGCTTGCCGCCCGAATAGCCGTCAGCGGCGTCTTGTATGCATGCGCCAGGCTGTCCAGCACCGTCGAGCGAAGCTGCTCGGTCCGCCGTTCCGTCTCGATGCGGCTCTCATTAGCAAAGGCCCGATAGCGATCAAAGGTAATCGCAATGAGCGACGCAATGGCGTTGTTGGTCAGCGGGCTGGTCTCGCCCCGCACCACTAGGCTGCCCACCGGCACTGTTCCCAGACGCACCACGCGCCGCCCAATCCCGGTCTCCGGGTCGTCGTCTGAAGTCTCAAAGTAGTAGACGTTCTGCGCCAGTTCCTGCGGATCCACGTTCCAGATACCGGCCTGGTAAACATCGTGCAAGTCGGCGTCGAACACAGCCACTGCTTCCAGCGAAAAAATCTCATGCACCAGCTCGGCCAACTGCGGTCCCGGTTCCACGTGCAGATTCATCTGCAGTGTCTGCCGCGTGAACTCATACAAATCATGCATCTGGCCGCCCCAGGACTCGGCCTCCCGGGCATGCCCGGTCACGCGCGCTGATAGCCGGCTCACCGTCAACGCCACCAGCACGAATGCCAGCAGTGTCACTGTGTTGGTTGGATCGGTAGCCAGATTAAGCTGATGTTGCCGCGTGGTAAAAAAACTATGCGCCACAACCGCCGACAGCGAAACAATCGCCGCCTGCGAGAACCCGCACAGCAGAGCGGTGGGAACCACAATCAGCAGGTAAAGCAGCAGCGCCACCGGCGAAAGCCATCCAGACCAATGGGCAAGAGCCGCCACCAGGATCACGACCACAATTCCCAGCGCGCACTCCAGCGTAAACAAGAGCACGCGCAACCCCGAACCCCGCGCGCGCTTGGCGCGGAAGAGTGAACGCACGGAAATGTTGGTTCCAGCCAACCAGCCACCAGCCTTCCCATTTCAACGGCATGCGATGAAGAGCCGGGCGCTTATGCCTCGCACTGGCCGTCGCGCTGGCGCGGATGATCGCTGGGCGTTCCCCAGCTCATAATCTCATCGCCGCGCATCTTCATCGGCTTGAAGTTGTGATACCACCCGCCCTCTGAGAGCGTATCTGGAAAATCGTGAACCAGCATCCCCGGCACATTCATCTCCAATTTTTTTGCAATCGTAGCGTCCGGCCGGGCGACAAACGATCCCCAATGTGAATAAGGCTGCGAGGAATTATTCACCACCGCCCACACGCGATTGTCGGCGCAGCGCGTGGGAACCTCGCGAACATTCAGCGTATCCAGGCAATCTTTTCCCTTGGCTCGCGCGTTATACATCGAGTGCACCATCACCGTCGCGCCAAGTTCCCGGTAGGCAATGTAAAGCTGCGGCCAGCAGATGTCGTAGCAAATCGCCAGGCCGATCTTCACCCCTCGAACCTCGCGCGTCACCAATCGATTGCCGGCCGAATAGTACTGCTGATCCGTTGTAGTGCAGAACGACTTATCATAGCGATCCTCGATCTTTCCTCCCGGCGAAATCAGATAAATGCAATTGGTAGGCTTTGTCTTCTCGTCTAGAAAATGCGATGACCCAAGCGCCAGCCAAATCTTCAGCTCGCGGGCCAGCGCCTTCAGGCGGGCGGTCTCCCTGCGCAGCGCATCCCAGTCGTAATTCTCAAACGAATTAAACTCCGACCCCGCATACCCCGACAAACTGGCTTCCGAAGTATGCAGCAGGTGCGCCCCCTCGACAGCCGCCTGGCGCATATAGTCACGAATATACTTCGCATTCTCCGCTGCAATCCCGCTCACCGGGAACTGGCACGTAGCGATTCTCAATTTTTCAGTGGAGCCGGCATCCACGTTCCGCGGGCCGACAGCAACGGCCTGTGAATCTGGACCATCGGCAGCGCCTGACAAGGATGGAATCACGCCAATGCATCCCAAACCCGCAAGAGCCTTGCCCGCCGTCTTGAAGGCTTGCCGCCGCGTCATCCCGGTCGATTTCTCCGCTGATTGCAGTGCCATAACTCGCTCCTCTATCTACATTTACATCAATCAGTAAAGTAATTGAATCATACTTCATCGCCACTGCAAAAAATCAGGCTGCCCTCCGGCCCACCCTCTGACGTGCGGTTATCATGTGATTAACGCGTCCTATGACTCGGAACAGCAGTTAAGTTCCCGGCGTTCCGCACGGAGGAATACATGATCACCAGAAGAACATTTTTCAACTGTCTCGCAGGCAGCGCTATTGCACACGCTATCGGCGTAAGCGGACAGCAATCTTCAACGGAGCCACGCAAACCCGTCGACACTCTGCCGGGCGCGGAGAAGAATCGCAAGCTCAAAGTTGTGTTCGTGGGCGCGCACGTCGATGACTGGGTTTTCTGTGTCGGCACCCTCGCCCGTTATGCGCGCGAGGGCCATGACGTCTTATGTTTCTCTTTCACACCGGGTGACTCGCAGGCAATTGCCAACGCATATCACATGCCCCTCGATAAGCTCGCTGCGTTACGGTCGGAAGACGCGATGAGAGGAACCAAGCTCTTCGGCGCGCGGTTCAAAATCCTGGATCAGCACAACCAGAAGATGCGGGTCGATCCTGAAACATACATCGAGTTCGACAAGACTTTGGCCGCCGAAAGTCCCGATGTCGTCTTCGGTTTGTGGCCCCTCCAGTTTCATCCTGACCACCGGGCTGCGGGCAACCTCGCCTTCAACGCTTGGCTGCAAAGCGGAATGAAATTTGATTTTTATTTCTGCGAAACATTTCCCGGCGACGAGCAGACGCCGCAACAATTCGCCCCCAATCGCTGGGTAGATGTCGAATCGGTCTTCGATTTGAGCCGGGAAGCAATCATGGCCAACACTCTGGAGGGGAAGAGCTTGTGGGTCGATTATGAGATGTGCGAAAAATTTCGCGGTAGAGAATATGGATGCCAATACGCTGAAGCATTCGTCCGCATCGTCACCGTCGGCTCTGACAAGGCGCCGGAAAACCCTGTTCCGGGGCTATGGTATTCCGGGTTGAACCTCGCCCACGACGAGTAACCGCCGCTCGCGATCTGGCAGGCTGCTGAAAAAACTGTGACTCCCTAAGGTAGCCTGTGTTACCCCTCTTTTCCGTTTCTTCATTCCATCTTTATAGCTTCCCCTTTAGCATTCAACTAAATCATGCAGCTTCCCCCCGGCCTCAAAGAGAAATCGGAGACGGGCGAGTCTAACGTCCGTCTCCGCTGACGATCCGCCACAAGCAGCCATAAGAAAACTCAATTTCCAGGAGAACGATCATGGCAGATCAAAACGCACCGCAGATGAAGTCCACCCTCGGCCTTACCGGGCTTACCAGCAACGCAATGGCCCTCATCGCTCCTGGAGCTTTCCTGTGGCTCACCTTCATCATCCAGGCCGGCACCGGCAGCACCGCTCCCACCATGTGGCTGGGAATCGTTGCCGCTCTGCTTCTCTGCCTGGCCACCGCCGTAGCCTACGCCGAAATCTCCAAACTCTATCCGGGAACCGGCTCCAGCTACTACTACGCCGAGCAGGCCCTGCTCTCCAAAGACAAAGCCTTCAAATATGCCCGCCTCGCCAAGTTCATCGTTGGCTGGGGCTCGCACCTTTATTACTGGGTCTATCCCGGCGTAATGGTCGCCACCACCGGCATCTTCGTCGGCTATGTGGTCGGCTTCCTCTATCCAAACATCATGAGTGGTTCCAACCCCGGACCAGTCTTTATGGCCCTCGTCGCGGTTGTTTTCTCTTTCTTCGTCGCATGGATCGCCCAAAAAGGCATCGGCGCATCCACCGCCGTCAACCTGGCCATCAACGTCATTCAGATTTCCGCGCTCATTCTCTTCAGCTTCCTCGCTCTCGGCTATCGCCTCAACCACCCCACTGGAACCACCGGCCCCACCGCCTTCCAATACGATCCTCAATCGCTCTCGACTTACACCTACCAGTTCAAAACCGACCCCAAGGACGGCTCCACGGTCCGCGACTCCACTGGCGCGCCCATGCCCTTGCTCGATTCAGCCGGCAAGCCCGTTCCCTACGTTGTCAGCTACCCCGATAAAGACGCGAGCGGTAACTTCCTCACCCACCAGAACGCCGCCTCTGTCATCTCGCCCCACAAATTCAGTTTCATCTTCATTCAGGCCACGGTCGCCATCCTCATCCTGGTCGGCTTTGAATCCGTAACCTCGATGGGAGGCGAAGCTAAAAATCCCACCAAACACATTCCCATCGCAGTCATCGCATCGCTCCTCATCCAGGGCGTGCTCTGTTATCTCTTCGAATATTTCGCCGCCAACTACTTCCTCAACTCCGGCTATACCATGCAGAGCGCCGTCAGTTCTGCCGCCCCGATCGGTGACATGATGATCATCGTCGGTGACTGGCTGCTCGGCCCCGGCCACGGCAAATACTTTATGCTCGCTGAAGCCGTCACCGTCTTCCTGGCCCTCATCGGAACCACACTGGCCTGCATGAACACCGGCGCTCGTGTCACCTACGCCATGGGCAAAGACGACGAGGCCCCCGAGCACTTCGGCATGCTGAGCGCCAAATCCCTCACCCCTCGCCGCGCTATCTGGACCCTTGCCGTCATCTCCGCCATCATCGGCGTTGTCGCCGTCACGCTGGTCTTTGCCGATGCCGGCGCGCCCACTGACGCAACCATCGCTTCACTCCCCCACGGCGTCCTCTCCAGCTTCGGCTATACCACCCACGATCAGCTGGCGGCACTCCCCAATTCCCTCCTCACCATCACTCTAACCTCCAACTTCGGCACATTCATTCTTTACGCCCTCAGTTGTTTCCTCTGCATCGTGGCCTTCCACAAGCACCCCGACTACAACCCCATCCTCCACCTATTCATTCCCGCCTTCGGCTTGCTCGCCAACCTGGTCTGCATGGCCTTCTACCTCATCAGCCCTGTCTTCGGCCTGGGCACGTTCAAAGAACCTTTGCTGGCGCTCGGCATCTCCGCCGTCTGGGGCATCTACGGAGCGGTCTACTTCCTTCGATCCTCTAAAGCCAAAGGCAAAGCGATCCTGCTCGAATCACGCTGAACTCCTAAACCGGAACACAACTGTTGCATAATCTCTGCAAGAGCATCTACCCGCCTCAAACGGAAGATGCGTGAGGCTGCGGCGCAAATGTTGGATCTTCAGTTCGGCCAGGCAAGCGACTTCGGAAAAGTTCGTACCAACAATGAAGACGCGATGGGTTCCTTTATCCCCGCCTCGCGCCACCAGGGTCGCACCCACGGCTATCTCTTCGCCGTTGCCGACGGCGTAGGCGGCATGGACCTCGGCGAAGTCGCCTCGGCCACCGCCATTTCCATCCTCACCGAAGAATTCCCCAAAACCCAGGCCGGCTCCATGCTCATCAGCCTTTTGCCCCGCCTCATCCAGCAAGCCAACATCGCCGTGCACAACCTCAGACTCAACGAAAAATACCGCGGGAAGCAAATGGCCACCACCCTCGTTGCCTGCGCTCTCCGACACGATCAGGCTATCGTCTCCCACGTAGGCGACTCCCGCTGCTACCTGGTTCGCGGCGGAGTAGCCCGGCAGGTAACCGAGGACCACACCTGGGTCAACGAGCAGCGCAAAATGGGCCTCATTTCCGCAGCCGAAGTGGCCGAGTCCGAATCCCGCCACATGCTCATCCGCTCTCTCGGCCCGCAGATGTTCGTCTCCCCCGACACCACCGCCCTCACCCTCCTCGCAAATGACGTCTTGGTTCTTTCCACCGACGGCCTGCACGACGAAATGAGCGAAGAAACAATCGCCGCCATCACCTCCCAGAAAAAAAACATCGACGAGATCGCCCGCGAACTGGTAACCCGTGCCGTAGAGGATGACGGCAACGACAACACCACCGCCCAGGTCATCCGCATCCGCTCCGTCGAGCAGGTAGGCATGTACCGCGGCCGCACCTACCGATTACCCTCCTGAGGACTCTTATGGATTCCTTACCTCACCCTCCCCAATACCCGATAAAGTGAACGAAGACGCCTGAGTGGAGAAGGCTCCCCCAATGGGATTTCACGACGCCCTCGAAACCGGTTCCCAACTCGATTCCTACCGCATCGACGCCTCCGTTGCCCGCAGCGGAATGGCCACAATCTATCGCGCCACCGACCTGCGCGACAACCGAGTCGTCGCCCTCAAAATCCCCCACCCCGATCTCGAATCCGACCCCATCCTCTTCGACCGTTTCCAGCGCGAAGCCGGCATCGGCGAGCGCCTCAACCACCCCAAAGTGATGCGAGTCTTCGGCGGGGAAGATCGTTCCCGCGTTTATATGGTAATGGAGTGGTGCGACGGCCGTCTCCTCCGCCAGATCCTTCAGGAAGGCAGAATCACTCCGGACCGCGCCATCAGCATCGCCATCGGCGTTCTCGACGCCCTCGACTACATTCATGCCAACGGGGTAGTCCACCGCGACCTTAAACCGGAAAACATCATGGTCGACGCTGACGACAACATCAAGCTCATCGACTTTGGCATCGCCGGCGATACCGCCGCCCGCCGTCTCACCTACGCCAAATTCACCGCAGCCCTCGGCACCCCCGACTACATCTCCCCCGAGCAGGTCCAGGGGAAGCGTGGTGACGGCCGCTCCGACATCTATTCGATGGGCGTAATCCTCTATGAAATGCTCACCGGCAAACTCCCTTTCACCGGCCCCTCGCCGCTCGCCGCCATGAACGAGCGCCTCTTGAACTATCCCATCCCGCCCCGCGTAGCCGACCTATCCGTCTCCCCGCAGTTGCAGGAGATTCTCTACCGCGCCCTGGAACGCGACCCCAGAAACCGTTATTCCAAAGCGCATGAATTCGCCTGGGACCTTGCCCACATCGATCAGGTAGGCATAGAAGACCGCAAGGAGTTGCGCGACTGGCAAAAACGCAAATCCCAACTTTCCCGCAAAATTTTCTATTACGGAGCCCTCGCCCTGATCCCGGTAGCAATCCTGCTGCTAATGATCCTGGTAGCCCATCACCACTAGAGCATTTCGCCTATAGGCGCAGCGTGATTCTCTGCTGGCGTGATTACCGTTCCTGGCAAGAATAGGTAGCGCCGGCCTCCTGGACGGCTGTAGCGTGGACCTCCCGGTCCGCGCTCGCATTACGACTTCAGGAGCCCTGCTCTAAGAAGATGCGAGCGTAAAGCCCATATCATTTAAAAAACGATAGCAACCGACTCAATGCCCCGCACTCATCTTGGCCCGCATCCGCTTCTCCGCATCCGCACTCCAGTACTTGCAGTCCAGCCGGAAAAACACCGACGAATATGGCACCGTGATCCTGGTCTTCAGCACCAGCACATGAAACAGCTTGCTCGTCTCATCAATACTCGCCAGCACCTTTTCGTGCGGCATCGACTCGATCGAGTACCCATGCAAAAGATCCCCGATCTCCGCCCGGTAAGCAGAAGCCCCCGGTGCATCCGCATCCGGCACAAACGGCAACTCCGCATCCATATAGATCAGCGGCCGCACATGAATTGATCCATTGATAGCGTCCAGAACATACCGGACCACTTCCAGTTGATCCGCATTCGTCTCTATCGTCTCCACACCCGGTGAAGATTGCAGCGGATAAGCCGAATCGACGACAAGAATCCAATTCCGATGGCCGAGCAAAGGCAGGTTTTCTTGAACCTTTGCCTTCCAGTTTGCAGGTGTAGTGGCGTACATCGTTGAAGCTCCGATCAAAAAACAGAGTAAAAAAACAAACTTGCGCATCTGATAACTGCCTTCCTGCCGCAAAAAAGGAGTGAGAACCAAATCGCGGCAAACGTCCCCGCCAGCATCAGCCGTTCAAATTCAAGCGCTGCAGAGAACGGGAACAGTATACCGCCCCCACGAAGCAACCTGCGCTCCCTCCTGCCATGAGGATAAGATCAAACGCAAGGAAATCTCCAGTGCGTTCGCAAAAACAAAAATACGGCCTTAATCCGCGAGTGCCTAGGTCTGGATTTTTAGACCTGGGAGACCAAGAAAGTTGAGGACAAAACCGCGGCATCAGCCCCAGCGCAATTCCAACCGATCAAGGAGTCTGTCGATGAGAGTCAATCCATTCCACATCATCCTTCTCACAGTCATGTTGAGCGCCACCTCCACCGCCCAAACCCGCACCTCAACACTGACGCTCGATTTCGCCAAAAATCTTGGCCCAGTGCAGATGGATCACATCTCTCTCGGTCAGGGTGGCCTCTCGCCGGACCCCATGTGGGATAACCGCATCGCTGAGGTTCGCGCCCTCCATCCCCATCTCATCCGTCTCTTTGTGCAGGAGTACTTCGATCTCCTGCCCGCAAACGGCCGCTATCACTTTGCCACCCTCGACCGATCCGTCGATCAAATCGTTCGCGCCGGCGCAGTTCCATTGATGACCATCGCCATCAAGCCCAAAACACTCTACCCCAAAGTCGATCAGGACGTAGTCGATCCCGCAGACTACACAAAATGGGAGCAACTGATCTTTCAATTGGTGAGTCATTACAAACGAAAGGGCCTCACCGGCCTGTATTGGGAGGTGGGCAACGAGGTTGATATTGGCGAGTCGGGAGGATCCCCCTATCGATTCACTCCGGAGAACTATGCGCGTTACTACCGGCATACTGTAGCCGCAATTCTGCGCGCCGATCCAACTGCGCATGTAGGCGGCCCGGCCCTGGCCTATTGGAAATCCCCAATTCTTCCAGCATTGCTCGCCTTCTGCGAAAGAGAAAAAGTTCCCCTAAGCTTCGTCTCATGGCACATCTACTCGAGCGACCCAAAGGAGATTCAGCAAACAATCGAAGGAGTAAAGGCCCTCCTGGCACAGCACCCCTCTCTGCATCCTGAAACCATACTCGATGAGTGGAATATGGCGTTGACCGTTCCGCCCACCGACGTTCGCATCCAGCCCGCCTTCATCGCGGAGACCGCCTGGCGCATGAAGGCCTCCGGCCTCACATACTCGTGCTACTACCACATTCGCGACTATCACCTTGACCGCGATCAAGTCGCTCCATTCTTTTCCTCTGGTGGAGCTGCCTTTTTTGCCAGTTGGTGGAATAGAATGCCGCAATACTCCGGCCTCTTCGACTATCAGGATATTATGCGCCCGTCCTATTTCACTTTTGAGTTATTAGCCAGAGTAACCGGAGAGCGATTAGAAGCCAATTCGAGCGATGATACCGTCCACGCATTCCTTTCTTTTGATAACTCATACAAGACTTACAATCTTATGTTCTGGAACTTTTCAAATATGCCGATAACAGTAAGCCTGGACGCGCGCGACCTCACGCAAATTCTGGTAGCTAAGCGAAGGATGCTGGACGCTGAATCCCCCTCCGAAGACGAAAATGCGCGCCTCCGCCCGCTTCCCGACCTCAAAGTCATTCCGGGAGCCCCTCCGATCGAGTTACTCATGGGCCCATACGCAATTCAATCCTGGGCCATGGAGCCGCCCGATTGGCAGCTTCAGTTAGTGGGACGCTAGCTTTGTCATGATAAGTCCATAACTCCGCCATGATGATTTAGCTATCGCTTCACCCATATGTACATTCCTCTATGCATTTGTTTTTCGTCCGGCGAACGGCTTGACGGTCGTTTAACGCAAATATATACTTAATTAAGTTTTATCTTCACCTTATTCGCGGAGATACACCTCCGCCACGATCAAGTTACCCCTTCCGGGATGGAGTTTGCATGTTAATCGGTCAGGAAATGCCAACTGCGCCGCAGTACACTTACGAAGAAATCTCCCGCCAGCCAATTCTCTGGCCCACTACGCTCAGCAATGTTCGTTCCGCATCGGAGCGCCTGCAGCTGCCGGCCAAGCTGAAGAATGCGCGCGTCCTGCTAACCGGCGCTGGAACCTCCGCCTACGCGGCTAGTGCCGTCGCGTCGGCGTGGCCCCGTGCGATTGCCGTTCCCACCACCGACCTGCTCATCGATGCGGAGCGTTACCTGCTCGATGTGGATGCGGTCGTCTCCCTTGCCCGTTCCGGCGACAGCCCTGAAAGCGCCGCCGTGGTCGAGCGTGTGCGCGCCGTTCGTCCCAAAATTCTGCAGTTGGCAATCGTCTGCAATAAAGATAGCGCCTTGTCCCGCTCAAGTGTTGACGGACTCATTCCTCTCGATCCGCGCACCAACGACAAAAGTCTGGTAATGACAAGCTCATTTTCCAACCTCGTTCTCGGCGGAATGATTCTTGCCCAGCCTGATGCAGTAGCGTCCACAGTGAATGACCTCAGCAAGCACGCAGCCACTTTGTTTCCCGAGATCGATAAGGCATGCAAGCGCGCCGTTGCCAGCATCCACGACCGCATTGTCGTTTTATCTTCCTCACCCCTGCTAGGCTGGGCGCGCGAAGCCGGACTCAAATCGCTCGAAATGACGGCCGGCCGCTTTCCTCTGGTCGCTGAAACCTATCTTGGCCTTCGCCACGGCCCCATGTCGTTCGTCAAATCCAACACGTTTGTCCTCTGCCTCCTGTCCAGCGATCCAATCCGCCGCCAATACGAAGCCGATCTTCTCCGCGAGCTTCGCGCAAAAAAAATCGGCCACCTGGTCGGCATAGCCGATCGAGCCGATGCGCAAGACCTTTTCGAAGAAGTGATTCCCGCCGTGGCTCCTCACATCGACGATGCCCTGCGCACCCCATATGAGATTCTCGGACCACAGTTACTCGGTTATCACCTCAGCCTGGGCATCGGATTGAATCCAGACAGCCCCAGCCCAGACGGCGTCATCAACCGTGTGGTTCAGGGCGTCATCATTCATCGCGTGTGAACGCGCGTACTCAATCGCCTCAAGCCAAAGCCGATGATCAATCTTTCGCAAGCTGTTGATCAATTTGTGGACGGGTAGGAATCGAACCTGCAACCCGTCGGTTAAGAGAGCGTTGAACAACGCATTTCCCGCGACTCAGGTGGAATAGTAAAAAACGCTTCACAGCCCATCTAAGTACGGAGTAGATCGTTCGCAACTATGCAAAGCTGACAAATCCCATCTAGCTACAGGTCAATGCGAAGCCAAGAGAATGATTGTGGCCTCCAAGCAGTTTTTCCTCCCCCGAACTGCGCTGGTAAACATGTGTTTTTCACTTAAGGTGTTGACCTGTGCAACCTGCGTAATTCGGTCGGCGTTACAGCTACAAGGGAGGCCGTAAGCGATTTACCCAACAGCGGTCAGACAGCCTATGCGCGGCTCTACTCGCTGATCAACGGAGCCTGGCAGCTTGCCGACTACACCTATAGCGTTCTAAACATAGAGTAATAAGGTAGCTGAAATAGATGAGAGATACTCAGAAGCAGCAAAAATCGCACCGTTCACCCCTGGATCCCATGCCCGAAATGAACGGTGCGATTCATGCTTTTACCAGATAAGATGCAACTTCTTCAGTCCTTGGCTAAGAGGCTGTAGTTGGCGTATTGCCATGCTTCATTTATCAGCAAATGGAGCATAGCGTGGATCCATTCGCCGTTGCTTTGCAATCCGTGTACGGTCACGCTGGTGGCAGTACACGGACCAAGTTCTAAAGGTTGCTCGGGCCTACGTGACCGTGAGGGTTACTGTGCCCGAACTCGTCACTTGGTGAGTCTGAGTCAGAGAACCTCCTCCCCCGCAACCGGTACAAACAACCGCTGCCCCAACCAGCAGAATCAATCCCAGGAAGGCATTCGCCCAGACGCCTCGCGCCGCCAATTTTCTCCTCAAAAGCACCAGCGGAAGAAGAAGAATGGGCAGGAAAATGAAGCCGGAAGCAGCACCGGGTTCAGTTAAGGTAAAGACCGCTGTAATCTGGTAGGTTCCCGCCGGTGTGGTCGCCGATGTTGCGATGTTCAGCGTACTGGGGGATGATTGGTAGCTGCAAGTTGCTCCAGCCGGAAGATTCAGACATTGCACGGAGACAATCGTAGTACCGGAAGGCGGGGCCACCGCGTAGCCAGCCGTCGAGCCAGGAGCCACGGTATATGTCCCTGTGGTGATTTGTGCGGTTCCGGATGCGGCAGAATCCACTTCGAACTGGAATGCGTTGGAAGTTCCTCCGCCCGGCGCAGGAGATTGCACCGTCACGCCGGTGATTCCCGCGGAGGCTATGTTCGCCGCCGTGACCTGAGCTGTAAGTTCTGTCGCGCTAACGTAGGTTGTGGCGAGAGCAGAAGAGCCCCAGTACACGGTCGAGCTTGGAATATATGCCGATCCGTTAACAGTCACCGAGAAAGCTGCACCGCCTGCAGACGCAATCGCCGGCGAAAGGTTGCTGACAACCGGCGCCGGATTGTTGATGGTGTAAGCGGCGCTCGACACGGTACTGCTGTTTGCGCCGTTGTCCGCAGACAGTGCCTGGATCAACATGGATGCGGGTACTGGAATCGGGCTGGAGTAGATCATTGAGTTGGTTGTGGGTGCGCTTCCATCGGTTGTGTAATAGACCGTTGCGCCCACGGTTGCATCGCTGATGGTGACCGACTGCGATGTAAGATAGGTGCCTGCTGCGGGACTGAATGTTGGAGTATCAACCGTTCCGCCGATGGCCGCGCCGGTAAACGAGATCATCTGTTGCGAGTTCAAAGCGTTCAGATTGTTATCGGTCAGAGTGGCCGCTTCGTTCAGTATGCCTGCGTTGATTGGATCGAAGAGATAGGCAACACTGCAAGAGGCGCCCGTAGTCAGGGTTTGCGGGTTACTCGCTGTTACGGTGCACGTGCCGGTAGATTGCAACGGGTAGTCCGGCGGCGAACTCAAGCCGCTCAGCGTCAGCGACTGGTTGCCGATGTTGGCCAATGTGAGCCACTGCGGTGCGCTGTTCGTTCCCTCGTTGGTATACGGGAAATTCAGGGGCGCAGCGAGAGTACTTACCTTCTCAATCATGTTGTCGCCGTTGCCAATATTCTGGCCATCGGCGATGTAGATATTTCCCGCACCATCTACTTCAACGCCTTCGATGAGGCCTAGTGACGCGGTGAGAGAGGATTGGACGGCTGAGGTCGGAACAATGGCGCCGCCTCCGGCTACCACTGCCAGCTGCCCGGCCAGGTTGAGCTGCTCCACTTCGCTGTTGAGAATGTCAGCGATGTAGAGGTTACCCGCTCCATCAACCGCGAGTTCTCCTGGAGCGTTGAACGCAACGCTGAGGGCCGGTTGCGGAGTGGTGGACGGAGTGGATCCGCCACCGCCGGCAACGGTGACTATATTCCCGGCGGCATTCACCTGCTCGATCAAATTGATGTTCTGGTCGGAGATGTAGAGGTTGCCGGACGCATCGACCACCATGCCGGTGGGTCCATTCAAATAAACGCTGGTGGCTGGCTGCGGAGTCGTGAAGGGTCCGCCAGGACCGCCGCCGCCGGGGCCGCCGCTGCCTGCCACTACCACGATATTGCCGTCGGGAGTTACCTTCTCAACCAAATTGTTGAAGAAGTCGGAAATATAGAGGTTCCCAGCTGCGTCAGTGGTAAGACTGTTTACGGCCTGAATGGCCACGCTGAGAGCGGGCTGCGGGGTGGTGGTTGCCGTTAGGCTTGAGTTGGGGTTGCCTGCGACGATTACGATCTCCCCGGTAGCTGCAGAAATTTCCTCGACCACGCCCGGGTAGGGACTGTCATAAGTGCCTGCGTCGTTAACCGCGATATTCGCGTCCGCGACGAAAACATTGCCCGCCCCATCGACTGCAATGGCTATCGGACATGTGGCCGAGCCAAGCGCCGGAATAGGAGTCGTGCTCGGCAGTACCGCGCCGGCGGCGAAGGTATAGTTGCCAGCGATGGTCACAATCTGGTTGGTCAGGAAATTTACCTTGTACGCCAGGCAGTTGATATTGTCTGCGATATACATATTTCCCGACCCATCGATAGCCAGGGCGGAGAAATTGTTTGAGACGCTGAGGGCCGCGGTTGTGACCGATTGCGGAGTTGCGGTTACACCGTAGACGCCACCGCCGATGGCCATATTCAATGCGCCCGGCGATATGGCTACCTCAGGTCCAAGACCGATTCCAGTCAGACCAGCGGTTCCAACTACGTCGCCCGCGTTGTTGATGGTCAACATTCCCGAACGCATGCCGGGATATTGCGGACTGAAGCTGACGGGCACGGTGCAGACAGTGCCCGCTGGATTAACGCCTCCGCCCAGGCTGCAACCAGTGACTGTGCCAATTGTGAACTCCGCCACGCCGCTTTGCGACTTGGGTACGGAGATGCCGCTGATGGCGGTGGCCGATTGCAGGGTTAATAGAACATTCTGCGCGGATGAGGTCGATCCGACAGCTGTGGTGGGCAACGTGGCAAATGCACCGCCCGCTACGGCAGAGGAGTAAGAGAACAGATCAGCCGACGTGGGACCGCTGCTATAGGGAGGGGTGGTTACGGTAATGTCTACCGTGCCGCCGCCAGCCGGTGAAGTGGCTGTGATCTGGGTTGCGGAGTTGACTGTGAAGGTGGCCGGGTTACCGCCGAAATTCACCGCTGTCGCTCCGGTGAAGTCCGTTCCAGTGATGACTACCTGTGTTCCGCCCGCGGGTGGGCCCGTGACTGGACTGATGCCGGTTACTGTTACGGGCGAAAGGTAATCGAACTGGTCGGCGCCGGTGATGGCGCTGGTTCCATCCGCCGTAACGACCGTCACATCGACCACACCACCGCTCATCGACACGCCTGGGGGCACATTTGCCGCAATGTCTGTGGTCGAAAGGACGACAAAATCGGTGGCCGGCTTGGTGCCAAAATAAACCGTCACGCCACTGGTAAAGCCCGTCCCGTTGATGGTCACGCCATAACCACCCGCAATCAGGCCGTTGGGCGGAACAATCCCGCTCACCGTCGGCGGAGGCAAATAAGTGTATAAGTCGTTGGGATTGTATGAGCTGGTTCCCTGCGCGGTAGTCACGGTGACCTGGACGACGCCTACGCCAGGAGGCACTGTGCACGTAAGGGAGTTGGGCGAGCCGACTTGGACGTTAGTGCACGGCGAGTTGCCGAACATTACTGTCGCGCCTGCGGCGAAATACGTTCCCGCGATAGAGACGGTGTTTCCGCCCACTTCTAAGCCTTGGTTCGGGCTGAGTCCTGTCACGGTTACCGGTGAGGTAAAGGTAAACTGAGAATTGCTGTTGGACGCGCTCATGCCGCCCGGTCCGAAGACCTGGACCTCGACCGGACCGGTAAGCGGAACTAGCGCAGGCGTTACTGCTGTAATGCTGGCGTCGGAATTGACGTTGAAGCTGGCCGCTGGCACGCCGTTGAAGTCCACCGCGGTTGCGCCGGTGAATCCGGTTCCATTAATCCCCACTGAGGTCCCACCGGTATTGACGCCGGAGGAAGGAACCAAACTTGTGATGTTCGGAATTGTAGCCGGTGCAAAACCAAGCGCCTCCGCTAACTGGATGCGCGCTGATTCATACTTGTAGGGGTCGGGCGACCACAAGCCTTCGCAACCCTCGTAGTTAAGCGCAGCGCCTGAAGAACCTTGCCCGGTCGGTCCGTTGGGCAATCCATTGGGGAGGTTGCCAAAGATTGGAGAGTTGATGGGGTTGGGGTCGGTGCAGTTGCCGCTGTAGGCAGTCCCTACCGGCGTGACGCCATACTCGTACCAGGCCCCATCAATGTTTTCCCAGTCGTAGGTCTCCCAGTCCGCTAATCCTTCGGCGGCTACAGATGCGACAACCGCATTGGCTGCCGCCCTGCCAGCCTGTTTTCCATACAGGTACAGGTATTCATAATCTTCGTATCCACGGCGCCATTGCTCCAATTCCCTGGTCGCTATCGGACCGCTGATACCGTTACATACGCCGTAGTTATTCGCCGTGCAGTTCGTATTGACTGCCGGGTTGGCGGTCAGAACGGCCGCGCCCACGGAGTTGGCCGTGTAATAGCAGCCCAATTCGTTTCCAGGGAAGAGAACGGTGTCGCCCTGGTCACCACCGTTCTGGACAAACGGGGACAGCCAGTCGCACGAACTGGGCGATGGGGTTCCGTTGCCTCCGCCCCACCAGTCGCCAATCCATGACCATATTCCGCCCGGGGCCGGCGTAGCCGGATTGGGATCGCCGACACTGGGAACCGTCACATCCTGCCCGTACTTGTAAGCAGCCCAGTAAGTCATACGCCGGTACATGCCGCCAGAACCGCCGCCGCCGTTGTTATAGGTCCATCTTTCGATGGGCGCGGGGGCTGTCGAGAGCGCGGGAACACCCGCAGAAAGGTCCAAAGTGTACTGATATCCGGTGCCCGCGACGATCGCTGGGTCGACGCCATACGACAAGGCTGGCCCCGGTTGGCCGGTCATAAAGATTGATGGGTTGGGAGACCAGGTGGTCACCCAGGAGTTAATGTAACCCGGTGTCGCAAGCGAAGTGCCGGGATAGGAAAGATTGAGGTGATCCGCGCACACGGAGGGGAGGTAATCCGGACTGTCGCCATCCTCCATGCAGGCCGGTTCGTCGGTCGTAAGTTGGCGTATCGGCGCTGTCGATGCGTCCCACGTTGGGGACAACGAGCTATTGGACGCGTTGATGGCCTGCATCACCTGCGACATGATCTGATATACCAAGGGCTGATCGGGCAATTGATAGCTGTGACCGTAGGGATCGTTGTACTCTTCGTCAAAGGTATAGCTCATCAAGTCGGGAATGACCCAGCCCTTGGTGGTGTGGTTAGAGGAAAAATGCTGGGAGATCTGGGTCGCAAAGTTCTGCGTCAGTGCAACCAGCCCCGCGGGCATTAATGCACCCTGGTTTACGTCGTTATACATGTTCCAGTTGGGGTATCCATAAACCCATGCGCCGGCGCCGCCATTCGCCATCGGCCCATCGAAGACCCGCATGGCAGTGCCGTCCGAAAACAACGCGCCGGGCGTTAGGGCCGGACCGGCGTACAAATCATAATTAGTCCAGTCGATCGAGCTTGTTGTACCGTCCGTCGTAAGGCTGGTCGGATTCGTTGACGGGTAGGCCCCATTAATCGTGACATTGAGGGGGTCGTATTGGGCGTCGATATCGTAGTTGTGGGCCATGACCTGGTATTTCTGAAAGAGCGGAATATCCGATCCGGTTATGCCCTCGCCCCCAGCCACACTGTAAAGAGGCAGCCACACTTTCAGCATGTCGGCATAGCTAGGGTTGACCGAGCCGGCGTCAAAGCCCGGCAGGTTGCCGTTCCACACCGTTAAATTCACGGGAATCGTTGTGGCGGAGATGCCAGTGCCGCTCACCGTGAGGGTGCCGCTATAGGCTCCCGCAGTTTCGTTGGCGGGAATGGAGATATTCACCCACACTCCCTGGGTCGTCCCCTGTTGCACATTGAAGGGGGTGGCAACAGCAGGATTCCCCGCGTCGTAAGGATCGTAAAACGGAATCAGAGGATCAGGTATGCTCCCTGCGGCCTGAACGCAACCAAGAGTGATAACGCCAGTACAACTGTAGGGAACATAACCCTCCAGATAACGGGTCACTTCGGAGGTTCCGCTCTCGTCCGAGGTCAGAGTCGCTCCAGGACCGGTCAGAGCGGTGATCGTCACCGAGACATCACTCAGCGTAGTAGCCGCGGGCGCGGTGATAAAGAGCTGGAAAGAAACTGTCTCGCGCCCTGCACCGGCTATGGAAATCACTGGCGGACCCGAGGAAGGGCAGGACCAGTTGGTGTTCAACTGCGTAACCGCCTGCGGATGCTGCGAATATCCCCAGGGGCTGTAGGTGCCATCTAACAGCATTATGGGAATCGTGGGCTGATTCGTCGTCGGGTTATTATTTAACATCACTACGTCGCTGACAGTGGCGGCCCAAATGTTAGGTGTTGAGGCGGTCCAATTCTGGGATGCGCAGGCTTGGCCTGACGCCGGAATACTGCTCACAATCAGCAGCGATAGCACGGCCAATGTCACGAACAACGAAAATCCAACCTTCGAAATCAGCTTCCTGTTCCGGTTCATCGTTTTCCCTCTCATTGATTAACAACAGTTCCTATCGCCCGAGACTTGAAAAAACAGACCTCGGAGTAATGCCCGCGATGTGGGCCCCTAGCCGCACAGCAGATGTCATTTCTGAAGATCGGACGAATCTTAGCTTGCGCAATTAGAAATTGTCAAGAAAAAGATTGAGAAAAATATCTCACAATCTTTTCTCTTTTGGTCGGAACATAGAGGAAGTTGCTCAAATAATCGGCCGAGTCGAAAAAATGAGATGTTAAGCCTTTATTTATCATAAACTTTCAGTGACAACAAGATGGGTTGCAGTTTCTTGAGATAAGAATCGGCCTCGTACTAAGCTGCAATTTTCTCCATTTCCCGCGAGTTTGACAGCTTTGTAAGGCTCATGATTTTAGGAACTCACACGGATTCTGAGGACTTTTATCCTTTCGAAGAGATTCTGAGAAAATTTACACACACAATTTTCCACGGACCTGGATCCACCGGCTATTGGTACAGACATCCATGGAAGTACGTGTCAAGCAAAAAGCACATGATTTCCGGGCGCGCTCAGGAGAGCGCGCTTGCCCCCGCCGCGTACATGGAGCTTGCTTGAGGCGAGCCAACTTCTGAAGAGTTTTGTGTGGATTCGGAAAGGTGCAACCGCTTCTTGTTATTGATTCTGTGGTGGACGCGGTAGGAATCGAACCTACAACCTGTCGGTTAAGAGCCGAATGCTCTGCCAGTTGAGCTACGCGTCCATGGAATCGATATAAAGCCGTGGAGCGGGAGGCATTCCGCACGGCCCGGGCAGGCAGAAGTCACTGCTGACCCTTGAAAAATATAGCACAGTACAGCATCAGCCGCCAAAGACGCGCCTCACCCCATATCGCCTCTTCCGCTCGCAGACTGAACTCAATTGATCGGGAATCTTGCCCTAGAACGTAAACGCCAGCCCGCCGGTGATGCCGCGCTGGTCCTGCGCAAACAACAACAAAGACCCGTCGCTCAGAAGATAGGGCCTGTAGCCCTGCGCGAGCAGATTCCGCAAGTCGATCAGCGCCTGCAATCCGCCCGTTCCATCGCTGCGCGAGTGCAACCGCTGCCGCAGTCGAATGCTGAAGTAAGGCTGCATGGCATTCAAAGCGAAAGGCGCAACGCTGGTAAATGTAGATTCCGGTTGCCAGCGATAGCTTGCCTGCCAGCGCGTTCCGCTCCCGTCTAGCGTGCCGGACAAACTAATGGAGTAGCTCTGCACGTAGCTCGGATGTGCTGAAGCCAGCAGTTGCGCCAGTCCCACCGGCGCCGAGTTCTCTCCCATCGTCAGTGCATTGCCGTTGGCGTAGCTGAAGCGTACCTGGTTCCCGCCCGGGAGCCGATGATCCAAACTCGCCAGCATCCCCGCACTGGTAAAGTTCGGCCCTGCTGCATGCATCAGCCCGCTGGTCGGGTCGAAGAGCAATGCAGCCGGTCCTGAACTCCCCCCCGCATAGTGCCCCATAGCCTGCATCACCGGGTTGTCGATGTTTTCGCCATAAACCAGCACCGCCATACCCGAAGTCTCTGTGCGCCGTTCCCACCCGAACTCCTGGTGCATACCGTGCTCAATGGCCAATTCGCCGTCGCGCAGTGAAAGTTGCGGCATCCAGTTCCGCGCTGCACCCCCGTCGGCTTGATCCGGCCCCGGCAGCATGCTCGCCATCCGGTAGCGAAACGTTGAATTTCCATCGTGCCAGCCCACACTTGCTGATGGCAGCGCTGCCACCACAGTGTTGGGTGAATTCTCCGCAAAGCGAGCCAGCATCTGCGTCGAGCCTACCTCCGCATCAATTTCGTCTCCCAGGTTCAGCGTCTCCCAGGTGCGAATTGCTGCCTCATCCAATCCCTCGCCGTTCGCCGCTCCGTCGCCACCTTCCGAATCAATCTCCGGGTGAATCGCTACCGCAGCCACCGATTGCACTGACCCTGCAAATCCCAGGTCCTGCTTGAACCCCAGCATCGATTCCATGCCGGCATCTGTATTCGGCGCAAAATCCACTCGCGCCAGCAGCTCGCGGCTATTGGTCGGCGTATCTTCCACCATCGCCGTAAACCGCTCCCCGCTTTCGCCAAAGGTCCCCTCCTGGCCGGTGGCCATCAGCCGCGCCTTCAGTTTTGGCGCCGCCCCTGACCCGTCTGAGACCACCACCAGCGGCCCGTCCTCAAGCCAGCGCAGCAACGGTCGGTTCGCGGTCGAGCGCAGCGTCCAAGCCCAGTCTTCCTTCTGGTCTCCGTTGCCGCGCGGTTCTGACGGCAGCCACTGCATCACTTCGTATAGGCTGTTCAAAGTCAGATTCACAACCGTGCTCGCCCGCACCCGAACGTTTTCCCGCAGCGTCGGCAGAAACGACGTACCAATGGCTTTCAGTGAATAGTGGCCGGGAAATACTGATGGAATGGTAAATTGGCCTTTGTCGTTGGTATAGACGGTGGTAATGATGCTCAGATCGGGACGCAGCAGTTGAACCACCGCTCCCATTTGCGGCACTCCAGCCGAGTCGCGCACACATCCGGAAACCGATCCAGGAGAAGCTCCGAGGGCCGGAACGCTTCCCAAAGCAATCAGCGTTGCTATAGCAACGAGATGGAAACTGCGCATTATCACATTAAGTGAATCAGCGGCGTTCCTGGCAAAAATCTAACAAATAAAAATCGCACCGCTCTCCGAATCTACTGCTCCGATGAGCCTGATGTGCATCTTCGTACTATTCCACAACAAAAGGCGCCGACTGCGCAATCTCCTGTTTTGAGATTGTGTCGTCCACTTTGATTGTAACCTTGTACTTTCCAGGCGACAGGCCGGCCATCGGTAGTGACTTCTCCACCGTTAACTGGTCGCTGTGCGCCCCCAGGTCCTTTGATTCCAGCTCCTTTTCAAATACCACCGTATTGTTCGTGGTATCGGTGATCTGGTAGGTCACCTTGGCCTCATTGCTCTTGGTGGCCTCATTAATGCTCAAATTATAGACCTGCATCCAAAAGTTCAGCTCCTGGCTCCGCTTGAAGCTGATCGGAGTAGCCGGGTTGGGACTCACCCGCGGGCAAATATGCGTGTTGCCGATCACGCACGTCCCGGCCCCGATATCGTGCGATGAGACTGAGTACATCTGGTCGGCCAGGATCAGCGTCGACGTGCCCAGTTTCTCGTCGTGGTAAGTCGGCACTTCAATCCCGCGCCCGTAGATCCCTATATGTTCGGGATTGTTCACGTCTTTGATCACAACATCCAAGCGGTAAAGTCCCGGCAGCAGCGGAATGGACTTCCAGTAAAGCGACTTCTTGTCCAGCGTCTTCTCCAGCAGTTCCGCCGGCTCGTCCACCTCCACCGTATCCTCAAAGCTCTGCACCGTCTTGTGGGTCAGCGTCGTTACTTTGCCCAGAATATTCACCACGCCCTTTGAAACTCCGTCCTTGGTCACGAAGGTGATATCGCGGTTCTTGATGTTCAGCGTAATCGGCACCAGGTCCGTATTTTCCGTCACCTTCACAAAGTCGTAGCGCACATCAAAGGGGAATACAGGCCCGGTCAGCAGCTTGTGCTCGGAGATGAACGCGTCAAGATCGGTGAATTTGATGGGCGGAGGAGCGAAGATCTTCCGCTCCAGCTCGATGCGGTCAAACTCCTTGTTCTGCTGCGTGCCCGAGAGCATACCCGGACCCAGGTTTTCCAGTCCGCCTTTGAAGCGGTCCGCCTGTTTGGCCTTGCCCATCTGTTCAAAGGTGGTCATGCCGGCGCCGGGAGTACGCAGCAGCGCGTCCTTCTCGCTTCTGTCGATGGTGAAGTGGTAGTCACCGCACTGGCAGGTATCCACAAACTCCAGGTCAACGTTTTCGCCGATCCCTTCAATGTACCGGTAGTGCCATTGTTCGAATGGAAACGTGCTGGTACTCCCGCCGCCTTCTTCCACCGGCCGTTCGTAGTTGCCCCCGGAAGGGTGCGCTTCAATCGAGTCCGGCGGACCAAAAGAAATATAGATATGTCCGCGATCGGTCTTCCACCCCGGCTTGCCGGCGGCAAAGTGCTCGTTGGCATATGCAATGCGACGGTAGTGCTCTTCGCGAAATTCGTTCTCCGGCGAGTCCGGATTCGGATTGCGCCGCAGCCAGAACTGCTCGATGAAGGCATCCCGCTCTTCATCGTTGCTCAGCTGCTTGAAGGCTTTGCGCTCTTCGTCGGAGATGATCCAGGCCACATCCTGATCCAGCCAGGTCTTGTAAGCGCCCTTCAATTCGTGCTTGAGGGCACTCTGGGCGGCAAACTTCTCCTTGTCGGAGCGCTCCCGCTTCAAGGGGTCCACTTCCTGCACAGCACCCTGTTTCTGACCGCCTGCCTGAGCCTGCCCCGGTTGCTGCACCGCTGACGGCGAATTGTCCTGCTGCTGGCCCAGGAGACCGGCAGCGGGAGTGAAAACCAGTCCGCAACCGAGTGCGGTAAGAAGAAAAATACGGCCGTTAAGCATCATTGCCTTCAAAACTCCTGCAAACCCTTATTCTACGGGTCCCGGTAGCCCTGAGCAACTTTCCTATGAATTTATGGACAGTCGCCGAAAAGGCTCCCAAAGGGGACCCCATCCCAAGAGCCCGGTTGCCTCACCCTGGACACCCCGGGTGCCCCACCCTCGCCGCGTTTTTGTTTTTGCAGCTAGGGTGGGGAACTCCATCAATTGGACTCTGAATCACCCTCAAAGTCACCCAGCGGTAGCGCCGTCTTCCCGGCCAGCTGTAGCGTGGGCGTCCACGCGCACGCTCGCACCTCTTTCAAACCGACGCATCCCACCACCCGCTGAACCATCTTCATTACTTTTACACCGTGCTTTTTCCATCAAACAGGAACCTACCCGCCAACAATTGCGTAAACTGAAATAGGAGCCTTTCGGAGCACGACCCGCACATGAAGAAGATTCTTCTAATTATTTCCGCCATCGTAGTGGCCGCTGTACTGGTGAGCGTGTTCATCTACAGGCAGCAGGCCGCCTACACCAAGGTTCTGACGGCTAGAATCGAGCGCCAGGATTTGTCGTCCGTCGTCAGCGGCACCGGCCAGATCAAGCCCAGAACCTACACCAATCTTGGCGCCACATCCATGGGCCGTGTCACCCACCTCTTCGTCAAAGAGGGCGATCTCGTCAAAAAGGGCCAGACCGTGGCCACCATTGAAAACGTGCAGCAGGAAGCCAATGTCGTCAGCCAGCAGGCCGCCGTCTCCGCCGCAAAAACCGATATCGATGCCGACGTCGCCGCCGAAAGGACCGCCCAGGCTAACGTCGAGCGCGCAAGAGCCGATCTCGAGCAGAAAAAGCTCGACTGGGAGCGCGCCCAAAGCCTCTACTCTGCCGGCATCATGGCCAAACAGGACTTCGACGCCAAAAAAGCCGCCTACGACACCGATGTAGCCTCCCTGGCACAATCCGAGGCTGCGTTCAACCAGTCCAAGGCCCAGACCGATTCACTTCGCGGCCATCTGCGCATGCAGCAGGCCGCCCTCCGCGCCAATCAGAACGCTCTTGACCTCACCATGGCCGTTGCCCCCTTTGATGCCATCGTCACCAATCTCCCCGTCCGAGAAGGCGAAACAGTCGTCGAAGGCATCGAAGGCTATCAAGGCTCAACCCTCATGACCCTGGCCGATATGAGCGTCATCACCGCCGAAGTCAAGGTCGACGAAACCGACATCGTCAATATTCGCGTCGGCCAGCCCGCTGAGGTCAGCGTAGACGCCCTCCCCGGCAAAATCTTCAAAGGCCACGTGACCCTGGCAGGCGATCAGGCACTGCTCCGTTCCACCGGCGTTGCCACCTCCCAGTCCACCACCGGCACTGAAGAAGCCAAGGACTTCAAGGTAGTCATCACCCTCGATGAGCCTTCCACCGACCTTCGCCCCGGTCTTTCCACAACCGCCAAAATCACCACCGCCCGCAAAACCAGCGTCCTCACCCTCCCCATTCAAGCCCTGGTCATGCACAACCCTGACGACGACAAAATAAAAGGCAGTGTCCAGGCCGCATCCCACTCCTCCCCAGCCGCCAAAACCCCTCCCGTGCAGGGCGTCTATGTCGTAAACAGCGAAAAAGGTAAGCTCCGTACTAAATTTGTTCCCGTCACCACCGGCATCACAGGCGCCACGGACACTGAGGTGCTGACCGGCCTTACTGAGGGCCAGGAAGTCGTAACCGGTCCCTACAAAACCCTGCGCGCCATCAAAAACAACGCGCTGGTAAAGCGCGACACCGCCAAACCGGTAACAACGACCAACGGAACGTCGTAAGGAATTTCCGATTAAGTCGAAGCGTTCGAATAGCGCTCCTTTACAGGTTGCGGAAAAACTCAACCAAGGGGCTTTGTAACAAGGGCACGGCGGGGTACCCTCTGGGTCCCGGGCCGATAAGGTCAGCGGAATGAATCCGGCTTTAGCCCCTGCCAACCCACCCTTTGGAGACAAATTTCATTTCGTCAACTGACAGATACGACCGGACAGAATAAACTTAGCCAAAGGACAAGCATGGCTCTGGAAAGCATCGGCATCGAACCCCGCGCGCAATCGGCCCCCCGGTCGAAGGACGAAATCATCGTGGTAGAAGATCTCTGGCGGACCTACGACATGGGCTCCGAGCAGCAGGTCCACGCCCTGCGCGGCGTCTCCATAACCATCCGCCACAACGAATACGTGGCCATCATGGGGCCCTCCGGCTCGGGCAAATCCACCCTCATGAACCTCATCGGCTGCCTCGATACCCCCTCCAAAGGCCGCTACTGGCTCAACGGCCAACTCGTCAGCGAGCTCGACGACGACCAGCTCGCCCGCATCCGCAACAAGGAAATTGGTTTCGTCTTCCAGACCTTCAACCTGCTGGCCCGCGCCACTGCCCTCCACAATGTCGAACTGCCCCTCATCTACAATGGCACCCCCGCCGCCGAGCGCATCGAGCGCGCCAGGGAATCCCTCGCCGACGTAGGCCTCGCCTCCCGCATGAACCACAAGCCCAACGAACTCTCCGGAGGCCAGCGCCAGCGCGTCGCCATCGCCCGCGCCCTGGTCAACCGCCCCTCCATCATCCTCGCCGACGAACCCACGGGCAACCTCGACTCCAAAACCGGCCTTGAAATCATGGCCCTGCTCGACACCCTCCACGCGAACGGCAACACCATCGTAGTAGTCACCCACGAGCCCGACGTAGCCGAATACGCCCATCGAGTAATCCACATTCGCGACGGCCAAATCGCCTCCGACGAACCCTCCAAACGCTTCATCTAAAAAAAGATCCCCACCTGCCCACAAAACCCGGAATCTCACCAATCCCATCGAAAAACTCCGTGCCCCTTCCATCCGCGCTCTTTGCGAATGGGTGGGATACCACATCCCGTCCCGATTCCCTATTCCCTAGTCCCTAGTCCCACAGCCCGAAGTTCATGTTTTCCCACACCGCGCCGATAAGACCTCTGTTGGCCCCTACCACCAATCGAGGCCAGGGAGGCGAGGCATGTTGAGATCGATGCAGAGCGCCGCGCAATTCCAGCCTCAACCCTCCACCTCCGGCCTCGCACTGATCGAATTGGATTCCCCCCACGCCTACCAGGTCGTAGGCGTAAGCGCGGCATGGCGCAAACTCCTTACGCAGGCTGAAATGGCCGCCCCCCACGTCCAGGTAGCCTCCATCGAGGGTGAGCACGGAAGCGGCAAGCAGACCCTGGCCCGTTATCTCTACAAATGCTCCCCGCTGGCTAATTCCGCCTTCCAGCGCCGCGACGCCCGCGAATGGCTGGTAGCCGACGCCGACCCCTCCACCCTCGTCGGCTTCACCTATCTCGATCGCGTCGACCTGCTCGCCCCTCCCGGCCAGGGTCTGCTTTTAGGCGTCCTCAAAGCCCTTCAGGACCGCCCCCCAGGCCGCGCTGTCGTCCTCGCCTCCTCACAAACCCCGCTCCGCCAGATGGCCGGTCAGGGCCTCCTCATGCCTGACCTGGCCTTCCGCCTCTCAGCGGTCCGCTTCGCCATTCCACCGCTCCGCATGCGCCGCGAAGACATTGCCCCGCTTGCCCAGTCCATCCTCGACCGCATCTGCGTCCGCTATCAGCAGCGCCCCGTAGTCCTCGGACCCGGCGCACTCGCCCGCCTCCTCCAGCACAACTGGCCTGGCAACGTCCGCGAGCTAGCCTCCACCCTTGAAGCCGCCCTCCTTGAAGCCGTCAACGGCGTAATCCGCCCCGCCGACCTCGCCATTCCCTCCGATATCGAATTCCAACTCGACCAGCCCCACCCCATCCGCACTGACAATCTTTCCCTCGACTCCGTTATCCGCCATCACGTCCAGTACGTTTTAGACCTTAACCGCGGCAACAAACTCCGTGCCGCCCGCCAGCTTTCCATCAGCCGCTCCACCCTCTACCGCATCCTCGGCAACGAAACCATCCTCTCCCACTAACCGCAAGAAACTGTCTTTCTGTTACAAACCTGGATTTGTCGTCCTGAACAACAGAAGATAAATACGAAAAATGACCGTCATCCTGAGCGGAGCGCAGCGGAGTCGGAGGACCTGCGGTTGCTTTTGCTTTTGTCTTTGCGGTTGCTCTAGCTTTTGCAGTTGCATTGCTGTCCATCCACATTCCCCACCCGCGAATCCAGGCCGCCAATATCCTGTAAAAATGCACGAAATCAGATAAACTGTGCGTAGACTCCCACAACCGGAAAGTCCCCGGTCAAAGGCGCAGCGGGTTCTGACCCGAAGGTGCAAGACGTGAGAAGGCATTTAGCGCTGGCGATGATAGCAGTTGCGAGCCTCCTGATAACTGCGTGCGGCGATGTCAGCACCACCCCGAGCGCGGCAACCTACGTTCTCACCGTCGCCTCCAGCAACCCATCCTCCGGCGTCTCCATCGCCATAACCTCTGCCGCCAACAACAACACCACCTACGAAACCACTGAGGTTTCGCTCACCTATCCTTCCGGCTCCTCGTTCACCCTCACCGCGCAGGCAAAATCCGGCTTGAACATCTTCTCTTCATGGTCCGGTTGCGCGAACACAACCACCGTTACTTGCGCGGTCACATTGAATTCCAACACCACCGTCACGGCCAACTATGTTGCTCCCGCACTCACCACGCCAACCGTCACGGTAACGCCATGGTCGACCAGCATCACCTCCGTCGAAGGGCTGGCGGTAACCGTCACTGTCGTTGGACCAACTGGCAGCCCCACGCCCACCGGAGCCGTTACGCTCACCAGCGGCAGTTATAACTCCACGCCCATCCCCCTTGAGACCGGAAGTCACGTCATCAATTTCCCCGCCGGATCGCTGGCGGTGGGCACTGACACTCTGCTGGCCAGTTACGCGCCAGACTCCGCCAGTTCTTCCATCTACACCGCAGCCACGGGCACTTCTACGCCCATCACCGTCACCGCAAGCACCACCGGGGCCAACACCATCACAGTGGACCAGTCGACCCTCGGCCCTCCCGTATCCAGCGGACTCATGGGCCTGAACATGGTCTATTGGTATGACCCCTCCACCCCCGCAATCGTACCAGCGCTCCAGTCCGCCGGCATCACGTCCATCCGCTGGCCCGGCGGAACGGCCGCAAACCTATATCACTGGGCCGCCAATTCCGTCTGCTTCAGCACCACCCCCATTCCTGCCGCTTCAGCCTTTGACACCTTCCTCGCCGACGTAATTCAACCTGGAAATTTTGACCTCGCGCTCACGCTAAATTACGGCACCAACGCTTCCTGCACCGGCCCCGGTGACCCGTCCGAGGCTGTCGCCTGGGTGCAAAATGCGAAGAACAATGGCAACAAAGTGAGCCACGTTACGGTGGGCAATGAGGATTGGGGCAGTTGGGTAACCGATCTCCACACGATCCCATACGACCCCACGACCTACGCCACCGCCACCGCCACCGGATACTACCCTCAAATTAAGGCGGTCAACCCCAATGTACTGGTCGGCGTAGGCTTGAACCCCTGGAACGATCCTCCGTGGGATCCCATCGTTCTCTCCCAGGCGAAGTACGATTTTGTCGAGTACCACTTCTACCCGCAAGGACCGCGCTACGAAGACGATACTTTCCTGGTCCAGCAGGGTGCGCAGCAGTTAACCTGGGCCATCATCGCCATCAAGCAGGAATTGGCCACAGCCGGCGTTCCTAATACCCCCATCTACATCGGCGAAATGGGCTCCGTCTACGCCGAGCCCGGCAAGCAGACCATGTCCATCACCCAAGCCCTATATGCCGGCCAGGTGCTTGGCGAAATGATGAACCAGGGAGTATCGCTCTCGGCCTGGTGGCTTGCCTTCGGCAGTTGCGACAGCGACCCGTCCAATGAAAACTTCTCAAGCTCGCTTTATGGCTGGCAAAACTTTGGCGGCTACATGATCTTTTCTGACGGCCTCCCTGAAGAAGGCTGCGACGGCTCGAATATCCCCACCATCCCGACCGGAACCCTGCTCCCCACCGCGCAAGCCTATAAGCTCTTCAGCACCGTAGCCATCAACGGCGAACACGTGCTCACCGCGACCGTAGCAGGCGATACCACCGACGTACGTGGCTATAGCGCAACTCACAATGGCGGAACTGCCTTGGTTGTCTTCAATCTTAACGAGACCAGCAGCGAGCCAGTCACGATCTCCCTTTCCAATCAAACCACCTCTACCGACGTAACCATAGGGGAATACAGCAAAGCCATCTATGACCAGTCCCAGAACAACGTCTGGGCCTCGCCCACTAGCACGGACCTCGGACCACAGACTTTCCCGCTCCAACTAACCCTCGATCCCTGGAGCATGAACGTGCTTATCGTGAAATAAAAGGATTCTGTCCAATAAAGCACATTCATCATCGCGATCGCCAAAACATATCGCATATAAAAAGCACCTCGACCCCACCGCAATCATCTGATGAGATGTCGCCGGACATTTCACACCCGGCACAAATCCGGCCGCTCATGCCCTACATTGCGGCCCAAAACAAGGAGACTCGTATGTCCTTCGGAAAAGTCCTTGCATTTTCGTTTCTGGCATTAGCGCTGCTCGGTGCAGCCTCCAAAGCCCCTGCAGCCCCGTCCCAGATTGGCGTCGGCGTCGACATTGGAGTAGCCCCCGATTGCCCCTACGGCTACTTTGACTACGCACCCTATGACTGCGCCCCCTACGGCTACTATGGCCCAGACTGGTTTCTCGGCGGAGTATTCATCGGAGCCGGTCCCTGGTTCCACGGTCCCCACGGCTTTCATGGCCACGTCGATAACCGCTTTGACCCGCACAATGGCTACAATGGCCCAGTCCCCGGTCGTGGAGAGCAGCGATTCAATCACTTCCACGCCAACGAAGCCCGTGATGGCCAAGGCCACGTAGGCGATGCCAGCCACGATGGTGGCGGCGAACACGCCCTCCCCGGAGCAAGAGGCTTCGGCGGCGGCCGCCGCTAAAGCAAGAATCCATTCCAAACGCGGAGCGGGATAACCCCAGCGGGCAATATCCCGCGCTTCAGCCGGGAGCCCCAGGTCCAGGGTCCCCACGGACAGGTGGGTACCCTCTTGGTGGTCCGTGGGGTGGAGATCTCGATTTTGAGACCTGGGATCCCTCACTCCCGGCTCCGCGCTCAGTGCTCTAAACTCAAGGTGGAGTGATCTCACTCGAAGGATTCCCACCCTTGAAAATATCGATCCAGCAAGCCATCGTTTCCACCTTTCTGCTCCTCGCCCTCGCGCCAGCCCTCCGCGCTCAACTCCCGTTAGCCCAATCCGCACCCACCTCCCTTGATGACCGCCGCAAAGCTCTCAACTCCATCCTCCACGATTACTCTGAAGACCTCCTCAGGCACGATCCCGAGTACGCCTCCGAGCAAGGCGACAAGCGCTACAACGACCAGATCTCCGACTACTCCGTAAAAGCCTTCAACGACAAGCTCGCCCGCGAGATGAACTTCATGCTCCAGCTTGCCGCCATTGACCCCGCCGGCTTCTCCGAACAGGAGGCAGCCAGCCGCGATCAACTGTTGCGCAAACTTACTGATGACCAGGAAGCCTCCGAGCTTAAGCCGTGGGAGATTCCCATCGCCCAGACAACCGGCATCCAAACCACCTATCCAGACCTGGTGGCCAAGCTCAGCTTCACCACCGTCAAGGACTACGACGACTGGATCGCCCGCCTCCACTTGATCCCCACTGCCTTTGACCAGGTCACAGAAAATATGTCCATCGGCATTGAAGACCACCACCTGCCCTCCGCCGATTCAGCGGCCAGGGTCCTCGACCAGGTGAAGCAACTTGCCGCTCAAAATCCCGAAGACTCACCCTTCGCCCTGCCTCTAAAAACCATTCCCGCAACCGTCAAGCCTGACGAGAAAGACCGCATCAAAACTGAAACATTAGACGCCATCGGCAAAGTAGTTTTGCCCGCCTACATGCGTTTCGCGCGCTTCCTTGAAGCCACTTACATCCCCGCCTGCCAACAGCACCCCGCCTCCCAAAATCACCCTTGAACAAAATGTCGCGGCAATCCAGGCACTCTCTGTAGCGTCGACTCGGCAGTTGCGAGTATCCTTGATAAATACAGTTCAAACTGATCAAAAGACAAGGAAATGATTATGTCGGAGATAGCCGTTGAGGCCACCGAAGTACCCGCGCAGTTGCCCAAGGTCCGCGTAGCCGTACTGGGAGCCGGGAAGATGGGCGGAATTCTGCTGCAGGCCTTCCTGAAGCAGAACTTGTTTGCTCCCGACCAGATTCACGCCACCGTGGGCCACGCCGAAAGAGCCCTCGCCCTGAGCACGCAATGGGGCGTGGACGTGAGCACCGACAACCTGAAAGCGGCCAGCAAGGCAGACCTGATTCTGCTCGGCGTAAAGCCCCTCCAGGTTCCCGACCTCATCGCCGAGATTCGTCCCGCGCTCACCAAGACCAAGACGCTGGTCTCCTTTGCCGCGTCGGTAAAAACCCGCGCAATTGAAGATGCTGCGGGCCTCGAGATTGCCGTCATCCGCGCCATGCCCAACACCCCCTCGGCACTGGGAGCGGGTGCTGCCGCGCTCTGCCGCGGACGATTCGTCAGTGCCAAGCAGATGGAGCTTGCCCAGCGCATCTTTGAGACCGTGGGCCGTACCGTCACCGTTGAAGAGAAGCACATGGATGCCGTAACTGGCCTCTCCGGTTCCGGGCCGGCCTATATTTACATCATCATTGAAGCCCTGGCCGAAGCAGGCGTAAAGGTTGGCCTCTCCCGCGATGTGGCCACGCAACTGGCCGCGCAAACCGTCTTCGGGGCCGGCAAAATGGTGCTCGAAACCGGCTATCATCCGGCACTCCTCAAGGACGCCGTAACCACCCCCGCCGGCTGCACCATCGACGGCATTCTGGAACTGGAAGAAGGCGGCCTGCGCGTCACTTTAATCAAGGCCGTGATGCGCGCCACCGAGCGAGCCAAGCAACTGGCCTCAGGTTAGTTTTTTACCCTCCCACGCCAGCGGCCTCCAAGCGATCCCAGGTCTAAGAATCGAGACCTGGGGCAACCGGCCAATCGGCCAACCCGCCAACTCGCTAACTCCGCTAACCACGCTAACTCCGCTAACATGCCCATCCAACGCCCAACTTGGCTCCCCACCTACCTGCCGGAACTCGACGGCCTGCGCGGCCTGGCGATTCTGTGGGTAGTCCTCTATCACTGCAATCCGCGTCTGAAGGGCACTTGGATTGATTACGCGTCCCTGTGGGGATGGGCGGGAGTGATTCTGTTCTTCGCTCTCTCCGGATTCCTGATCACCTCCATTCTGCTCGCGACGCGCGACAAGCCGCGTTACTTTCACAACTTTCATGCGCGCAGGGCGCTGCGTATCTGGCCGGTCTACATTTTGCTGCTGGCGGTGGTTTACCTCAACGCACCCTGGTTCATCGGTCCCAGCGTAATCGACGCCATTAAAGCCGCCCCCTGGCTTGCCTACCTCTTCCTGGTGCAGAATCTCTTCCATCTGGCGCTGCCTCCAGCGATTGGTCCCACCTGGGCCCTAGCCATTGAGGAGCAGTATTACTTTCTCTGGGCGCCGCTGGTTCGCTTCCTGCGGCAGCCATGGATGCTCACCGTCGTTCTGGCCGGCGCGCTCGCTGCCCCGCCGCTGCTGCGAATGAGCCACTTCGCCTGGCTAACGCCCACCCACACGCTGATTCACCTGGACGGCATCGCACTCGGCAGCCTGCTGGCGCTCGCGATTCACACCATCCCGCTAAGCCGCCGCGTCTGGCTGGGTATAGGACTCGGGGGCATTGTCGCCGGTTTTTCAGCAGCCGCCACCGTCGCCGGAGGCACCGCGTTTCTTGATTCCGCATTAGCGGTCGGCTTTGCAGGCGCAACGCTTGCCTTGATCGCCTCGACAGGCTCACGCAATCCGCTCAGCGCCGCCCTCCGCAGTGGCCCGCTCGCCTTCTATGGCCGCATCAGCTACGGCCTCTATATGTTTCACGTCACGGTCTTCGTCTTTTTAGGCTGGTTCGATCTGTACATGAATCGCTACGGCATGGCCGGCAACTTGGCCATAGTTGGCTTGCGATTTGTGGCCTCCACCGCCGTTGCCACAGCGCTCTGGTATGGCTTCGAGTCAAAGATTCTCAAGCTCAAACGCTACTTTTAAAAAGGTTCGAGTCTGTCCGTGCGGCATAGCGATCATTCCCCGCAGGCGAGAAAGACAACGACCGCAGTGAATCGCCCAGCTTTCCTCTTGAAACTACCGCGCTGGTCTTGCGGTTTGCGCCAACGAGCTTAGTATTCCCGCGTCCCTGTTTTCAAGGTTGAGATTCAGGTCCATGGCACACCTGTAAGTATTCGCATTGTAGAATGATTCCGTCTGCCGAAAGGTGTTTATGACAGATCTGAATCGCAGAGAGTTAATTGGTCATCTTGGACTTGGGGCAACATCCATCTTCGTGGCTCCCGTATTCATGAATTCCATATTCGCGGCGCGCGAACTATTTGCTGATGAGCCGCATGTAACCGTTTCTCCATTGAATATGATCACCGATGAGGACGGAATCGAGCTGGGCAAGCGATTTTCTGCACAATTGGAGAAAGAGCAGCCTCCTGTATCCAACGCGTTGATCGACCGCTATCTGAGTGGATTGGTTGTTAAACTGGCCGCTCAAAGCCAACGGCCCAACCTTCCCTACGCCATCAAATTGATGAATAGTAATATCCCTGGCGCTTATTCCTTGCCGGGCGGATTTTTGTACGTGTACCACGGCTTGATTCAGTCGATGAGTAGCGAGTGCGAGCTGGCAGCTCTACTGGCCCACCAGATCGGGCATGTGGCTGGGCGGCATGCAGATAACGTGTTGCTACGCTTCTTTACGGATCGCCACACGCTCAAGCCCTTGCTCGACAACCTCGACAAACAGAATAGCGTAATTGAAGAGCTTATCCTCAGGTTCGGAGGGGCGGTTTCGATACTGTCCTCGTTGAGCTTCAAGCTCAAGGACGAGGAACAGGCCGATCTGCTGGGGTTCTATGAGATGCTGCGCGCCGGCTGGAACCCAAACGGGTTCCTCCGGCTGTTCGCACATCTTGACAATCTCAACAAAACCTCGGAAAGAACGGAAGGCTCTTTTCTCTCCGGCCATCCAATCGCTCCGGAGCGCACTGACCTCATCCGGCGCGAACTGACCGAGGTACGTGTTCCGTATAGTGCAATCACCGACTCGGCGAGATATCAACAATTCAAATCGGCGATGGGTCGTTTGCCGATTCCGTCTAAGTAAGCCGGGCCAGCCGATGAGGAATTGAGAGGATGGCGGGTAAGCCTGGATTTCTGGCATTCTTCCTGCGTTCGCTAGGCTGGGAAACCATGAAGCTACCCACCGAAACTCCGTGCCCCATCCTTTCCGCTTGCCCGGGGTCCCCACGGACAGGTCTTAGCCCGTGGGGTGGTGTTCTGCGGAAAGGGTGGGATACCGCGAACCTGCCCCTATTCCCTATTCTCTAGTCCCTGTTCCCTGACCCCTCTGCCACTACCGCGGCCAGCGACCGACAATCACGAAGAGCGCCAGAAGAAACAGCGCCACCGAAGGTGCGGCCGATTCCTGACGCCGAATGTGATAAATGCCGGCCGCTACCATCAGCAGCGCCAGTCCCGCCGCCGCCAGCCGCAGCAGAACATCAGGAGGCCAAATATCTACCGGCACCACCACTCCCACTGCCCCTACGAGCTCCGCAATGCCAACGAGAGCGGCCTGCTGGCGCGACATTCCTATCTTGCCGCCTTTTGACTTAGCCTCAACCACTTTCACCAGCTTGTCATAGGCCAGAATCTTGCTGGCCCCCGTAAACAAAAACGCGCCTGCCAGTAAAATCTGCGCAATCCAAAGTAAACCGTTCATCGTTCCGCCTGCCTCCCTTGCTCATCCACTCGGCCATTGATGCGATCCAGCCGAGCCTTTGGCAGTAGCAAATGATTGAACCTCGAACCAGAGGTGAAAGTCAAGCCAGTTATGCTCAGCATCAACTGAGAGCTTTGGCTGAAAATAGGAAGCGCATCAGTGTCCCACAAAATGGGCCTAAGTCTCACTCTTTGTGACTCGAATCACCTCTCGCTGTAACCTGCCGCTGCTAGGCTAAATCTGTCACGCAATTCTACCGATGTGAGGTGCGAAATGACCGAGAAATCGGAAGCAAAAAAAGCGAGCAAACTCCCACTCAGCCCGGAATTGCTAGACAAGATGAACGCCTACTGGCGCGCCGCCAACTACCTTTCCGTCGGCCAGATCTACCTGAAAGACAACCCCCTGCTCGAGCGCCCGCTTACACTCGACGACGTCAAGCCGCGCCTGCTAGGCCATTGGGGTACTACTCCAGGACTCAATTTCCTTTATGTGCACTGGAACCGCCTCATCCGCGAGCGGAATCTGAATATGCTCTACATCATCGGCCCAGGGCACGGCGGCCCCGGACTCGTCGCGAACACTTACCTTGAGGGTTCCTATACCGAGATCTACCCGCACATCGAGCAGAACCGGGACGGCATCAAGCGCCTCTTCCGCCAATTCAGTTGGCCCTACGGCATTCCCAGCCACGTGGCTCCGGAGACGCCCGGCTCGATCCACGAAGGCGGCGAACTCGGCTACTCCCTGGTGCACGCCTACGGTGCAGCCTTCGATAATCCCAACCTAATCGTAGCCTGCGTAGTGGGCGATGGCGAGGCGGAAACCGGCCCCCTGGCTACAAGCTGGCACTCCAACAAGTTTCTCAATCCCGCCACCGACGGAGCCGTGCTGCCTATCCTGCACTTGAATGGATACAAGATCGCCAACCCCACCATCCTGGCGCGTATTCCCCGTGCCGAGTTAGAGAATTTAATGCGCGGCTACGGCTATGAGCCTTTTACGCTGGAAGGCGATGACCCAGCCGTCATGCATCAGCAGGCCGCGGCCGTCTTTGACACCATGTTGGACCGCATCGCAGAAATCCAGAAGACCGCCCGCAAAGGCAAAACTGGGACGCTGGCGCGGCCGGCGTGGCCCATGCTCATTATGCGCACTCCCAAGGGCTGGACCGGACCCAAGTTCGTAGACGGCAAGCCCGTGGAAAATACCTGGCGCGCTCACCAGGTTCCCTTCTCCGAAATGCGCGAGAAACCCGACCATCTCCGCTTGCTGGAAGAGTGGATGCGCAGCTACAAGCCCGAGGAGCTCTTCGATGAAAAGGGCAAGTTCCGCGATGAGCTTGCCGATCTCGCGCCCAAGGGCCGTTTGCGCATGGGCATGAACGAGCACTCGAACGGCGGCCTGCTGCTGAAGCCGCTCATCGTGCCCAACTTCCGTGATTTCGCGGTCAAAATTGGGGGCCGCGGCCAACAAGATGTCGAGACCACGCGCGTTCTCGGTCAATTGCTTCATGCCGTGATGCAGGCCAATTTGGACACAAAAAACTTCCGTGTCTTCGGACCGGACGAAACCGCTTCCAATCGGCTTCAGGACGTGATTCCCGGAACAGGGAAGGAATGGATGGCGGAGACACTGCCGGTGGACGAGAATCTGTCGCAAACTGGCCACGTGATGGAAGTGCTAAGCGAGCACATGTGCCAGGGCTGGCTGGAGGGCTACCTGCTCACCGGACGCCACGGCTTCTTCTCCTGCTATGAGGCCTTCATCCACATCATTGACTCCATGGCCAACCAGCACGCCAAATGGCTTAAGACCACGCGCGAAATTCCCTGGCGCAAACCCATCGCCTCGCTGAACTACTTGCTTAGTTCGCTGGTCTGGCGACAGGATCACAACGGCTTCTCGCATCAGGACCCCGGCTTCATCGATCACCTGTTGAATAAGAAGGCTGATGTGGTTCGTATCTATCTTCCGCCGGATGCCAACACTTTGCTCTCAGTAGCCGACCACTGTCTCCGCAGCAAAAACTACATCAACCTGATCGTCGCCGGCAAGCAGCCTGAACCGCAGTGGCTCACGATCGACGAGGCTGTCGCCCACTGCACCACAGGACTCGGCATCTGGCCATGGGCCTCCAACGACGAGGGCAACCCTGACGTAGTGATGGCGTGCAGCGGAGACGTCCCCACATTGGAAGCCCTGGCCGCTGTCAGTCTGCTACGTGCCCGGATTCCCGACCTGCGCATTCGCGTGGTCAACGTAGTAGACCTGATGGCTTTGCAGCCGCAGTCTGAACATCCTCACGGGTTGCCGGACGAAGAATTCGATCTGCTGTTTCCGGTCGGCGTTCCGGTGGTCTTCGCATTCCACGGATATCCAGCGGTGATCCACCGCCTCACTTACCGGCGTCACAACCACGACAATATCCACGTGCGCGGCTACAAGGAAGAGGGCACCACGACCACCCCTTTCGATATGTGCGTGCTCAACAACATCGACAGGTTCCAGTTGTCGCTCGACGCCATCCGGCGGGTGCCGCGCATGGCTTCGAAAGTCGACGAAACCGAACAATGGTACTCTGAGGCCATCCAGCGCCACCGTCTTTATGTAACCGAAAACGGCGACGACCTGCCCGAGATAAAGGACTGGCGCTGGCCACAGAGCTAATCAGCCGACTAACCGGGTGCCCCAGGTCTCGCTTTTGAGACCTGGGATTCCACCGACTAACACGCTGCATTATTCAGCCCTAACTTCAAGAGGTTTTCATTCATGTCTTCTTTGCCCGTATTGGTTTTGAATAGCGGTTCTTCTTCCATCAAGTTTTCAGTCTACGAAGCCGGCAACGGCGAACGACGCAAGCTTCACGAAGGTGCGGTCGACGGTATCGGCACAGATCAGGGTAGTTTTTGGATCAAGGATGCGGACGGTAATAAACTGGTCGATCTAACACCCGCTCTGCCCACGCGCGCAGTTGCATTCAAGCTTGTCGCCGACGCGCTCCATTCGGGCGACTTCCCGGCTCCGGCTGCCATTGGTCACCGCATGGTCTCCGGCGGTCCAACCGTGCAAGAAAACCAGCTCATCACTCCTGAATTGATTGATGAGATGGAAAAGTATACAGCCTTTGCGCCGCTGCATACGCCCATCGCCGTCTACATAATGCGCGAGGCTTTGCGTCTGTTCCAGGGCGTGCCAAACTTCGTCATCCTTGACACCTACTTTCATCGCACCATGCCGGAAGTCGTTACCCACATGCCCATTCCGGAGGAGTATTCCGCCATGGGTGTTCGGCGTTACGGTGCACATGGGATCTCATACGAATCGATTGTCTACCAGTTGCAACCCAACGTGCCTGAAAAGCTGGTCGTCGCCCATCTCGGCAACGGAGCCTCGATCTCCGCCATCCGCAACGGCAAGTGCCTTGATACTTCCATGGGCCTCACGCCCACCGGCGGCATCATCAGCGGCACGCGCACCGGCGACATCGATCCCGGCGTTCTGTTGTTCATTCTGCGCAAGATCGGCGAGACGGCAAAGAGTGCTCGAGAGGCCGCCGATCAGTTGGAAATAGTGGCCAGCAAGAAGGCCGGTCTGCTAGGCGTAAGCGAGCTATCCAACGACATGCGCGATCTGCGCGAGGCTATCAAAGAAGGCAACGCCAAGGCGCGGCTGGCCGTAGACAAATTCAACTGGACCATCGTCAAGTGGGTCGGCGGCTATGTGGCTGAGCTGGGTGGGCTGGATGTGCTGGTTTTCACCGGAGGCATCGGCGAAAACGACATCGCATGCCGCGCGGAAATCTGTGCCGGGCTTGGCGTGTTCGGCATCGTGCTCGACCCTCGACGCAATAACGTACGAGGCGAAGCGGTGATCTCCGCCGAAGACTCGCCAGTTATTGTTCGTGTCATTCCGCCCGCGGAAGACCTGATCATCGTCAATCACGTAGTGCGATTGCTGGCAGAGTAAACATCAACTAATTTTCTTGCTATTCAGGCTGCCTTCGATCAACAAAGGCAGTCCGCATTTCTTTTCAGCACCCCCTCCGATTTGTTCTACACTAGTGGGTTCCATACGGAGTCTTCCTCTATGCCTGCTGATACTGTGCCCGCCGTTACGCTTCGCCTTCCTTCGCCTGCATTGCGCCGCTTTGCCTGGGGTGTGCTGATCTACTTTATCGCCGTCATACTGTGGGGCACGCTGGTACGCGCCACCGGTTCAGGAGCCGGCTGCGGCAACCACTGGCCGCTCTGCAACGGCACCGTCATGCAGCACTCGGCCAGTGTAAACACCATGATCGAGTTCGTCCATCGCCTCACCAGCGGCCTCTCATTCTTTTCCGTTGTGGCGTTGCTGGCGTGGACGTGGGCGGGCACGGTGCGCGGCCACCAGGCACGCGCGGCTGCCGTCGCCTCGGTAGTGTTCACACTGATTGAGGCAACGCTTGGCGCGCTCCTGGTCAAACTCGGCCTGACCGCACAAAGCCAGTCGCCGCTGCGACCGGCATACCTGGCGCTGCATCTTACCAATACGCTGCTTCTCGTGGCCGCGCTTACTCTCACCGCGCACTTGCTCAGCCGCAGCAGGGGCTATCTGCGCGGCAGCATCCGCCTTGTTGCTCCCTTCGGCACTGTTGCCGGCATCCTGGTTGTCATGATCGTGGGCGTTACCGGATCGCTGGCTGCGCTGGGAGATACGCTCTTCCCAGCCTCTTCGCTCAGACTGGCGCTGGCCCAGGACTTCTCCTCAGCCGGTGGCTGGCTGGTGCGCTGGCGCTGGATGCATCCTACGGTTGCATTCGTATTCAGCATTCTGCTCATCTGGCTGCTCATTCACGCGGTCAGGCGCGGAAGCTTCTGGGACAATCGCGGGCTTTCCGCAGTGGTTCTATTGCTATTGGCAAGTGTTTATACGCTGGGACTGCTCGACGTGATTCTGCTAGCCCCGCTATGGATTCAGGTCGCGCACTTGCTTGCCGCCGATGTGCTATGGGTCGCGCTGGTCGTACTCACCGCCCGGCTTACGCTGCAACCGAGGGAAGCGGATTAGCGAGTCAGCAGGTCAGCGAGTCGGCGAAAAGGCCCTGTCGTAGCGGGGCCTTTCCTGTTCCCTGTTCCCTGTTCCCTGTTCCCTGTTCCCTGTTCCCTGTTCCCTGTTCCCTGTTTCTCAGTCCTCAAGAGCCGGATGATGCTGGCTCTCCCAACCCAGGTACCGCGCCGCCTCATGCACGGCTTTGGAAACTTCGCTGAAGTTGGCCGCTACGTGGTGCTCAAAGCCTTCGCGACAAATATATTTCAGCAGCTTTTGCAGCTGCGGAATTTCAGCCACGCCTGCGCCGCCGAATGTTTCCAGCGGATCGTCAGTAAATTTACCCTGACCCGTATAACCGCGCACCACGCCGCGCCGATCGTCCGTGGAGTAGCGGGCATAGGTCATGGCGCCGGACTTTACGCGCCCCACGCAAGTGCCGAATGAGTTTTCCTTGCCCACCGAACCGGCAATAATCCCCTGGAAGTCCATCTTCACTTCTTTGAAGAAGTGCTTGGGCAGGTTAGAGCAGTGGAAGCAGACGCACTTGTTGGGATCGGCGCCATAATTATTATTCCAATCCAATAGCGCCGAAGGGGTGCCGCTTGCCAGGGCCAGCATATACATGCTCAGCGTTCCGGGCACGTCCACTTCGCAGGCCGAAGGAATGAGATTGTTGCTCATCATGCTCATGATGGTGCAAGGCACCACGCCGAAGTACTCTTCCATCGAGGTCCAGCACTGCACGGCGCTGATGGTCACATGGGCCTGCTTCATCCAGCCGTCGATCACCGCACCTAGCTTGGCCATCTTGAGCAGTGCCGTGTCGGGAATGCCGGAGGTGGTCACATAGCTCTTGATGGCCGCCAACTTGGCCTGAGTTGCATCATCAGTATCCTCGAGGCGGTTGATGCGGCCGAATATCTCCGAAAGGTCAATCGTCTCAACTGAGATGCCGTTGGTCTCAAAGATGCGCTCAGAGTAGCGGACGGTGTTGAACGCCGTCGGCCGTGCGCCGATGGAGCCGATGCGCAGATTCTTGAGTCCCTTGAGGATACGGCAGACTGCGGAGAACCACTCCAGGTCGGCTTTGAACTCAGGCGAGTCAAGGCTCTCAGTATGCAGAGTTGTCAGCGAATACGTAATGCCGTACTGCATCATGTTGTTACACGCGCTCATCTTGCCGCAAAAGCTATCTCCGCGCGTCGCGACCGTCATGGCATCGGAGCGGTCAGGCGTAGCCTGCACCAGCACCGGGACCTTGAGCCCTGAGAGCCGGATGGCGTCCACAATGCCTCGCTCCTCGCCAAAGTTGGGCAAGGTGACGATGATGCCGTCAATCTCTTCAGCATGCTTCTTGAAAAGTTCAGCACAGCGCTGTGAGTCGGCGTAGGTTTCCACCGCGCCGTGCCTCGACTCCGCCGGGCTCAACACCACGGCCCGCGCTCCCGCCGCTTCAAGAACCGAAATGATTTTTTCGCGGCCAGCCTTGGCCAGTTGATCCGGGAAAAACCCGCGGTTGCCCACTATCACCCCAAACGTCATCGCTCTTTGCGCTTCCATTTTTTTCACTCCCTCAAGGCCGCCACGGCGGTCACCAGTTCACATTGTTAAATTAGTGGCACGAATTAAATTCGTGCCCTGATACAAAACCTGTTTTTCAAACACACGCTACTTGCTGGCGCGCCCCGGGCGGAATTTCACGACGTAAAAGAATCCGAGCAACGCCAGGATGCCGCCCCACCACACCGGCGTATGCAGATTGGTCAATTGCACCAGAGGCGGATAGCTTCCAGTGTTCCACTCGTAGACGCCATAGCCGAAGATCATCAGTCCGTAGATCGACAGCAGCACTCCAATGAAGAACCAGATCGGAATTCCAGAACCGCGCATAACTCTTAACCCTTTCCTCTCTTCATCTCACCAAGAAAAAACACACGCTTGTTACCAGAACAAAATATTGAGCACTGCAAAGATAATGACGACCAGGATCGCCCACGTCCACTCGTTCTTGTAGAACGGGACCGGATCTTCCTTGGGCAATGGGGTCACGCCATAGACCAGTCCTTCCAGCTCCGCCGCCGGTCTTGGCTTGGTAACCATGCTCACCAGGAAGATCACGACGGCTGTGAACAGGCACGCCCACAGTGCGCGGAAAACATTTTCGGCCATCGGTTTGGCATAGGGTGAAAGCGCCACGTATCTTAGATTCGCAGGGTTGAGATGGACCCACACGAACAGACTTACTGAAAAAACGATGCCGAAGAGCAGACCCAAAAAGCCGGCGATCTTCGTAGCGCGCTTCCAGAACATGCCCAGCAGAATGGTGGCCAGCAGCGGTGCGATAAAGATGCTGAACAGCGCCTGCACGTAGTCCATGATGCCGTGTGATTTCTGCACCAGGTAGCCGGCGCCGATGGAAACCAGAACCCCCAAGACGATGGATATTCGGCCCACCATTACGTAATGGCTGTCGGAGCCTTTCTTGTTGATGAGCGGTTTGTAGAGGTCGTAGGTCCACACCGTGGAGAAGGCGCTTACGTTCCCGGCCATGCCGCTCATGAAGCCGGCAATCAAAGCCGTTATGCCAAGACCCAGCAGGCCGGGTCCGAGGTAGCGGACCATCATCAGCGGCAGGGCCTGGTTATAGCTGCTGAGTTCCGTTCCGGGAGCGGCGCTCAGCACTTTCTCCTGCGCAGCGGTGGTGAGATTGGTCTTCGAAGTCATCGCTTCCGAGCAGGCTGCGGGATCTGCGACCTTGCTTGAAGTGGTGTCAACGCTGCAGGCGGCGACCACATCCTCTCCCACTAGTTGGCGGCGGCTGCCGTCTGGGTTCTGCAGGAGAACTAGGCCCAGCAGGCCGGGCAGAATCACGATGAACGGAACCGCCATCTTGAAAAATGAACCGATGATAGGAGCCATGCGCGCGGCGCGTAGATTGTGAGCCGCCAGAACGCGCTGGACGACAAGAAAATCGGTGGTCCAGTAACCGAAGCTGATTGCGAATCCCAAACCGAAGACGATGCCGGTCCAATGTACTCCCATGGGATTAGCAGCAAAGCTCCCAGTATCACGCCAGAGATGGAAGTAGCTATCGGAGTGCATATTGGCGATGATCTTTGTCTTCAGGCCGTTGACTCCGCCAGCTTGAATCAGGCCCAGGATGGGCACCAGCATCGCGCCGCCCCAGATGAGCACAAACTGAAGCACCTCATTGAAGATGGCCGAGCGCAACCCGCCCAGGGCAACATACAACGTGACTGCAAAGGCCGAGACCAAGATGCTGAAAGTAATGCTCCAGCCAAGAACGACCTTCATCACCACGGCCATGGCGAACATGTTCACGCCGCTCATCAGGATCATCTCCAAAGCAAAGGAGACAGCCGCCAGAACGCGCGCGTGCTCGCCGTAGCGCAGATTCAGATAGCCGGGGACCGAGTGGGTCTTCGAGACGTAGTAGAAGGGCATCATCACCAAGCCGAGAAAGAGCATGGCGGGAATGGCGCCCACCCAGTACCAGTGAGTGGCCAGAATGCCGTACTGGTAGGCCGATCCGGCCCATCCCATCAGTTCCAGCGAACCCAGATTGGCTGAGACGAAGCTGAGGCCTGCGATCCAGGCGGTCATCTCGCGGCCGGCCATGAAGAACTCTTCGCTGGTGTTCGACCTGCCCTTCAGGTAGAAGCCGATCCAGATGACCATCCCGAAGTAGGTGGCAATCACGGCAATATCGAGCGTACTCAGGTGCGCCATGGGTGCAACGCTGAAAGCCAGGAGAGCCGGCACTGATGAGAGCAGGCCAGTGGCAATGGAAACTGGAACCAAACCAATCATTACGTCCCCTGCATGGGTAAATTCGTCCGCGGACCTTTTGGACGTGCGCCCTTAAGTAAATGGCTTTACTGCTATGTTTGTCAAGCGGCTCAGCGCCGCGCCGGGAAAAGCGGCCAGTGCTCCGAGGCAAAACCGAGGTTAGGACGCACTGATGCTGGTAAGCGTTTACCGGACGAAGTGTACCATATTAAGGCCATCACACAATACTTCGCTGAAGTTCCCCGCCGGTTATCCTGATAATCTTTAACCTTCCTGACTGGCCACCTTTGCGCTGATAGGCGTTCGAACCAGGAGCAATACGCTTGCTGTGGCGAAGAGAGGCATCAATCCTGCAACGAGAAATGCAGGGCCGTAGGAAAAGCGATCGACCAGAACCCCGACGGCAATGGTGAAGACAAAGCCGACCAGACCTGCCGCCAGTCCGCTGAGCCCGGTAACCGTGGCCACAACATCGTGTGGAAACAGGTCAGAGGGCAGCGTGAGACCCATGGTGGACCAGCTCGCGTAGCCCCAGAGAGCAAAACAAATTAACCCCAGCGCGGCATAGACGCTGTGCACGCTGGCGGCGGGAATACCGGCTAGTATCGGCAGGCAACTGAATACGCATACCCAAAGGCGAGCGCGTACTACGGGAATGCCACGACGAATGCAGTAGCCGGAGATGAGACCGCCGGTGAAGTTGCCGAGGTCGGCGGCGACAAATGGCATCCACGCAAAAAGGGCGATTCTTTGCAGGCTGAAACCGCGCGCATCGCTTAGGTATTGAGGCAGCCAGAACACGTAGAACCACCAGATGGGATCAGTAAGCGCACGGCCCAGAACGATGCCCCACACGTTTCGCTGCCCTAAGAGCTTGAGCCAGCGCTTGGGTCCTCGCTCGGGAGACGCGTCGGGCACCTCCTGGCCGGCACGGATATACGCGACCTCTGCCGGTGTCACCCGCGGATGACGGTCCAACGTATGGTAGACACGCAACCACATGAACAGCCAGATAAAGCCCAGCATGCCTGTGGCGACAAAAGCAGCTTGCCAGCCAAATTTGATGGCGATCAAAGGAATTGACAGCGCCGCTACGGCTCCTCCCACGCTGGAACCGCTGTCAAAGATTGCCACCGAAAGGCTGCGTTCCTGGCTGGGAAACCATTCAGCAACTGTCTTGCTGGCGCCGGGCCAGTTCAGGCCCTCGCCAATGCCGAGTAGAAATCGAAAGGATGCGAAGCCAAAGACAGAGGAGGCGAATCCGGTGAGAATGTTGACCACAGACCAGAAGACAACGGCAAGTGCCAGCCCAAGCCGCGTTCCCACAGCATCGAGAAAGATGCCGCCGAGAAGCCAAGTGATCGCATACGAGACCTGAAAAGCTCCAAAGATCTTGGAAAGGTCGGTGTGCGATAGATGATATTGCGACGAGATCATCGGCGCCAAAACAGAAAAGGTCTGGCGGCTGATGTAGTTGATCACCGTCGAAAAAAAGAGCGTCCAAACAATCCACCACCGCACTCTTCCCGGGCTGCGGCGTTTGGGCTGTTTCCCTGCTTGCTGCGCATCGTTTGCTGGATTCATTTGATCTCGCTGTTCCGATTCCCTTTTTATGGGAGTTGCTGAATAGATTCTGTATTCTTAATAGACGTTGGAGCTGCGATCGCTTGAATTGAACCTATATCGAAGTACTTGTATAGATCGAGGCAGAAGAGATCGGGCGCGGAGTGAAAGGCCACTGGCGCGTCGAGCAAATAGTTCAGAGTCTTCATCGCATGGCGGCTGTTGATGACTGAAAATGTGTCCGGCTCAATAGCCGCCGCCACCTCGGCAATGACGGCTGAACGAATGCCGTCTGTCTCAATCTGAATTTTCCGATTGGTGTTGCCGGATTGCATCCAATGGGCAACTGCAAGCAATTGCGCAGCCTCCATGCCAAGCGGTCGATCGCCTGCGGTTGAAACCAACATCTCCCAATCAGTTGGATCGGAAGTTTGCGGACTGGTAAAACCATTGAAGATAAGGTCGAGGGCCAGAACTTGCTCACCGTGATTCACATGCCAGGATACAGCGTCGCCTGAAGCTGCATATCCCTTATCGTTCAGGATGATGGTTGCCGGAGGATCTTTGCCCGCGTCGTTTGCCTGCAACCAGATACCGGTGGCGCTCAGTCCATCGGTAAGATCGAACCGGTAGGACAAAGTTTGAATCGCCATGCGACTGGTGTAGGTCATCCTTCCGGCATTTTCCACGGAGACGGGGGTATAGCGCACAATTTCTTTTAGCTTCTCGCGCTGTGTTGCGATCCACGAACCGCGCGCTTTGTCATCGGTGGGAATGGCCGGTCTTGCAACAGTACCCGCGAGCTTTTTGGCTAGGCCAAGAATGGTTAAATTATCCTTTGGAATGCCAACAGCAAGTTCCTCTGGAGTCCTGACCTCGGCAGAACTGGGGATCTCCTCGGTAATTGCAGGCATATGAAAATGTTCGGCGAAGAAACTGTATGCATGCAGACGGTTCACCAATTGATAGTTATGCGTACCAGGATCGGTACTCTCGTACCAGGCCAGGGCGTCGGGCTTTCCATATAAATCAAAAAAAGGAACAATCTTATCGTAGTTATCCGGCTTTACCAGGGCCGCGCGAAAGCAGCAGGTATCTTCGGCGTTGTGAATCAGGAACGTGGGCCGCGGCGCGCGCATTGCGACCAAGAAAGGATAGTCCTGACCAACAGCAAAATCAGTGGGATTCTCTTCGATTTCGTCTGTTTCTGCGGGACGATTGATGTTGTAAGCGAACGATCCAAAACCGGCCACTTCCACGCTGACCGCCACGCGTTGATCCAGCGCGCTCAGCACAATTGTTTGCCATCCGCCTCCGGACAAACCCGTCATTCCCAGCCTGCTGGCATCGACCTGCGGCAATGAGGCCAGAAAATCCAGACCGCGCCGCACGCCAAGATAAAAAAAGCCAAGAGCATTTGAACCAACCAAGTCGAGCGCGGCGGCATCGTCGTGATCGTCGCCCTTCAAGTGCAACTCACCGAATCCTACCCAACCGATACTTAGCGCGATAACTCCTCGCTTGGCGAAGTTGATGCATCGCTTCTGTTCATACTCCGCCGCGTTCCCTTTGGGCTCATGGCCGATCACGTTGAGAACTGCCGGAGCACGCCCGCTAAGTTTCTCCGGTTCATACAGAATGGCAGGCGCGTCAAAGCCAGGTACAATCTCATAACGAAATTTAGTTACACGGTAGCCGTTCCGCGATTCTGTCGCTCCCACCTGCTGAAAGTTCGGCGCCGATTCGACCCACTCTTCAGGCCACCCGTGAAATGCGACGTCATTCAAAATGTGCTTGCGCAATTTTTGCTGCTGGTCTGTCCAGTCGTTTGCGCTCCGGGGTGTTGGCAAAGGAGTAATTCGGCGAATCAGATATTTCTGCAGTTGAAAAGCTGTAACATCCGGCGATTGTACCGGCACTGCGAGCAAGCTTTCGAGAGTCCCAGCCGTCGTTTGGCCATAGACCGCGGTTGCGGTCAGCGTAAGCAGGACCGCACATGTAATCGCATAACTACGTCCAGCCAGCATCATTTGCCCGCTCCTACTATTCAAGATGGATCGCGATCACGCGGCATGGTGAGATTGCCGCTCTGAGGATGATCGAAGCAACTCTCGCATCATGAGAGTTGCAGGTTCATCCAGAGGGCATGATCTCGGACTGTATGATCGGCGATCGGCTCGCGTCGGCAGCAATCCTCCGCATCGGCACCTCTGTTTACTAAGTGAACTACGGATGGACCGAGCCAGTATAACAGGCCGATATGATTCCGTGACGTGCCATCAAGAGTGCGGCCCGCTCATCAGGTATACATGCGCGGGGCAAATGCTTTAGCCTTTCATGGTTATGAAAACCTTAACAACCTCTGCATCAAATTCTGTTCCTCATTGTGCCTTCACATGCCTCCTGGCGGTTCTGCTCGTTTGCACAGTTGCCTCGGCTCAGGCGCCCGCGCCGGACTCACCCGCTATTGAAGCCAGGGCACGTGCCATGGTAGCCAAACTCACCCTCGAGCAAAAGATTGAGCTGATTGGCGGCGTGGACGGAATGTTTACCAATGCCTCGCCCGCCATCGGCCTGCCACGACTGAAAATGTCCGATGGTCCTGAGGGCGTGCGCACCTGGGGTCCAACCACTGCATGGCCCGGCGGCGCTGCGCTTGCTGCAACCTGGGACCCGGCTCTGGCGCGCAAAATCGGTGAAGGACTGGGCAGGGATGCCCGCGCCCGCAGCGTGAATTTCCTGCTCGGACCGGGCGTGAACATCGCACGTTCGCCACTGGCCGGCCGCAACTTTGAATATTTTTCTGAGGACCCGTTTTTGGCCGCCAGCATGACGATTCCCTGGATTGAGGGCGTCCAATCTCAGGGCGTGATTGCCACGGTCAAGCATTATGCGCTGAACAACCAGGAGTACGACCGGCACAACGTGAGCTCCGATGCGGACGAGCGGATCATGCGTGAAATTTACCTGCCGGCCTTCGAGGCTGCCGTCACGCAGGCTCACGTGGATGCAGTGATGAACTCCTACAACCTGATCAACGGCGTCCATGCCACTCAGAGCGAATTTCTCAATTTGAAGGTACTCAAGGGCGATTGGGACTTCCAGGGCATTTTAATGTCGGACTGGGATGCCACCTACGATACGGTAGGCGCGGCCAATAACGGCCTCGATCTGGAAATGCCCAGCCCGCGTTTTATGAATGCCAGGGGGTTACTTGCCGCAGTCAAGAATGGTTCGGTCAAGGAGTCCACAGTTGACGACAAAGTCCTGCGGTTCGTTCGCCTTGTCCTGCGCTATGGCTTCCTCGACCGCACACAGTTTGACCCCGCCGACGCGACCTATTCCGTCGCCGATCGCGGCGTTGCCCTTGAAGGCGCCCGCGAGAGCATCACCCTCCTGAAAAACGAAGGCTCTCTGCTCCCGCTCAACCCGGCCAGCATCAAGACCGTCGCCGTCATCGGACCCAATGCTTATCCTGCGGTTACCGGCGGCGGCGGTTCCTCTCAAGCGCAAGCCTTTGAACCGGTGAGCATTCTCACCGGCATCGCCAACGCAGGCGGACCCAACGTCAGCGTGCTATACAGCCGGGGCCTGCCCGACACAAATGAACTATTCGGGAACACTCAATGGGAAGCCGTCGTCAACGTGGCTACCTATCCGAACAAAACCTTTACCGGCACGCCGGAAATGACCACACAAAAAAATATCGCCGGCTGGAAGCCCGACATGTGGGGCCCGGAAGACACGACCCCTCGCAGCATTCGCTACTCGACAGCATTCAAGGCAGCCAAGGCCGGCAAGTATCTGCTGCTGGCCGCTGCCTCCAGCGAGGATTCCTACAAAGTGATCATTGATGGAAAAGCGGTGATGGAACAGCCTCACGCCGAAGGCCAGTCTCCTCGATTCAAGTCGCTCGATCTCGAAGCTGGACAAAGCTTAAAAATCGTGGCGGAATATCTTCCCTACTCGCCCGGCTTACGTTTCGGTTTTGGCCTGGCCTATGAACCGGATCTGGTCTCGGTCGAAGCAAAAACCATTGCGGCTGCAGCGGATGTGGTGGTTGTGGCTGCAGGCTTTGGTCCCGCAACCGAAAGCGAGGGCCTCGACCGCACCTTCGAACTGCCCTGGGGTCAGGATGCGCTGATTGAAGCCATTACCGTGGTCAATCCGCACACGGTCGTCACTCTCGACGGTGGTGGGGGCACCGCTACCCGACGCTGGCTCGGCAAGGTTCCCGCGCTGCTCTACGCGTACTATCCTGGTCAGGAAGGCGGCACGGCTATCGGCGAGATCCTCTTTGGTAAGCACAACCCCGAGGGCAAGCTACCAGTGAGCTTCGACCGCAGTTGGGACGAAAACCCCTCTGCCGCCTGGTACTACCCGGTAAAGGGTGCCGATACCGCGCTGCACGTTACCGAACCAGGAGTCAAGCCGGCGGACTACGTCATCGGCCACGTGAAGTACGGAGACGGCCTGATGGTCGGCTACCGCTACTGGACCACCACCGGCAAGCACCCGCTGTTCCCGTTCGGCTTCGGTCTCAGCTACACCACGTTCCGCTTCTCCAACCTGCACGCTCCTGCAATGGCAGCCTCCGGATCAACTGTTTCTGTAACCTTCGACTTGACGAACACTGGCGGCGTAACCGGCGCAGAGGTAGCCCAACTCTACGTCTCCGACCCTTCGGCAAAGGTCACCCGCCCAGAGCGCGAACTAAAAGGATTTGTAAAGGTCCGTCTGGGTCCCGGCGAAAGCCGGCACACTACTCTTAACCTTGATGCGCGCGCCTTCAGTTACTGGGACCCGGCTGCCCACAAGTGGACCATCGATCCCGGCAAGTTCGTGATTCGCGTCGGCGATTCCTGTGAAAACACACCGCTCAGCGCAGATCTGACACTAAACTAGAGCTCACCTTAAACTGCCGAACGGCCTGGCTCATGCGTGCTGCAGGCCATTCTATTTTCAGCATGCAGATGCAAAACGGCCTCCGCGCTGAGCGGAGGCCGTTTCTATTTGTGTGTTCTGCGCGGTTGGGTGCTTACTTCAGATTGCCGCTTGCATCCATCGTGATGCCGCCAGGCCCCTTGCTCTTTTTCTCTTCGTTGGCCTTACGCGTGCCCATCGACTGGGAAGCCCAATCCTTGGCAGACGCAACATCGGCCTTCACCGCGGCGGGGTCGCCGTAATCCACATCTGCTTTGCGACGGTAAATCAGGTTCAGGTAGGTCATGGCATCGTCATAGGTAGGCCGTGCTACCAGCGCCATTTTCAGATAATCCAAAGCCTCGTCCACCAACGGGCCATTCTCTTCCTTGAGCGGCGCCATGATCTTCTTGGGAACCTTGACGTTGCCCTCACCGTCATCGTTGAAGCCGTTCGGCAGCAGCACCTTGAGCGTATTCTCGTGCGCCTCTGTCCAGTCGATCACTCCTACGGTGTAGGCAGCCTCGGCATCATTTTTATCTTCGGCCAGGACCTTCTTCTGCCAGTCCTTGGCCTCATCCAGCTGCTTAATGCTGAAATAGATGCCCGCAATCTGCTTCATGCTGTTCACATCGTGCGGCTTTTCTGCCAGAACCTGCTTGAAGATGTCGATCGCCTGTTGCGCGGTCTTCAGGTTGTCCGGCGTGGTGAGTCCCGGTACTACATTCTGGGCCAGCGCGGTGGCCAGATAACTCTTTGCCATGGGCAGGGTTGGATCGAGTTGCGTCGCCTGCTGGAAGTGGTTGATTGCCTCTTCATACTTCTGGCTCTTGTAAGCATCCACTCCCTTGTTCAACTGGTCGCGGGCCTTGAGTTTGTCGCACCCGCTCATGGAAAGAACCAAACCGGCCAAGACTACCGCGAGCAACGTACTACGTGCGGGACCATTCATTCTTTTATCCTTCTCCTTCAGGTCAGTGCCTGTCGATTGCGGCCTGGAATCTGATGCGGCCAGCCGCGGGCGGGAGGTACCGAAACCAGGATGGAAAAATTGTACTCCTGTTGCTACTAAAAAAATCCGCCCCGAGTTCAACTCACTACTGGCCGGCCATAATCTTCGGGGTCATTAGTCCGATGTGATCCACGTTGGCTGCACGGCCAATATCGATAACCTCCGCTACATAGCGGAAGTCGACATTGTCATCACCCCTTACAAACATGATGCGCTCAGCGCGGTTCGCATAGATCTCGGTCAGGCGGGCGAGCAACTCGCCTTTGGCCACGTCGGTCTCGTTGATCTTGTATGTCGGAGCATTGCCCTGACGATACAGAACCTGCACCACGATGGTGCGATCGTTATTGGGCTGCTGCTGCTGCGGATTCTTGGGCGGCTGGGGAACCAGCGCATCCAGACCCTTAGGCGTTACCGGCACGATGACCATGAAGATGATCAGCAGCACCAGAAGCACGTCAATCATGGGCGTAACGTTGATCTCGGACATGCTGCCACCCGAGCTTCCCATCGACATTGCCATGGCTTCAAATTCCTCGTTTCCTCAAAAATTGTGAAAGGGACTGCGTATGCGCAAAGGTTCTACTCGCCGCCTGCTGAGCCGCCGACTTCGCGCTTCTGCGTCAACAAACCTACATCGTCCACGCCGGCTGTTCGCACGGCGTCAATTGCATCTTCTACTCCCCGGTACTGCGCCCGCGCGTCCGCGCGCACATAGATGGTCTTGCCGGGTGTGCCTTCCAGCTTGGCGCGAACCAGGCCGCCGAGTTCATTGGCAGCGACTTTGTTCTGCCCCAGGAACACGCTTCCATCCTTGGTGATGGCTACGACAATTGCGTCTTCCTTGTCGGCATCCGGCATGGCGGTGGGGTTATCCACCTTCGCCATATCGACAGCCACCTTGTTCTGGAGCATGGGGGTGATAACCATGAAAATGATCAGCAGCACCAGCATCACATCCACCATGGGCGTTACGTTGATGTTGGAACTTACTTTTTTGCCTTCTGCGCGAAGTGCTTGTGCCATTGTTTGGCTCCATGCCTAAAGTTGGTTTATTCCGGACAGCTTCCGGCATTACTTACTTGATAACAACCGCTGAGACCTCGCGAGGGTGAAACCGGCGGGCGGAAAAGATCAACTCTCCGCCACCCACCGCAGATTCTCGCTCGAACCGGCAAAGGCCCCGCTTAACGCTTGTGGCTCTGCTTGATGAAGTAGTCGATCAGCTCGCTCGAGGAGTTATCCATCTCCACGTCAAAAGCCTCGACCCGCCCGGTGAAATAGTTAAACGCCATGACGGCGGGGATGGCCACCAGCAAGCCGAAGGCCGTGGTAACCAGGGCCTCTGAAATGCCGCCTGCCACTGCGCCAATGCCCGAGGTCTTCTGCAGAGCGATCTGCTGGAAGGCATTCAGAATGCCAATGACGGTGCCGAGCAGACCCACGAAAGGAGCGGTGGCGCCGATGGTGGCCAGAACAGCAAGGCCCCTCTTCAGCTTGGAGTGAACGATGGCCTCGGCCCTCTCCAATGCGCGTCCTGAACTCGCGATGGTCTCATCGGTCGGCAAACCGGCTGATGCGCGGAACTCTTGCAGGCCAGCTGTGACAACCTCAGCCAGATGCGACTTCTTGTTGCGGTCGGCGATCCGGATGGCTTCTTCCAGCTTGCTGTCTTTCAGCGCGCCGGCAACCTTGGGCGCAAACTCACGCGACTGATTGCGGGCGGCGCGGAAATACAGGTAGCGGTCGATCATTACGGCCAGCGACCAGATCGACTCAATGAAAAGTATGATGGCGATGGTCCTGGCGGGCCACCCCATGTGATCCCACAGCCCCATGGGGCTGAAGCTGACCGTCTGCTCTTCCTGGAAGAGGGCAAGACTGCTGACCGTGTGCGAAGCGAAATGTGCGAGCTGAGCGAGAATCACTGAATCGTTCCTCCTAAGCAGTTTGTTGTGAACTGCGACTACCTTACGGTTGCTGGGAATGCGGGTCGTTCTGAATTCGCATTCGGGTCAAGAGTTAAACCCCTTCTCATAAGGCAGGAAGGGGTCAAGAAAAAATCATCATCCACCCAAAGTAAAGATCACGTTCACCGTGGTCTCAACTTCCACCGGCTCGCCACTTAGCAGGTAGGGCTTGTAGCGCCATGTCCTCACGGCATCCATAGCGGCCTGTTGCAACATGGCTGGTCCACTGACAACACGAAGATTCTCAATGGCCCCAGTCTTGGAAATAGTGGCCTGCAATTGAACTGTTCCCTGGACGCGGGCGGCCTTGGCGATCGGCGGATAAACCGGCGTGGTCTTCTGGAGCAAGTTGCCCGCCATGACACCGCCCGATATGCTTACCTTCTTGGGCGCTTCAACCTTTACAGTCGGAGCTTCGGAGCCTTTGAAGATGCCGCCGATCACGCCCCCGGGGCTGCCGCCGAGACCTTCCATGCCGGCCACGCCAAAGCTGCCTTGCGCCGGCGCATTTTCTGGCGAAGCGACGATTTTGATCTGATGCGGAATCTTGGTGGGAGCCATCAGCTGATTGTTCATCATCTCCGACTGCACCTTCACTATTTTCACTTCAGGCGGCGGAGGCGGTGGCGGTGGCGGTGGCGGCGGTGGCGGCGCGGTCAGTACCGTCAGCATCATGGCCTTGGGCAACGCCTCAGGATAGATCAGCGGAATAAGAATCATCACGATAAGAACAGTAGCGTTGATGATGCCTGTCACAATCATCCAACGACCGCTCTTGCTTTTGATTCTGTTCGCGGATTCAAATGTGGAATCTTCAAACATGGCCAGCCTCGTATCAGGTGTCGTTTACCTCTATTTAGACACCGGCGGAACGTCGAATGTTCCCAAGCAATAAAAACGTTATCACAGATGCGCAGTCCACTTTCGTACCATATAGCACACCGGAAGTAAAACTGCTGCGAAATTTGTGCAACTTACAAGCTAAACCCTACACTCTGGAGCGCTTAGCCGCGGGAAGAACAACCGTCTTTCCCTGCCTCGTGCGCCACTCCTGCCATGCCACTAACATCGGCGCGGCAATGGCAATCGATGAGTATGTTCCGATAAGAATTCCCACCACAAGCGCGAATGAAAAACCGCGCAGCACCGGGCCACCAAAGATGTAAAGAGACAGGACGGTCAGAAAGGTCAGTCCTGAGGTAAGAACGGTCCGGCTCAGGGTCTGATTAATGCTGCGGTTAACCACGTCGGGGAGGGATTCGCGCCGGCTCAGGCGCAGATTCTCGCGGATGCGATCGAAGACCACGATGGTGTCGTTCATGGAGTAGCCGACCAGTGTCAGGATGGCCGCAATCACAGTCAGGCTGATCTCTTGGCCGGTCAGTGCGAAGGCGCCGACGGTGATCAACGTGTCGTGAAAGCAGGCCACAACGGCGGCCACGCCGTAGATCAACTGGAAGCGGAACCACAGGTAGACCAGCATGCCCGCCATGGAGTAGAGCGTGGCTAGCAACGCCTGTTTTTCCAGTTGCTTGCCCACCGTGGGACCCACCACCGCGACGTCGCGCACGACAAACGAGTTGCTGTAGTGCGCATGAAGCGCATCGACGATTTGCTGGCGGCCGGCATCGAGTGCGGTCTCGACGTGCTGCTCTGGTAGGCCGATGAGCACCTCATTGTTTGACGGAACATCATAGGTCACAACGCTGGCATCCTTGATGCCCGCTGCCGAAGTGGCGTTGCGGATCATGTTCAGATCCGGTGTCTGATCAAACTTAACTCGCACCTGCGTGCCGCCGCGAAAGTCCACACCCACAAGCACCGGGGTGCCGATCCGGGCCATGTTCACACCCATTTTGACTAACCCGAGCATGCTGAATACTAAAGAAAAGGCAAGGAAATACCACTTCAGCCTTAGCCAATCCACATTTACGCCGCGAAAAAATTCCACTGATTCTCTCCGCTTCCTGGGACGCTGGAACCCCTGTGGGCTCCGGCGTCGTTGTTTATCCTATGCCGGTCAAGCCTGGCTTGCCGGGGAGTTCTTGCCGGTACTAAATGGAAACCAGTTGCCCCGGCTTCATCTTGTTCAAATGGGCATCAAAGATGACCCGCGAAACGAAGACCGCCGTAAACAAATTGGCGGCAAGGCCGATGGTCAGGGTAGTCGCAAATCCCTTCACCGGGCCGGTGCCGAACATAAACAGAATGGCCGCCGAGACGATGGTAGTAACGTGAGTATCAACGATGGTGACCCAGGCGTGTGCAAAGCCCTGGTCCACGGCCGCCGAAGGGGCCTTACCGGCGCGCACCTCTTCGCGGATGCGCTCGAAGATCAGTACGTTTGAATCGACTCCCATACCAATTGTCAGAATGACTCCGGCGATGCCCGGCAGGGTGAGCGCGGCACTGCTAAAGCCCAGAAAGCCGAGAAGAATCACAAGATTCAAAACCAGCGCCACATCAGCGTTGATGCCCGATCCCCTGTAATAGATGAGCATGAAGGCCATGACCACCAGCACACCCACGATGGCCGCCGTGACGCCCTCCTTGATCGAATCGGCTCCCAGCGACGCGCCCACGGTACGGTCTTCAAGATAGTTCAGCGATGCAGGCAGCGCGCCGGTCCTCAGCATCTTCGACAGGATTTCAACTTCGTCCGGCGAAAAGCTGCCGGTGATCTCGCCCGAGTCGTGAATCCCGCTCTGGATGGTGGCCACTTCCTTGACCCGGCCGCCCATGACCACCGCCATGCTTTGGCCGATGTTCTTACTGGTGTAATCCCAAAACTTGTCGCCGGCCTCATTGGTCAGCGTAAAGCGGACATTGCGGCGGCCGTTCTGATCCGTGCCCGGATCGGCAGATCGGAAATCAGTGCCGGAAACCACAGAGATGCGATGCACGACATAAACGCTGTCTGCGTCAGAGCCGGCGCCCACAGTGCCGGAGCCATGAACCAGTTCCTCGTCGCCCGGAAGCGCGCCGCCCACGCTGGCAAGGGCCTCCTGATCGTCCTTGTAGGGGCCGCCTACCACGGCGTGAATCTCAAGCCGCGAAGTGTCTTGGATGATTCTCTTCACCCGGTCAAGGTCGTCGATGCCGGGCAACTCTACAAGAATCTGATTGTCGCCCAGGCCATACTCCTGAATCACCGGCTCGCTGACGCCCAATGTATCCACGCGGTCGCGGATGGTCTCGATAGCTTGCTGAACGGTTTTCTTCTCAAGAGCCGTCACAATCATCGGCTTCATGGTCAGCGTAAAGCTATTATCAGCTCCACCACCGGTCACGTCGTACTCGCTGGAGTACTTGTTTTCGAGAGTGGAATTCACATCGTTGCCCTTGCCGGTGGCAATTCCTTCAATCCGGATCTCCTGCGGCTTGTTCGGATCAGGCTTGTAGACCTGCGAATAGCTCAGGTTGGCCGTCTTCAGATCCTGCTGAATTCGCCCCACCGTATTGTCGGTCTCTGCGCTCACTGCCTCAGAAACCACTACCTGCAAGATCAGGTGGGCACCGCCGCGCAGGTCAAGGCCAAGATGAATGCGCTTGGTCATGGACTCCAGCAGGGCTTTGCCGGTGACGCCCGAGGGCACGCCGATGATTCCGTAGACGCAAACCAGCAGGACAGCAACTATCAGGATTATTTTGTTATTGAGATTCTTCTTCATCTTCCCGTTTCTCTAATTCGTTACAGTGATCAGTGGTCAGTGGTCAGAAAGAATCACTGTTCACTGTCCACTGTTCACTGACCACTATCGGTGGTTACCGATGCAATCGCGTTCTTTGCCACTTCAATCTTGATGTTGTCCGGCGCCACGCGGATGACGATCGCATCGTCCTTGATGGAGAGGATGATGCCGCGAATGCCTCCTGCGGTAGTCACCCGATCGCCTGTCTTGATGGAGCCTAGCATTTCCTGCCATTGCTTTTGCCGCTTCTGTTGCGGGCGGATCATTACCAGGTATAAAACTGGAATCAACAGCAAAGGCAATAGCATGGGAAGACTGCTTCCACCCGCCCCGGGGGTTGCTCCCGCCCATAACGCGAAACTTGTTGCCACGTTCATACCCACAATCATCCTTCGTTCGCCCTTGCCCGTTCGCCGTAACCAGTCGCCGCTCGGGGCACAGGCACTCCCGGCCATCTGCCGGTAGTTCTAAAAAGTTTGTCTCCGGGAATGGACTTAAAGCTTGATCCAGGCCGTTGGTTGAATCCGGCCCAGTTGCTGGAAGCAAGATCCTGACGTCGTTCGACGCGGAACTCAAAAAAAACCGTCCCGCGTCCTCGTACCTGCCAGTGACCCAGCTGCCGTCTGTTTCCTGTTCGACACAGCTATCCTTAGGACCGCCAAATCCGGAAGCAGCATAGTCCGCCTCTTACCGTACTGGCCAAACTCCAAAAAGAATGCCTAATAGATAAGATACGCGCAGACGGGGGTGTGTCAAGGAGCGCCCCGCCCGCCAGCGACTGGTTCTCCCGTTCGTTCTGGCCAAATCAGGCCCCGTTCACCCTTACAAAATTCTTACAGGTCGACTACCCCTCCCTTATCTCTTCCATTTTCTACTTGTATTTGAACGCTTTCCTTTCCCAGGCCCCCTCAGCCAAACTCTCGCCTTGCCTGCCGGAAAGCGGGGAGGTTCGTCTCATGATTAACCTGAATCTCAATGTATTGAGTCTCATTCCGGTAAGTCTCGCAGTAGCCTTCATGATCTGGGCATTTTGGCACTTCTGCAAGGCATCCGGCAGACGCCAATAGTTTCTTACTGCTTTGGCTTGGCTTCAGGGGCCGGGGTATCGGTCTCGTCGCCCGAGTCCTCCACCAGCACCGCCGAGCCGGGACTGATGTTGAAGCTCACCGCATCCTGGCTGGCTGGATGAAAGCTGATGCGCTGCGGTTCGCGCTGCCAATCCGGCAGGCCGCAGACCGGGTTGGGATGGTTTTCCGGGTCAAATGCAGCCAGTTTTTTTGCAAGCACTGGCTTGCGTGCCGCTATCTGGGCCACCACTGCATAGAGGCTCTTGCCGCTGGCGGTCACGCCACAGTAGGCGCCATAATCCCGGAACCAGCTCACCTGGCTCACGCCGGGATCGTAGTCCGGCAGTTTGAGCGGGCTGACGCGGCCAGTTACGCGGTCTACCAACAGCCACGGCCCCCGCTGCCAAACCCAGTGACCCTGCTTGTCGCCCGGCACCGGTTTGTCATCGGGCAAGGCGTCGTTGATCTTGATTACGCGCCGGACCACAAAGCTGCGGTCGGTCACGTCGTGGGCATCACCGGTGGTCCACTCCTTCAGAACCCCGTCCACCAGCAGGGCACGAATCCTGAGTTCCTTATCGTCCGCAGCCGCACCCGCCGGGTCGCCCACCTTCGAATAGGAAACCTTCTTTGCCGCGCCCAGAACCACTGAATGCGTTTTGCGCGGAGCCGCTGTAGCTCCTGGAACCGCGGCTAACAACACCGCCATCATTGCGACTACTACTACTGTCATTCGCCCATGAGTCTTCATGCCGCCATCTCCTGGTGAGTTGACGCAGATCGATGGGAGAAACAATGCACGAGTTTCAGCCCGCACAAAAAATCTGTAAATCAAAAGGAGTTCGCCGTGGCGAAATCCCTTAAGGGCGCTGGCTATGACTATCCCCAGCGCCTCTTATAGAAACTTAAATCCCCGCTGCCTCCACGGCCCGCGCCACGCGGAAGGCTGTGCCTTCATTCAAATGGCGGGCGAGCACCTGCATTCCTACTGGAAGGCCTGATTTCGTTGCTCCGCACGGCACGGTCACGCCGCAAATTCCCGCCAAGCTGGCCGTGACCGTATAAATGTCGGCGAGATACATAGCCAGCGGATCGCCTGTCTTTTCGCCCAGCTTGAATGCAGGTGTGGGCGACGTCGGCGTCACAATTGCATCCACCTCAGCAAAGGCGCGAAGATACTCTTCTGCCAGCAGTCGCCGCACCTGTTGCGCCTTCAGGTAGTAGGCGTCGTAGTAGCCTGCGCTCAGCGCGTAGGTTCCCAGCAGAATGCGCCGCTTGACCTCCGCTCCGAATCCCTCGTCGCGGGAGTGCGAGTACATGGCCGACAGAGTCTCCGATGCCGGGGACCGGTAGCCGTAGCGAACACCGTCAAAGCGAGCTAGGTTGGAGCTTGCCTCCGCCGTGGCAATCAGATAGTAGACCGGAACGGCATATTTGGTATGCGGCAGCGAGATCGGCTTGACGATGCAGCCGGCGGTCTTCAGCGCTGCGATGCCGGACTCAATCGCGGAGCGCACCTCCGGGTCGAGCCCTTCGGCAAAGTATTCAGCGGGAACGCCAATGCGCAGGCCGTCGACGGGCTTGTCGCTCTCAGCCGCATAATCCGGCACCGGAGCCGTAGAGCTGGTCGCGTCCTTCGGATCGTGACCGGCAATAACGCCCAACAGCGTGGCTGCGTCACGCACATTGGCGGCAAAGGGCCCTACGCGGTCCAGTGAAGAAGCAAAGGCGATGAGCCCGTAGCGCGAGACTCTCCCATAAGTCGGCAGGACGCCCACCACCCCACAAAAACTAGCCGGTTGGCGAATCGACCCGCCGGTATCGGACCCCAGCGTAGCCACGGCCAGATTGGCCGCCACTGCTGCCGCTGAGCCTCCGCTCGATCCGCCCGGGACCCGCTCCGTATCTACCGGATTGAGCACCGGCCCGTAGGCCGAGTTCTCGTTCGAGCCGCCCATGGCAAATTCGTCGCAGTTCAACTTGCCCAGCAGCACCGCCCCAGCTGCCTCCAGCTTGGTGACCACCGTCGCGTCGTATGGAGGCCGATAGTCCTCAAGAATCTTCGACCCCGCCGTGGACGGAGCGCCCTGCATCACAAGCACGTCCTTGATGCCCACTGGAATGCCTGCCAGCGGAGCCAGCGGATCGCCCTTGGCCGCCATTGCGTCCACGCGGGCGGCCTGTGCGAGAGCCCGTTCCTTGGTCAGGCTCAGGTAAACGTTTAGCGCTGGGTTCACGCGCGCAATGCGGTCGTAGTAGCTGGCGGCTAGATCCGTCGCCTTGGTTCGGCCCGCGGCGATCTCAGCGCGTAACACGGCCAGAGTGTTCGGCCTTTCTACATAGTTTTCCTGTACTTTAGATTCGCTGAGCAATCGGGCTTTCCTCTCTTTGGCCTCTCCTGCGCGGCTCTTTTAGCCTGTTTGCGGCCTGGTTGCTTTCTTTACGAACGCTCATTTCATTCCGTCTCGCTTACCGCTCAATCACCTTGGGCACCTTGAAGAAAGCTCCGTCGGTCTCCGGCGCCTGGGCCATCACTGCCGCCCGATCCAGCGAGGGCACAGGCTGATCGTCGCGCAGCACACCGTCGGCGGCATCCCCGAGCTCGCTCACTTGGGCCAGCGGAGCCACGCCAGACATATCCAGCTCGTTCAACTCGGCCACATAATCGAGAATAGCGTTCAAATCGCGCAGCATAGCAGGGATCTCTTCCGGCTTCAGTTCAAGGTGAGCCAGCTCGGCCACTCGCTGCACATCGTCGACAGTAACTTTAGCGGTCATTCCCTGCCCTTCCCCATCTCTAGCGCCTCCGCCTCCACGTGCCTCAAATGCAAGACACTTCGATTTCGCTCAGTGCAGGCCCCGAGACATCCTGCCCCGAAGATAGAGTATAGCCCGCCACGGATTGCGACCCGCCCACCATGCCCCGTTCCCTCAGTTCGGCTCTCAATCCACGCTGAGAGTAAGCGGTCCGGTAGGCGCAGCCAGAGCGTGCGTTACGCCGTTGGAGGTGACGTTCACTGTGATCGTATAGGTTCCCGCCGGCGTTAATCCGGAACCCGAGCAATCAGTTTTGCACGACGAAATTGAACCCGCCAACGAGCTGACACAACTGGAGATGCCTCCGGCCAGAATCACCAAAAGCGCGCCCATGAGCAAAAACTTCCGCCGCCGCTTCCATGCCGGCGTAAGGGCCAATGGGAGCAGGATCAGACCGCAGGCGAACGGAAGAGCGCGAACTTTGGCTGGGCCGGCGGCAAGCGAGGATGTGGTGGATTGGCCCGTTGAAATCTCCACGGTCACGTTTCCCGTGCCACCAGTTGCGACGGTTTCGCCTGAAGGATCAAAAATGCAAAGCGCATAGGCTGGAAGCGTGCCGCATGCAAAGGTGAAGTTCCCTCCCGGCGAGTTGGTCAAAGGGGAAATCGCAATCGTGTAGTAGGCGATCTGGCCGGCGGCAACAGTCTGGGTGTTCGAGCCGGAGACCGCGACTGAAAAATCGAATCCCGTCCCCGACAGGGCCACCGAGCCGCGTGCCGACGCTGTGCTACTGGTAATGGAAAGAGTGCCGCTCTGCGCCCCTGCGCTGGTGGGAGCAAAGACCACTCCGACCGTGCAACTTGTACCCGGCCCCAGCGAGGCAGGGCAAGTATTTGTGCCGCTGGCCGCTTGAAAGCCCGGCGGAAAGGTCAGGGTCAGTCCGTCCATGGTGGTCGTCGTCCAGGGGTTGGTGATGGTCACCGCGACGGGATTGCTGAATGCATTCACTCCGACTGTGCCAAAGCTGATCGTCGACGGCGCAGCTTGAATTGCTCCCGCGCCTCCCACCATTCCACTCAACGCTACTGTGGCCTGGGTCGAAAACGTAATCGAACTGACGGTAAGAATGCCGGTCGCCGTGCTGCCGGCAGCAAGATTGGCGGTTGGCGTGTAGATAACCCCAACCGTGCAGCTTGAGCCTCCACCCAGATTGCCGGTGCAGGTGTTCGCGGTCAAGCTGAACTGAGTGTTGCTGACAGTAAGCGTAGGCGTGACACCTGCCACGCTGGCCGAATTGCTGATCGTAATCGTTTGCGGCGGGCTGGGCAGGCCGGGACTTTGCGGTGCAAAGGTCACCTGCGGCGGCTTGACGTTGAGTCCGGCAATCGCCTGCCCCGTACCGCTCAGCGGCGCACTCACCGCCGTTGCGTTGGAAGAAGAGATCGCGAGCGAAGCCGTGCTTCCGCCCGACGCCCCGGGGGTAAAGGTTAACTGCACTGGGCAACTGCTCCCAACCGCAAGCGTCGTCCCGCTGGCCTTCGGGCAGGTGGTCGCGCCAATTGTAAAGTAGCTGGCCGGAGAGCCTGGGACTGTCGACCCGGGAATCGTGAAGCTCAAGTTGCCCATCGGGACTCCGCCGCTGTTGGTCACCGTTAGTGTTAAGGGCGAGCTGGCCACGCCCACCGTTTGCGTGGGAAAAATCAATCCGGCAATGGGGCTGTAGCTGATTTCAGGCGGCGCCAGCCCCGTGCCCATCAGAGAAACCGTCTGCACGTGCAAGGCGTCGGTCACCGTCAGCGTTCCTGTCTGCGAGCCCAGTTGGGTGGCGTTGGGAGCAAATTGCACGCTGATGGTGCAACTTGCGAGCGGATAGTTGGCGGGCAATTGGCCGTTGCAGTTGTCCAATTCCGTGAACGCGCCACTCACCGTGATGACGATCCCCGTTAGCGGCAGATCCCCGGTATTTGAAATCGTAATCGGCTGCGTGGTTGAAGACTGGCCGGTTTCGATGCCGCCAAAGCTTAGCGAAGTGGCGGAAAGGCCATCGGTCGCGGGCGCCCAGCCAAAGCCGCTCAGCGCCGCGGTCTGCGTATTGGACCCTTCAGTAAACGTCAGCGTTCCCGTCGCCGCTCCCCGCTGCGTGGGTGCAAAAGCCAGAAGCAGCTGGCAATCGGCACCGGCGCCGAGCGAGCTGGCGCATTTGTTGCTCGAGATCGTGAAGGGAGGGGTGATGGTGGTGCTGGTAATGGTAACCGAAGTAGTGCCGCTATTGCCTGCCTGCACTTGTTCAGTGCCGGAAGTCGTCCCCACCGGCACTGGTGGCAGTGCGGAGGTCTGGCCGGGTGCCGGGTCAAAGCCTATGGTTGACGGAGTCAGAGTCACCAGACCCGCCGCAGTTCCCGTTCCGCTGAACTCGACGAAGGGAAGTTGCCCGCCGTAGACATTGGCGTAGATGACCATCTGGCCTGTCAAAGTGCCCACAGACGTTGGAGAAAAAGTCACCGTGATGGTGCAGGATCCGCCCGCTGCCACAACCGCATTCTGGCAATTGTCTGTTTCGCTGAAGTCTCCGCTCATGACAATCGAGGTAGCCGTCAGTGCCAGGCTGCCCGTATTTTCAAGAGTTACCGTCAGTGAACTGCTGGAGTAATCAGCCACCGGGTTGGGAAAAACCACCGGGTTGGGAGGACTGGTAACGGCAGTCGTCAGGCCTGTTTCCGAGGTCCACAGCGGAGCATCCCAAATCCCGCGTCCGTAGGTTCCCGCCGTCAACACTGTTGCCGAGGCATCGAGTGGCGCGGCGCTGAGTTGAACCACCGGCGCCTCAGGAAGCCCGGTTCCAAATGCCGACCAGCAAACAGATGCCGAATTCGAGCAACTTGAAACCAGCGTCGTAAAGTAAACTCCCGCATCTGTAGCAACGTAGACCGTAGTAGCGCTCTGCGGATCCACCGTCACGCTGTTTACCGGAGCCCAGGGAAGATTCGCGGTCAAATTCAGCCAGCTTGCTCCCCCATTGGTCGAGCGGTAAACCGTCTCCACCATCTCAGTCGGGCTTGAGAATCCCTCCACCGTCGCATAAACCGTCTGCCCGGTCGAGTCATGCGGGTCAATAGAAAGGCTCGAAATATCCAGCTCGTAAATATTGATCGCACTCGCTGCGACAGGAGCGGTCACCGGATTGTGAGTCAGGTCAGCCCAGGCGGTCCAGCCTGTGCCCAGAGTATAGCTGGCGCTGAAAACATGGCCGGCCGCATTTCCTCCTCCGTCCAGGGCACCGTACATTCCCACATAAACCACTTCGCCGCCGCCCGAAATCTGCATCGCTGCAAGCGAGCGAATCAGGGAGTTGCCGCTGCACGGACCGGTGGAGGCTTGCTGATCGAGAATGGGGCTGACGGCGTTCGTCGAGCTCCAGCCGGCGCCATTGGCCGGCCCCCGCCAGACCCGGCAGGTCCCAATCAGCAACTGAGTCGAGTCCTCCGGATCCACCATGAACGGCGCAGGCACGTCCATCGAATACCCATCCCCGCCCACATCCGCATCGTTCACCACCGGAGATGTCCCGAAGTCGGACGGACTGCAGGCGCCGGATTCCGAACACAGGTAAATGGAAACTCCTTCCAGATTGTTCACATACCAGTTATCTGGATTATTCGTATCGATCGCTACCGGCCCGCCATCGCCGCCCAGCGTCTGCGGCCAGTCCACAGTCGGCCCGCTGCTGCTCTTCACGCCCGCCGTTCCATTCACTCCCAAACCAGCCATCATGGTATAGGGAGTGTTGCCAGTCGCCGAGATACTGACCACCTCTGCCAGTGATCCCAGGCTCCCGTTCAGGTTCTGAAAGTGACTTGCGTCGCTCGTCGAGCACACCGATCCGGTTTCGGCGACTTGATCCGCCGAACGCCAAAGCCCGCTGTCGTTGCCAATAAATATCTCCAGAGGATTTGACGTATCCCAGGCCAGGGCATGCTGAAACTCACCCACTGCGGCGCAGTAGCCGGCCGTCGAGTTGGTGGTGTTACGCCAAATGCAACCCATAGCCAGGCTGCACTTCCACAAGTCGTTGTCACCGGCAAATAAAACCGTATCCTCACCCTGTCCCAGTGCCACCGGAATCGCCGCCAGAGCCAGGTTGTAGTCGCCGTTCAAAATGGTGGCCGCACCGTCGTTGGTGCTGGTCTCGAGGGCCGCAGTGTTCCATTGTTTGGCAAAAGAAATGGTCTGGTTGGTGCACGCGCTCCCGCTGGTGTTGATCGCGCACTGGTCCTGCCACAGCCCCTGGTCCTGGTAATTGGCATCCACGGTCCAGGCAAAGGTATCCCCGGTCTCGAAATTCACCGCCAAAGCTCCCCTGAAAACGGGGCAATCGATCGATCCGGTCGTGCCCAGATTGTTTGGGCATTTTGCCGTGGTCAGATTCGCGCCGGGCTGTGCCGTCATCCGCGTCCAGGTCACCCCGTCCGGCGACTGGTAATACCCGTGGTATCGCACCGCCGCCACAAACAATTGCCGCACCGGGTTCCACAGCACCGAAGTCGCGGCGTTCCCATCCGGACCCGCAAACGCATCCACAGGCCCCTGCACGTCTTTCCCGCTGCCGTCCGTAATCGTGGAAAGATGCCAGGTAGCTCCGCTGTCGGAGGAGTAGTACAACCCCTCATAGCTCAAGCTGGACCGGTCCGCGTCCACCAGAGTGCCTTCGTAGGCCTGCGAAACCGCGGCCACCACCTCTTGCGGGCTCGCCGTGCTCCACGCAAAGCCTGCAAATCCTTCCCCCACAAAGCTGTAGTCCTGGTTGCTCAGCCCCGATTCCAGATCCACGGTGGATTGAATCAGGCTCCACGAATTGCCGCCGTCCGTTGAACGCAGGATGCCGGCCCCGTAGTAGGAATCCAGCACATCGTTCGGGTCCCCGGTGCCGGCCAGAATGACGCCCGTCCCGCCCGGCTGCACCGTCAAGGCTCCGATGCTGATGGAAGCGTCCGCCATCCCGCTCAAAGCACCCAGGCTGTCCGTCAGCGGAGTAAATGTGATGGATGATGTGGTAGAGGCTCCCGCATTTTTTGAGACCCAAACCCCTCCCCCGGTGGTTCCCACGTAGAGATGATTCCCGGTCGTGTCCGAAGGGTCCAGCGCCAGCGCCGCAATCCGTCCCGTCACCAACCCGAAGTTCGCCGAGGTGACCGCAGTCGGGCCCAGCGGCTGCCAGGTTGCAGGCGTCTGTGACTGACCCCCATCCTCACTCATCGGCACGTTAAGCTGCGCCAAGCCGACGCGCCTGGCAGCATGCCACTTTGCCCGATTTTTCTTATTCGTCAAGCCTCGCTGGGCAAGAAACCGCTGCGCCTGAATTGTTCGCGGAGGCAGATCCCGCGTCGTCCTGCCCGAAAAACTCGGCATTTCTCTATTCGTGGCATTCTGAGCGGACCCTGAGCGAAGCGAAGGGGAAATCAAAGGACCTGCGGATGTTTTTGCGGCAATCGTGGAAGCCCCAAACACTTGACCAATTGAGCCAGACCCACCGCCCTCAACCCTTTGCGCCCGTGCCATTGGACACGGCGAGAGGGCTGCAAAGACCAATGCCCCGGCTACCAAGCCTGCCCTAACTCTGCCGTTCCCTGGTCGAAAAATGCCAGGCAAACCGGAAACCCGCTCAAAAGCAAACATAGACGCACACGTCCGGAATCCGATTCCGTTTCCCCTCTCCACATCGTCCGAGGGGGAGATGAACGAAATCCAATGGAATTTGCCGTATGAAACAAACAGTTTCCGGGATTGGAATTTGCTGAGATTATAGTCCAGAAACGGGACAGTACGGATGAGGGTCGGTTAACTAAGTAAGGGCGTCGTGGACGACCCGAGTCAATAAGCCGCTATTTCTACTGCTCAGCCGCTTCGCCAACGTGCTGCCGCATATATTGTCCGGCATCGAACTTCTTCATCGTTGATGCCTCTGTCATGGTGCGCACAAGCCCGGAGATTGGCCGGTTGAACCAAGGCCTGTCATGCCTGCCCACAATGGCCCACGCAATTCCGGCATAGCCGTTCGGATCGCGCCCGTCCAGTTCATACCGGTCATTCAGCCTCACTGCCCAATCAAAAGCAGTGGCCGGATCCGGCGCCCATTCCAGAATCTTCTTCCCCCAGTACATACGGATATATCCGTGCATCCAGCCCGTCACCACCATCTCTCTCTGAGCCGCATTCCACAACTCGTCACCGGTCTCGCCGCACTCCAGTTGCTGAAAGCTGTAGCGATGCGGCCGCGCATCGCCCGCATGTTCTGTCAGTGTCTTTCTCGCCCACGGCGCCGCACAGTCCCAGGCGTCGTAATTCGGCTCATGGCGAACGAACAACACAGCTAGCTCCCGCCAGCCGATCAGTTCATCCAGAAATTTCTCGCCAGCGCTGGCCGGACCATTTCCCTGCCTTACCGCCTCTTCCACCGCCAGAGCAACCGTCAGCGGACCAATATTGCCAAAGTGCAGATAAGGCGACAGCCGGCTGGTCCCTTTAAGTTCCGGATGATTCCGCGCATCTTCGTAGTGCTTAAGTTCCAGGCGAACAAACTCGCCCAACCGTTTGAGTGCTGCGTGCGTGCCGCCGGTGAAGCTGTCCACCGGTCCCACCGAGCGGTCCAGCTTTGTAAATCCCGCGGTAATGTCTTGCTTCAGCGAGTAGCTCTCCAGCTTTTTCCGCTGCTTCCATCTGCACAGCGGCGCAATCTTCTCCGGCGCAACCAGGTACTTCGGCACCGCTGCCTTGAGATGCGGCCTGAAGTGGTGTAGCAGCACAAAGCTCCGGTTGAAGACTATGGATGGCACGACTACGTCCGCATCCACAGTCCAGTAAGGCAACTTGAGCCGCCTTGCCAGTGCCTTCCGCCATCGTTCCGGCTCCCGGCAGGGGTTTTCATCGCCGATCAACAGTGCTGCATCCACATCCGCCAGAAATGCCTCCAATGAATTGTTGGGCGGCCGCCGCACTACAAATCCCACTCCTAGCGCAGCCGCGTCCTCAGCCGCGTCTCGCAGCCCTTGGACCAGAAAGTGATAGTGGCGCAAGTTGGCATTGGGATAGTTGGAAATCACGGAGAAATAAACCACCACCGGTAAGCCAAGAAGATTTCCCGCTTCAATCGCCACATCAAGCGCCGGATTGTCCTTGATCCGCACCGCGCGCTGCATCCAGTAGACTATGCACCGCGCGCCTTTCAATGGCGGCCCACTCCGCCGCACCTGGACGCGAGGCTGATTCGCCAGCCGGGCAAGTTCTTCGGGGATTTGCGGGGCGTTGGGCATCAATTCGACCTGGTTTAGTTATAGCTTTTATTCTGCACTCACGGCGACCATACGACAGATGCTGCGCTGCCGACAATCCGTGAGGCGCAGTATGGGCACAGTCAATTTGATTCCAGGCTTTTACAATTGACCCTTTCAAGGAGATTACCTTGTCAGTGCATTCCGCTTCCGAGCAACTCTTCCAAACCGCCGGCCTCGAACAAATTAACTCCACCGAACTGTATCCCGCGCTGCATCAGGCAGGCGATGCTGGCCTGCCCATGCTCGTTGTGGAGAACAACCTCGGTCGCGCCGTCATCGCGTTGCAAGGCGCGCACCTGATGTCGTTCCAGCCAGACGGCAAGCCGGAAATGCTTTGGCTATCGCCCAAGTGCGTGCTCCAGGCCGGCAAGCCAACCCGCGGCGGCATTCCTTTGTGCCTGCCCTGGTTTGGCCCCAGTGCGGACGGCAAGCTGCAGCACGGCTTTGGCCGGATCATGGGATGGTCGCTGGCTGCCGTGGAGGCCCGCGCAGACGGCGCAACCCGCGTCGTGCTCGAGTTGGCCGGAGATGATTCAGTCTCTGCCTTGTGGCCGCATGCGTTCCGCTTTCGCCTCGAAGCTGTGGTCGGAAGCAGTCTCAAACTTGCACTGAGCGCAGCCAACCTGAGCACAACGGCGGCGCCCTTTGCCTTCGCATTCCATACCTATTTTGCCGTGCCGAATGTCGCCGATGTGCGAGTCGCCGGCCTGGAGAATTCCACGTTTGTTGACGACACCGACAAGATGGCTCGCAAAGTACAACAGGGAGAAGTGACGATCACAGCGTTTACCGATCGTGTTTACCTTGATGTTCCCGCCGTGCAAGTGCTGAAGATCCCCACCGGCAACGTGAAGATCGAATCGGGCGCCAAGTGCGCAGTGGTCTGGAATTGCTGGGACAACGATAAGAACGTTGCCGATATAGGAGAAGGCAATCACGCCGGATATATCTGCGTTGAACGTTGCGACGTGGCAGATCGCGCAGTCACGGTTCCAGCTGGCGGCGAATATCAGGCAGCCATGACGCTCTCGTATTTATAGCAGTTCCAGAAATGCACCAGAAAAAAGGCCGCCTCATCGGGCAGCCCTTTTTCAATCGATTGATCAGATGATCCCGGCAGTCAAGAAAACTGACCCCTGATCTCTGATCCCTGTTTTTCTACCAGCTTCCCCAGGCCCGGCTGATATAGTCGGCCAACGTCATGCTGATCAGCGTAAGGAACATAAAGACAGCAGCACCGACGGTGAGCTTGGTCAGTTTGGTGCTGTACCAGACGTGCATGAAGAACAGCACCACCAGCGTCGCCTTGGTGGTTGCAATGGCCAGTGCGATGATGGGGTTCCAGAAGCCCAGATCGATAAACGAGGCCCATACCGTCAGTGCCGTGCCGATCAGCAGCGCAATAAGAATGACCACGTAGACCGGTGGGCCGACGATATGATGCGCGTCGTCTTCATGATGCTCGTGCTCTTCGTATTCTGTTGGCTCGCTCATGCTCGAGTTTTCCTCCCCGTTTATGTCCCATGCCTGCTGATCAAGTAGAGCAGCGCGAAGAGATAGATCCAGATAATGTCGACGAAGTGCCAGTAGAGACCGAAGTTCTCGACAAAGGTGACATGGCCCGTTGTGTAAGCCCCGGCTCGTGCGCGGAAGATCATGAATGTCAGAATTCCGATGCCGATGATCATGTGCAGCGCGTGCATGCCGGTCATGGCGAAGTAAAGCGAGAAGTAGACCTCGGTATGGACCGCCATATCCGTGGCCAGAGGCTTGTCGTGGTATTCCTTGAAAATCTCCGGATCGGACTCAGGGTTGGTGAACGACTGCAAACTGTAGTGGAAGCCGGGAACATGGTGCTTCTCAATCTTCTCGCTGTACTCGATGGTCTTGATGCCCAGAAATCCCAGCCCCAGGGTGAGGGTAAGAATCAGGCATAGAACCAGCCCGCGCCTGCGCCCCGTCTCCGCGCACCATACGCCCATGGCCATGGTAAAGCTGGAGCAGATCAGCACCAGCGTGTTCAAGGTGCCCCAAATCACATTCAACTGGTGCGAGCCGGCAACAAAAGCCGGGTAATACCAATTGCGATAGATCAAATAGGCGGTGAACAGCCCGCCGAAGAACATCACTTCCGTCACTAGGAAGAGCCACATCGCAAAGTTGGTGGTGTCGGCCTGTTGCTCGGTGGAATTGAAATGATGGCGCAGATAGGCTGGGTGCTCGTCGTGAGCTTGACCGGTGTGAGCAGCGGCCTGTTCGGCGCCATGGTCGATCGCGGAGCTATCCGGCACTGGCCACCTCTTTCTCTTTCTGGTTTTCCAGCCACTCGTAGTCGTAGGCCTCGTGGTCCATGATGGGAGTTTCAATAAAGTTTTCCGTCAGGGGCGGCGACTGCGTCTGCCACTCGAGGCCCGTTGCCTGCCAAGGATTGTCGCCTGCAATTTCACCGTACTTCAGCGACCAGACCAGGTAGAGCACCGGCAAGAGATACCCGACGCCAAGAACGGTGGCGCCGGCAGTCGAGAAGACGTTCAGAACCTGAAACTCCGGCGGATAAGCCGCGTAGCGCCGTGGCATGCCCAGCATGCCCAGGATGAATTGCGGGAAGAAGGTCAGGTTGAAACCGATGAAGGTGATCAATGCGGCAAGTTGCGAGATCTTCTCCGGATACATGCGCCCGGTCATCTTCGGCCACCAGAAGTGAATGCCGGCCAGGAACGCCATCAGCATGCCGCCCACCATGACGAAGTGAAAGTGCGCCACGATGAAGTACGTCTCCGTTAAATGAATATCGGTTCCCGAAGATCCCAGGAAGACACCCGTCAATCCGCCGATGGTAAACAGCCCCATGAAGCCGAAGGTGTAAAGCATCGGCGTCTCAAAGGTGATGGAGCCCTTGTAGAGCGTGAACGTCCAGTTGAATATCTTGATGGCCGAGGGCACGGCGACCAGCATGGTCATGAGCGAGAACACCAGCATGGAATAATTCGAGATGCCCATGATGAACATGTGGTGTGCCCAGACAAAGAAGCTGAAGACCGCGATCGCCACCGACGAGAATGCCACCGCCGTATAACCGAAGACCCGCTTGCGGCTGAAGGTGGAGATGGTCTCGGAGATCACTCCCATGCCGGGCAGAATCATGATATAGACGGCCGGGTGCGAATAGAACCAGAACAGGTGCTGAAACAGGACCGGGTCGCCGCCCTTTGTGGGGTCGAAGACGCCGATTCCCATTGTCCGTTCAAGCATCACCAGCACAATGGTGATGGCTAATACCGGAGTGCCCAACACCATCAGGATGCTGGCCGAATAATTGGCCCACACAAACAAAGGCAGCCGGAACCATGTCATCCCCGGCGCGCGCATCTTGTGGATGGTGACGATAAAGTTGAGTCCGGTAAAGACGGAACTGAAGCCCGCCACGAAGACGGCCAGGCCGGTGGTGACCACATTGGTGTTTACATAGTGTGTTGACAGCGGGGTGGTAAAGGTCCAACCCGTATCCACGCCGCCGCTCATCATGGTGTAGAGCACCATGATTCCGCCAATTACGTATAGATACCAGCTCAGCAGGTTGATCTTCGGTAACGCCAGATCCTTGGCGCCGATCATCATGGGAATGAAAAAATTGCCCAGCGTGGCCGGCACCGATGGCACCAGGAAGAGGAAGATCATGATGATGCCGTGCATTGAGAACACCTTGTTGTAGGTGTCGGTGGCCATCAGGTCGGCCTGCGGCGTCAGCAGCTCCAGCCGGATGAGCCCTGCCAGAGCCCCGCCGATGAAGAAGAAGAAAGTGATCGAGATCAGGTAAAGAATCGCAATCCGCTTGTGGTCGCCGGTCAGCAGCCAACTCAGAATCCCGTTCTCTCTGGACAGATAGTTCATCTTCGGAATTCTGGCCGTGGATTGGTCGGGAAGATTCACGATTGTGTCGCTCATTGATTCACCCTCCCTTGCGCCGCAGGCTTATGGCCAACCTGACCGGTCGCTGCCACCTTGCCTTCGCTCCCCGGCAACAAATCGGTGGTATTCAGCGTCTGCTGGACACGGTAGTCGGAGTCCAGATTCTTGATGTATTCCACCAGCGCGATCACTCCGTCTTCACTGATCTGCCCCTGGTAGGTGGGCATGATGGGCACATAGCCCTGGGTTACGTGCTGCGATGGGTTCAGAATCGACTCGCGCAGGTAAGCGTCGTCGGCGATCACTGTTCCACCGCTAGCTAAAGGCAGCTTAGCCCCGTAGACGTTGGCCAGGCTCGGTCCTCGTGCATCCGGCCGCGCATTGTGGCAGGCTGCGCAACTGAGACTCGCAAACAACCGTTCGCCGTTCTGAGCAAGCGACATGCCGCTGGTTGACTCCTTGAGCCACTTCTTGTATCCCTCCTGCGTAAGCACCACAACGTCGCCGATCATCGCCGAGTGGTTTGTTCCGCAATATTGCGTGCAGAACAGATGAAAAGTGCCAGGCGTAGTGGCTTCAAACCACACCGTCGTGTAGCGGCCCGGAATCACCTCGCGCTTCACCCGGAAGGCGGGAATCGAAAAGCTGTGAAACACATCCTGCGAAATAAGCGTCAACTGGATCGGCTTTCCCATGGGTATGTGCAGCGAGTTAATCTCATGCTGCCCGCCGGGATGCTCCGCCTTCCACATCCACTGCTTTCCCACCACGTAAATGTTCATGGCGTTGGCCGGCGGCGTGAAGACGCGAAAATAGATCAGCGCGCCCCACACAAACATCACCAGAAACAGCCCCAGCGGAATGATGGTCCAGGTTGCCTCGAGCAGCGTGGAGCCCTCAACCTGCACTGCCACCGGATGCCGCTTCTTGCTGTAGAGAATGCAAAAACTGGTGACCAGAAGAATCACAATGGTCAGCCCGATCAAGCTCACCAGCACCATGAAGAAGAGCAGCGCATCCACCTGAGGCGCAATCTTCGATGCCTCCGGCGGCATGAGCGCGAAGTTCGTCATCCACTTGACGAGAAACTCCCAAAGCACTGGACTGATGTGATTCATTCCGTTATCCGTTCACTCCTGTTCCCGATTTACCATTGCCGGACGAGTTGTTCTTCTGCCCGCGAGAGTCCCTGCGGAACATCACCAGCATGAATCCTCCCAGCGAGAAGACCGTGACCAGTCCGCCAAGTTGCACCACCCGCGCAACGATCAACGAGTGCTTGTTTGTGGCTGGATCGTAGTGGTAGCAGTAAGTCAGAATATTGTCCACCGGCGAGCCGATGCGGTTTGAAGAAGCCTCCGCCAATCCCAGCCGCAGATCCTTGGGCGAATACTCCACGCCCATGTAGTACTGCGCCAGCTTGCCCTCGGGGGTAACGATTTGAATTGAACTGGCGTGCGCAAACTGGGTCAGCTTTCCGTCCGGCCCGGGAATCTTCACGTAGCCAAATCCCACCGCCTTTGTCAGCGCGTCAATGTTCTCCTGCGTGCCGGTGAGGAAGTGCCAGCCTAAGGCCGTCTCCGGATGCCCGTACCGCTTCAGATAGTTCAGCTTCTTGGCCGCCGCCAGATCCGTTCCTTCACTGGGATCGATGCTCACTACAATCACGTTGAAGTCCCTGCCGGGAATTTCGTCTACCATCTTCAACGCGCCCGTCAGCCCGTTTAACTCCTCCGAGCAAAGCATAGGGCACTGGTAGTAAACCAGCGCCAGAATCGCAGGCTTCTTGCCGAAGTAGCTGGATAGTTGCATCGGTTTGCCCGCGTCATCAGTAAAAGTTAGGGAGAGCGGAAGTTGCTGATTCAGATTCTGCGCGATCCCCACACCGCTCAAAATTGTCGGCGGCTTGTCGCTCACCGGCGCCATCTGTTTTTCGCCGTAGTGCGAAACCTGCGCCGTCAGCGAAGGGACGAATGCCCCGGAGCATAACGCAGCCACGACCGTCGCAGTGATCACTACGCGTCGCCAATTACTCCGCATTCCGTCCGCCCTTTGCATCTTCTCCGCTTCCCTTCTGCCGGTGTTCCGTTGTTGAAGACTCTCTACTTCTGCTCTCCGCGCTTACCCGCGATCTTCTCCGCCTGCGCCACATCCTGCTCATAACCGGTACGCGCAAACCCATTCGTCAGCGGCACGGCCACCACCGGCTTCACATCCCCGGTCAGCAACGGCGCTGCTTCCACTGTCGGGGCTACCGGCAACCCTCTCTGCGCAATCAACTCCATCGCCCGCTCGATGGGAATTCTCACCTTGCCCTGCGGCTGGTCTACCCAACTGTAGTTCTCCAGCAGCAGATCCTCTTTGGCATGCAGATCGACGATCTCCTGGCTGCCGTCATCGGTCTGCAGCCGCGGCGTGGGGAACTGCTGCGTCATCGTTGCCATCTTGTTTTGCAACTCTGGACTGGAAGCCATGTTGCCCAGCGTAGTAACGTCCACCGTCTTCGCCCATTTACTCCGCGGCCCGTCTTCCTTTCTCATGTGGGCGTTGAGCACCATGCCAATTCCGTAGCAAAGGACTGCCGTCACCACTACAAAAATCGCCAGCGCGGTAAGAAACACAAGAATGCCCCTGGTCTTGACGTCGGACTTCTCATAGCCCGCGGATGCGTCGATCTCTTCCGGCGCGTGGTCCTCCGGTTGTTGCCAAATACTGTGCTCCGGGTCTTTGTCGTCATGCGTTGGCATGTTCAGGCTCCAGAATTTCCTTGAGGTGCGGGTCGTTGACTTGCACCAGCGGACGCGTCTGCAAACGCGTGCAGTAATAGGCCGTCCAGAAGGCCACCATCGCCACCGGAACAGCTATGTATTCGAGAATCCCCCAACTGAAGTGCAGATTGCGCGCCGCGTCCTTGAAGTTTGGCTCAATCAGCCAGAAAAGATCGAAGGCCCGCGCAAAGATCATCCATTGGCACACCCGCACCAACCGCTTCTTGTTGCGCTTCAAATCGCGTGACAACAGCAGCGTGAACGGAATTAACCAGTGGAAGATGAAATCGAGCGTGATGATGATGCCCCAGTGCCCGTTGATGCGATCAAGGTACCAGTTGATCTCGTCCGGCAGGTTCCCTGACCAGATGATAAGGAACTGCCCGAAGGCAAGGTAAATATTCAGCATCACAAATGCGAAGGTGAGCTTGCCCAGGTCGTGCTGCTCGGTTTGGCGCAGAATGGTGCGGAAGGGCTCGGCCTTCGAGAGAGAAATCGAGACGATGATGCCCAGCGCCAGCACCATGTATCCCTGCCCGACCAGGAACAGCAAACCGTAAACCGACGAGTACCACGTGGGATCAAGCGACATGACCCAATAGATAGCCGCGGCCGTCATTGTAAGAGCATAAACAACAATGCCCGGACCGCTGATGTTTTCAAATCGCTTGATCCACCTGGGCGTGGTAGCGGGGGAAGCCGCATCCCGTTCGAGGCCCAATGAGTTGAGCCTCCAAGTGTAAAAACCCCAAATCGCAAAGCAAACAACCCCAGCCTCCCAAAATGCCACGGGATTCAGCATGGGACGCTTGAAGTCGAGGCAGTGTGCCTGGAATTCGGTAATCAGTCCGGCCTTTAGGGCGGAGGCGGTGTCAGCCGCGCTGGAGTATTGCGCCCACAGATAAAGCTTCTTCATAGAGAGCGCGACCACAACCCAATAAACAAAAACCAGCGGTAGAGTGCGGCTCATCGCCTCCAGTGGCCGGCGCAGCAGCAATCCCCATTTGCCTCCAGAGCAGTACTGCACCATCAACAACGCCAACCCGCCCACTGAAAATCCGAAGGTCATCATCATGCCCAGCAGCCACGCCCGCAGCACATGATCGATGGACCCGTCCGCAAGAGCCAGCCCCGCGGCGATGACCGAAAAAACCAGTCCGATGGTCAGCGCGCGCGATTTCCAGCCATTTACAAAAGCCGGGGCGCCTAAATCGGCGGGAAGCGTCTTGGCGTGCGTCTCGTGAGCCATTCCTTCAGTCCTTACTTCGCGGCCGGTGCGGCCGGTTTGCTTAATGGAATCTTGATTGCGGTGGGCGCCGGAGCGGCCGGGGCCATCGCCGGGTTGCCCTGTGCCGCATCGTGCGGATACCCCTGAATTGCCGTTGACGACAACGCCCACGGTTCGGCAAACCCCTCCGGCAAGTTCTTCTCTCTCGCCACGTCCTTCAGGTTTCTCACCGTCACTCCAGCCGGCACATCTTTGTCCGTCGCCGCCTGGCTCAACTGCAATGCGCGGATGTAAGCCGCCACCGCCCAGCGGTCAACGGGAATCAGTTGCGCCGAATAATCGGGCATCGCGCCGTATCCGTGCGTCATCACATAGAAGTAGTGCGAAATCGGCTGCGCCATGCGCACCTGGTCGTGAAAGTTTCCTGCCGGCTTGTAGCCGCGATCGACAATCGCGCCCAGCCCGTTGCCTACCCGCGAGTGGCACGGCGAACAGTAAATGTTGAACCGCTCCTGCCCTCGCTCCAGAACATCAAGCGTTACCGGAAATGGCAACTCATTTTTTTCTTCGCGGTACCCGTTCGCGCCCTGAACCACTCCGGTATAAAAATAGCTATCCTCGTGCAACTGGCCGCGAGCGACGGTGTTCACCACTTGGGGCCGTGCACCGCGATGATCGGCAAACATCTCCGAGCCGCGCTGCGGAATCAATTTGGGTTCGTTTTGCATATCCTGGCGGCAACCAGCCACCAGCAGCAGCACGGCAAGGCCCGTTACGACGGCGATGCGTGGCGCCCCGTTCTTCGGGCCTCGTTCCGCCGCAAAGGTGGTTTCCCGATCTCTGATCCCTGATCTCTGATCTCCGGTCATCAGTACGCCACCTCCACCACCGAAACCGGCTCGAAGCTGGCCAGATAGGCTCTTGTTTCCAGCAGGTCGAATTTGGGGTCCAGCGCCTCCAGGCATAGGAAGAACTTGTCGTTCGTTGCCCCATCGCGAAAATTCGGCGCATTGAACAGTGGATGATAGAGCGCCGGCAGCCCGTTCAGCGCCAGCATGCCGAATCCCGCCGAAAGTCCTGCAAACAAAATCGTCCACTCATAGGCAGGCACAATGAATGCCGGCCACGAGTACAACGGCCGTCCTGCGATATTCAGCGGGTATGCCCACACCGAAACCCAGACCTCGAGCAGAAACATCGCCACCAGCCCCATCAGTCCGCCCACCAGCGTGACAAGCGGCACCCTGTTGCGATGAAAGCCGATAGCCTCGGCCGCTTCTTCCACCGGGTAAGGCGTGTAGCAATCGAGCCGCCGCCAGCCATCAATGCGCGCCTGCCGCGCAGCCCTCACCAGGTCACTCGGCGTATCGAATTCGGCCAGCAGGCCGTAGGTTCCTTCGCGTGCGGGCATCAGTCACCGGCCTCCACTGTGGATTTGGGCTTGATCTTTGCACCCGGCAGCAGCAACTTCACCTCGTTCATCGGAATCATGGGCAGGAAGCGGACGAACAGCATAAAAAGGAACGTGAATAGTCCCAGCGTGCCGACAAAGGTCATGTAATCCCACTTGGTGGCGCGGTACGTGCCCCATGCCGACGGCAAAAAATCGCGGTAGAGGCTGGTAACAATAATGACAAAGCGCTCAAACCACATGCCCGTATTCACCACAATCGAGATGAAGAACATGTAGCCGATATTCGTGCGCAACTTCCTGGACCACAACGTCGTCAACGGAATCGCCAGGTTGCAGGTAATCAGCACCCAGTATGCCCAGCCCATGGGCCCGAACACGCGGTTCCAGAACATGAAAGCTTCCCAGTGCGAGGCCGAGTACCAGGCCATGAATGCTTCCATGCCGTACCCGTAAGCCACAATGAACCCAGTGGCCAGCATCACCTTGCCCATGTTGTCGATGTGCCGTTCCGTGACCAGGTGCTCCAGGTGATAAAACTTGCGCAGCGGAATCGCCAGCGTCAGCACCATGGCGAACCCTGAATAGATGGCTCCGGCCACAAAGTAGGGCGGGAAGATAGTGGTGTGCCACCCCGGAAGAACGGCCACGGCAAAGTCGAAGCTGATCACCGTATGCACTGAGAGCACTAGAGGCGTCGCCAAGCCCGAGAGCAGCAATGCAGCCGTCTCATAGCGCATCCAGTGGCGCACAGAACCGCGCCAGCCCAGCGAGATCAATCCGTAAAAATACTGCCCCAGCTTGGACTTCGAGCGGTCGCGAAATGTGGCCAGATCCGGAACCATGCCGATATACCAGAAGACCACCGAGATGGTCGCATAAGTCGAGACCGCGAATACGTCCCACATCAGCGGCGAACGGAACTGAGGCCACACGTTCATGGTGTAAGGAAGCGGAAGCATCCAGTAAGCCAGCCATGGGCGGCCGGTGTGGATGACCGGGAACAGCCCGGCGCAGACGACAGCGAAGATCGTCATCGCCTCGGCAAAGCGGCTGATCGAGTTGCGCCAGCCCTGCTTGAACAAAAGCAGAATCGCCGAGATCAGCGTTCCGGCGTGGCCGATGCCGATCCACCAAACAAAATTGATAATCGCAAAGCCCCAGGCAACCGGCTGCGTAATCGCCCATATGCCGGTGCCCATGAGGAAGAGCCAGGTTACGGCCACCAGCAGCAGGGTCGCCCCGGCGCCGGCCACGCTGAAAATCGCAAACCAGCCCATCGGTGTATGCGGCGTCAGCACCAGCCCCGCAATTTTCTCGGTGACCGATTTGAAGGTCTCTCCCGGCGCAACGACGCGGTATTCCCCTGTTGCGGGATCGATCCGCTTTTCGAGTTGGGGATCGGGTTTTATCTCGCTGGTCGCCATCGTGGCTTTAACCCTTCGCCGGCAGGTGCTCCACCGGCGCTGTCTCAAGTTCCTGATTCGGATTCAACACCGCGGCCACATACTTGGTCCGTGGACGCGTATTGATATCGGCAAGCACCTGGTAGCTGCGCTCGTTCGCCTGCAACTTCGCAACCTTGCTCTGCTTGTCGTTAATGTTGCCGAAGGTGATTGCCGATGCTGGGCACGCCTGCTGGCACGCGGTCACAATCTCGCCGTCCCGCACCGTGCGATTCTCTTTGTCGGCCTCAATCTTCGCCGCGGAGATGCGCTGCACGCAGTAACTGCACTTCTCCATCACGCCGCGCGAACGCACCGTAACATCGGGGTTGCGCAGCAGTTTCAGGCTCTCGGTCTCAAAATCGGAGAACAGCAGGAAGTTGAAACGCCTCACCTTGTAAGGGCAGTTGTTTGAGCAGTAGCGTGTGCCCACGCAGCGGTTATAGACCATCATGTTCAGGCCTTCCGGCGTGTGCACCGTTGCGCCCACCGGGCAAACCTGCTCGCAGGGGGCGTTCTCGCAGTGCTGGCAGGCCATCGGCTGGAAGTGCGCCCGCGGCGCGGCTAAGTCGCCCTCGAAATAGGTATCGATGCGCAGCCACTGCATATTGCGCCCGATGCGCACCTGCTGCTTTCCCACTACGGCAATGTTGTTCTCGGCATAACAGCTCACGATGCAGGCGTTGCATCCCGTGCAACTGTTCATATCGATCGACATTCCCCACGCGTTGGCTTCGTTGTACTCCCAGTTGGGGAAGAGTGAAGTATCCTTGTCCGTCTTCGGGTGAGTCTCGCCCTCGTTGGCAAATCCCGGATCGGCCCTGTACTCGTCTAGCGTCGCGTAGCGAATAATGCCGCGCTCGCTAATCGCCTCATCGGCTTCCAGCGAATTATTCCCGTTGCCCTGTCCGCCAACAAGCTTCGACCGGTGATCCTGGAAATGGCTTTTGGTTACAGCCACGCCCCACTTGCCCTCGACCTTCTTGATCGTACCCGTCGCGTAAAACGGAGCCCACGAGTTGCGAATCAAGTAAGCATTGAATCCCGCGCCCGAGCCTACGCGCCCCGCAAACTCGCGCCCATATCCGAGGTGCACAGTAACCGAATTATCCGGATGCCCCGGAACCACGATCACCGGCGCCTTCACCTTGCCGTTGCCCACGCTCAATTCGACAATGTCGTCTTCTTCAAGACCAAGCCTGGTAAGCGTCGCGCCTGAAACCAGCGCCGCATTATCCCAGCTAAGGCTCGTCACCGGCTTAGGCAACTCCTGCAGCCAGCCCACATTCGACCACCGCCCGTCATAAACATTCGGATCGGGCCGGAAGATGATTTCGATCGAATCCTTTGGCGAAGGCGCGGGAACCTTGGGAACTGGGGTACCTGGACCGGCCTTGGCCGTCTTGTCGAAGGATGTTCCCTCAATCCAACCATCGTGCAGCGCTTTGCGCCAACCGGTTTCAAAGTCGCCTTTGATCACCGGCTTCCAGGTTTCGCGCACCGCTTCATACGCGCTGAGCCCCGGCTCGTTCAGCAGGATCTGAAGAACATTGTGCGCAGACTTGCCTCCGTAGAGAGGATCGATTAGCGGCTGCACAATAGAAACCGTTCCGTCATAAGCTCGCGCATCCGACCACGACTCAAGAAAGTGCGCCGCTGGTATGTGCCAGTGCGCAATCTGTCCCGTCTCATCCACGTGTGAGCCCAGATGCGCTACTGTTTTGGCATTGTTGAAGGCCGCAGCAAATTCCAGATCGGCAGGCGCGTCATAAATTGGATTGGCGTTGAGAATCACGAGCCAATCCACCATGCCAGAATTCAAATCCGCCACCAGCCCCTTGATATCCGCAAGCTGGTCACCGGTAGGAAATGGTTCCAATGGATCGGAGGGGAGAGTAACCTTTGGTGGTAAAGGTAGAAGAATAGCGGTCTTACTGAAGTTCCCTAGCGCACTATTGATTGCGAAAGCCAGAGAATTCACGGTCGGATCCTGGTATAGACCCGGAATTACCACACTCTTACCGGCGTGAGCTTTCAGATCCTTCGCCAGCGCGGCAAGAAACTTCTTCTGCTCATCCGTCCAGTTGTAGGCCGGAGCCTCAACGCCAGCAACTCCAACAGCCTTGGCAAGCTCCGCCGCAAACGCCGGAATCTCGCTCGCCCGCAGCCCTAGCCGATGCTCTGCCTTCAACCCCGTCGTTGTCGGGGTGGACTCAATGACATAAAGCCGATTTAGCTTCTCAGGCGATTTACGCCGCTCCGCATATTCGCGAACCAGCTTGTGAAAACCGGGGAAGCCGGCGCCAGAAAGAAATTCCGCATCGAGCGAAACAATCACATCAGCTTCGGCCAGCGCATACTGAACATTCTGTCCGCTCTGCGCAGCCGTCCCCGCAACCGCAGGGTCATACTGTACGAATTTCGCTTTCGGCCAAGCATTCTGAGCAGCCTTCCACTGCCGCGCCAGCGTTGGCGAAGTGATGGTCGAGCTAAGAAAATAGATCCCTGTCCCATCCTTGGTCTCCGCCGCCTTGATACGCAGCCCCTCGGCAAACTCCGCCCACTCGCGGTTCTCTCCGCGATAGGTCACGTGCTGCGAACGGTCAGGATCGTAAAGGTCCAGTAGCGTCGCCTGCGTAAACGGGTCCGACGAGCCCTGGTTGTATGGATGTTCCGGATTGCCATCGATCTTGATGGGCCGGAACTGATCGCTCTTGACCAGCAGCGGAACTGCCCCGGTCACAAACGGATGAGCCGTTGCAAAATACATCGGCTTGCCCAGAATCAAATCTTCCGGCGCCTTGACGTAGGGATAGATCGGCTCATCTGGCTGCTTGGTGCATCCGGCCAGCCCGGCCAGCGCCAGCGAAGCGCCCATCAACTTCATAAACCCGCGCCGCGAGACCGGATCGACCCACTCCTGCGCCGCGCTGGGGAACTCCCGTTCCACCGCCGCCTGAAACTCCGGCGTATCGGCCAGCTCATCCACCGACCGCCAATACCGCTTGCCCTTCAAGGGCTTCAACTCCGCGCGCACCTGGTCCAGCGTCATCGGCTCGCCGGCGTTCTTCGTCTTCCCATCCACGGCAATCCCCGTCTGGTTCCTGCATCCGCTCTTCCGCCCGCTCACTTTCTTGCTCATCGGTGGCAGACCTCGCAACTGGTCAGATCTTTCGGAGTGCGAATCTTGTAGTGGTCCACGAGAAAATGCCCCAGTTCATCCTGGCTGGTGAATTTCTGGTACTTCGGCGCAACCGGTAACGAAGCCGCGGCCACATCCCCCGTCACTCCATGCTCAAGTGGGAGTTGCAGTGAGGCGACTTCAGCGCCGGCAACGCTCGGATCTTTGGTCGTGCAACTCACGCTCTCGGCCGTCGGCAGTCCCGTTTTCTCATCGCCTACCGTGCACCACACCGGCCTGTCCTCGACCGGCTTCTCCCACGCCATGTTGTAAATCTCGCTCGTCGGCCGCAGGTTTTTCGCCGGATTCCGGTGGCAGTCAAGGCACCACTCCATCTGCAGCGTATTCTGCGCGTACATCAGCGGCATCTGGTCCACGCGACCGTGGCAGCTTGCGCAGCCCAATCCCTTATTCACGTGAATCTCGTGACTGAAGTAAACATAATCCGGCAGGTCGTGAACCTTGATCCACGGCAGCGACTGCCCCGTAGCCCAACTCGAACGCACCGGCTCCAGCAGTTGGGCGTTGGTCCATATTTGTGCGTGGCAGTTGATGCAGGTTTTTGTAGGAGGGATTCCGGCGTAGCTCGACTTTTCCACAGTCACATGGCAGTACTGACACTGAATGCCGAGTCCCTGCACGTGGTGTTTATGGCTAAAAGGCACCGGCTGGTCCGGCCGCTGACCCTGCCGCGTCACCCATGGTGAGCGCTGCAGCTCGTTCAGCGTGACCCCCAGGGCAATCGTGATCAGCCCCGTCAACACCAGGCTCGCACGAGCCAAAGCGTTGGAACTGCGGTCAAATATCTGCGCCATGAATACTTTCCTTGCCTGGCTTGCTTTGCTTGGGTACGCCTACAGTTGAGATGCACCTACCGTGACAACGGTCACACATTTTGTGTACGAAAATGATTTCCAGGCAAAACTCACCTACGAGGCGGAGGACCTCGAAAAAAATAATATAACAGCCAACGACCACTTCAGGAAAATAAAGATGCCGTAAATACATTTCCTGTATTGTGAAGTGTGAATTTCAGACCTGCCGATGTTGGTGGCGGAGGGCAGGATCGAACTGCCGACCTACGGGTTATGAATCCGTCGCTCTAACCATCTGAGCTACTCCGCCGGAGTGGTGGTTTGGATGCGCGGCCTGAATGGCTGCACCGGGCTGTGCACAATCGACATCCGCGCACAAGTCCCAGTTCTAATGATACGGTCGCCAGGATTTGTGGTCAAACCTGCGGAGATGGTTTTCTGCGCGGAGTAGTGGCGAACGTGAGCCCTCCCTCGCCGCTCGTGTAAACTCGCCTGCATGAGTACGTTCCGCATTGCCGGTGTCATTCCCGCTCGGCTCGGCTCCACGCGGCTCAGCCGCAAGGTGCTGCGCTCCATCGCCGGCCGGCCGATGGTGGAATGGGTCTGGCGCGCCGCCGCTCAAAGCGGCCTGATGGACCCAGTCGTGGTAGCCACTGATTCTGAAGAAGTAGCCGCCGTCTGCCGGGAGCGCGGCATTCCCGCAGTGATGACCTCGCCCGATTGCCAGAGCGGGTCCGACAGGGTGAGAGAAGCAGCCCGCCAGATCGACGCCGATATCTACGTCAATATCCAAGGCGACGAACCAACGCTCACACCGGATTTTTTTCCGCCGCTGCTCGCGCTCTTCTCGCGGCCCGAGGTCGAGGTCTCCACGCTGGTCGTCCGCTGCCCCGCCGAGGAAATCGACGACCCCAACGCCGTCAAGGTGGTCACAGCCCTCGACGGGCGCGCGCTCTACTTCTCCCGCTCCACCATCCCCTACGACCGCAACGGCGCCGGCTTTGTCGGCTATCGCAAGCACCTGGGAATTTACGCCTACCACAAGGCCGCGCTTGAAAAATTTGCCTCCCTGCCGCCCTCCATAATCGAGCGAACCGAACGCCTTGAGCAGCTCCGCCTGCTCGACAACGGAATCAATATATATGTTGCCGAAGCCCCTCGCGACACAATCGGCGTGGATACGGAAGAGGATTTGCTGCGAGCCGAAGCGGTGCTGAATAAAATCGAGCAGACCGGCCGCAAGTAGTCAGTCAAAAATAATCCGAATTGCGCGCAAGAATCGGATAGCGCGCCGTCCCAATATCGGCGACGATGAACTCATGAATCGAACGTCCCAAACCGCATCCCGCGAACCACAAACGCACCGTGCCCCATCCTTGCGATTTCCTTCTATCGCAAGGATGGGAGACCACAAATCCAGTTCTGCGCCCATCGACCCCGAATCCGCCTGGCGGCAGATACTGAGCCGCGATCCAGACGCCGGGTTTTTCTACGCTGTCACTACCACTGGCGTCTTCTGCCGCCCCAGTTGTTCCAGTCGCCGCCCGCTCCGGGCTAACGTCCGCATCTTCCGCTCGACTGATGCTGCGCGCACTGCCGGCTTTCGCCCCTGCAAGCGCTGCAAGCCTGATGCGGTGCGTAGCAACCCTGTGGACGAGATTCGTTCGTATATTGAAGCCAATCTCGATCGATGCATTCCGTTGGCCGAATTAGGCGGTCTTGTCCATCTCAGCCCCTTCACCGTGCAGAAGCTTTTCAAGCAGAAGCTGGGAGTGAGTCCGTTTCAGTACTACAGGGCGTTGCGTGCACGATCACTGCGCGCCGCGCTCAAACAAGGAGGCAACGTGACCGACGCAATCTACAACGCCGGATTCGGTTCTTCCAGCCGCGCCTATGAAGGCGCGCAACTGGGCATGACGCCTACTCGCTTTGCCCAAGGCGGCAGCGGCGAAAAAATCAGCTACGCTACCGCGCGCTCGCCTTTTGGCTGGATTGTTGTGGGAGCGACCCAACGCGGCCTTTGCTGGCTCGCTCTTGGAGCTACCTCGTCTGAGGCGGAGACAAGCCTTCGCGAAGAGTTTCCTTTGGCCAGCATTCGCCGCGATCCTTCACTTTCGCGACTTGTGGATGCGGCGCTGCGTGAAGTCTGCGGGCCTATTCACTCATCCAAAAAGTTGGCCGCACCACAGGTGCCCCCAACGCAGGTGGACCTGCGCGGCACCGCCTTTCAACTCCGCGTTTGGCAGGCTTTGAGGGCTATTCCGCGAGGGCAGACGCGCAGTTATAGCCAGTTGGCGCGAGAGCTTGGCAATCCGAAGGCTACCCGCGCTGTGGCTCGCGCTTGCGCTACCAATCGCGTGGCGCTGGTGATTCCATGCCATCGGGTAGTCGGCGTCAGCGGCTCCCTCACCGGCTATCGCTGGGGAATCGATCGCAAGCGTCAACTGCTCGAAGCTGAGAGCAAGCTTCTACCCTAACTCACCGCCAGATGCAACGCGGGCCGAGACACGAGCTGAAACGGCCGCACAGATAAAGGTCACCGTGTAAAGCCCCCGGCGGCGTAGATTGTCTGTCCGTTGATCCAGCCAGCGTCTTCAGATGCCAGAAAGGCGACGGCAGTGGCGATGTCGTGCGGCTGGCCGATGCGGCCCAGTGGCGTGCCTGCTGCGGCTCCTTTATCGAACTCGCTGCCGATAAAGCCCGCTGCGTGCGTACCCTCGGTCTCGACAAGGCCGGGATTAAGCGCGTTTACGCGAATCCTCTTTGCGCCGAGTTCTTTTGAAAGCGCAACAGTGATAGAGTCCACAGCCCCCTTGGTGGCGCTATAAACTGCCCCTCCAGCTCCAGCCATCTTCCCTACCACTGAGCCGATATTGATGATGCTTCCACCGGCCGGGTTGAACCGGGTGACTGCCGCCTGAGTGACCAACAAAAGACCAAGAACATTTGTATCGAATTGTTTATGAAAATGCTCCGGCGTGATCTGTTCAAGGGCGCCAAATTCATATATGCCGGCGTTATTGACCAGAATATCGATGGGGCCAAGCTGGGTGGCTACGGCGTCCACCAACTGAGAAACACTGGCTGGATCGGCCACATTGGCCTGAACTGCGATAGATTTACCGCCGCCAGCATTGATCTCTGCGACGATTTTTTCCGCGGCGGCCTTGCTGCCGGAATAGTTGACTGCGACTGCGGCACCGCGCGCCGCCAGTTCACGGGCGATGGCCGCGCCAATGCCCTTTGATGCGCCCGTGACCAGCGCAACTTTACCTTTTAGACTGCTCATTGATTGCTCTGCTCCATGGCCGAAACATTACGACTTCGACAATATCGAATTGATTAATGACCAGGCAGATTGGATTCAAAACTATTGTGGAAATGGTGCGCGGAGCGGTTTCTCGCTTTGTTGAGCGCAGCAAATCGCTAACTCTGTTTATTCCCCACTGCCAGCAAGGTTTGAAACTGCGGAGTCTCCGGCTCTTTGTGGACTACTGAGGTCTCTATATCTTTGAAGCCAGCTTTTTCTAGCATGGATTCGACCTCCGATTCACTGAAGCCCAGCCACTCGTCGGCATAAAGCTCGCGGGCTTCTTCAAAACGGTGCTTTACTAGGTCGAGAAGAATGATGCGGCCGCCGGGGTGGAGGATTCGCCATGCATCGGCGACGGCTCGCTCGGGGTGCAGGGCGTGATGGAGGGATTGTGAGAAGAAGACCAGGTCGACGCTTGAGTCTTCGATGGGAATCTCTTCCATATCCCCGAGACGGTATTCGACGTTTTTTATGCCGTGACGCCGGGCCTGCTCGCGGCCAACCTCGACCATGCGGGCGGAGGTATCGACGGCGATGACTTTTTTGGCGCGCTCTGCGAGCAGAAGGGCAAAGGCTCCCTCACCGGCGCCGAGATCGGCTATGACCATGGGTGGCATGAGGCGAAGCAGCGCTTCGGCTACGCTCTTCCACGATTTTCCCGGGACGTAGTCTTTGCCCAGACGGCCGGCCACGCTGTCAAAAAAGCTGCGCATTTTGTCCTGTCGCTTTTTTACGACGCGACGCATGGAGGCCTGGTCGGCGGCGGATTCAGGGATTTCATTGCGTGCCTGGGTGAGCAGCTCAGCAACGACTCCGTCGGCAGTCTTTATGCGATAGAGATTGCTTTTGCCGGTGCGGCGGTCTTCAACCAGACCGACCTGTTTGAGCTGCGAAAGGTGGGTAGAGATGGTGCTTTGGCCCATGGAGAGAATCTCCTGCAGTTCGGCGACGGAGAGTTCTTCGCCGCGTAGAAGCAGAAGGATGCGGAGCCGGTTGGGATCGGCCACAACGCGAAGAATTTTTACGATTGACGCCATAGGCAAGTTCTGGTACATATCAATGTATCACGATTTGACGATATAAGGAGATTCATTATGGCAGCTTCGACTCTCGAAGTCACGAATTTGGGATACAAAGTAGCCGACCTCGCTTTGGCCGACTGGGGCCGCAAAGAGATCACAATCGCCGAGCACGAGATGCCGGGATTGGTTTCGATCCGGAACAAGTATGCGACCGCCAAGCCGCTGAAGGGCGTGCGCGTAACCGGCTCGCTGCATATGACGATTCAGACGGCGGTGCTGATTGAGACGCTGGTCAGCCTGGGCGCCGAAGTGCGCTGGGCAAGCTGCAACATTTTCTCCACGCAGGATCATGCAGCCGCAGCCATCGCCGCATCCGGCGTGCCGGTCTTCGCCTGGAAGGGCGAGTCGCTCGAAGATTATTGGTGGTGCACCTACCAGGCGCTGGCTCACAAGGGCGGCAAAGGTCCGCAACTGGTGGTGGACGACGGCGGCGATGTTACCCTGCTGATCCACAAAGGCTATGAGCTGGAAGAGGGCGACAAGTGGGTCGATGGCCCCGCCGAGAGCCACGAAGAGCAGGTGATCAAGGATCTGCTGAAGAAAGTCCACGCCGAAGACCCGCAGCACTGGCACAAAGTAGTCAAGGAGTGGCGCGGAGTCTCTGAAGAAACCACAACCGGCGTTCACCGTCTTTACAAAATGCTGGAGCAGGGCAAGCTGTTGGTTCCGGCCATCAACGTAAACGATTCGGTGACCAAGTCGAAGTTTGATAATCTCTACGGCTGCCGCGAATCGCTGGCCGACGGCATCAAGCGCGCAACTGACGTAATGGTTGCCGGCAAGGTCGCGGTTATCTGCGGGTATGGGGACGTGGGCAAGGGCTGCTCGCATTCCCTGCGCGGCATGGGCGCGCGGTGCATCGTGACAGAAGTTGATCCTATCAACGCGCTACAGGCGGCCATGGAAGGCTTCGAGGTCACCACCGTGGAAGAGACTCTTGGCCGCGGCGATATTTACGTCACCACCACCGGCAACGTGGACATCATCACCCTCGAGCACATGAAGCGTATGAAGGACCAGGCGATCGTCTGCAACATCGGCCACTTCGACAACGAAATCCAGATGGACCGGCTCAACCGCGAGGCGGGCGTGACCAAGCTGAACATCAAGCCGCAGGTGGACTTCTATACTTTCCCTGATGGACACGGGATTTTTGTGCTGGCCGAGGGCAGGCTCGTGAACCTGGGTTGCGCAACCGGGCACCCCAGCTTTGTAATGAGCAACAGTTTTGCCAACCAGACGCTTGCGCAGCTCGATCTGTGGGCGAACAAGGACAGCTACAAGATTGGCGTTTATGTGCTGCCGAAGAAGCTGGACGAAGAGGTTGCCCGGCTGCACCTTGAAAAAATCGGTGTAAAGCTGACTACGCTTACTCCGAAGCAGGCCGACTACCTGGGCGTGCCGGTCGAAGGGCCTTACAAGGCGGAGAATTACCGGTACTAGAATTCTTTTCAACTTCTTTTGCGTCCCAGGCATCCATAAAAATGGCGGCCTGGGACGCATTTTTTTGAGAGATCAAAAATGTGGGTAATGCGGGCCGTGCACCGGATCACGTGCAATTCAAGATTGTCCCAGGAGACTTTATGGGCACAGCAGATATGAGTAGTTCACTGAGGCGGGTCAACGGCCTCTCCGTCGCATCGGCGGTTCTTATGATTGCCGTGGGAATTCTCGCCATTGCATTGCCTCTGGCGGCGGGGATCGGCGTTTCGATCTTTGTCAGCTGGCTGATCTTTTTCACCGGATTCGCGCATCTGGCTTATGCATTTGCAGCGCGAGGCGCCGGAGGGTTCATTTGGCGGTTGATGCTGGGAATCGTCTATATCGCGGGCGGCTTGTACCTGGCTTTTCACCCCGGCCTCAGCCTGGTGTCGTTCACGCTGGTTCTGGCATTCATTCTCTACCTTGAGGGATTTATGCAGATACTGGCGTACTTCAGCATGCGCGCGCTGCCGGGAGCGGGATGGATCCTGTTCGACGGCATCGTGACACTGCTGCTGGGGTTGATGATCGGGTTCAGTTGGCCCTCGGCTTCGGCCTGGGCGATTGGAACGATTGTCGGCATCAACTTCCTGTTCAGCGGAGTCACGCGATTGGCACACGCGGGGGCGCCCGGCAAGGCGCTCGCGAGCTGAGCGGAGATTCCAGTAATTTTTTAGTGTGGAAATTCCCTCGGACGGGACCGGGTACTCAGACCCGGCTTCAGTTGAGGTTTGGCCTTTGGGGGAACTGAAAGTCCGTGCTGGACTTTCGCCCTATGGTTGTGTTCCGCTTCAGGCAAGGAAGATGCGCCAGAACCCAGGAGCATGCAAGCTTTCGAACCCTTGCCGAGGAGAGAGACAAAACATGCTGGAGTATTTGATTCATATAGCGCCGTTGGGAACTTTTCTGGCGACCATCGTCTGGTGCCTGATCGGCATGCCGACGATGATTGCCGCCTACTATCAATCATGGAAGGCGCGGCAGGAGGCTCGGGCTGCGCGCGAAGGGACGCTCGAAAGCAGGAACTGCCTGGAGTTCGTCAACGGAAGCGGCAGTTGCATCAACCTGGTGCCGTTGGAGACCCTGCACTCGCTGCCAAAACCGGGAGACGTGGTTCTGCTGCCCGGCCACGGATTCGGCGGGAAAGATGAGTTTGTTCCCGGCGCATACCTGGTGGAGACTATCGAGCACATCTATACGCAGTGGAGTCACAAGGGAAGCCGGCAGCAGGAGGCGCGGCTGACCAAGGCTGTGGCGCAGGTGAAATCGCTCAATCCTACGCTTGCGCACGAAGGGTAAGTCGAGCGCACAATGCGGCTGACAAGAGGTCAAGAAAAGCTATCGCCGCTTGCGATTGACGAGCCGGTGGTAAAAATTCCATAGCGCGCTGTGCAGCAACTTGGTCTGTTTGGCCTTTAGCGCGGCATAGGAATGCTCTACATAGATATCGAACTCCGGCGGCCAGCCGATGGTGGAGCGCCGCTCAGTGTAGTCGCCCTCCGCCCACTTAGCCAGCACCGCCTTGTAACCGCTGACATGAGTTACAAAATCGAGCAGGCAATGCGGCATCTGCTCCTCGACGATCAGGTAGGCCTTCTCAATAATGATCTTCTCGCGCACGTCGTTGAGGGGCATGAAGATGGTGGTCATCCACAGCACCCACTCCTTCATTTCCTCGTCGAGAATGGGAAAGCTCTGCGTCTTGCCCTGCTTCCTGAGCAGCGACCGGTAGGCGATATTTCCGGCCTGGGAGGCGATATAGAGCGGGCCATAAAACTCGTTCAGCCGCTTGTTCACCAGGTCAAGCTTGTCGCGGCGTCTTGCCAGCATTCGCGCGCTTAAAAAGGTAACCAGGTAGCCGGCAAATGCCAGTACCACTGTGAGCACGTATGCGTTTTGCAGAGAGTTCGGAAGGAAGATGGTCGATGTGTCGTCCATGGGTGACTTGCCTTGCCGTCGAGTATACGCGCGCGAGCGACGAAAGGAATATGACTCCCGTTGTGGCGGCGAGTAAGACGGTTCCAAAACGAACTTGTTGCGGAGAGCGGAAAGGGACTCAGTCCACGTCGTTGGCCATGAAGACTTCAACGGGCGGGTTGCTGGTCAACTGCGTATCTACGATCAGCACCGTATATACATCGCTGCCTGTCAGGTTGAGCGCCATGGAAGTGTATTTGGGCGTGAGCACGCCGGTAGGCGTGATCACCATGGTCACGGTCTGCGAGGTGATGCTGATATAGCCGGCAGTTGCGCCCACAGACAGGTCCGTCACAATAGGAATGCTGTCGGCCAAGGTACTGCCGGAGGGAACCATATATACGTCCACACCTCCAGTCTTGGGCGCCTGGTTGAGGAAGCGGAAGGCCGAGTGGCCCTCGGCCGCCGCAATCTGCTGGTCTTCAAGAACAGTGACCAAGTAACCGTTGGGGGCTGCGCCGTTATCGGTGAGAAAAACCGAGTGCTGATGGCCGGCGAGCAGCGTGCCGTTGGAGGTGACCAGAGCCGCGCCTCCGGTTGCCGCCGTCACCTGGATGAGCGCGTTGTTCGAGGATGGGAGCGTTCCATAGGGGGTGATGGTGCCCTGGCCAATATTATGGGCGATTTGTACGCCTTCCACCTCAATATTCACGGCCGGGGCTATGTAGGATGCATCGATGGCCCTCACCAGGCTCGGCTGGGTGTAACTGGCCACTTCTTCACAGGAAGTAAGGCCAAACGCCAGGGCTAGCGAGGCTGCCGCCGTTACGGCGAGGCCGGACAGCGTCAAACGCCACGCTCCCTGCATCTGCAAATTCCGAAATCTCTTCATCGTGCGCATCTTCAGAAAGTGCAACTCAAACCTCCCACCCATAGTACAGCGGAGTGTTGGGAAAAGTTTACGACATTTCTTCGCTCTGGTCCCGAGAGGGACAAAGCTGGGAACGTCCCTGGCCTGTGCCCGCAGCCAGCAGGCTCACAGTCCGCCGTGGAACCGCCCGAAAGCGCGGGCCAGCATCAACGACATAACCAGAATCCCCGCCCCCAGAACGAGCACATGCCCGGTTTTGCGCAGATTGAAGCCGCCCACGCGGCAAATCAACAAGTAGGCGACGGCAAGATTGAAGAGTCCCCACAGGACATTGACCGTTGCGGAGGACAAGCCTACTCCCGGTGGCGACGCAAACGGACTCTGAAATGCTTGTCCAGATATCCCGTTACCAAGATGCGGCAGTGTGTTGGCCAGAAACGCGCCCCCGAAGAAATACGCAACGTAATGGTACCAGCGCATGGAATTTCCTTTCGTTTTGAGAATCCCATATTAGCAGGCGCCTAGCTCGCTCCCAGGTAGACAAATCGGGCCAGAAAGAGCGCGGCAAGCACATAGAGAAGCCAGTCTTGCCGGCGGAACTTTCCCGTGGCCAGATGGAGCACCACCCATGCGATGATGCCGAAACCGAGCCCGTTGGCGATGGAGTAGGTAAGCGGAATCAGCATCAGCGTCAGGAACGCGGGAACCGCGACCAGCGGATCCTTCCACTGAATCTCGGTCACCGTAGACAGCATCAGCGAACCCACCAGGATCAGCGCCGGAGCGGTGGCTGCCTGCGGCACGATGCCTACGAACGGAGCGGCGCCGATGGCCGCGAGAAACAGAAGGCCGGTAACGATGGGGGTCACGCCCGAGCGGCCGCCGGCCGCGACTCCGGCCGTGGACTCTACATAACTGGTGACGGTTGAAGTGCCGGTCAGCGATCCGAAGATGGTGGCCGTCGCGTCGGTGAAGAGAATCCGGTTGAGTCGCGGAATCGAGTGGTCGGGCAAAATCAGTCCAGCCCGCTTGGTGACGGCCATCAGGGTGCCCAGGTTGTCAAATACGTCCACGAAAAAGAAGACGAACACAATCTCCAGCAGCCCTTTGCTGAGCGCGCCGCGAATATCGAGTTTGAAGGCGGTACTTGCCAACGATTGGAAGCCTCCGGCAGCGGGCGTCCAGTGCGTCAGCCCCATTGCCCATGCAAGCCCGGTCGTGGCCAGGACACCCATCAAGATTGCGCCCCGTACCTTCTTCACCTCCAAAGCCACCATCAGGATCAGCCCCACGAGGGCCAGCACCGCAGTAGGGTTGCGGATGTTTCCCATGCCGACCAGCGTGTCGGCGTCGCCCACCACCAGCCCGGCGTTGCGGAAGCCGATGAAGGCGATGAAAAGTCCGATGCCGCTGGCAACTGCGGCGTAAAGCTCGTGGGGAATGGCGCGCAGAATCATCTTCGTCGTGATGGGTTTGAGGATCCCCGGAATCTTTTCATAGAACTCGCCGAAGATTGAACGCCAAATCCTCCGCCGGATTTCGGCGGTATTGAGATAGAGGAACAGCACGCCGGAGAGAAAGACAGCTCCCAGGGCGGTCTGCCACGGCATATGCATCTTGATGCAAACGGCGTACGCAAAGTAGGCGTTGAGGCCCATTCCGGGGGCCAGCGCGATGGGATAGCGCGCCACTATGCCCATCATGATTGAAGCAAAGCCGGCAGAGAGACAGGTGGCCGCGGTCACGGCAGCCAGCGGCATCCCGGCTGCGGCCAGGATGGCCGGGTTCACCAGCACAATGTAGGCCATGGTCACAAAAGTCGTGACCCCGGCCAGAATTTCGGTGCGCCAGTTGGTCTTCAGGCGCGTGAATTCAAAATAGTTTTCCAGTCGCTCGAGCATAGGTGGGTATCTATAGAAGACTACACGACTGTCGCGGCGCACAAGGTTTGTAGCAGTGTTAGCTACCGCTTCCTGCACATGCTCCGGAAAACGCGCTTACCCCAAAAGTTTGGCGGCTTCCTTGGCGAAATAGGTAACGATGAAGTCCGCCCCCGCGCGGCGAATGCCAAGCAGCGATTCGAGCATGGCGCGATCGCGATCAAGCCAGCCTTTCTCAAACGCCGCCTGCAGCATGGCATACTCTCCAGAGACTTGGTACGCGCCCATGGGCACGTCAACAAATTCACGAGCCGCACGCACCACGTCCAGATAGGGCATGGCCGGCTTCATCAGGATCATGTCCGCGCCTTCTTCGAGATCGAGGTCGATCTCGCGCAGGGCCTCGCGGAGGTTGGCACCGTCCATCTGGTAGGACTTGCGGTCGCCGAATTGGGGCGCCGAAGCTGCCGCCTCACGGAATGGCCCGTAAAATGCCGAGGCAAACTTTGAGGCATAGCTCAGAATGGGCGTATCGGAATGCGCCTCTTCGTCGAGAGATTTGCGAATGGCGGCTACGCGGCCATCCATCATGTCGCTGGGCGCCACCACGTCAGCACCGGCTTTGGCCAGGCTGACGGCCGTGCGGGCCAGTTGGCGGAGCGTGGAGTCGTTATCCACAACCCAGCCCTCGCGGGTTTCGATCACCACGCCGCAGTGACCGTGGCTGGTGTACTCGCACAGACAGACGTCGGCAATCAGCACCAGTTTTTTGGCGGCGTCTGACTTTTTCAGCGCACGCAGAGCCTGCTGCACAATGCCGAATTCTTCCCACGCGCCTGAGCCCTGCACGTCCTTGTGCTCGGGCAGTCCGAAGAGCAGCAGCCCGCCCAGCCCCAGATGCGCGGCTTCCTCGGCCTCGCGCACCGCCTCGTCTATGGAGAGGTTGAAGACCCCCGGCATGGAACTCACCTCGCGCCGCACGCCTTCGCCAGGGCAGATGAACAGGGGATAGATCAGGTCTCCGGGTTCGAGAACGGTTTCCCGCACTAGCGCCCGCAACGATTCACTGCGCCGCAACCGGCGCATCCGCGTCTCAGGAAAACTCATGGTGCTGATTGTACTGCGAAAGCTGCCTGCCGCGTGTAACCCGTTTGGGTTAGACCAGTTGCTCGTACAGCATGGCGTCCCAGTAGCCCAGCAGCATCCCCAAGGTCCAGATGCCCTGTGCGCGACACCTTCCAACTGTAAATTGGGCTGGATTGGAGAGGCGCTGAAGCCAGGTTTGACGGCGTCATCCCATGCGGCATAGTCTCAAATGACAATAACAAACAAAGGGGATCGCGCCGCATGAACCGCAAGCTTGGAATGCCGGCCATAGCCGGGGTGTTGATGTGTGCTCTTTTCTCATCTTCTGTTTGCCGTGCGCAGCATCAGCAGACGCTGAACAAAGATGATCAGTCTCTGATCGCCGGAATGCTGCGTTAGGCTCATGACGATGTCAAAAAGTATTATTACGATCCCAATTTGCAAGGCCTGGACTGGGATGCGCGCTACCGGCAATATTCCGCTCAGATTGGAGCAGCGCCCAATCTAGGCGAAGGATTCGCAATTGTCGCAGCCTTTCTCAGCGGGCTCAAGGATTCGCATACTTTCTTTACGCCACCCATGCGCGGCGCCTGGTTCGATTCTGGCTATCGTTACGAACTGGTGGGAAATGACTGCTTCATCGACCGGATTCGTCCCGGCACCGACGCCGAATCGAAACTGCACATTGGCGATCAGATTCTGACTCTGAATGGCTTCAGAGTGGATCGCGGTGATTTTCACGATATTAGCTACTATTTCAACTCTCTTGCTCCACAGGCGTCTGTCCAACTTAACTTGCGTTCGCCGTCGGGAGACGAACGCCAGATCGTCGTGAATACTCTGGTCAAGCCCCACAAGCAAATCCTGGATATAACGGATCAGTCAGATTACTGGGATCTGGTCCATCGCAGCCAATATGCTTATCTCACGTCGCGTCCGCGGACAGCCGAAAACGGAGATATCATCATCTGGCAGCTACCTCGGTTTGACCTCGATATCGACAGAATCGAGAAGACCATTGGCGCGGCGCGCAAGCACAAGACGCTCATTCTCGATCTGCGCGGGAACCCCGGCGGAAGCATTGATACCTTGAAGTTCATGGTGGGATCGTTGTTTGACCATGACATCAAGATTTGCGACCTTGTCGGCAGGAAAGATAACAAACCGTTAATCGCAAAACACCACGGAACCCCCTTCACCGGCAAGCTGATCGTGCTGGTCGACTCCGGTTCAGCCTCATGCTCAGAACTTTTTGCCCGCGTGGTTCAACTCGAGCACCGTGGAAAAGTGATCGGAGACAAGACGGCCGGAGCCGTAATGGAATCGAGGCACTACAGTGAATCGCAAGGAGCGGACGCCAGAGTCTTCTACGGATTCAGCGTAACCGAGGCCAACGCGATCATGAGCGACGGCAAGAGCCTGGAAAAAACCGGGGTCACACCGGACGAACAGCTGTTGCCTACCGCAGCCGATCTAGCCGCGGGCCGCGACCCTGTGCTGGCACACGCAGCGGAACTGGGCGGTATGAAACTGGACTCGGTTGCGGCAGGCGGATTGTTTCCGTTCGAGTGGCCGCGGGTTTAATGGAGCGGGCGCGCTTAAGTCAGTTGCTCGTAGAGCGTAGTGTTCCGGTAGCCGAGCAGCATCACCATGGTCCAGATGGCCAGCGCGGTGCCGAAGGGAAATTTGAGCAGGCTGAAGACTGAGGCAATGATGGCGACGATGCGCCCCCACTCGGTGCGCTGCCACAGGCCCCACGCGGCTACCAGAGCCAACCCGGACCTGATAACCAGATAGATCAGAGCAAAGTGCAGGATGGCCGGGAAGAACCACTCCGGCATGGGAGCGCCCGGCGCCGGGCCGTTATGGAGCCACGGCGATAAAAACCCCGAGAGAAACGCTTTTGCAAAAGCCAGCCCCGCAATCCCCAACACCAGCGAAAAGCCCGCATAAATGAACCAGACGATGCTGAGCGCTTTCACTTTGCCGGCGTAGCTTTCCACCTGGAACTGCATACCGGGCACAGAGGGAACCGCCGGCGCGACCGGACGGCTGCACTGGGGACAGAATCCCTGATCCGGGGCTAAAGCCTAACCACATCCGCTGCAAAACATGGTGCCTCCTCTTGGATTTCCCGCAAAAAGATTACTACGCAAAGAGGGTGGGCGGCGTTCCATAATCCTTGGCGCTGAAGGCTAGTGGCTGGAAGGTGACGCCCGTCTTTCCCATCGTTCTTCGTGCCGGTCGTCGTTCAGGACCAGGGCCGTTACGCGCTCTTCGGTGTCGCGCTCAAAGGTCAGCCGGGTGCCGGTGGCGCCGCTGGGATAAAAGAATCTCCCCGGCGACTCCGCTGCCAGCTCCCTGACCTCTCCGTGCAGATCCTTCTCATAGAGCTGCTCGCCCTGGCGAAAGACGGTGATTACGATATGTCCTTTGGCGTCGCAATACTGGCCGGCCAGGCTGTCAAGGAGCGCCGTGGGCAGCTTGATGGGGAGGGGATGAAGCGGGATGATGAGCCGCTCGGCCAGTGACTCAGTCCGTCCGCTTGGTTTGGAGCCCTGCGGAGGTTCGCCGCGGTGCGCCAGCAGCCACCGAGGCAGCTCCGGCTCGTCGTAGGCTCGGGTCCAGCAGTCGTGCTTCATGCCCTGATAAAGCCACAGCCGGATACGCCCGCCGGCGGTCTTGAAGGCCTCAAACATCAGCTCGCTTTCGCGCGGAGGCACTACGTTATCTTCAGTTCCATGGAAGAGCCACACCGGCGTGCGGCCCAACGCAACTGCGTACTCCCTGGGCAAAGTCGAGGCTTCCTGCCACCGCTCAGGAGCATAGCTCCAGAAGACACCGCCGGCGGCAATGGCTATCGCCGCCCAGCGCCGGGAATAGAGCCGCGCCAGTTCCCAGGCTCCGTAGCCGCCCAGCGAGAGACCTGTCAGGTAAGTGCGCTCCGGATCGCCGTGGAACTCTGCCGTCTCCTCGTCCAGAGCGGCCATTGCCAGAGCCAGCATATCTGGATCGGTCCAGTAGCTGGGCAGCGGGCACTGGGGCATGACGATCACAAACGGCCAGCGCTCCGGGTGGTCGCGCACTGCCTGGGGAAGGCCGATCTGCGTCTGCCACATCCCCTCAGATCCGCGCTCGCCACGGCCGTGGAGAAACAGGATCATCGGCCAAAGCTTGCGGTCGTCTCGCCGCCACTCCTCGGGCAGGTAGACCTGGTAGCGGTAGCTCACCCCGTGCAACTCGATGCGGCGATTCAGAAACCCCGTTTCCTGCGCAGGCTCCGCTGGGGCGGGATGGGCCGCAGCGCGGTTTGCATAAGCCGGCCCGGGCGCCATCACCCAAGCAACCAAAAGGCAAACCGGGAGGATTTTTGAAAAACGGAGCATATAGAAATCAAACCACACAATTCCCACAAATGGAGCGATGCAATTGTAACGGATACCTCAGTGTGCCTGATCGGCGCTCAATTCAGCAAACGGAATGATTTGCCGCCCATCGGCTCGACAATTGTGCGGCATACAATTGCAGGCCGTAATCCCTGTGCGGTTCTCTTCTGATTCCCTTGCGAAATTCTTACGATTTGCATGAAAGACTTGACTTGTTATGCTGTACGCACTGATGACCACACTGGAAACGGGAGAAACGCTGGATCACTACCGCCTGGATGCGGTTGTCGCCCGCGGGGGAATGTCGACGCTCTTCAAAGCCACCGACCTTCGTGACAGCAGGCGGGTGGCGATTAAGGTTCCTCATGCGGAGATGGAGGCCGACCCGATCCTGGTGGAGCGCTTCCGCCGCGAGCAGGAGATCGGGCAGGAGCTGGACCACCCCGGCGTAGTGAAGACCTACGAGCCGGAGCACCGCAGCCGGGCCTATATGGTCATCGAATGGGTGGATGGCCGCCTGCTGCGCGACCTGCTGAACCAGGAACGCAAGCTGCCCGTCGATCGCGCGGTCAGCCTCACCCTGGCAATCTGCGATGCCCTCGACTGCATGCACAAGCACGGCGTGGTTCATCGCGACCTGAAGCCGGAAAACATCATGGTCGACTCTGAGGACCGCATCAAGATCATCGACTTCGGGATCGCCATGAAGGAAGATGCGCGGCGGATTACGTTTGTGGATATGTCGGCCACGCTGGGCACGCCGGACTATATCTCTCCCGAGCAGGTGAAAGGCCAGCGCGGCGACCAGCGCAGCGATATTTATTCGCTGGGGGTGATGCTCTACGAGATGTTCACCGGCCAGCCGCCTTTCAGCGGGCCTAATCCGCTGGCGGTGATGAATGAACGGGTACTCCACGATCCACGGCCTGCCCGCGAACTGAACCCTGAGATCACGCCTGAATTGCAGGAGATTCTCAATCGGGTACTCGAGCGCGACCCGCGCCATCGCTACTCGACCGCCAACGAAATGGCCTGGGACCTGGAACACCAGGAACAGATTGGCGTCGACGAGGATGCGCACCGGCCAATTTCGCTCGGTCTCCGCCTGCCCGGCGCCCGCCGGATGCTGTTTTACGCCAGCCTGGCCCTGGTCCCAGCGCTGCTGTTTTGTCTCATGTTGCTGCTTGCCCGGCGGTAAGACCGAACGAATGAGCTGCCCGGAAAGCCGGATGACTTCTTAAGCGGGCAGACGCTTGAGCATCTCATTTGCCTTTTGGAACCATGGTCGCTCGCGCCGGCGCAAATAGGCGGGCATTGTGCGTTCCTTGTTGAGCACTTTCTGCACCCATTGGCGTGCTTCGACGTTCCGTCCTTCCGTGGCAAGCATCTGAGCGAAATTCAAATAAGTCTCGGAAAGGGTGGAGGAGTCGATCGCCTTATGGAAGAGAGACTCGGCTTTCTCCTTTTGTCCGGCCTGAGCGCACGCCTGGGCCAGCAATCCGGCAGCACGATGAAAATCATAGGCCGGTTCCTTCAGGAGCACTCGTTCGAGGTCGGGTACGGCGGCTGCGTAGTCCCCCATTTGAAGCGCGCATAGTCCACGATGGTAAAAGACATTTTCCGAATCGACGCGAGCAGCAATGGCCTTGTCATAGGTTGCTCGCGCCAGGTCCAGGTTGCCGTTATCCATATAGAGGTCGCCGAGCTCCTCGAAATTTCCACCCGATGGATTATCCAGAATCAGGACTTCAAGCTCGCCAATGCGCTTGCGCCGCGGAAAACCGCGGAACGACCCGCTGAGCATTCCAATATCGGGCAGGCCCTCGACGCAGAGATAGACGAGCGCGCCGACGGGCCCCAGCATCACGATGATGAAAAGCCAATAGTAGCTCGGCCGGCGGCGGATGAAGTGGATGATGGCCAATATTTCGAGCAGCAATCCTAGAGGGTAGAACAGCGAGATTAGAGCTCCCATGGGTTCACAATCCTCACGCCAGATTACATGGTTGCGAATGCGCAGCAAGGCGGATTTCAGAGATGATCTCAGATGAGTGTACCCCAGCCCGGAGTCGAGCGGACCGTCCGCAGGTAACCATTTAGGGGGATGGTTTTATTTGCGTCGCCGCTTGAATTAAGGACGAAACCGCCTTCCGGCAACCTCCGGACGTAAAATGGGAGCGCATCCGGAATGGGAGTTTTCTCGCATGAATCATTTTTGCCGCACCGCACTTTTTCTCGCCGCCATTTCTGTGCCTTTGATTTGCACTGCCAACGACGCTCGGCCGATCCTTACTCCCAAACCGCCGGCTGCGGCTAAAATCAACGGCCCTACAATTTATGGAGCGCGACCGGGGCACCCGTTTCTTTACCGCATTCCCCGCACCGGCGTGCGGCCCATTCAGTTTGCCGCCCAAGGTCTGCCATCGTCGCTGAACCTTGACACCGCTACCGGAATCATCACGGGAACGACGCCGGACAAACCCGGTATTTATCCCGTCACGCTGCTGGCTTCCAATGCAAGCGGAAAATCGTCGCGGCTCTTTCGCATCGTGGTAGGCGATACGCTGGCGCTTACACCGCCTATGGGTTGGAATACCTGGTACTCCGATTATGGCAACCCTTCCGCCGAAAAAGTTCGGCAGGCAGCCGACGCCATGATCTCTTCCGGCATGGCCGACTTCGGCTATCAATATGTGAATGTCGACGACGGCTGGCCGATGAAACCGGGATCAACAGTACCCGACTTGAGCGGAGCACCGCGCGATCCGCAGGGAGTGATTCGTCCCAACGACCGCTTCAAAGATATGGCTGCATTGGCCGCCTATATCCACGCCAAAGGACTAAAGGCGGGGTTGTACTCCTCCCCCGGACCGCTCAACTGCGCGGGCTACACGGGTTCCTATCAGCACGAAGAGATCGACGCAAAGACTTTTGCCTCGTGGAAATTCGACTTCCTCAAATACGACTGGTGCTCCTACGGAACGATCGCCCCGAAAAACCCCACCGTTGCCGACTACCGCAAACCCTACGACCTGATGGGAGGCCTGCTGAAAAATCTGGACCGCGATATCGTCCTCAACCTCTGCCAGTACGGAATGGGCGACGTATGGACCTGGGCTCCGGATTCCGGTGGGCACTCCTGGCGCACCACCGGCGACCTGGGCGACGAAAAGCGCAAGCGGCTGCCGGGCTTTTACTATATCGCGCTGGCCAATGCCAGCCATGCTAGCTATGCCGGTCCCGGCCACTGGAACGATCCCGACTACATTTTGATCGGCGCCATCGACGATCCGGCTAAATACGACCAGGCGCAGACCCCTGCGCTGGTGTCGCTCACCGCCGACGAGCAGTACAGCTATATGTCGATGTGGGCGCTAATGGCTTCACCGCTGTTCTTCGGCGGGGATATGGGCGCGCTCGACGACTTCACTCTGGGCATTTTGAACAACAGCGAAGTGATCGATGTGGATCAGGATGCGCTGGGTTGGCAGGGCCGCGTAGTACGCCAGTCCTCCGACGAGTTCATTCTTGAGAAGCCGCTCGAAGACGGCTCCATCGCCGTAGGCCTCTTCAACCTGAGCGAAGGCCCGCTGAAGATGCGTGTGAATCTGACGGACCTCGGCCTTGATGGCAGTTGGAAGGTTCGCGATCTATGGCGCCAAAAAGAGATCGGCTCCGTCTCCGGATCACTCTCCTCCGATGTGGCTCCGCATGGAGTTGCTTTTGCGCGGCTTACGTCCACACGAAAGAGCCGGTGAATACTTCAGCGGTAAGATTCGTCGCGGTGAATTACGAAATCGGGATAAGCGCCGCCACCCAGTTCATGCAGGTCCATGCCGATGCGCTCGCCGTCCGGGTCCACGCGGAATGGAGCCACGCGATTCAGAAGCCGGAACAAAAGATAGACCAGGGGAAGAAATACTCCGAGCAGAGTGGCGATGCCTACCAGTTGGGCTAGCAGTTGGCCTGGCTGCGACGCAAAGATTCCCACGGCCAGCAAGCCCAACAATCCGCCCACGGCATGAACCGAGATGGCGCCTGAGGGATCGTCGATGGAGAGCGCGAGTTCCATTAATTCCACCAGCAGCGGTGTGGCAATGCCGGTTACCAAGCCGACGAAGAGCGCCTGGCCCGGCGTGATGAGCCCGGCACATGCGGTGGACGCAACCAGCCCGGCCAGCCAGCCGTTGGCACACATGCTGGCGTCAGGCTTGCCAAAGCGAACACGGGTTACGGTGAAAGTAGCCGCCAGCGCACCCGACGCGGAGAGCAGAGTATTGATTGCAGTAACCGGCAGCACGGCAGGCGGCGCATGAAGCCAGATCACTGCGCCGGCTACGTTCCATGCCAGCCAGCCCACCAGCGCTAGCAGGCAGCCAAAGAGTACGTAGACTGCGTTGTGGCCGGGCAAAGCGGTTGAAAAACCTTCCTTGGGAAACTTGCCTGTGCGTGCTCCGGCAATCCACACCACGGCCAGTGCGCTCAGTCCGCCAAGCATGTGCACGGTAGCCGCGCCACCTGCATCTTGAAACCCCGCGCCCAGGCCAAAATTCACTCCCAGTTGTGCCAGCCAGCCGCCACCCCAGACCCAATGGGCCAGCAGGGGAAAGACAATCGCTGCCAGCACAGCGGCAGAGGCGCACCCCGCGGTCAACCGCCAGCGGTCCGCACCCGAACCCCAGGGAATGAGGGCAGCCAGCGCTACAGCAAGAAACTCGAAGAGGAGCGCCAGTTGAGTCTGCGGCGTTGCGGTGCTGAAGCCGCCCAGCAGCAGCGGTCCCGCTCCGAGCCAACTCCAGGGCTTCCCGGCCAATTGAAATGAGTGATCCACAAACCCCGCGGTCCCTGCCCAGGCAGCACCCACAACCGCAAAAACAATCGCGGTCGCGGCCACAATCGCAAGATTCCCGAGCAACGACTGCGCGGCTGAACGCGAGCGACCGAGCCCGGTATTGATCAGCGCGATACCGGCAATGGTTAAAGGAGCCAGCAGAAGCAGCGCCAGGGTGAGAGCGAAAATTGCGTCGGGCATTGCGGGAGCGATGGGCACTGGAATCATGGCCGGCTCTCTCCGCGCGCTTCCATATGCCCGCGCACTGCAACCGCGAGTCCCAGCCCCTCGACCGCCAAACCGCAGATCACGAAAGCCGCTCGCGGCGCCGGCGCTGGAAACAGAACCAGCGCGGCAATGGTGAGAAAGAATCCGGCAGGCATCACGAGCAATCCAGCGAGTTTCATTGACTTTCCTTTCTGCGGCTTCTCGACGACCGGTGCGCAATTTATTGATGAGCCCATCCTCTGGACCGTTGTTGGCCAATCAGGAGGCGCGCAATGCAGTGATTTGTAACTGGGGCAACCGGCTGTAACTTCTTTATGAATTCTAAAGCATCCTGTTGTTAATCTGGGTGTTAAGGACGAAACAGGGCGAGGGCATCCCGTAGGGTTTCCTCATTTCGATTGCGGTTCTGGTTCAGTTTCAGTTCCCCGTGTGCTTTCCCATTTCTGTGGAGGTCATGATCATGAATACTCTTGACCGGCTGGTCACTAACCCGCTGGGCGCGCTTGCCATCCTGACTCTGGCCGCATTCCTTGAGGCTTGGGGAGACTCCTTCTTCCAGGTCAGCTTCTACCGTTCCTCGGGACTCGGCCGGGTGCTGGCCTTTTTGGCCGGAGCCGCCGTCCTGGCAGCTTATGGTTCGGTGGTCAACGTTCCGCGCTGGGATTTCGGCAAGTTGCTGGGGGTTTATGTGGTGCTTTTCTTCCTTATGGCCCAGATCCTCAACAGAGTCCGCTTCGGCCAATCCCCCACCCTGCCCATTTGCGCGGGCGGCGGCCTCATCGTGGCCGGCGGCTTGGTGATCGCCTTATGGAAGGGATAACCCGAGCATTTTGCCTTTTCAGACGCTCGAATACCGCCCAAGCGTCCCTTACGCTATGATTAACGTCTAATAGGTGAGCGGCCCGATCCCCCAAAAAGCCGCCCCGGTGGTGAGTGTGTCTCGATTCCTGCAGCGTTCAGTATTTGTGTTTTCCATTTCGATCCTGGTCACCCTCGGTCTTGGCTTTGGCTTGGGCGAGTTCGGCCTGCTGGGCGTTCATGCCGGCGGCGCACAGGATGGCGCTTACCGCCAGATGGGCGTGTACGGCGACGTGCTGAGAAGAATCCAGTCCGACTACGTCACCGACCCCAATATGAGCGAAGTAACCACCGGTGCACTCCACGGATTGCTGGAATCGCTCGACTCCGATTCCAGTTACCTGACCCCGACCGAATACAAAATCTACAAGGACCGTCCCGCCGGCGCCGCACAAGTAGGGATTCTGGTCTCCAAACGATTTGGATACGCCACCATTGTCAGCGTGCTGCCCGGCTCGCCCGCCGACAAGGAGCACCTTGCTGACGGCGACATTATTGAATCCATCGGCGAACAATCCACCCGCGAGCTGTCGCTGGCCGTGATCCGCCTTTTGCTTGAAGGCAAGCCTGGGAGTACGCTTACAATCTCGGTGGTGCGTCCGCGCAAGGCCGATCCCGACAAAATCACCCTCACGCGCTCCGTCACCGCCCCTGCCTCGATAGGCGAACAGCAGTTAGAAAACTCCACCATTCTTTATCTCAAACCCGGCCAGCTCACCCAGGCCCGCGTGGACGAAATCGCAGCCAAGCTCAAGGCCGACGGCAAGGGCCATAAGGTGCTTCTCGACCTGCGCGACTCCTCCGGCGACGATCCTCAACAAGGTCTGCGCCTGGCCAACTTCTTCCTCAAGCAGGGAACCCTCGCGACGCTCGAAGGCCAGAAGTTTCCCAAACAGACTTTCACTGCCGATCCGGCCAAATGCCTGACCGATGCGCTGCTGGCCGTGCTCGTCAACCGTGGGACTTACGGAGCGGCTGAACTGGCTGCCGCCGCCATTGAAGAATTGAAGCGCGGCGATGTGGTGGGCGAGCGCACGTTTGGCGAGGGCTCGGTGCAGAAGACCATCGACCTGCCCGACGGTGCGGCTCTGCTGCTAACCGTGGCCAAGTTTGAGGGTCCCGACGGCAAGAAGATTCAGGACGATGCTGTCACTCCTTCTGTAGTCGTGGGCCAGCAACAGAACCTCGACGAAGACGACGAAGAAGCCCCATCCCCAGCCCCAGCGACCAAAAGCGACGAGCCGCTCAACAAGGCGGTCGATCTGTTGAAGGCAAAGAACGGCTAACGCTTCGACCCAAGAATAAATGCGCAACGGAAACAGCCGCTTTTACATTACTAAAGTACACTGTCCGGCTTAGTACCACCGGGAGGGGGGTAGGGGGTACCCGGCCGTGGTATGGGCCGAGCACCTACTTCCCACACTATTGCAATAGTGCGCCGGGGGAGGCTAATTATATGCAAACGCCGGAGCAAAAAGATTGTGGTTCCGCTACTCGGGGTTTGTCAGCAACCAATAATGAAACCCGTCTACAATGGCCATCAGCGCCGCCTGGTTCAAATCGCTGCTCACTCCCGCGGTCGTCCACGGTTCGTGACCGTCGGCGTGGAAGCTCACAGTAACTCGAACGTGGGCCGCGGTATCGTGGGCGGACACGTCGAGGGCCGTAACGCTGAAGGTGCCCAATCGCATCTTCGCCAGCGCCGGATACCATTTTTCTAGCTCGCTACGCAAGGCTTTGGTCAGAGCATCCACGGGACCGGAACCTTCTGCCCGGGTGGTGGCAATCGCTGAGTCGCCCACCGACAATTGCATGGAGGCCTGAACGTACCTGTCGCCGGATTCATCGGATTCGTCCAGAACCCTCCAGCTTTTAATGTTGAAGCGATGCTCCAAAGTTCCGAGCACCTTCATCGAAGCCAGTTGGAACGAAACGTCGCTGGCCGTAAAGCCGCCACCTTCAATCATCGCCTGGTTGGCTTCCATCAAGGCCTGCGCCTGTGCGGAATCGAGAGCAACGCCAAGCTCCCTCGACAGCAGAATGATGTTGGCTTTTCCCGATTGCGCATTCACTCCGATCACGGGCTTGGCGCCGACTTTGGCCGGATCGCACCACAGGTAAGCCCCGGGATTTTTGCGTTCGCTGCTGCCGTGCATGCCGGCCCAGGTGCCAAACGCGCCGGGGCCAACGATCGGCGTTCCGTGCGGTGCATCGATCGAGAAAGCCGCGTAAGCCGATTGCGCCAGGCTGGTAAGGCCGGTGAGTGCTTCGGGCGTTACAAATTCAGCTTCGCCCCGGAGCTGCATGCTGGCGATCACGGTGGTCAGGTTCACGTTGCCGCAGCGCTCTCCAGTTCCAAGAAGAGTGCCTTGAACCTGGCTGGCCCCGGCAAGAACGGCGGCTCGGGAATTGGCAACTCCAAGACCGCGATCGGTATGGCCGTGAAATCCGATCTTGACTTGAGGGTGCCTTTGCGTCAGGCTGCCGATTACCTGAGTCACTTCTTCAGGATTGGCGCCACCGGTGGTATCGCAAACCACCAGCCGGCTCACTTTCTGGCCGGCACATTGCTCCACGACCTCGTGAAAATAATCCAGTGTTCGCTTGCTGACATCGCCGTCGCAAAGGAGGCCGTTTTCGCGCCGCCCGCAAGCGGCATCCATGGCGTGCTCCAGGTCAACGATCACCTCAAGGCCGTTATCCTGAAGGCAGGCAATGGTTTCGTACGCCATCCGCAGGTTTTCCTCCGGCGTGGTTTCGAGAGACTTCATCACGTCGAGCAGCCGGGATTTGACCACGATTACCGCAACAGGAGCGCTCTGCTTGTTGGCGACGATAAACTGCACATCGGGCCAATCTTTCACCTTGGTGCCGCGACCGCGCGTTCTGCCAAAGAGGGCCAGCTTCATGGCCCCGGTATCCGCCAAGTGCAGCGCGCCGGTCAAATCCGTCGTAAATTGATTGGCGCCGGCAAAACCGATCTCAGCATAGCGAACCCCGAATGCGGCCATGCGGTGCAGCAGGCCGACGGCATTCCCGACTGAAATCTCGATATTCGGCTGCTGCATCCCGTCGCGAAGACTGGTATCGAACAGCTCGACCTTTTTAGCGCTAACTTCTTTCATCGCTGCGTGTTCCCGACTGTGAAAGCGACCAGTGTAGGGTTTTCCTTGAGGCCGTTTCAAGGGCCTTCCCTGCTGCTTTCATCTGGTTTGCCTGCAATTCTCAGAATACTACTATCGGCCGAAAGCGTGGCTTCATGGGTTCCAAAGTCACGATGCGAAGCGTAGTGCCGTTCCGATGCATCTTTTGCACCGCCCGGTTCACTCTGTTGTTCTGTTTAACCTCAACTGACAGTAAAATGGAGCATTGGCTGCGGCGAATTCCCGCCCGGTATTTGAACGAAAATTTCTATGAGGCTTGAGACGTTTGGCGACTCCCCCACAGACGGGCGAACCACGCTTTCTTGCCCGGCCCCGCCGCCGGCAGCAGGGGCAGCCAGTTCCCTTGCATCGCCGCCGCAAGCTCGCCGGCCAGTTCACGTTGGTCGTTCTCATCCTGCTCGCCATCATCACTGGTTCGCTGGCCGGCCTGACGCTGGTCTACTCCGTCGATCTGCCGCAGATTCACGACCTCGAACACTACCGCCCGTCCACCAACACCGAACTCTATGACCGCAAGGGCCGCATCATCGGATCGTTTGCTCTCGAGCGGCGCGAAGTGGTTGGTTATGACGACTTTGCCCCGGTTCTGCGCCAGGCTGTTATCTCCATTGAAGACAAGCAATTCGAGTCCCACTGGGGCATCAATGTGTTTCGCATTGCCGAGGCGGCCTGGCATGATCTGCGCTCTCATGGGCGCTTCCAGGGCGCTTCCACACTGACCATGCAGCTAGCCCGGAATCTCTTCCTCTCGCGGGATCGCACCGCCAGCCGCAAAATTCAGGAGGCCTATCTGGCCATCCAGATCGAGCGCGCATTTACCAAGGAACAGATCTTCACGCTCTATGGCAACCAGATCTACCTGGGCAGCGGCATGTATGGCTTTGAAGCGGGCTCGGAATTTTACTTCAGCAAGCGCGCCAAAGATCTGAACCTGACCGAAGCCGCCTTGCTGGCCGGCCTGCCCAAAGGGCCGGTTGCCTACTCGCCCCTGCTCTACCCCGACAAAGCCATGCGCCGCCGCAACCTGGTGATCACTGAGATGGAGGACGACAAGACGATCTCCCACCGCCAGGCCGAGCAGGCACGGAATTCTCCGCTGGGTTTGAACATTGCTCAGCCGGAAATGTCTGTGGCCCCCTGGTTCCAGGAGGAGGTGCGGCGAGAACTCGAAAAACGTTTTGGTTCCGAGCAAGTTCACGAGGCCGGCCTGCGCGTTGAAACCGCCCTCGACCTCGACCTGCAACAAACCGCCAACCGCGCCGTTGGCGATGGCCTGGCGGCTTACGAACGGCGGCACGGCTGGAAGGGCAAGCTGGAAAATGTTCTCGCCAGCGGATCGACGATCGAGGATTACAGGCATCCGGACTGGGCCATGCATTCCCGCCCCGGTGACTACGTGCATGCGCTGGTCACCGCTGCCCGGCCGCTTGAAATTCGCGTCCGCGTCGGCGACGAAAAGATCGTCCTCTTGCCCGAGGACTGGAAATGGACGGGGGAAAGCCACGGCGATGCGCTGGTAAAACCAGGCGATATTATTTATGTTCACCTTGGCGAGGCTATGGAAGGCAGTGCACGCCGAGCAACTCTGGAAGAGGACTCTGGTGCACAGGCCTCTCTGATGGCCATGGACAACTCCACCGGCGACGTTTTGGCCATGGTCGGCGGACGCGATTACGCGCTCAGCGTGTTCAACCGCGCCACTCAGGCACAAAGACAAACCGGCTCCAGTTTCAAAATCTACGACTACACCGCAGCCATTGAAGACGGTGCCAAGCCCACCGATATCATCGTCGATGGGCCTGTCAGCTTCGGCGGCTATACCCCGCACAACTACGAGAACGACTACAAGGGCGCGATGACTCTGACCAACGCCTTCGCCGAATCGCGCAATATTCCCGCACTCAAGCTGGCCGCCCACGTTGGCATTCACAAGGTCATCGACTTGACCCACCGCTTCGGCGTCACCTCCAACATTCCCGCGTATCTGCCCATTGCGATCGGCGCGGCGGAAATCACTCTCGAGGAGCAGGTCGCCTCCTACGCCGTCTTCCCCAACGACGGCCTGCGCGTCACGCCTCGCATGGTCCGCAAGGTATCGAACTTCGACGGCGTCACCCTGTGGGAAGAGCCGCCCGCCGTCACCGAGGTCATCGACCAGTCCACGGCGCGCACCATGATGATCCTGCTGCGCGCGGTTACCCAACACGGAACCGGCGCTGCGGCCTCGCAACTCAACCATCCCCTGGGTGGCAAGACGGGAACCACGAGCGACTATACCGATGCCTGGTTTCTGGGATTTTCTCCCTCCGTCACCTGCGGCGTCTGGGTGGGTTTTGATAGTAACCAGTCTCTTGGCAAGAAGGAGACCGGCGCCAAAGCAGCGCTTCCCATCTGGATGGCCGTGATGCGCGAAGCCATCGTCGGCAAGGACGACGAGCAATTCCTGGGCGACGAGGAGAGTCCTCCGCTCTCAAGAGCCGCCTCGGAAGTACCCGCCAAACCCGGAACTGGAATGAGTCGCAAAGCCGCAAACCCGGCGCCGGCAACCGGCACAACCATCAGGACGCGCGTGGCCCCGGCACTCCCGATTCCGGCAGCAGCCCCTCCGGCTCAGCCCGCCGTCAAGCCACGGGTCAAGCCGGCATTGCCCCCGCAACCCGTCTCAGCCAGGCCCGCGGGCGCCATTTAGCCCGCCTTGCGTTTGTATTAGTATTAATCGATAGAAACAATACCGAAGAAGAGGATTCCATTAGATGAAGTTGGCAGCATCTCCTACCCTGCTCGTTCTGGCTGCCGGCATGGGTAGCCGCTATGGTGGTTTGAAGCAAATTGATCCGGTGGGTCCGGGCGGCGAAACCATCATCGATTATTCGATTTACGACGCGCTTCGCGCAGGGTTCGGCAAACTCGTGTTTGTGATTCGCAAAGGCATCGAGCAACCGTTCAAAGAGATCATTGGCTCGCGGTTTGAAAAGCGCGTTCCGGTCGAGTATGTCTTTCAGGAACTCGACCAGCTTCCGCCGGGGTTTCAAGTGCCCGCCGGCCGCACCAAGCCGTGGGGAACGGGGCACGCTATTCTGGTGGCCGCCGACGCCATTCACGAGCCTTTTGCCGTGATCAACGGCGACGATTTTTACGGGGCCCAGGGCTTTCGCGCGCTGGCCGAACATTTACAGTCCGGGTCGCCGGATTATTCGATGGTCGGATTCGTTCTGCGCAATACGCTCTCTGAATTCGGATCGGTCGCCCGCGGTGTGTGCAAGGTGAGCGCCAACGGCTACCTTGAAGATGTTGTCGAATTGACAAAAATCGAACCCGACGGCACGCATGCCAAAAATACCAGGGCGGACGGCCAGGTTACCGCGCTCACCGGCGACGAGACGGTTTCAATGAATATGTGGGGATTTAGTCCCCGGCTGTTTGCGGAACTGAAGGAATATTTTGTAAAGTTCTTTGAGCAGAATTCGCAGGATTTGAAGTCGGAGTTTTTCATTCCCAGCGCCGTGAATGAATTGGTCTCGTCCGGGCGGGCGGGGGTAAAGGTTTTACCCACCAATGATTCATGGTTCGGCATCACCTATCGCGAAGACCACCCGCGCGTCGTCGCCAACATTGGCCGCCTCATTCAAGACGGAACGTATCCAGAAAGACTATGGCCATGAGCACAGAACCAAACGTTGCAGCCGCGGCAAGGCAGTTTCAGATCAGCGGCGAATTCAAGAGCGCTGAAACCTACGGCACCGGCCACATCAACGACACCTATCGCGCCGTCTTTCAGCAGCAGGGTGCGCCGGTATCCTTCATCCTTCAGCGCATCAATACCAGCATTTTCAAGAACCCGGTCGCTCTGATGGAAAACGTGCAGCGCGTGACCGCGCATCTCGCCGCGCAGGTTAAAGACCTGCCCGACCGCGATCGTCGCGTGCTCTCACTCATTCCCACACGGGACGGGCGGGGATGGTATGTGGATGCGGAAGGAGACCACTGGCGCGTATATCACTTTATTAACGGTGCCCGCTCGTATGAAGCCGTCGAGACCACCGCCCAGGCCTTTCAGGCAGCCAAGGCGTTTGGGGAGTTCCAGAAGCTGCTGGCCAGCCTGCCGGCACCGCGTTTGAACGATACCATCCCCGACTTCCACGATACCCCGAAGCGATTTGCCGCCCTGGAGCAGTCGATCGCTGCCGACGCTGCCGGCCGCGCGGCCCTCGCAAAACCGGAGATTGAATTCGCGCTGGCGCACAAATCCATCACCGGCGTTCTGCTGGATGCAAACCTGCCTGAGCGCGTTACCCACAACGACACCAAGCTGAACAATGTCCTGCTGGACGATGCCACCGGCGAAGGCATTTGCGTCATCGACCTCGATACCGTGATGCCGGGGCTGGCGCTTTACGACTTCGGCGACATGGTGCGCACCACGACGAGTCCGGCGATGGAAGACGAGCAGGATCTCTCCAAAGTGACCATGCAGTTCCCCATGTATGAGGCGCTGGTACGCGGTTATCTTTCCGCTGCGGGAGGTTTCCTGACCAAGGAGGAGAAAGAGTTCCTGGCCTTCTCAGGCAAGCTGATCACCTTCGAAATCGGCATCCGGTTCCTGGCCGACTACCTGGCGGGAGACAAATATTTCAAGGTGCATCGCGAAGGTCACAACCTGGACCGCACCCGTACGCAATTCAAACTGGTCGAGTCGATCGAACAGCAGGAAGAAAAAATGAACAAGCTGGTCGAATCCATCGGGCAGTAATCGACGAACCGCTGCATCACCGCGCTCAGAGGCGCAGATGCAGCGGTGTTACCTGATGGGGCGCGCATACATCAAACCGCCCTGTGTCCACAGAGCGTTTGGGCCGCGGACCAGCTTCATAGTCGATCCTGTGCCGAGATCGCGCTCGAATATCTCACCATAGTTACCCACCGCTTCAATGACATCGGCTGCCCAGCCATCGCGCAGCCCGAGATATTGTCCGTAGCCGCGGTGGGTTCCGAGCAGACGCTGGATCGCGGGATCGCCGCTTGTCGTCATCGCGGCTAGATTGGCCTGCGTCACGCCGCTCTCCTCGGCCTGAATCAGAGCCTCGACCGTCCAGTCGACGATAGCCTTCCATTGCGGGTCGTCAAGGCGATAGGTGGGCGCCAGCGGGTCCTTGGCAACTACGTCCGGAAGAATTTCAAAGTTGCGCGCCAGTCCCTTGAACGCAATCCTCTCGTAGGCAAGTTGCGAAACGTCGGCCGTGATTGCGGCACAGTTGCCCGTGATAAACGCCGCTTCCATCTCTCCTTCTTCCTGGAAGGAAAATGGGAGCCATTCGATCTTCTCGCGCTGCATGTAACCCTGAAGCTCGATCTCGATCTCCGTCCCGCCCAGAAAGCATACTTTCTTTCCGGCAAGATCTTTGGGAGCGCGGATGCCCATGGTCTTGTTCACCAGAAAACCCTGGTAGTCATAGAAGATGGGCCGGGTAAAGCCGAAACCGGCGTTGGTTGAATTGATGTAATTGGACGATCCCGTTGCCAGGAGCGCGATTTCGCCATTCTTGAGGGCCTTGAGGGCATCCTGCTCGTCGCGGAACGGCTTGACGGTCAGTTTGGCGTTCGGCCCCAGCACCGCTACAGCAACTGCCTTGCAGATATCCAGATCGAAGGCGCCGTGATTGCCGTGCGCGTCTTGTGTAGAGTATTCGGGCTGTTCCGTGTTGATGCCGCAGGTGAGTGCACCATCAGACTTAATCTTTTCCAGCGTGGTTCCGGCGTTAGCCCTCGACGCTATTCCGGTTGTGATTCCGAAAACCAAAAAAAATACGAGTACTGAAATCCTTTCCATCTGGGTCTTAATCCTTCCAGGCTTTCAAAGAGCTTGCTGCGCTTAAAAATTGCGGCGGCCGAATGTTAAGTCCGGCCGCCGCGGAGGAAGTTGAGAAGCGACCTAGTTTGACGGCCAGGTGCCGGAAGTCGGCAGGCCGGGGTTGGAGCTGGGGCGAGGATTGAAGTCAGCCGGAGCCGGGTCGATCAATCCGCTGCCGGTCATATCGGTCGGGACGATTCCAAGAATACGGCAACCTTCGGCGCTGAAGTGGGGCAGGCTGGTAACCAGCGCAGCCGGAATCTCAGCGTAGGAGGCTTCCAGCACGGGCTCTTTTCCCATAAGGCGGTTGTTGTCGAACGCGGAAAACATGTTGCCCACGTTTGGCGTCGCATCGTCGGAGGGCCCTAGGTATTTCTGCGGAGCGCCTTGAGGCGTGGTGTAAGTTTTTGCGCCCAGTGCGCGAGCCGCGGCTTCGTCGGGAAGGTCGGCAAGAGGAGTGAGGCCGAACAGCTGGTCGATAAACTTGATGATCGAACCATGCTCGTCGGCTTCGTGAGAGACGCCGTGAACCACGCTATAGGGCGAGATCACGATAGCCGGGATGCGCGGTCCCTGGTCGAGGGCGGTTCCGCTGGGGTCCCAGGAGCGAATCACCGGCTGAGTGTGGTCGTAGAGACCATCGGTCTCATCGTAGGTGATGATGATGGCGCTTTCCGGCCAGTAGGGGCTGGCGGCGATGGCGTTGATCTCGTCGGCCAGCAAGGCTTCGCTGATTTGCGCATCGGAGTAGCCTGGGTGGTCGTCGTTGCCGGGGAAGTCGGCCTTAACGGCCGGGCTGGGCGAACGCGGAACCAGGCTGTCCAGGTTGTCGTAGCCGCCGCGAACATAGAATACGCCGCCCGAGCCTGGAAGGGACTTGGCGCTAATCGCCTTAAAGAAATCTCCCAGGCCCTTCATGTGCGCCGAGATCTCGTGCGGGTTGTTGGCCTCATAGCCGAAGTATTGCACCGCATTGTGGTGGGCAATGTAACTCAGATGGGTGGGTGTGCTGGTAGGATCGGTCGATTCATGATCGTAGCCCTCTTGATACCAGGCCCAGTTGATCGGCTTGTAACCGTCGCCGGCAATCTTCGTGATGTCGGACTGCACATCCAGAAGGTCGAACGCGGGGTTCAGGTCTTCGGCCGTATAGTTTTCAATCTGATTGCCCATAAAGGTCAGCGGCAGCGTGGCAAAGGTAAGATTCGACCCTGGATTGGTTGTGCCCGGAGCACCCTCTTCGGTAGGCTGCTTGTCCGCCGGAGGGGTGAAGATGTCCAGAGCCGATCCCCAGAAAGGCTGTGCATCGCCGGTTACCGGCAGGGCCGCGTTGGTAGTGTTCACGTTGTTGCCTAGGCCGGGATATTTAACCCACTGCGTCACTCCCGACTGACCGGCGATCATGGCGATGGCGTTGGGCGTCGAAGGCCCGATCACGGAGTCAAAGAAATTGTCGAAAAGCGTGAACCTGTCCGCGTAGTTCCACAGGAATGGGGCCGTATCGCAGTCGACATGGCTGACTACCAGTTCGCCTTTCTGCTTTTGCGCCAGGGTCGGCGCCGGGCCGGAATAGCTATAGGAAGAAGTGCCGGCATCGTAGCTCAAGGTGCCGCTCAAAGCCTCTTCGGTGAATGCATAACGGTCGTTCTGAGCCACGTTGCTGGCATTTAGATCCAGCTTGGCATCGATGGCCGCGTGGCCGTGGTTTACCGAGTCGGTGTCTTCCGGGTAGAGAAGAACCGTGCTCCCGCCAGTGGCTGTCACCGACTGAGGAATCTTGAAGGGAGAGATCATGCTCACTGAGCCATCCGTATTCACGATCGGCTGAGTAAATCCCGGAGTCTGCGCGGCCGGCTGAGAAAACAGGCCATTGGCGCCCGGGTAAGTGCCGAAGTAGAAGTCGAAGGATCGATTCTCCTGGAAGAGCACGAAGACATATTTGATGTGCTTCTTGAGCAGCACAAGTTTTTGTGCATCAGTCAGAGAAGGCTCGCTCTCAACGCTGAGCGTGTGGCGAGCGACCACGTCGCTCGATCTGGGTGCGATTTCAATCACTCTTTTTTGAACGTCAGCCCCGTTACTCGCGGGGGATTGAGCCATATTGGCTACTGGCTGCAGCATCAATGCAGCCATCATCAGGGAAGCGCAAACAGTTTTTGCCCGTTCATTGTTTTTCATGTGTATACCTCGCAGGGTTGAAGGGTTGGTGCAAAAACAGATCTCTTGCGGCGTGCTTTTGTCGCCGCGAGAACGGCTGGCAAACTGGCATGTGAAAGAGCCCGGCTAAATCGGTTCCAATCAACAGGCCCGGATCAACTTGTGTCGCGTAGCTTTTTCAATTCCACGGTATCCAGCGATTGCTTTCGTCGCAGTGACAGAGGAAGGAGTCCCGTGAACGGAAAACGCCAATATCCGCATTGGGGCCTTGGGTTCTCGCCTTACAGAACCGCTGGGGATGCGGACATAGCTATGAGATAGCAGTCGAGTGTGACTTTGCGGTTGCGCTTGTGTTAGCAGTTTGTGAAAATGACGCAAAATCCATTTGTTGTTTGCCGTTCAATATGGGTGGGAATAACGAGAATGGCAGATTCTATTTCGCCAGCCTGAAAAATCTCTTTGCCCGCGCCACATCCTTAAATATCTGTGCCTTCAGCGCTTTCGGCGATGGCCACTTCATCTCCCCGCGCAGCCGCAGCAGAAACTCAAGTTTAAGCGGAGCATTCGCATCCAACTCGACCGGCTCGAAGTCCAGAATGTGCGACTCAACGGCAAACGAGTCCTTGCCAAAGGTCGGACGGTTGCCCACATTCGTTACCGCCCTGAAGCAGAATCCACCCACAGTCAACCGCGTTACATAAACGCCGAATCCCGGCAGCAATCCCTCATACGGCGCAAGATTCATTGTAGGCACGAGCAGCCGCGTACCGATTCCTCGTCCCCTGGCCTGGGTTGACCGCACTTCAAATGCCCGCCCCAGCATCCACCGCGCCCTGCGTACATCCCCCGCCGCCACCAGCGCCCGAATTGCCGAACTCGAAACCTCCAGCCCATGCACGCGCACCGGCGCATGCACTTGAATGGCAAATCCGAACTCGGCGCCAAATTGCTTCAGCTCCAAAGACCCGGCCTCGGCGTTGTGACCGAACCGGAAATTTCCGCCCTCGTGCACGGAGACCACGCCCACAGCCTCCACCAGAATCTTGCGCACAAACTCCCGCGCCGGCAATCTCGCCAGCGCCGCATCAAACGGAAGCACCACCACCGCATCAATGCCCGTCAAAGCCAGAAGGCGAATCCGCTCGTCCGTCGGCGTAATCAGCAGCGGTGCCTGCGACGGGCGCAAAAATCTCTCAGGATGGGGATCGAATGTAATTGCGACCGCTCGCGCTCCACGCCTGTGAGCATCCTCAACCACCGCGCTCAGGTTTTCCCGGTGCCCCAGGTGCACGCCGTCGAAGTTGCCGATGACGGCCACCGAAGGACCAAACCCGGCTGGGATCTCTTGCACCGATCGATAAACGGGAATCATGCCACCAGCGCCATCGCTCATAGGGTCACGGGCACCGTCAGGCCGTCATAAGCCAGGGCCACTCCGCGTGGCAGCGCGTGATTGGTTTCCTCGTGCCCCAGCTCATGCGCAATGTGAGTCAGCCAGGTTTGCCGCGCGCCGATCCGCCGCGACCAGCCCAAAGCCTGCTCCACGGTGGCGTGGCTGGGATGCGGTTTGTGGCGCAGCGCGGAGAGCACCAGGATGTCCAGCCCCTCGAGCAGCGCAAAGCTCTCCTCAGGAATCGCACTCACATCGGTCAGGTATGCGGCGCCGCCAAAGCGATAGCCCACAATCTCCATCTCCCCGTGCTGAACCGGAACGCGCAGGAACTCCACACCGTGTACCGGATTGCGCGCGGCCAGCGGCTCCAGATTCACCTTTGCCCGCGTCGGATAAGTCGCATGGGACGAAAAAGTGTACTCATAAATCCGCTCCAGCACCGCACGGGTCTCCTCGGAAGCGTAAAGAGGAATGGGGCCGCTCTCCTTAAACTTGGTAAAGCTCAGAGGCCGCAGATCGTCCAGCCCCAGAATGTGATCCGCGTGAGAGTGCGTATAGAAGACCGCGTCCACCCGCTTGAGTCCGGCGCGCAGGGCCTGGTCGCGAAAATCCGGACCCGTATCGATCACCACGGCGCGTTCCCGGCCGTCCTCGCTCCATCGCACCAGCACTGAGGGCCGAAGCCTTCGGTCGTGCACATCTTTTGATGTACAAACCGCACACTCGCACCCCAGCGTCGGAACTCCCATCGAAGTTCCCGTTCCCAGAAATGTAAGCTGGCCGTCCACGCTTAGCTTCTAGCTCCTAGCTCCTAGCTTTTAGCTTTTTGGCAAAAGGCAAGAAGGCAATCATCCAAGGCCTCAGCAATGCACCGCGACGAATGTTCGCAGATTCACGTCTCGAAAATCCGGTTGGCTTCTTTACCACGCTTTTAGCTTGAGGCCAGAAGCTAAAAGCTAGAAGCTGTCTTTTCACTTCTTGCCCGGCGGCGGAGGCGGAGGAGGCTGCATCGCCTGCAGGCTGATCATGCTGGTCAGTTCCAGGAAGGCCATTCGCAGCTCGAAGAGAACCGTCTGCAGTGTCTGGTCCTCGGCTGCCGTCAGATTTCCTTTGGTCTTTTCAGCCAGCACGCCCAGCAGGTCAATGGTGGTGCGCGCGCCCAGAATATCCACCCGCGGCCGCTGGCCTTCCTGCGCCCCCGCACCCATCTGGATCATCGCGGAAACATAGAGCTGCTGTACCAGGTGCTCAAACCCGACCGCCGGCTGCGCTCCCACGCCTGGATTCTGCGCGCGGATCAGATCTTCAAGGCGCTGCGCAGAAGCATCGTAAGCATCCTTCTGCTCCCGGCTCTCCTCGGCTGTGGGTGGGGGCGGCAACTCCGGTTGCTCCCCATGCTTTTGGGCACTCTCCGGCGCTTCCGTCGCTGTGGATGCAGACTCAGCCGCATGGCGGCCCTCGTTCACCACCAGTCGCGGCCCCCCGCCCGGCGGCGGTGCAGCCTCTGGCTCCTTTGCGGCAGCCTGCGCATTCTCATGCTCTTCTTCCGCCTTGATCTTGCGGCGGTCGATTACGGTAAATTTGGGAGTATCGCTCATAATTCCAGTTTCCTATCTGACTTGCAGATTCGCTAACGCACTAACTCATTGACAGACTAACTGACTGACAAACTCACTGACTTGCTGACTGATGCGTGTTTCAAAAAATGGCTTAACTGAAACCGCTTACAATCCGGCAGGGCTAAAGCCCAATGTTTTACTGCTCTCTCCGGCACGACTAAAGTCGTGCCCTGTTACAAAGCGAATTTATGAAATTCGTTCTAACTAGCTCATAAACCCGCTGGCTCAGCAACCGGTTAACCCTGTGCCAGTGCCGGCGGCCCTGCGAGAATCCGTGCCATTCCTGTTGCCGCCCCGGCTGAATAGGTCAATGGCTGATTGCCCTGCTCGGCCTCGCCTCGAATCATGCCCAGCGCAAATGAGCGCCTGCGTGAAGCAAACGGCAGTTCCGTCGCACTGCGAATTTGTCCCGCCGCGGCACTTTTTCCCTGTGCATCCTCGAAGGTCAGCTCGGTGCCTGCGGTGGGCAGTGGCCCGCTCAGTTCCAGCGCCCGCAGATGCCGGTGCACGTTGCCGCGCGAGTGGATCCGCTCCACAATTTCCTGCCCCAGGTAGCAGCCTTTGTTGAAGTGCAGCGCCCGCAACTGCGAAGTCTCTTGCGGCAGGTCGCGCTCCAAAATATCGATTCCGTACGCCGGAATCGCCTCGGCAATACGAAATGCCTCCAGGGACACCGCTCCCACCGGGGTCGCCCCCGCCGTGCGCACTGCACTCCACAACTTCTTCAGTCTCGCCGCCGGAGCCCAAAGCACATAATGCGGCGCCAGCACTCCATAACCGCGTTCGATTCTCAGGTCAATCCCGTTCCACTCCACGCGCGTGGCCGTCATCGGCAGCACGAGCCCCGGCAGGCCCAGCCGCTCCAGGACCTCATTGGCCAGCGGACCTGTAAGCCCTATCGCCGTTGCCACGCCAGCCTCGCCGGCCTGTTCCTCACCAAAAGGAACCAGCTCCACATCGTCCATGATGATGAAGTGGTTCAGGTGAGCCAACAGCTTCTCAACCTGATCTGCGGCAATTTCCAGTTCCAGCCCCGATTCCCCGGCGAAAGGGGTTCCTAAGAGCCGATCACCGTTCTCTGGAGATTCCCCGGAAGGGTTTCGCCGCTGCGCTGAAAGCTCTTCGCCTCCCCGCCAGACTGTCAGGTCGCCCTGAATCCGCCCCTGCGCATTCAAAACCAGGTTCCATGCTCCGGAATTCGGAAACAGATCGTTCACGGTATTGGTAACCATTCCGCTCAACCAGCGGAACCGGTCTTCCCCGCGCACCGCCACGCGTTTCAGCCAGCCCAGGTCGTGAACCGCGGCCCCTCGCGCCAGCGCCGCTATTTCTTTCTCCGGCGCGTCCAACTCTCGCGGAGTTAGCACTCCCCGATAGGCGCAAAGGCGAAACGCTTCAAGCTCATGCGGCTTGGACGCCGTTTCAAGCAGCGTGGCCAGCGGAGTGGCATGAAGTGTCTCAGTAAGATCGGTTTCAGTCATAGGAGAATTATTCTGCGGTCTGGCGCGAGATTTCCACCCGAAACCTCGCGCCAGACCGCATCCTGATTATAGCCTTGGAAGTGAACGCTGAACCTGAACGGTACCCCGCCGGGCTGGAGGATGGAGAGTTTTGATGAGCGAACCGCAAATCGAGGTGAGATGGGCCGTCCGGAGGTGGTTGTGTGCGTTTGTGTTGTGCCTCATGGCCGCGGCGCTGGCCCCGGCGCAAAAGCCTGCGCAGTCCCAGCCTGCCGTCCCATCTCAGTCCGGCTCACAGCCCTCTGAAAAATCACCAAACCACATCACCCCCGAGCAGGCCAAACAGCTCTTCGCTCTCGTCGATGAATTGATCAAATTCTCCTCCCAGGAGACCGGCCTGCCCATCAAGAGCAGCGTCAGGCGCCAGATCACGACCCGGCCCGCAGTCGAAAGTTATCTCAAACAAAAGTTCGACGAGGACGAAAGCGCCAAGCGCCTGCAGCGGGGCGAAATTGTGCTCAAGAAATTCGGCTTGCTTGATCGCGACTTCGCGCTAAAGCCATTTCTCCTGGAGCTTCTCGACGAACAGATTGAAGCCTTCTACGACTCCAAAACCAAGACAGTCAACATGCTCGACTGGGTAGACATTGAAGAGCAAAAGCCGGTTCTTGCCCACGAGCTAACCCACGCCCTCCAGGACCAGCATACGGATCTCGAAAAGTGGAGCGATCAGACTCCCGACGATGTCTCTCTCAACGCCAGCGCCGATACTGACCACCTGGCCAAGGACGAGATGGATACCGCGCGCGAAGCGGTGGCCGAAGGCCAGGCCACGGCAGTCATGATGGACTACATTCTGAAGCCGATGGGCAAAAGCCTGGTCAAGGATCCCGAGGTGATGGATGTGGTGAAGCAGCAAATGACCACATCTGAAGACTCGCCCATCCTCTCCCGCGCACCGCTTATGCTTTCTGAGTCGCTGCTCTTCCCTTATCGCGAGGGCCTCAGCTTTGAGCAGGATGTGTGGATGGACCAGGGCCAGGCCGCCGCCTTTGCCGGAGCGCTGGACAATCCGCCCACCTCCAGTTGGGAGATCCTCAACCCCCGCGAATACGAAAAGCGGCACATTCCCGCCGTGCCTTTGCTGCCCGATATTCATCCCCTGGTCGACAAACTTTACAGACCCTACGATATCGGCCAGATTGGACAGCTTGACGTGCATATCCTCACCGAGATCTATGCCGGCGACAATGCCGCCCGCGACCTGACCCCGGCATGGGATGGCGGCATCTACTGGGCCGGACAGCGGCTCAGCGCGAAAACTCCCGCTGAGCAGGCGAGCACAAACTCGCTCGCCCTCTTTTATCTCTCGGTCTGGAAGAGCGCCGACTCAGCGCGGACCTTTGCCCAGGTCTACGCGAACAACCTGGGCCGCAAATACTCCGGCCTCAAGCCCGACCTCGTTGCCCAGCATTCCGCACCGGCCGGCGTCGAAGAGCAGGACTTCACCACCACTGAAGGCCCGGTCGTCATCACCACCCGTGGCAAACTGGTCTTCGTCTCTGAAAGCTTTCCCCTTGAACTGGCGCGCAAACTTGCCACACTGCTCCTCGACGCTCAAGGCTCAGGCGAACTGAAGATGGCTAGCGCACGCAGGTCGGGTGCCCCAGGTCTCGCTTCTGAGACCTGGGAACCGCTCACCGCCAACCTCATCCGCTTCTTCTCGAACTGCGGCGTGATGAAAGCCGTGGTCGATGCGGAAATCAAAGCCGCCGCAAGATAACTTATTGACTAACGAAGTTGACGTACGAAACTTTTTCCCTGATCCTCGGGTCAAACAGGCAGGAACCGAATCTGCACTGAGATAGGAAAATGAAAGCCGCATTATTGCTACTCGTTATTGGCAGCGCTTTCGCCTGCGGTCAGGACCCTGGAATGATGGCCGCACAACAAGCCGCTCAGCAATCCATGATGATGAGCCAACAGGCCAGCCAACAAGCTATGCAGGATATGCAGCAGGCCAGCCAACAGGCTCAACAGAACATGCAGCAGGCCATGCAAAATGCGCAGCAAGACTACGTGCCGTCCGCCATCACGCGCCAGCCGGCCTTCTCAATCAAAGCGGGCACCGTGGCTGCCGGAACCGCCGTGCGCATTAAATGCGCCACGCATTATGCAGTTATCTACTACACAACGAATGGCTGGTCCCCGACCCCCGCTTCCAGACGCTACAATGCTCCGATTCCAATCAACGCCACAACACAGTTACAGGCCATCGCCGTCTCACCCAATTTGGCGCCGAGCTTGATTGCCCGTGCCGATTACACCGTCAAAGGCTCTGTTCAGCAAGTATTTCCGCTGACTCTCGCGGCCGATGGAGTGCTCCATGCCGGAACACGTCTGCATCTGATCACTAACTCGACAGTCAACACGAAGACCGCTGAGGTGGGCGACGACATCAGCTTGCTTCTCGACCAGGACGTGAAGGTGGGCAATGCTGTCGTAATCCCCAAGGGAACCCCAGTCGACGCCACCATCTCTCAGGCAGATTCCTCCGGTCACATGGGCACACCGGGCGACATAGCCTTCGAGGTCCATTCCTTGACCATGCATGGAACCACCGTTCCTTTGCAGGGAGGCGAAGCCCTTGAGGGAGCAAACCAGGTCGCCAAGATAAAACGCTTGATCTTCATTCCCTATGTAGGAGCCGCAAGTTTGCTGATTCGCGGCGATGAAGCCGAGATCAAGCCCGGCATGACGTTTACCGTCGCCGTTGCCGCCGATACACTGCTGAAGCATTAAGCACCCCGTTCGCTCTCCTACTGTGCATTTCCACCGCCTTTACCACCCGCCCATCCGGCCCCAGAACGATACAATCCCAACTAGGCCATCGGAAAAACCCGGCAGGCTAAAGGAGCGCGTCCATCCATGGGTTATCAGGTTCTGGCCCGCAAATACCGCCCGCAGCGTTTTGCCGACGTAGCCGGGCAGGACCACGTCACTCGCACCCTTCTGAACGCGCTCGCGCAGAACCGCATCGCCCACGGCTACATTTTCTCGGGGCACCGCGGCATCGGCAAAACCACCATTGCGCGCATTGTGGCCATGGCGCTCAACTGCCGCACTGAAGTAGGCAGCGCCCAGCGCCCCACCCCCGAACCCTGCGGCGTCTGCGACTCCTGCATCGAGGTCCGTCAGGGAAACGCCGTCGACGTGATCGAAATCGACGCCGCCACCAATCGCGGCATCGACGAGATTCGCGAACTGAGGGACGCCGCCCGTTACGCGCCCAGCCGGGATCGATACAAAATCTATATTCTCGATGAAGCTCATCAGATCACCGATGCAGCCTTCAACGCGCTGCTCAAAACCCTGGAAGAGCCCCCGGCGCATGTCATCTTCATGATGGCCACCACGCAGCCAGAGGATATTCCCCAGACCATTCGGTCCCGCTGCCAGCACTTCAGCTTTCACGCCGTCAAATTCGACGACATTCTGGCCCAATTGAAGATGATCGCCGGTGAGGAGCAGGTCGAAGCCGAAGACGCCGCGCTGGCTCTGCTGGCTGAGGCCGGAGACGGGTCTATGCGAGATGCTTTGTCCATCATGGACCAGGCCATCGCCTCGGCTCCCATTGCAAACGGCCGTCCCGTTCTCTCGTCGGATCAGATTCGCGAGCTGATGGGAACGGTGCCTAACGCGGTTTTTGAGCGCCTTCTCGAGGCCGTCGCCGCCGGCCAGAGCGCCGAACTGATGGAGCAGCTGAACCTGCTGGTCAACGCCGGCCACAATCCCTCCTCGCTGGCCCGACAGATGGTCCGCTACCTGCGCAACACGCTGATGGCCAAGATTGGCGGCGAGCAAACTGAGTTGCTGCAGATCTCCGGCGATGAGCGTGCTCGCGCCACCCGCACCGCGCTCTTGTTCACAGAGGAAGAGCTGACCCGCAATTTACAGATTGTCCTGCGCACCTTCGACGATCTGAACTACCGCCAGGAGCAGCGCTTCCATCTCGAACTGGGCCTGATCAAGCTGATCCATGCGCAGCGGCTTCTGCCCATTGAAGAATTGCTCAGCGGAGTTGCTAGCGGCGGGTCAATTCACGGCGCCTCTAGCCGCAGCTCCGCTCCACCTTCCGCTTCCCGGCCAACGGCAAGCTCTTCACGACCGGCCCCTGCCGCTGCCGCACCGGCTGCTCCGTCCATTTCTCCTTTTGGCCCCTCCGGTGGAAGGAGCGCGGGGCCGTCTCTCAAGCAAAGCTCCGCCCCGGTCGCCGAGATCGAGCGCACCGTGCCCGCAATCTCCGGCCACGCTTCCAAATTTCAAGGCACTACTCCGTTTCCCGCCGCAACCACGGAAACTCCCGGTTACGCATCCACCGCAACTCTGACGGAAGGCGCGCTGGCCAAAGCTCCTCAAGCCGAGGCGCAGTCGGCAACCGCCTCCAGTATGGAAACCGTTCGGCACGCCATCGGCTCAGCGCTGGTCGACGCGGGGCACCACACTGCGGCGGAGCTGCTTGGCTCATCCGCATGGAATCTCGACGGCTCCAGCCTGCGCATTGAAGTCCCCGGCGTGGGCAAAAAGATGCTCAGCTTGACGGTGAATGCCGCTGCGGAAAAAGTCATTCGCCAGCAGTTGCAACGGCTCGGCGCGCCCACGCGTTTTCTGGTAGTTCCCGGCGAAGGAGCCGCCGCACCAGTTCCAGCTTTCGCCAAATCCGCCGTGCCGCCGGCCGGCAGCATTCAGGAGACGGCGCTGGGCAATCCGTTAGTCCAGCGCGCACTGGAGATATTCAATGCCGAAGTCCGCAGCGTGCTCGATCTGCGGCAGAAGTAATTGCAGAGGCATTTGCTTGAATCGAGGTTTTGGAAGGGCACAGCTTTAGCCGTGCCGCAAAGCAAGCATAACAATCACGGGCTTTAGCCCCTAAGTTTTGCTTTGGACGAAGATGAGGAAACCATGATCAACCCGCTCAAGATCTCCGAGATGCTCTCCCAGGCAAATCAAATGCAAGAGGAGGTCCAGCGCAAGCTGAGCCAGACCGTGGTCGAGGGAACGAGCGGCGGCGGCGCGGTAACAGCAACCATGAACGGCAAGAAAGAACTGCTCAAAATCAGCATCGATCCTGCAGCGGTGGTCGGCCTCAGCGGTCCTCAGCCCGACGTGGAGATGCTCGAAAATCTGGTCGTATCCGCGATCAACGAAGCCGGGCGCAAAGCCGATGATGCCATTAAGTCCAGCATGCAAGGCATTCTAGGCGGCCTCAAACTTCCGGGATTGGGATAAATCTTCGCGAAGTAGCATCGATGATTCATTTGACCGCTCGATGGGCATTGAAAATACATTGGCGACGCGGTGAACGGTAGGTGGCTCTTTTACTGTTCACTGTTCACTGTTCACTGTTTTCAGGAGGCTGCAAATTGTCACGCTATGCCGAGCCGATGGCCCGGCTCATTGAAGAATTAAAGAAGCTTCCCGGCGTCGGCTCGAAAAGCGCCCAGCGCTTCGCCTTCCATATTCTGCGCTCCACCGACGACGATGCCGCGGCGCTGGCCGAAGCCGTGCGCAACCTCAAGGCCAGCCTGCGCCTCTGCTCCATCTGCAACAATGTCACTGACGTCGACCCCTGCGCCTACTGCGCCAGCCCCACCCGCAACCAGCGCCTGGTCTGCGTAGTCGAGGAGCCCACCAACATTGAATCTGTAGAGCGCGCCCGCAACTACCAGGGCGTTTACCACGTGCTGCACGGAACTCTTTCCCCGCTCCACGGCATCGGGCCTGACCAGTTGCGCACCGGCACTCTTCTCGCCCGCGTCGAACGCGGCGAAGTGGATGAAATTATCGTAGCCACCAGTCCCACGCTCGAAGGTGAAGCCACCGCCAACTGGCTTGCAACCGCGCTGCGCAGGCCCTCGCTCAAGATCACGCGCATCGCCACCGGCGTCCCCGCAGGCAGCGACATTGAGTACGCCGACGAAGTGACCATGGCCCGCGCACTCGAAGGGCGGCGGGAACTTTGAGAACAGGGATTAGGGAATAGGGCGCGGAGCCTTTCAGGAGAGAATCGGCAGCGTGGGCATCTCGCCTTGGGCCCTGGCTTCAGCAACCACAGCGTCCAGGTGCTCCAGCACTTCAGGAACCGTCATGGTATAGATTTCGCGCTGGGAGTCGTAGCCTTCCGTGATGATCTGCTTGAGGTATCGGCCGGCGATCTGGGCGGCCAACTGGTCTGTGATCACCTTGCCGGAACGCTGCTTCTGCTGAGCCCAGGCGTCGAGCGGCAGGGCGATCCACATGGGCCGGCCGTTGACGTCGTAGCGGAGATCGACGGCGTCAGCGTGGCGGGTGGCGATGGCAACCAGGGTGCCCTTCCAACGGCAGTGCAGGTCTTCGCCGCTCCAACGGTCGGTCACGTGGAAATCTTCATACATGAGTCAAGCCTATCGTTCCCGATAGGGAAGGGCAAGGGGCGTGCGGTGGACGCTGCTCTTGGCGCGCTGATAGACTGATAGGGTTGCAGTCGTAGCGCCTTGAGCGATAGGGGCTCGTCTGCGCGACCGATCGAGAAGGATAAGAACCCTGTGGATACCAGAACACGTCACGCTCTCAAGCAAGATAAATTTGCCGCCGCCACCGCCAGCAGTGTCAGTTGGCTCACAAGCAACCGTTCCGCCGCGATGCCAATGATCATAGGGGTGGCTGCTGCGGTCGTTTTGCTCATCGGCGGCCTGATTTACTGGAACGTAAGCTCGACCCACGCCGACAGCGCATTGGGCGCCGCCCTCGACAGTTACGACGCGCCGCTGGCTCAGCCTGGCGCGCCGGCGGAGGCCGGTGTTTTCTCGAGCGCCAGCGAGCGCTCCAAGGCCGCCAACCAGATGTTTGCCCAGGTAGCCAAAGACTACGGCTGGCTTTCCCAAGGCGCAAAAGCCCATTATTTTGAAGGCCTTACCGCCCAGGAATTGGGGCAGAACGCCCAAGCTGAATCGGAGTTGAAGATCGCGGCCGGTTCATGGGACCGCAATCTCTCCAATTTGGCAAAGATTGCGCTGGCCAACCTCTATCACCAAACGGGCCGCGACAGCGAAGCCGTCGATCTCTACAACGCCGTGGCCGCCAAGCCATCTGAGACGGTTACAGTGAGCATGGCGCAGCTTAACCTGGCCGGTATGTACGCGTCAGAGGGCAAGATGGACCAGGCGCGCACGTTGTGGGCCAAGGTGAAAGACGGCGACAAGGATGGCGCTGCCGGCCAAATCGCCACACAGAAGCTGGGCGGCAGGCAGTAGGTCAGCCGGTAGTCGGCATTTGGGCCAGAGTGCGCGGGGATTGCCGCCTGCGCCGAAACGTCGCGCGGGAGATCCAAAATCCCGGCGCATGAGCATTTTCCCCACCGCCTGCGTCTGGTGGTTTATGAGCGCCAGCCAGGCAATCTTCGCAGGTTGGATGGAAATACCCGAGAACGCGTTGACCGATGAAGCTCGCATTCGGGCGGAAGAAGAGACGATTGCGGCTCTGGTGAGCCAGTACTCCGGCACACTCTACCGCGTGGCCTTCTCCGTCCTGCGCAATCCCTCCGATGCTGAAGACGCGGTGCAGGAAGCATTTCTACGCGTGCTGCGCCATCGCGATACGCTCCACGAAGTGCGCGACCAGCGCGTTTGGCTGATCCGCATTGTGTGGAACATTGTGCTCGACCGCAAGCGCCGATCGAAGACTCGCCCGGAAACCGACGATGTGGCCGAACTGGCCCGCGTGCTGCCGTCGGATGGTTTGACCGCCGAGCAGATCGCCTCCGCCGCCCAGCATCACGCTCAAGTGCTGGCCTGCGTTGAGCAACTGCCTGCCAAAGAGCGTCAGGTACTCATGCTATCCGCCTTTGAAGAGCTCAGCAGCGTTGAGATCGCCGCGGTGCTGAGCATTACCGAATCCAGCGTTCGATCCCGGCTCTTTCGCGCACGCAACCTGGTCGCCGGCCTGCTGAATCACTCGAGAAGTCTGCACCCCAGGAGTTAGCGATGAATGATCCTGTTCACAACCCGATCGCGCAAGGCGAAGCCGAAGAAACATTGCGGTTGATCGCCCACCTGCCCGTTCCCCAGGGCCTTGAAGATCGAGTGCGCGCCACCCTGCACGCGCGCCCACGCCGGGGCCGCATACTTTCCTGGCCTTCAGTGCCGCGGCTTGAAAGCAATTGGATGCGATCGGCGGCCGCTGCTGCCATTGTGTTTGTCGTCGCTGGCGGCGGATGGGGAATTTACTCGCATATGCAACCGCCCCAGGCCAAGGTCATCGTCATGCCGATGCACGTTGCTCCCCAGGGAGGATTTTCGAGCGCCGGAGCCATGCGCACTCCGAACACCCTCAACGGCCCGGTACTCGCGCAACCCGTACTGGCACCTGCAAAGCCTATCCGGCCAGTAGTCAAATTTCCCAAGCCCGCCACGCTGAAGCCAAATCGGCCGGCGCTGCAAAGCGCACCCGGCGATGCCCACGCTCAAGCCGCAAAGTAGTGCATTCTTCCCTTTGACCGCGAAGGTTAAGCCTCCTTCATCACCGCCCGAATCACCATGCCCAGTAGCGCCAGCACCACCGCGCCCCAGAACGCCGGCATGAATCCGCGCACATGAAAGCCGGGCGCGACGCCGGACGCCAGCATAATCATCAGCCCATTGATCACCAGCAAGAACAGTCCCAGGGTAATAACGCTGAGTGGAAAGGTGATGATCTTCAGGAAAAAGCCCAGCGTCGCATTCAGCAGGCCGATCACCAGCGATGCAATCAGCGCGGGCCACAACCCCACCAAGTCAAATCCCGGCACGATTCTTGAAACAATCAGCAGGGCTACCGCGTACAGTACCCATTGAACCAGCAAATTGATCATGCGCGTATCTCCTTAGCGTCGACTTATCCGCATCCGACTGTGCCGCGAAAGCCGTACGCGGAACACAGCCGTAGCCGCTGCCCCAATGCAAATTTGATGCAAATATACCCTCCGGGGGCCGATGCCCCAGCCTGCTACAGACATTAGTTCAGGTACGGCAGACCGAACCCTTCAAGCACAACCAGGTGACTGAAGCGGTCGCTTACACCCTCTTCGAGCCCGCATGGACAGCGATGCCCACCAGGGCCAACGCCGCCGCACCAATTAGCGCTGGAATCCATCCAGTCACATGGAATCCGGTAACGATGTGCGAAGCCAGCAGGATCATCATCGCGTTAATCACCAGCAGAAATAGGCCCAAGGTGATGATGGTGATGGGGAAGGTGATGATCTTCAGAAAGAAGCCCAGCGTGGCATTCAGCAGGCCAATGACCAGCGCCGCAATCAGCGCCGCCTCCAAATTCGCCACACGGAAACCAGGTACAAAGTGGGCGACAATCATCAATACGATCGCACTCAGTACCCAATGAATCAACATTTTAATCATTCTGTGGTTCTCCTTGTCGCGGCCAGTCCGGCATCCTTTGGTTGGATGCAAGCTTATGCCCGCGGTATAGCATAGTCACAGATCGTCCGCTTCGGAGTCAATCCGTTTTTGAACACTCACGACAGATTGATGGCGCTCCGGTCTAACAGAATGTTCTTATGCGCCGCTTCCGGTTCCGGTTCCATGCCTTCCCCAGGATATGTTTTATGCATGAACGATCGTGTCTTCAGCCCTTCGTGTTTCTTCTGCTTCTGCTTCTGCTTCTGACTCCGTTGGCGCAAGCCCAACAGATGGCCAACGCGCCCCTGCCCGATATTCCCCAATTCATGCGCGAAGTCGAGGAGCACCAGAAGGAGCTTGATAAGGTGCGTGAGAACTATACGTATACCTCCCTCAGAACCATTCAGGACCTGAACTCAAGCGGTCAGGTAACGAAGACTGAAACGGAAGAGTTTCAGGAGTTCTTCGTCCACGGCCATATCATCGAACGAATGGTAAAGAAAAACGGCCAGCCCCTCAGCGAGCATGAACAGAAGAAGGAGACCGAGCGGGTGACCAAACTGGCGGAGAAGGCGGAGAAGACGCCGCGCGAGCAGCCGCTGGAGGGCCAAACCATCAGCATCAGTCGCCTACTGGAAATCATGGAAGTGCGCAATCCAAGGCGCGAAGTTTATCACGGCCGTTCGAGCATAATTTTTGATTTCATCGGCCGCAAAGACGCCAAAACCCACGGCATAGTCGAGGATGCTTCAAGAAAGGTGCAAGGCACTCTGCGGATCGATGAGGCCAACCGCCAGGTGGTCCATCTGGAAGCGAGCTTCAACGACAATTTCCGTATTGGCGGAGGTCTGCTGGGCACCATCCAAAAAGGTTCGAACTTCCATTTCGACCAGGCCCTCGTGAATGGCGAGATATGGCTTCCCACCGGCGGCGAAGGGACAGTGCAGGCACGGGTCATGATGGTCAAAGGAGTTCATCAGCACTACACCGAGCGCGATTTTGACTATCAACGCTTCCACGTGGAGACTGATCAGGGGAAAGACACGAAGGTGATGCGGGAGAAAAAGCAGTAGCTCTCAAGGCAGGAATGGGAAGTTGCCGCTCTTCTTAAAGAGCGATCTATATATATAAATTGCATTGAAAAGGCATAAACCTTTACGCTGCGCAAAATCTCAATCGGTGGGAGGCGGGGGTTTCAACCCCGCATAAAGCAGACAAGATTAATGCGGGCTTTAGCCCCGGAGGGATAGAACTCTTCATCTACTTGCATCCTCTCAGGGCTAAAGCCCGCCCCCTCCAATATTGAGATCAATCCTTAGAAGCCGGGCGGCTGCGGAGCGGGAGCTTCTCCGCCTCCCGGCCCGTGCCTGTGTTGCTGTTGCCAGGCCGTGAACTTGGCCTTCTGATCGTCGTTCAAAACCGCGAGAATTTTTCCGTTCGTCTCCTCTCGGACCGCCATCATTTGCTCCCTCGCCGGAGGTGTCCCGCCCGAGCGCAAGGCCTCCATCTTCGCCCGCCGCTCTACCAGAAAGCCCTTTACCTGTGCCTGCTGATCCATGGTCAGTGCCAGCACCTGCGTGAGTTCAGCCAGCTCCCGTTCGATCCCTCCGCCGCGCTGGCGCATACCCTCCGGCGCCTGCCCAGTGGCCGGCACAACGGACGCACAGCAACCGGCAACCAGAATTCCGGCCATGAACAGTGCGCGCCAGGCCGGCATCTTTCCATTTCCAAACTGAATCATGTTCCAATACTCCACCCACTTCGGGGAAAATCTAAGCGGAACCGCTCAGGCCAAAGGAAAGTTACGACGGGACAAATGCCTTCAACCCCGCCGACTCTCCTCGTAACCGAAGTGCGATTCCGCTGCCGAGAACCCTCGCTGTTGAAGGCCCTCTCTCTGCTAGACGCGTTAACGACCGTTTTTGTTGACGCTGCGCGGGATTTGCTTTGATCGGCCAGATCGGCGACCAGAGGTCAGGCCGGCCTCGGCTTATGAAAGGATGATCGTGTGGATGAAAATCGCAGCCAGCGAATCCGTATCCGTTACAGTGGAGACATGTTTGCGCGCCGCCTCTCCATTCAGCGAATCGATTCCACCGGCCAGTCTTTCCCCTGCCCCATCCACTGGATCGATAACTTCGCCATGCGCAACTTCACCAACGAGGCAGTTTTTGACGACACGCTCCCCGCCGCCGATGGCCTGCTCGAAGCCGGCAACCGAGTCCCTCTCGATCGCCTTCAGCCGGCCATGGAAGACTGGTTTCGCCGCAAGGGCTACCTCAAGCCCAGCGAGCGTCTGGCCGTGCTGAAACTGGAGCGGTCAGCTTCCTGAGATTCACTTTCCGGTCGCCCGCTGCAACTAAGAAACCGCGCTGTGCCAAAGATGAAACTCAGCTTCCCGTCGGGCCTTCAATCCGACATTTTCCAGCACCCCCGCGTGGTCCCAGCGCAGCAACTGCTCCGCGGCCGCATCATAGCGGCCCGTATTCAGATCCTGCAACAGCTTAGAGGCCGCCAGCCTACCCCGTCCCAGGTTGAAACAAAAGTCCACCAGGGCATCGAACTGTCCCTGCGTCAGGGCAACCCTGACCAGCCGCTGGACGGACTGCTCGGCAATGCGCACATCGGAAGACAGCAGCGTTTCCCCCTCCGGTTCCTCGATCCCATTCGAAAACGACTCGCTCGCCAGAACCCTGTGCCCGTAGCCAATGGTCGGAATCCCCGCCACGTCCAGATAGATTCGACTGCGAAAACCCTCCGACCTCTTCAACAGTTCCAACCCCACCGCACTCAGCTGCATTTCTTCTCCACTCCTGGCCATCAAATTGGCCTGAGACTGACGCTAGCAGGGTGCGGGAATTAATCTGCAAACCCGCTCCGGACCCTCCCACCAGGCCTCAACCAAGCCCGAAGGCTGGATTGCCGATATTCGCCCTATATTCGCTAAATTGCACGGGCCGTGCCTTCAAAATTAAAAACCCGATCAAAAAGGTCCAAATTCCCAATTTGGCACCAGTATTATTAACAATCCGCATCTTGCAGAGGGTGAATGGATTACCATGAAAAGCCCTAAACTAGCATCATTTATGGTGCAAAAAAAGACCTTGAATTGCTACGATTTCTTTCGATAATTTGGGCCGATTTAGTAAAATGGACAGATGGGTAAAAGATGGAAAACACGCAACTTGAACATCAGAACGCCTCTTCTGATTTGGCTGCTCGCCGGAGCTTTTTCCGTCGCGCTAGTCGCAGTGGGGTTGATGCTCTATACGCCTGTTGTCCAGGCGGATGCGCTACTCCCCCGACCGATCTCAACCCTGCCCCCCGGACCTCCGATTCTGGCGCCGACGCCGGCTTCGCTCGCTCCGAAAATCACTTCCACCAAGAAGTCTGATATTCTCCACGGCATTGCCTCCTGGTATGGAGGAGTATTCGACGGACGGCACACCGCCAGCGGTGAACGGTTCGATATGTATGCCATGACGGCCTGTCATCCCACCTTGCCGTTCGGCTCCATCGTCCGCGTAACCAACCGCGATAACCATAGGTCGGTAGTGGTCCGCATCACAGACCGCGGCTACCTTTTCGAGGGCCGGATTCTCGACCTCTCCTACGGCGCGGCAGAGAAGCTGGCGATGATCAAGCCTGGCATCGCGAGAGTTGATTTGGAAGTCCTCTCCAGGGGAGAGTCTCACCCCAAAAACCACGAACGGTAAGCGCCTTAAGTGATTGGAATCTCTTGACGGCCAGCCCCCGGGTTGGCCGTCGCACTTTATAACGATTTGTGGCCTGACCAAACTGGCAGTCTCTATTCCCTCTTCCCTCTTCCCTCTTCCCTCTTCCCTATTCTTTTATTCCTAGTTTCCTGATCCTATGACACAATAAACCTAGACACTCCCAGCGTCATTTCCATACTCTCTTAAGCGGAAGGATTTTTGTATATGGCGAACTTATCGATCACAGAGGCGGTGCAGGCGTTAGCCGCTGGACCGCAAGTGCATGTAAACATGCCAGCTGCGCAACTAATTGAGAGCGCGTTAATGTGCGGAGAAGGCCGCTTGGCTGCAAACGGTGCCCTGGTGGCAAACACGGCTCCGCGCACCGGTCGCAGCCCCAAAGACAAGTTCACAGTCGACGATGAAGTAACCCATGCCCTGATCAACTGGGGAAAAGTGAACCAGCCCTTTCCGCCGGTGCGGTTTGAGGCCCTGCTTGATCGGGTCCTCGATCACATGCGCAGCCGAAACCTGTTTATTCAGGACCTCTTCAGCGGCGCCGACCCGGCCTACAGATTGCCCATCCGCGTTATTACCGAGTACGCCTGGCACGCCCTCTTTGTCCGCCAGCTCTTTGTCCGGCCGAACCCCGCTGAGCTGGCCGAGCACAAGCCGGCATTCACCGTCATCGCTGCGCCGGAGTTCGAGGCTGTGCCGGAACGCGACGGAACCCGATCCGGGGCCTTCATCATCGCCGACTTCACCCGCCGCATCATCCTCATCGGAGGCACCAAGTACGCCGGCGAGATGAAAAAGTCCATTTTCGGCGTCATGAACTTCCTCGTGCCCCAACGCGACGTGCTCCCCATGCACTGCTCCGCCAACGTGGGCGCAGATGGCGTAACCGCCTTATTCTTCGGTCTTTCCGGAACCGGCAAGACCACCCTCTCCGCCGATCCCTCCCGCCGCCTGATCGGCGATGACGAACATGGCTGGAGCTCGAACGGGGTCTTCAATTTTGAGGGCGGATGCTACGCGAAAACCATCAACCTGAGCGACAAAAATGAGCCGCAGATCTTCCGCGCCATCCGCTTCGGCTCGGTGCTTGAAAACGTGATTCTCGATCCGGATACCAGCGAGCCCGACTACACCAACTCCCAACTCACTGAGAACACACGCGCAGCCTACCCGGTCAGCTTTATTGAAAATGCGGTGATTCCCGGAGTGGGCGGACATCCGCGTCACGTGATGTTTCTTACCGCCGATGCCTTCGGAGTGCTGCCGCCAATCGCCCGCCTCACCCCCGAGCAGGCCATGTACCACTTCCTCTCCGGCTACACGGCAAAACTGGCCGGAACTGAATCCGGTATGGGGCGTGAGCCGGTGCCCGAATTTTCAGCCTGCTTCGGAGCCCCGTTCCTGCCGCTGGCCCCGCGCGTCTATGCGGAGATGCTGGGCAAGCGCCTCAAGGAACACAAGGCCGCCTGCTGGCTGGTGAACACAGGCTGGTCCGGCGGAAAATACGGTGTGGGCGAGCGCATGAGCATCATGATCTCCCGCGCCCTGGTCCGTGCCGCTCTCTCAGGTCAGTTGGAGAAGGTAAAGTTCGTCACCGAGCCGGCCTTTGGGCTGCACATTCCGGAACATTGCCCCGACGTACCGGCGCAGGTTCTCAATCCCCGCAACGCCTGGGCCGACAAGCAGGACTATGACTGCACCGCCGCCGATCTCGCCGCCCGCTTCGAAGCAAACTTCCAGCAGTTCGACGCCTCGGAAGCAATACGCGCCGCCGGACCAAAGGCAAAGTAAGCTTGACCAGTTGAAAGCAAAAGGCCATGCCCAAGGGGCATGGCCTTTTGCTTGAGTACGAATACTTCAAATCCTGCGGGCACCACACGCTCGTAACGTTTTTGTCGCTCGGGTGGGAACGACGATCAGCACTCAGGCCCGAAGTCCTTTTCAAAAGCCTCCGCCAATTTGGCGCCCCAGTTGTTCTTGGGTTTCAACTTTCCGCCGAAGAAGCGAAGAATCGGTGGCTCCTCATAGAATTCAAGGCCGCCGATGAGATCGCGGTGTTCATGAAGCCACTTCAGGCGATCGGTCGCATACTCGAAGTGCGACATTGTGAATACGCGCCGCGGCACCGCCAGGCGCAAAAGTTCTATATCCGAGGGCACATCGTTGCCATCTTCGTCGCGATCCATCGAGAGCGTTCCGCGTTCCATGCCGCGGATGCCTGATGCAATAAATACTGCCGCGCCAAGAGCACCAGCCGGATAATCGGTTTGCGGAAGGTGCGATACAAAGCGCCCGGCGTCCAGATGGCAAGCTAGTCCGCCCGGAGGCGTGACCACCGGAACCCCGTTCTCAATCAGCCGCCCGCAAAAGTACTTGATAGCGTCGGCCGACGAACCCGCGACCTCCAGATCTGTCATCTCCCGCATGCCAACCGCCATCGCCTCGATCTCCTTCGATGACATTCCGCCGTAGGTATAGAAGCCCTCATACACCGGCAGCCAGGGCCGGATCGCTTCATATAAATCCTTGCGGTTGGTGGCGATCAGGCCGCCACGAACCATGCAGCTTTTGCGCCCTGAAAGATAGGTGAGATCAGCCAGCTTCATCATCTCGAGGATGATCTCTCGAATGGTCGAATTTGCGTATCCCACTTCGCGCTGGCGAATGAAATATGCGTTCTCCGAAATCAGGCTGGCATCGAGCACCAGTGGAATACCCAGCGGCGCAATCAGCGCCTTCACATCGCGCATGTTCGCCAGTGAAAAGGGCTGCCCGCCGATCAGGTTGGTGGTCGCTTCCATCCGCACAAATGGAATCTTGTCGACGCCATACTCTTTGATCGCGTCCTTCAGCCGCCCCAGGTCCATATTGCCCTTGAACGGATAGCTGCTCTGCGTATTGAGTGCTTCCGGCCCGAATAACTCGAGGACGGTTCCGCCCATCAGGTTGAAGTGTGCCTTGGTGGTGGTGAAGTGATAATTCATTGGGATATAAGTGCCAGGCTTGACAAAGGTCTTGGCAATAAGGTGCTCGGCAGCGCGTCCCTGGTGAGCCGGCAGCAGATACTCGTAGCCGAGAATCTCCTTCACCGCATCCGCCAGTTTGTAAAAACTCTCCGACCCGGCATAGGCATCATCGGCCAGCAGCATGGATGCCTGCTGATTGTCGCTCATGGCATTGGTGCCGCTATCGGTCAACATATCCAGAAAAATATCGCGGGTGCGAAGAAGAAATGTATTGTAGCCCGCTGCTTCCATCGCCTGGAGCCGCTCGCGAACCGGGGCCAATCTTACTTTTTGCACGATGCGGATTTTATGCATCTCGATAGGGATTTCTTTGCCATTAGATAGACGAATACTCATCGGTACCTGCCGCTTGTGAATTTGGGAATGAGCAATTATTACATGAAGAGGCAGACTTCGTAAATCGACGCTATAACGCAAAAAGGCCATGCCTTGTGGGCATGGCCTTTTGTCAGAATTAATTGCCGGCGATCACCTAATCTCCCACACAGTCGCCCGTGCAGTACCATCGGCCCAGCGAGGCTTAACTTCCGTGTTCGGGATGGGAACGGGTGATCCCTCGCAGTATGGTCACCGGCAA
>JBEKUB010000002.1:0-196228 GCA_049515455.1 Occallatibacter sp.
CGGTAAGGCTTGACGCGAATCTGTTGGGAAATTTTCGCAACTCCATCCATCGCCTGATCTCTCTGTCCTGAAGCATCCAAAGGAGTAACAGAGTGACTCGGCTTTACCGCTTTTCTTTCGCCAAAGTTCTCAATGCGAAGTGAAGCTTTGCCGGAGTGCGAAACACTGGTGTCAACAAAGGTCAGCTTTCCCGGCTCGTCCTGTGCAGTGAATCCTTTGAACCGGTTGCCATCGAACTCTTCAAAACCGCCGTTCTCGAGCTTCTCCGGCGAGTCAGCGACGAAACTCACTGTATCTCCCTTCGCGACAAAAAGAGCGTTCTTCACCGCGAGGCCTTCAGCGAGATTCTTATCGATCTCAAGGGGCGCACCGCCGTATTTGATGCCGAACCCTTCGGGAATCACTTCCATATGGTTGGCATCGGCGGCCGATTTCAATTTGACGAGGCGCGCCAAATATTCAGGAGAAGCTATGCTGAGACTGTCCATCCCAGGCAGCACGATCGCAGTTAGTCCGTGTGTGGCCGCTGTACGAATTAGCTCGCACATCTGCTCAAGATCCTTGTCGGACTCGAGTTTCATGTTGAGGTAAAGCCAGCGGTCAGGATAGATAGTTTTCTGCTGGGCCGCGGTAACCGGAACAGCTCCAATCACTACGCCCAGCAGAACAAAGTAACCCAGTAACTTAATCATCTTGTCCCATCTGTTAGTTATGCTGTTACCTTAGGGGCGTTTGGAGACCAGATCGCCAAACGGCGCCAGAAACGTATACTTCCTACCCCAGGTTGTGTACATGATCCCGGTGGCGCCGGAGGTGGTGTCCATTGCGTCCATCCATCCCTCCGCGTTTTTCCTGGTTTCTTCAAGGGTGTCGGCGTCATAGTATGCAGCCGCAAAGGTCTTGAAGCCGCGGCTGGAAAAGAAATCGAGAGATTCCTTCCGCTTTTCGAAATACCACAGCATGATTCCAATGTCTTTGGGCAGATAGTTCCAGGTGCCGACGAGAGAGCCGTCGACAAAGTAGTACTGCTTTACCGCATTATGGTTGGGATCGAACATATCCGACCACACCAGTACCTGCGCTTTGGGGTTGACGGCATGCACCTGGTCGTAGAGCCATTGCGTGGTATCTCCGATAACTTCCGCCGCGGACTTCTTCTCGTGCAGGCACGATTCATCGCGATTGAAAGCGCGAACCTCGTCGACGTTGAGGAAATAGCGCTTCGGAGCCAGGTACTTTTCAATCAGCGGAAACTGCTGCTTCCATATCTCGCGAACCTTGGCGGCATACGGGCAAATTGGAATCTGATCGTTATAGATAGTTACGCCGTGATAATAACTCACGCGCAGCCGCGCGCCGTCGTGGATGCGTCCGCCGGGCAGCAGTTGAATCGCCGGCATCGCATGGGTCCAATGAAAGTCGAGATTGGGGTCGCTGACCGGTGCGTAATCCTTGCCTTCCGTGTACACTGTTCCCGTGGCTTCGTCGCGAACCGTCAGTGGCGCGCCGTCGCGGCGAATAACGTTCATCAGGCCCACCTCTTCCACTTCAACATCGTCTACCCAGACCTTGCCCTTTACGCCTTCAAAGACGCCAAAGGTCAACTCGATGCGGTCGGCATACCAACTGTTAAACGCCGTGGTCACTTTTCTCCAGCCGGAGGTGGGCGACGGTGCAGGCGGCTCGAAGGGGCTGAGGTCGCGCCCGTCAGGCGCAAACGACTTGATGCTGAACAGCCCGTCCGGCTCTACACCTTCGGTCTTTACCCACGCGCTGACGCGATAGCAGTGGTTCGGCTTGACACGAATTTCCTGGGCCACCCGCGCCACGCCCGCCGGCGCAGGATTTTTCAGTCCAGCGAGCTCCTGTGGGTTCATGGCCGTATCCGCGGGCTTAGAGGCTTCAGCAAAATTCTCAATGCGCAGCGAAGCCTTGCCGGAGTGAGAGACGGTGGTATCGACGAAGGTCTTCTTTCCCGGCTCATCCTGCAGGGTGAAGCCGCTGAACCGGTTTCCCTGGTACTCTTCGAAGTCACCATTCACCAGTTTCGCCGGCGAGTCCGCAACAAACTGCGCGCTTCCGCCTTTGGCGACAAAGAGCGCATCCTCGACCAACAGGCCTTCGGCGAGATTCTTATCATGCAGCAGAATGGCTCCGCCGTAACCGGTGTTGAATCCTGAGGGAATAATCTCGATGTGATTCGCATCGGCAGCCTCTTTCACCTTCGTCAGGCGTGCTAGTTCTTCCGGAGTGAACGTGCTGATGCGGTCTACTCCAGAGAGAACAATGCCGTTGAAACCGTGCGCCGCCGCGGTACGGATAAGATCGATCAGCGCATCCGCGTCCTTATCGGTTGGGATGTTTGCGCCGGAGTAAACCCAGCGATCGGGATAGATCTTTTTCTGTTGTGCCGGGGCAATAGCGCTCAGTGCGATCGCAATACCGAGTAAAGTTAGCAAAGTGATTGATTTTTTCATCGCGTTTAAACTCCTTGTAGGGTTATAAGCTCGTCCGCCACGGTCAGGCAGGCACGATCAGTTTCCGAGTAATCATAGCAGCCTGATCGCCCCGCAATCCGGTCCGCCCAGGCGCCGCTTCCCCAACCGTACCGCCCGGTGCGACAATCGACGCGTAGGAGCCGTGAATAAGCAAAAACGCTCCGCCCCGGAGGAAATCATCGTCATGAAGAGATTCCTGGTTTGTGTGACCCTTCTCGCCGCAGCTGCTACACTTGCCGCTCAGCAAACCGCGCCGAAGGCCCCGCCAAAAAGCCCCGCTGCCACTGAGTCCGCGACGATCGGCGGCAAAATCATCACCATCATTTACTCCTCGCCCAGGGTCAACGGCCGCGCCGGACACATCTTCACCAAGGACGGTCTCATCGGCCATGACAAAACCTATCCCGTTTGGCGCGCCGGAGCAAACGCGGCAACCATTCTGCAAACCGATGCCGACCTCGATGTGGGCAACCCCGCTGTTCGGTTGCCAAAGGGCTCGTATAGCCTCTACGTCGATATTTCCGACCCCGATCATTGGGTGCTGATCGTCAACAAGCAAACCGGCCAGGGAGGACTGACCTACGATCCAACGCAGGATTTGGTTCGTGCAAAGATGGCCATGGATACCCCGCCGTCACCGGTGGAGGAACTGAAATATACCCTCAAACCCTTCGGCGGCAGCGGTAACATCGCAAAACTGACCCTGACCTGGGAAAACCACAGCGCCTCGGTTCTCCTGTTCCTGAAGTAAAGTCGAGTCGGGGCACAACAAATCGAGGCAGGGCGGCGCGGTTTTGCATACTATTTCCGCCCTGCCGATACAATAGGCATAGAGGGTCATTATCACCCTGAAAGGGGTAAGAACTTTGCCGTTGTATGCCTATCGCTGCACCCAATGTGGCCACCGCTTTGAAAAGATCCAGCACTTCTCTTCCGATCCTGAGCTAGAGTGCCCCAAGTGCCACGGTCTGCTGGAGCGCCCGCTGACCGCTCCACGACTGCACTTCAAAGGCGCTGGCTGGTATGTGAACGACTACCCATCCCAGAGCAGTGCGCCAGCCTCCGACTCAGGTTCAGAATCAGGGAAATCCGCCGCAACGGCGAAGAGCAAGCCGTCCACTAATTCAGGCGAAAGCAAGTCCAGCACACCTGCTGCCGCACCTCCATCAAGCTCGGCGCCGACCTCTGGAACAACTGATTCAAAGTCCTGAATTCAATCGAAATAGCGCGTGAACTTTCAAATGAGCAGTCCAGGGCGCCGTCGTAGGATAATGGAAACCTTGAAGCCGCAAGGTACCTCCGCAATGCTCAACGCCGCGCCCAACTCTCCGCAATCCCGGCGTGCTGTCTTTATAGCTCTCGTTGCGGTAGCCGTTGTGTTGTTTGCAACCGGGCTGCTTGCCGGACTCCTCCACGCTCGCCCCGAAATTGCCGCCGCTCTTCGCTGGTCCGGCCTCGGATTGTTCGTTCCCTACGTAGTCCGCCGCCGCTCGCTGCTCGTGTGGACCTTCTTTGCCATGCTCGCCGGAGCGGATTTAGGCGTGGATGCGCCCCAATTCGCCGCGCAAACTCACTTCCTCGCCGATCTCTTTCTCCGCCTCATTCGCATGATCATTGCGCCGCTCATCTTTGGCGGGATCGTCACCGGAATCGCGGGTCACAATCGGCTTGGCGGGGTAGGCCGCGTCGCCCTCAAGTCCATCGTCTTCTTTGAACTCGTCACCACAGCCGGCCTCATCCTCGGCGCCATAGCAATTAATCTTTCGCAAGCCGGCGTGGGCGTGTTGCTGCCGGCCAGCATTCAGGCCGCCGTGCCTGCCGCGCATTCGTCTGGCTGGCAAGATGTGCTGCTCAATGTCTTCCCTGAAAACATCGCGCAAGCCGTCGCGCAGAACCAGATTTTGCAGGTCGCCATCTTCGCGCTCCTCTTCGGTGCAGCCCTGGCCACCATGCCCGAGCCGAAGCGCTCCCCACTGGTCAGCGTTCTCCAATCGCTGACTGAAACCATGTTTCGTCTCACCCGCATCGTTATGTATATGGCGCCAATTGCAGCAGGCGCTGCGCTTGCCTATACCGTGGGCGGCATGGGCCTGCTCACCTTGTTGCCGCTGGTCAAACTGGTGGCAACTTACTACGCCGCGTTGGTCGCATTTATTCTGCTGGTGCTGACCCCCATTCTGCTCGTCGCCCGCATCCCTATCGCACGCTTTCTAGCCGCCATCGCCGAGCCCGCTGCAATCGGATTTGCCACCACCACCTCAGAGGCCGCGCTGCCGCTGGCCATGGAGCGCATGGAGGAGTTTGGCGTGCCGCGCTGGATCGTCTCCTTCGTCATTCCCACCGGCTACAGCTTCAACATGACCGGCTCCAGCCTCTATCTCTCCATGGCCGCAATCTTCGCCGCGCAAGCGGCCGGTATTCACCTCTCGCTCGGCGAGCAAATTGTCATGCTCGCATCGCTACTGCTCACCAGCAAAGGCGTAGCCGGCGTGCCCCGCGCGGTTCTCGTCGTTCTGCTCGCCACAGCCAGCTCGCTCCACATTCCCACCACCGCCATCCTGATGATTCTCGGCGTAGACACAATCATGGATATGGGCCGCACCGCCATGAATGTGATCGGCAACTGCATGGCCAGCGCAGTAGTCGCCCGCTGGGAAGGCGAACTAAAATCCCCCATAGCGCTGTCATCCTGACGGTAGCGTAGCGAAGTCGAAGTACCTGCGGTTATCTTTTTGGCTCGTTAATCTATCTAGCGCGGGTGCCCCAGGTCCGGGGTCCCCACGGATAGGTCCTCGTCCGTGGGGTGGAGATCCCGCTTCTGGGACTTGGGTTCGCAATCCACTCCACATGAAGTTTTTCGAAACAGCTAAGATAGTTGTTGAAGATGCCTCTCCTTGATCCCATTCCGTCACCTGTGGAGCACGCCGACTTTGCCGCTCTCGAGTGGGAGCCGCTGTTGGCGCTGGTGGCCGGTTTTGCCGCCTCACCCGTCGGCCGCAACGCGATCCTCGATCTACGACCCTCTACTGACGAGGAGTGGATCGCCAGCCAGCATCAGCTCACCGGCGAAGTCCGCCTGTTGCTCGAAGAGCAGGTTTCCATCCCTCTCGGCGGCCTCTTCGACCCCACGCAACTAGCCGACAAAGCCAAAATTCCCGGCGCTGCCCTCGAAGCAAAAGAACTTCAGGCCGTAGCCCGTCTGGCCAACGACGTCGCCTCCTGGCAATCGCTGCTGCAATCGCCTCCAGCACGTCTGGTAGGCAAACTCCCCGGCCTCTCATCGCACTCATCGGCACTTACAACGAGCCTGCGACCGCTCGCCGAGTCGATCGAGCGCACCATTCAACCCGACGGCTCTCTCGCCGACAACGCTTCACCCGAACTGAACCGCATCCGCCGTGAGCAGGAGCGCCAACAGCGGGTCATCGAAGATAGTCTTCGCGCCGCCTTGCGCAAACTCACCCAGGAAGGCTCTACCCAGGAAGACCTCATCACCATCCGAGGCGACCGCTTCGTTATTCCTGTCCGTGCAGAGCTTAAGCGCCGCATCTCCGGCGTGGTCCACGGCGCCAGTTCTTCCGGGCAGACGGTTTACGTTGAGCCGCTGGAGACCATCGAGCAGAACAACGAGCTAGTCCGCCTCATCGAAGAAGAGCAAGCCGAAATTCATCGCATCTTTGTCGCGCTCACCCGCCAGGTCGGCGGCTACGCACTTGGCCTCGTAGAAGGCGCGCGCGTGCTTGCTCTGGTCGATAGCCTCCAGGCCCGCGCCCGCTTTGCCCGCGACTACCACTGCGTGGGGCCTTCTCTTGGACCGGATCGGTTGCTGCTTGAGGCAGCGCGCCACCCACTTCTCGAACGGCATCTGCGCTCAACCGGAGGCCGCATCGTCCCTCTCACTCTCGAACTCAGTGCCAAAGAACGCCAGCTCATCATTAGCGGCCCCAATACCGGCGGCAAGACGGTCACGCTCAAGACAACGGCTTTGCTGGCAATGATGGCCCAGGCTGGACTGCCTGTGCCCGCCACAGCCGCCAGTTTCCCGATTTTCACTGCGTTCCTTGCCGACATTGGCGACGCGCAATCCATCGAGGCGGAACTCTCCACCTTTTCCGCGCACATCACCAACCTCGATCGCCTCTCCCGCCTTGCCGATGCGAATTCCCTGGTGCTCCTCGACGAACTCGGTTCCGCGACCGATCCTGAAGAAGGTTCCGCGCTGGCCGTGGCCATCGCCAGCCATTTTTTATCGGCGGGCGCCTGGACGCTCATCTCCACGCATCACACTTCGCTCAAGGTCTACGGGGCCAACACGGACGGAGTGCTCAACGCCGCGGCAGGCGTGGATGAATTGACCCTCGCACCCAACTATCAGCTACGTCTCGGAGTGCCCGGCGCGTCGGCCGGCATTCAGACCGCTGAGCGGTTGGGTTTGAACGCAAGTATCATCGTCGCCGCGCGCCAGCGTCTGGGTTCGCAGCAGGTGGATATAGCCCGCTTCCTCGACAAACTGCATAAGGAGCTTGCCGAACTCGAAGTCGAGAAGAAAAACGCACGCGAGCAGCAATACGCGCTCAACCAGGAGCGAGCCCGCCTCGCGCGCGAGGGCGACGTGGAGCTGCGCAACCGCACCCGCGACCTGGAAAGCAAACTAGCCTCACTGGTCAAGGACTTCGAGTTCCAGATGCGGGAGACGGTGAAGGCTATTGAAGATCGCGTTGGTCAGCAGAAGTTATCGAAAGAGGCCGAGCGCCGCATCACCCGCCTGCGCCGCGAGTTTCAGGAGAGCTTCAACCAGACCGTAGTCGCCCACCGCACCGGAGCCGATCAAGGCGACGCCGACTCCCAGCCGCATATTGTGAAGCACGTCTCGGCTGGCGACCAGGTTCGTCTCAAGTCGATGAATAAAATTGCGGTCGTACAGCGCGAAGTAGAAAGAGACTTATTCGAAGTAGCCCTCGGTCCTCTCAAGATGCGCATCAAGCGCGACGACATCGCTGAAGTCATTCGCACGGCGGACTCAAGGACGAGTGCGGAAGACAACCCACTCACTTCCGCCCGCAAGCAGAAAAACGTACACGTCACCGTCACCAGCGCCAACACTGACGATATGCGCATGGAGATCAACCTCATCGGCCGCACCGTGGATGAAGCAACAGCAGATTTGGAAAAGTATCTTGACCGCGCCTTCCTCGCCGGTCTCCCGCGCATTCGCGTCATTCACGGCCACGGCGCCGGCATCCTGCGCCGCGGAGTGCGCGAATTTCTGAAGGGGCATCCCCACGTAGCCGGCCTCGCTGAAGCTCCGCAAAACGAAGGCGGCCAGGGCGCAACGCTTGTGGAGCTGCGGCAGTAAGTAAAGCCCCCACGCACAGATCGCAGCCAGCCGCTGGCGATGGTAAATGGTTCATAGGTGAAGCGGTGAATATACTCAATCCATGATGGAGGGTCCAAATGTCATCGCCGGTCTTTACGCCAGGTAATGAACCCTATTTGGGACGAGAGCTACTATTCCAATTCGATAACCTCATTTGCTCTTGCATGGAGTTGAATTCGAAATGTGCCTCGACGACTCATGGTCGTCCGCTATCGAGTATTCAGAATGCACTTTGCATTCTTGTACCGCAAACAATCTCGCTGGCTCTCTCAACCCGAGAGCTAATCCGCCAAGGGTACCTATTTGGCGCAAAGGTTTTGGTGCGCCCGCTTACGGAACGTGCTGTCACAATACTCTACTTATTCAATAATCAAGAAGGCTTGAAAGTTTGGGATGACGGGTGGGAATACAACAAGCGGCCCAACCTTCAAAAGATGGTGGAATACCTAAATCATGCAATTCTGAATGACAAGTATGCTTCTATGAAGGGTTTCACGCACGAATTGAATAGCGCAACACACGGCGATCCATTCAGCGCGCGTTGGAACATTGTCATTCGTGATGACGGTGCTCCCGTTTTTCTTCCTTCAAAGAATCTGTCCTCACCACAACTGGCAGACGAGATATGCGCCGAGGTCATCCCTTGGGTTGCTTCAACGATGGGGATAATGTGCGCAGTGTTTGGTCACGATGACGCCTCGCAGAACGCCGCGGACTCAAACGCGACTCCGAGAGTCATCAATTGAGCTTGATACCAGAGACACACCCGCCCGTCAGCGAACCGAGAGGCGGTGTGGGTGCGGGTAAATCTACTCGGCTGCGGCAGTTTCCACGGCGGCAGGCTCGGCTGCCGGGGCTTCCACGCTAACTTCGTCGAGGACCTGGACCTTCACGTGCGCGATGACTTCGCGGTGCAGCTTGATGGCCACGCTGAACTCACCCAGGCTCCTGAGAGGCTCTTCCAACTGGATCTTGCGGCGGTCAACCTCAAAGCCCTTGGCTTCAAGACCGCTGGCGATATCGGCCGAGGTAACGGAGCCGAAGAGATGGCCCGCCTCACCAGATTTGCGGGTAAAGCTGAGCACAACCGGCTCCAGCTTGATGACTAGTTGCTCGGCCTGCGCCTTCTCAGTAGCGGAGCGGCGCGCAGCGGCGGACTTCATCTGCTCGACAACGTCCTTATTGGCCTGGGTAGCCTGCATTGCCAACTTGCGCGGCAGCAGAAAGTTGCGTCCGTAGCCCTCCGCCACCTTGACTAGATCGCCGCGGTGGCCCAGATTGGCTACGTCTTCCTTCAGAATTACTTCCATTTCGAATTCTCCCCCGCCGTGGGCGGTTTTTTCTTTAGGGGCGAGAGCATCGGCATGATGCGTCACGTAAACGCGGTTTGAATCAGCCCTGACCCTCGGGGGCCGACGCCCCCATTGTTGTGTGCCATTGCAAGGACACAGCTAAAGTTGTGCCACGAGGATTCGTGCTTTCCCAGGTCTCTTCCGCCGCGGTCCGCGGCGGCGGAAGACCTGGGCACCCAAATAAATGGGCGCGTAAAGAATCACAACGTCACAGTTCCTAGTGCCGCGTGGCAAACGGCAGCAGGGCGATATTCCGGGCCTGCTTGATGGCGCGGGTCAGACGGCGTTGATGTTTGGTGCAAACGCCGGTGAGCCGCCGGGGCACGATCTTGCCGCGCTCAGCCACAAATCCTTGCAGTAGCCTTACGTCGCGGTAGGGAATCGCGTCAATCTTCTCGGTGCAGAACTTGCAGACCTTTTTGCGGCGGAAGAACTTTCCCCGTCCGCCGGGCCCGCCTGAGGGCCGTCCGCCCGGTCCACCGGGCCGTCCGCCGGTGCGAGGACCGGAACCGGGACCGGGGCCGGAACTCGGCGCCGCGTCCGGTGCAGCCGTGGCTTGCGGTGCTGCGCCCTCTTCCGGCGCGTTTACTTCAGGTTCATCAGACATGCTGTTTCCTCTTCACTCTCTTTGGCCCCGCTCGCTCAAGTTCAAGAGCTTCGGGACGCTGGATCGGGCCGCAGTCTTTGACCCCGCAAAGGGCCGGCAGCGGCGATTCGTTTTCAAGCTTGCTAAGCGCTGGCCTGAACCGGTTCGGCAACTTCCGCCGGGACGGGAGCTTCCACGGGCGCCGCAGCGGTTGGGGCTGAGACGGCCGGTGTCGTAGTGCGGCGGACGCCGCGCAAAGCCTTCACCTTGGCGAGACGCTTTTCTTCCTCGTCGATGCGCACGGTGATGAACTTGATCACCGGTTCAGTGACGCGCAGGCGGCGTTCCAGCTCCAACACCCCCGCTCCGTTGGCCTCGATGGTCAATAGAACGTAGTTGCCGTCGTTGAACTTGCGCACCGTATAGGCGAGCTTGCGCCGGCCCATTTTTTCCACCGTCTTCACCACGCCTCCGCCGCCAGTCACGGTAGCAGAAAATCCGGCGATCAGCTTGTCGGCATCCTCTTCGGCCACATCGGGCCGAACGATAAACATAACCTCATACAAACGGGACATCCTGTTTCCTTTTCCGCTGGAGCCTCATTGACTCCAACCTCTGCCGCCGGCAAAAACCATAGCGGCCGATCTTGACAGTTATCAGTCCCTAGTCCCTAGTCCCTAAGTCGCTGATATCTGTTCCCAGCTTCTACTACTCATCCGCCTGACCGTTTTTCTCGCGGCGGTTGAATTCGTTCATTGCGGCTGCCGGTCCCTGTTCCAGGATGCGCCGCGTAGCTGTTGCCACCCGGCTCAGCACCTCGTCCAGCACCGTCAAATCCGCCTTACGCATCGGCGAGAGCAGAAAATCTCTGCCCGGCCGCTTGCCGCCGATAGCCGGAATGGCCTCCGGCGGTAAATCCGGTCCCACGCCAATGCGGAGTCGCAACCACTCCTGGCTACCCAGCGAGGCGGTAACGCTGCGGGCTCCGTTGTGCCCCGCGGGCGAACCGCGCTCCCTGATCTTGAGGGTCCCCAGCGTCAGGTCCAACTCGTCGTAAATGACGAGCAGATCTTTGGCTGGATCAGCCTCAAACTCCTGAACCAGAGCGGCCACTGCCAGCCCGCTCAGATTCATAAACGTTTCCGGCTTCGCCAGGACCACTACGCGCCCTGCCATGCGGCAGGTTGCTGTAACGGCCCGGCAGCGCCGGTTCTGAACCACAACCCCCTCTTGCTGGGCGATGCGGTCAATGGCCATGAACCCCGCGTTATGCGGCGTCCACTCGTACTCACGGCCGGGATTGCCCAGTCCCACCACCAAAAAGGGACCGGTCCTTTCTCCGGATTCCTCAGCGAGCGATTTGCGCTCGCTGGGGTGAGCGAACTGACTTGCTTCCGCCAAGGGCTACTTCTTTGCTCCCGAGTCGGCCTTCTTCGCGCCACCAGCCGGTTCGGCGTCCTGCTTGCCCTTCTTGGCCACTTCGGGTTCGGCGGTTGTGGCGGCAGCAGCGGCTGCAGCTTCTGCGGCTGCGGCAACCTCGGCTTCTGTTGGGGCGACTACTTCTTCGCGGATCGAGATCACGTGCGCCACAGTTGCATCCGGTGCATTGAGGATCTTTATGGCATCAGAATGAGGCAATCCGCTGACCCGCAATGACTCAAACATCTCAAGGTTGCTCACATCCACGGTGATATTGGATGGAATGTCGGCGGGGAGGCATTCGATTTCCACCTCGCGCAACACCTGGTCCAGAACGCCGCCGGCGGTCTTTACGCCTATCGGTATGCCCACCAGCTTGACGCGCACCTTCACGCGCAGCGCCTTATCCAGGGCAATGCGCTTAAAGTCGATGTGGATCAACTGATCCTTGATCGGCTCGCGCTGCCAGTCGACGATCATGGCCTTGGCCGCGGCCTGGCCGGTGACCTCAATGTCAAAGATCGTGTTGTGACCGGTCTCTGAAAAGAGAATCCGGGAAATCTGCTTGGGGTCCACTTCGACGGCCACCGGGTCATGCCCGGAACCATACAGCACGGCGGGAATCTTGCCTGCAACACGCACGCGGCGCGCGGCGTTTTTGTTGAACTTGCCCTCACGGGGCTTGGTTACGACTACTTCCGGCATTCGGTCTCTCGTTTCCTGGTTTCGGGCACGGACGTCTTGGGTCCGCTCCCTTTGTTGTGGCCAGAGATCAGGGGTTAGGGGTCAGGGGTCAGAAAAATTGCCTTCCGAATCCTGCCTGCCGTCTACCTGTTACCGGCCATTGGTTGTAGTCACGGTCACTGATCCCTGAAACCTGATCCCTGACCCCTAATTGAACAGCGAACTTACGCTGGTCTCCATGTGGATGCTCTCAATGGCCGCGCCTAACAGGCCGGCGATAGAGAGCACCTTGATCTTGGGCAACTTCTGTGCCGCCTCGCGCAGCGGAATCGTGTTCGTAACAACCACCTGTTCGAGACGCGAGCTTGCGATTCGGTCGATGGCCGGGCCCGAAAGCACGGCGTGGCTGGCGGAAGCGTAAACGGTGGCGGCGCCGGCTTCGAAAAGGGCGTCGACAGTTTTTACCAGCGTACCTGCCGTATCAATAATGTCGTCGATTATCAGGCAAGACTTACCTTTTACGTCACCAACTACGTGCATCACTTCGGCAACATTGATGTCGGTGCGGCGCTTATCCACGATCGCCAGCGGGGCGCCCATCTTCTGCGCGAAGAAACGCGCGCGCTCCACGCCGCCTGCATCCGGCGAAACTACGGTCAGGTTGGGCAGTGCAAGCTCGCGGAAGTAACTCACCAGGACGGGGCTGGCGAAGAGGTGATCTACGGGAATATTGAAGAAGCCCTGAATCTGCGCGGCATGAAGGTCAACAAACAAAGCCCGGTTGGCTCCAGCTGTGGTCAACAAATCGGCAATGAGCTTGGCGCTGATGGCTACACGGGGGCGGTCTTTGCGATCCTGGCGGGCGTAGCCATAGTAGGGCACCACCACCGTGATTCTGGCCGCCGAGGCCCGCTTGAGCGCGTCAATCATTACCAAGAGTTCCACCAGATTCTGGTCCACCGGATAGCAGGTGGGCTGGACTACGAAAACGTCAACCCCGCGCACATTCTCAAGGAGTTGGAAGTAAACTTCACCGTCGGCAAAACGCTGAATCTTGACCTCGCCCACCGGAACGCCGATGTGGCGGCCAATCTCCTCGGTCAGTGGCTTGTTGGCCGTCCCGCTGAAGAGCTTGAAGCGCTTGTCCTCGCTCAGGTTGCGGGTACGCTTGCGATCAGCGGCCGGTTTAGCTTCCTTCGCCTTGATCGAGGCGTCGGTAGTCGCAAACTGCGCTGCTTCCTTTGCCGCGGCCTGCCCGCCGTCCTGCTTGTCTTCCGCTGTTGCCGTCAATGTTTCCGCTTCCATTTTCCGAATACCTCCAAGCTGGTTTGCTTTGGCTGCGTTCAGTAGTAAAAATTCAGTTGTCAGTTTTCAGTCGATGCGTTTTCTGATCCCTGATCCCTGTACTTTGGCTGGGCGACCAGGATTCGAACCTGGACAAATGCCTCCAAAGGGCATTGTCCTACCATTAGACGATCGCCCAGCAATGACAGCCGACCCTGAGTGTCTTTGCAAAAAGGGTGGGCTGTCAACCCTTTACTTCAAAATCATCTCGCTCCAGTACTTCTTGCGCGACAGAGTGCGGGTCAACATGCTCCGTACCTCGGTCTCCCGGTACTGCTGTTTCAACCTAACCTGTGCCGTTTCAGCATCTTCGCGGGTCAGGTACAACCCGTAAAGCGCCGAGCCTGACCCTGACAGCGAAGCATGCAGAGCTGCCTCCGGAGTGCCGGGGCCCAGAAGAATGCGCTTGATCTCTGCAAGGGAGGGATGCTGGGGAAAGACGACGCGTTCAAAGTCGTTCTCGATCCAGCTACTGATCCCGGTGCGGACAAGCGCGGACTTGAGGAGTCCGGCGAGGTCCTCGCCTAGTGTGAGGACACCGGAGGAGCCTGCTCCCTGCCACCCTTCCGGAATTGATTCCCTGAAGGCACTGACATAGGCGCGGCTCAACCCCTTGAGTCTATCTTGACTAGCCTCAGCGGTCAAACCCTCGGCGGCGCAGAGCACATCCCAGTCGCGAAAAGCCTGTGGCGTGGAGACGCCAATTGACGGAACGGCTACGACGCACCAGGTGGGTTCGAGGTTGGGTAGTGCGGAGACAATTTGGCCCCTGTCCTGGCCGAGAACTATGCCGCCGATAAGGAACAGCGGCACATCGGAGCCTACCTGCGCGGCTAATTCGAGGCGGCGGGCTGTCCAGCGATCCCACGTCCCAGAATCGGGATCTCCACCCCACGGACCCGGGCCACCCGGCTGTCCTACGCCCGGCTGACTTGCTGACTCGCTGACTTGCTGACTTGCTATTCCCAGCTCGGCTTCGAGGCCTATCAGTGCGGCTACGGCGTTGGCTGAGCCTGCGCCCAGGCCACCTTGCACGGGAAGGCGCTTGTCGATATAAATCTGAACTTCGGCGGTGAGGCCGAGAGCTTCAAGAGCCAGCGCCGCCATCTTCCAGGCGGTATTGCGGTTATCGGTGGGGACGCGCTGGTCATTCGAGGTGAGCTTTATCCGGGTAGCCGCGGCCCTGTGAGCCGTAACGGTGACCACGTCATGCAGTTCCAGAGTCTGATAGACGGTTGCCAGCGGATGAAAGCCGTCCGCCCGCGGCGCGCCGATATGGAGCCCGAGGTTAACTTTAGCGTGCGATCGGACGGCGGTAGGCATACCGGTTCATTGTAGTGCGGGGCCTAAGACAGAGTTCTTTAGACCGTCCCTGTCTCTAATACTTGCCTCTTCGCTGAGCGCAGCATAGCAACCGGGTCGCCGGTGGGCATGAACTCCATGGCTACGTTGTGACGGTAGTTAAGCTGGGCAAGTTTGCGGTAGATGTTGGCGTAGTTGATTTCGCCGGTGCCGGGTTCGTGGCGGCCGGGGACGTCGGCGATGTGGATGAGGCCGATTTGGTCGATGTGCTTGTCTAACTTGTCGATCAGGTTTCCGTAGCCCATTTGCTCGTGGTAGATGTCGTAGAGAAACTGGACCTGGGGATGGTTGACGGCGCGCACCACTTCGATGCCTTCGTCGGCGGAGGTCATGTAGAAGTGCGGGCCTTCTTCGCGGTGAATGCACTCGAGGAGCAGGCGGACGGGCTGGCCGTCGATCTCGCGGCCTTCTACGATTTTGACGGCCCGCTTGAGAGTTTCAATGCAGCAGTCGTGCTGCTGCTGGCGGGTGAGGCCGGGGACTACGTCGCCGGCGAGCATGATGATGGCCGGTATGGAGAGGGTTTCCATGGACTTGAGGGCGCGGGTCAGGTCGTCGAGAAATGCCTGGCGGAGAGATGGGTTGGCGAGGGCTCGAATCACGCTGGCAGTGGCGTCGAAACGGATGCCGAGACGCTTGCGGGCGGCGTTGGCGGCGGCGAAGTCGGCGTCGGTCCAGTCGCGGTATTCGTTGACCAATTCGACCTGGTTGTAGCCGGCTTCGGCTATTTTGGCTATGCGCTGCTCAAAGGGCAGGTCGCCATAGACGGTCCAGAGCATGACGGAGAGCGGGAAGGGTGGGGCCTTCGGGGTTGAAGCCTGGGCTGGTGATGGGTGGGAGGGTGCGACGGCTCCGAGGGCGGCGGCTGTGAGGACTTGGGTAAAGGTGCGGCGGTTCATGGGTGGTTCCTCTTGGCTGGGGCTGGTGGGTCCTATGGTATCCCATCCTTGCGACAAAAATCTCGCCATGATGGGCACCCGACTTTTCAACTTGTTCGACTTCTATTTTCTCTGCTTATCTGACTTGGAGCGCCTGCCTTTTGGCTTCGCTTTGGCTTTTGGCTTGGTTCCAGGCACAGATTTCGTTCCGAGTTTGCGGGAACGGCGGAGGTCTTCCCAGTCCTTTTCGGTCTGGTCGGCGTAGAGGCCGCCGAATTTTGCAAGCGCCTGGGCAAAGCCGTCGCCGGAGCCTAAGTAGCCGGCGAGGGCGAGCGGGTCGCCGGAGCGGGCGTGGCCGCGGGCCAGCAGTTCGCCGCAAACTTCAGCGTAGGCTTCAAGGCCGCCGCCGGCCAGGTCAGTGAGGTCGATGGAGCCTTTGTGATCGTTGAGCTGGCGGACGAGAAACTGACGGCCGCGGATTTGGGTCCAGCCCAGAAATGGGTCTGACGCAAACTGCATGGCGCGCTGGCCCTCGGCGGTGCGCTGGCCATTGTGGCGGGCCGGGTGGGCATCGGGGAGGTAGGCTGTGTAAGCCGAGTCCGGTTCCTCCTTGATCTGGAGAAAGAGCGGGTCGGCGGGGCCGTTGCCTTCAAAATAAATGCAGTAGTCGCGCAGGCCGACCGAGCCCGTGCCTACCACTTTGAATGCTACGGCGACGGGGCGATAGAAGGAGAGAAAATGTTGGCGCTCGGGCAGGAGGATTTCGCGGTAAGGGTCGAGCGAGGCGAGGACGGATGCGGCCTGGGTGCCGGTGACGCGGGTGAGCATGGGCGGATTTTGTTTGAACCGGCGAGGCGCGGCTGATTTTGCGGGTTCGGTGAGCGTTTCAAGAGTGTGCTGCGGCGTGGAGCGTTCGGCCTGGAGCAGTGCATTGTGGACCGGTGCGGCCTGACCGATGCGATGCACCTGGTAGCTGGCAACCTCGAGAACGGTCATGCGGGCGAATCGGTGCATCAGGGAGCAGTAACTCGCAATGCATTTTTCGACGGCATCGCGGGCGCAGGAATCTTTTTGGCCAATGGCTCGGCCGGCGAGGGTGACGGAGGCGGCCATGCGCTTGAGATCCCACTCGAAGGGACCGCGAATGGTTTCGTCGAAGTCGTTGATGTCGAAGACGAGGCGGCCGTCGGGTGCGGCGTAGGCGCCGAGGTTGCGCACGTGGGCGTCACCGCAGAGCTGGCTGAGGAGGCCGGTGGAGGGGAGCGCGGAGAGGTCGGCGGCCATCACAGGCACAGCGCCGCGAAAGTAGCCGAAGGGCGTGGCGGCCATGAGCTCGTATTTGAGCTGGATGAGCGCGGGGATGCGACCACGCATGGAGCACTGAAGCAGCGCGAGGGGCGGGGTCTTTCGGGCTTTGGGGTTGAAGGTGCTGTGTTCCTGGCGGCCCACCTGCTTGCGGCGCGCCTGGCCCAAGTGGCTGCGTTCTTTTGGAGTTGCCCAGTTCATGCCCGCACCATACTCGCTCAAGGCTACGGGATGCAAGATGGGAATGCGGGTGATTTACACTGCTTGCTGGAAGAACGCGTGCGCTAACTCCAAGGTTTGAGTGCGGGGGAGTGCGCCGTTCGCGGAGGAATGCATCTTGACGCGGAAAGTTGCACTTTTAGTTTCAGCGACGGCGGCACTTTTTATGAGCGCGGCTTTTGTTTACGCGCAGGCTCCCCAAAAGCCACTTACCGTGGAAGCGATCTACGCGCACGGACCCATGATCGGGCATCCACCGGAGGATCTTACCTGGTCGTCGGACGCGAAGCACCTGACTTATCTTGAGGACGGCGAGCTGATGGACCTGCAGACGGGGACGGAATCCGGTGCGGGCAAGCCTCATGTGCTGGTGAGCCGGAAGAAACTGGCGTCTCTCACGGGGGAAAGCGACAACGAGACCGACCGCGACCATCGCGACCGCTATAAGATGGCCAGCTACATTTGGGCTCCGGACTCGGCGCACCTGCTCTTTGACTCGAATGGCCGGCTGTGGCTCTACGATTTGGCCGGCGGCAAGGGTGTCGAGATCGGTGCGAGCGGAATGGGCTCCGGGGACAATCCGCAGTTCTCACCCAACGGCGAGTACATTTCGTTCTTGCGGGACCACGGGCTTACGGTTGCGCGGGTGAAGGAACCTGGAGCGGCGGCGGTTGCTGTGGCTGCGGCGCCTAACGCGGTCACGCTAAACGGCGAAGTGGATTGGGTCTACGAGGAAGAACTGGACGTTCGCAGCAACTACTTCTGGTCGCCGGACTCGACTCGGCTGGCTTATTTGCAGATGGATGAGACGGCGGTCCCTGAGTATCCCATCACCGACTGGATTCCGACGCACGCAACGGTCGATATGCAGCGCTATCCGCAGCCCGGCGATCCCAATCCGAAGGTCCGCGTGGGGGTGGTCGGTGCGGCGGGCGGCGGGACGGTTTGGGTGGAGTTGCCGATTCGTGCGGGGCAGGATTACATTCCGCGCTTCGGGTGGGTGGACGCAAAGACGGTGTGGATTGAGACAGTAACTCGCGATCACAAGCACAGGAATATCTATTTTGCCGATGCTGCAACAGGGCTGGCGCACGCGGTACTCGAACTTAGCGACGATAAGTTCTTCGACGAAAAGTACGATGTTTCCGTTGGCGAAGGCAGCATCGTGCTGACGAACTGGAGCGACGGGCACAATCATCTCTATCTCTATGGTTATGATCCATCGAAGTTAGCCATTACGACAGCTGCTCTGGCGCGGCAACTTACAAAGGGTGACTTCGAAGTGGGTGAAGTTCTCAACGTGGACACCGCGGGAAAGATAATTCACTACGAGTCGACAGAAGGTAACTCGCTTGAGCAGCAGTTATGGCAGGTTAACTTTGACGGCGAACGCAGGCAACTTAGCTCGGGCGCCGGATTTCATTCCGGCAACTTTGCTCCGAAGGGCGGCGGATATGTGGATAAGTATTCCACGCGGCTCGATCCGCCTGTACTGCGACTTTGCCCGGCTGCCGGCAAGTGCACTGTCTTCTGGCACACGAATGCACTGGCGCCTTACCATCTGAGAGCTCCTGAGCAGCTTGAGGTAAAGGCCGACGATGGGACCACGCTCTACGCCACGCTGCTGCTTCCCGAGGGTGCTGGAAGCCCGGGGTCCCCACGGGCAGGTCTTCGTCCGTGGGGTGGAAGCCCGGCCAGCGTACCGCTGATCGTGAATCCGTATGGCGGGCCCGGTGTGCAATCGGTGACTAACCGCTGGGGCGACGCGCTGCTCTTTGACGAATTGCTGGCGCAGCATGGATTCGCCGTGTTGCACGCCGATAATCGCGGCATGGGCGTCCGAGGTCGCGCCTTCGCGCAAGCGGCTTATCATAACTTCGGACCTATCCAGTTAGAGGACCAGTTAACCGTGGTGGACGCCGCGTTAGCTCAATATCCGCAACTGGATAAGAAGCGCCTGGGGTGGTGGGGATGGAGCTGGGGCGGTAGTTTCACGATTTATGCACTTACTCATTCAGACCGCTTCAGCGCCGGGGTTGCCGTGGCTCCAGTTACCGACTGGCGTGACTACGACTCGGTTTATACCGAACGGTACATGAGTGAGCCCGCTGAGTTCGCTTCGGGTTATCATGATTTTTCCGTGGTTAACTCGGCGGCTAATCTGAAGGGCCACCTTCTGCTGGTGCATGGGACGGGCGACGATAACGTGCACATGGAAAACTCCGTGCAATTTATTCAGCAATTGATCGAGGCCGGGATTCCCTACGATCTGCAGATTTACCCACGCAAGACGCATTCGATTGCCGGTCCCGATGTGCGGACGCATCTGTTCAATCGGATACTGGCAGAGTTTGAGGAGTATTTGAAGCCGGCGGATCATTGAGGTTCGTGGTATCCCATGTCTCAAAATCGAGACATGGGGCAACCATTCTTTCTGCTTTTCGAACTTGGGCCACCCGCCTCTATTAGCAATCGAGTCGATAGTTAAAGAGATGAGGGCGAATTTAATGACCATGGTGAAGGGTAACTTAATTTTCGAAAACCCCAATGAACGGCCACGAGCGACATGGAGCTTGATCGGCGTTCTGGTTCTGTTCTTTGCGGCTCCCTTGCGGGCAGAGGCTCCGCGTCCGGTTTACACATACTTAAATGACTTTGCGTTCGGCGATAAATCCGCAATAAGCGTCTCCGGTCCTGCGCGCGTCCTTAGTCTTGACGGTAGACGGGGCATCAACATGAGCAGCATCCGGTCTTTCCTGGAACTGAAGGCGCACACTTTAAATGAACCACAGGGAACAGTTTCGCTGTGGTTCTTTCCTCTTGAAGACCTCAGTGCCTTTGACTCAAAACCACTTATGGGAAAGAGCAATCCAAACTACTATACGTATCCTTTTCTATCAGACAGCCCAAATCCGCAGGACTACAAAAACGGAGACTTCAAGATCGCATGGACTCCCCGCTCCCATCCAAGCATCACTGCTCTATTTGCCAAAGGATCGTTTTATGAGGAAGCCTTTGATCTTCCCCATCGAGCACTTGTAAGCGTGAGCTACGTGACCTTTCGCCGCAATACCTGGTACCAGCTTGCATTGAGTTGGGATTACACCAAAGACAAATACAATCTATATCTTAACGGCGTACTGATTGGGAGAGAGGACCAGTTTTATCCCACAAAATTTCATAGGGATCCGATTGGGCCATCGCTGTATGCAGGCAATCCGGCCCTATGTCTTTCTACAATCGAGTTCTACAATACTGTGCTCAGTCCACAAGCTATCTACAACACCTTTAGAGCGGAAGCGACCTCCTTCAGTCAGAAACTAGAAGACGAACTGATAAGCACCTATGACGGCAAGGGAATGGGAAGTTTCAGTTGGAGTCCGGACAAGGATTGGGAGAAGAAGTTATCGGTAGACTTCAATAAGCCATCAGACCTGGACGGATTTTATGTGCAAGGTAATCCGGTAGCTGTAAAGGTGACCAACGAAGGCCTGTTGATGGAAACAATCGACGAGTCCTACACCGAGCACTTGCTGGACTCGCAGGTCTATCTCTGGTCAGGCAAACCGTTTGAGGGAGACCTATATGTTGAATATGAATTCAAGGTGCTGCGGCCGGGTGGATTGAGTTTATTGATGGTCCAGGCGTCTGGCATGAACCGCGAAGACTTTATGGCTGATTATCCTTTGCGCACAAGTGGAAAGATGCTAACCGTCTATGGGGAGGACGTACGGAACTATCACTGGGAGTATTACAGAGAGATGTCCGATATGCGCAACGACGTCTCTAATTCGGCACTCATGAAGAATCCATTCCTATATCCACTTTCGTTCAGTGCGCTGACTACACCAGTTGAAAAGAACACGTGGCACAAGCTTCAGTTCCTTCAAATTGGCAATAAGCTAACAGGCGCCATTGATGGAGTCATCATGGTGGAGTTTACCGATGACGGCTTCACAAACGACGGCCCAGTTTACAACTATGGACGCATAGCGATCCGGTGCATGCTGCATAGCAAACTGCTCTTCAGAAATCTCAGGGTATACAACAGGGCAAGCTTCACGATCGAAAAGTTGATTCCCTAAGTGAGGGGGGCGGTTAAACACGTCTCCATCTAACATCGAAGCCAGGTTAGATTGCTCCAAAATCTAGACTTGGGTCACTCATATTGTCTATTGCTGATAATCGACCCACCGCCCGTAAAAAAACGCTGCGGCAGCTACCTAACGTCGTGGCGGAAGATATCGTCTTTGTCGCGGCTGGGGCAGTCCGTGCACTCCAGGCAGCAAAAGAGGAAGATGGCTACGCCGAGAGTCACCAGTAGGGCGAGGGCGTTTGCGGGGATCGCGAACCATTGAAGCAGGCTCTGCATACTCAATAACCCTACTTTCTCTGGAATGTACAACTCTATACCGAATTGAACATCCCGGAAAAGTTGAACCAGCTCTGATTTGGACGAAACTGCGCCCTGCGGGTCATTTGCTCGGCCAATTTTTGCTTGCTTTATAGAGAATATAAGGCGAAGATTGTATCGAAGATGGCTACCCATTCCAATCCGGAGCCGAAGATCACCATGAATGATCCGCCGGAAGAGCCGCGGGAGATGGACCCGCCGAGGCCAAAAGAGCCGGAGAGCGGGGCGCCGGAATCAGGGCGGGAACGGTCTCAGGGCACGGAGATGAACTGGCTGTTCGTCGACCTCAACTCCTACTTTGCTTCAGTGGAACAGGAGGCGCGGCCGGAGCTGCGCGGGCGGCCGGTGGGGGTTGTGCCCATGATGGCCGATACCACCGTTTGCATTGCCGCCAGTTACGAGGCCAAGGCTTACGGGGTGAAGACGGGAACCGTGGTCGGCGAGGCTAAAAAGATGTGCCCCGAGCTGGTGCTGGTGGAGGCGCGGCACGAACTTTATGTGGATTACCACCACCGCATCGTGGAAGCCGTGGAAAGCTGCGTGCCCGTGACGGCGGTGATGTCGATTGACGAGATGGCCTGCCGGCTGATGGGACGGGAACGGCCTCTGCTGGCGGCGATGGAGTTGGGGCGCAAGGTGAAGCGGTCGATCCGGGAAAATGTGGGCGAGACGCTGCGCAGCTCAGTCGGCCTTGCGACTAACCGCTATCTGGCCAAGTTGGCCAGCGATATGGAAAAGCCCGACGGACTGGTGGCGCTTCCGCTCGACATTTTGCCTGAAGCGTTGCGACGGCTGGAACTGCGCGACCTGACCGGCATTGGCCCACGCATGGAGAAGCACCTGAACGAGAAGGGCATTCACACCATGGAGGAGCTGTTATCGCTGGATAGCGAGCATGCCGGCGAGGTTTGGGGATCGGTGCTGGGCGAGCGGCTGTGGCACTGGCTGCAAGGGGAAGACTTCGATTTTGATGAGGCCGAGCATGCGAAGTCGATGAGCCATCAGCATGTGCTGGCGCCGGAGATGCGTACGCAGGAGAAGGCTTGGGCGGTGGCGCACAAGCTGTTGCACAAGGCTGCGATGCGGCTGCGCGCGGAGAAATTGTGGGCCACCAGTATTGGGCTGGCCATCGGCTTTGCGGTTCCGCGCGGGGACAGTTCGCCGGTGAGCCGGTTCGGCGTGCCCACGCGGGGATGGAAGGGCGAGATCAAGCTGAGCGAGTGCCAGGATAATCAGACGCTTATTGCGGCGCTGAGTCATCTCTGGGCGAGCCGACCCGCAGGTGCGGAATACGAGCATCCATACTTTATCGGAGTGCATCTGAACGGGCTGGTTCCCGACCAGCTGCACTCGCTTAACCTCTTCGATGGGTCAGAGGGCGAACAGAGCAGGACGCGACTGCTGGCGACCATGGATGAGCTGAACAATAAATATGGATTGAGCACGCTGGCCCCGGCGACGATGCTGACGGCGTTCAAAGCAGCGCCTACGCGGATTGCGTTTCATACCATTCCCGAACTGTTCTGAACGGGAAGGATTGATTTGTGCCCTCCGAAATCCCTGGTTCTGAACTATTTTTCTCTCTTCTGCGTATTCTCTGCATCCAACAGAGCCGCTTAATGCGGATAAGAGAGTAGAAGCGCACCCATGGCCCACGACTGGCAGCCCGACTTCGAGCAACTCGTGGACGAGCACCAGTCGATGGTTTTCTCGCTGGCGTTGCGCATGACCGGCGACCACGGGCTGGCCGAGGAGATTGCCCAGGACGTTTTTCTGGAGTTGGACAGGCATCTGGGCAGAATGGAATCGCGAGATCACGTCCGCTTCTGGCTGCGCCGCGTGGCGATGAGCCGCTCGGCGGATGCGCTGCGGCGGCGCACGGCGAGGCGGATGGACTTGTGGGTAGAGATTGAGGAGGGTCACGGCATGCAGTTGGAGGATCGACCATCTCCGTTGGGCTCCCGCCTGGAAGGCCTGCTGGCGACGCTGCCCGAGGCGCAGAGAGCGGCGCTGATTCTTCGCTACCAGGAGGATCTGACGCCGAAAGAGATTGCGGCCACGCTCGAGGCGCCGCTGGCTACGGTGAAGAGCAATCTGCAACGCGGCCTGAAGCTGCTGCGAGCGAAGGCCGGAGAATCCTTAAAGGAGTATGTGCGTGGAGCTTGAGCCGATGGACGAGTTTGAAAAGGAGCTGCGACAGAGCTTTGAGCGGCAGATGGCGCCGTCGGGATTGAAGGCCAAAATTATGTTGCGGCGGCGTGGAACAGCGCAGCAGCGGTCCTTCTCTTTGTTTGCGTGGAGGGGGCTTGCGGCTTCACTGGTTTCGGTATCGCTTTGCATTTTGGCCGCGCTTGCGATTTATAGCGGCCATGAGCGGCATGAGGCTGAGAAAGAACGTCAAGGCGAGGCTGTCCGCCAGCAGGTGATGACTGCGCTGCGCATCACTAATCACGCGCTCAACCACATGAACCGGCAACTCGCGGCTCACAACCACGCTCACCGGGATTAAGGAGAAACCTGTATGCAGAATCGAATTGCAGCTTTTGTTACTTGTGCGGCCTTGCTGGCTTTGCCCCCACTGGCGCAAAGCGCACAGTTGCCTGCGCCGTCGCTCGCCGAAAAGGAACTCGCCGCGCGTGCTTCACACGTTGACGAGGTCACGCTGGACAAAAATATGTTGGGATTCGCCGCCCAATTCATGAACAGCAAGGACAAGGACTCCGCCTCCATCTATCACTTGATTGATGGACTGGACGGGATCTACATCCGCACCTACGAATTCGAGAAGGAGGGGCAATTCTCCGCCGAGCAGGTGGATCAACTGCGCAAGCACCTCGAAACCAGTCAGTGGACCTCGCTGGTGCGGGACCGGGACCGCAAGACCGGCGAGTCCAGCGACGTGATGGTCAAGCTGGTCAATGGCAAGTCAGAAGGGTTGTTCATTTTCGATGTTGAGCCCAAGGAGATCAGCATCGTGATGATTCTGGGCTCTGTCGGCATGGAAGACCTGGGTAAGCTGTCGGGCATCGCCGGGCTAGGCGCGCTGGGACAGATGGCGCCGCAAGCGCCAACGGCTCAGAAGGCACCGAAGGGACAGCACGGACCAAAGGGAGAGCCGGGGCCGAAGGGAGAACTGGAGCCGCCGGGGGTGCCGGGATCTCAGAGCGATCAGGTAGCGCAGGGTGCGCCGCCTGCACCTCCAGCTCCGCCGGCGCTGGCAGGAGCGCAGGGACCGCAGGATTCGCAAGGTGGGAGGCAGGACCAGCGCACGCCGCTTCCACAGTGCAAGGGGAACGGTCCTTGCTTTCACTAGAACTGGATGCCTGGCCGCAGCTGGTCTCATCAATACCTGGGAGTTAATTTCTCCGGCTGTGAGTTTCGCCAACGGTGACGAATCCGACTAGCAGAATTGGATTCAGAATCGCCAGGAACCAAACTCGATACCGGAATCAAGCTGTGCCTATGCGGCGTGGGTGCTGCTGCCTAGACTTATGGGTAGCATGGCCAGTTTGTCTCCAACGCCGACCTCAAGTTATCGCGGGCGGCTTGCGCCTTCGCCTACGGGCTTTCTGCATGTGGGGCATGCGCGCACGTTTTTGACGGCGTGGCAGCGGGCGCGCGATTCGGGCGGCACCCTGGTGATGCGCATGGAGGATTTGGATCCCGATCGCAGCCGCGCAGCTTATGCGGAGGCCGCAATCGAAGACCTGCGCTGGATGGGGATTCGCTGGCAGGAGGGTCCGGATAAGGGCGGCCCGTTTGCGCCTTACGTGCAAAGCAAGCGCCGGGCAATTTATTTGGCCGCGTGGCGGAAGTTGCTGCGGCATGGGCATCTTTTTCCCTGCCGCTGCTCGCGCAAGGATCTTGAATCCGCGCTCGGTGCGCCGCATGAACGGGTTTCGATGGCGATGCAAGGGTCGATTTCGTTGGGAAAACTGGACCTGATGGACGACGATCCCATCTATCCCGGCACCTGCCGCCATTTGGAGGGCCACGTTCCGCAACTGCCCGGACCAACCGCGAGCGAGATCGAGTCGCCCGATGGAATCAACTGGCGTTTCCGTGTAAACGACGGCGAAGTTGTGGAGTTCGATGATCTGAACCTGGGACGGCAGCGGTTTGTGGCGGGCAGGGATTTTGGGGATTTTGTGGTGTGGCGGCGGGACGGCGTGCCCAGTTACCAGCTCGCCTGCGTAGCCGACGATGCGGCGATGGGCATTACAGAAGTCGTGCGCGGAGCTGACCTACTGAAGTCCACCGCACGGCAGATTTTGCTCAATCGGGCGCTGGGATACCAGAATCCCCGCTGGTACCATTGCCGGCTGGTGGTGGACCACAACGGTCGTCGTCTGGCCAAGCGTCACGACTCGTTGAGCCTGCGCGCATTGCGGCAGCGGGGTCTAACGCCGATGAATATTATGGCGGCGGATTTGCCGGAGGAGACGTGAGGAGTAATTGCTGTTCCCCGCTTACGCCTGACTCTGAGCTTTGCGAAAACACTCTTTTGCCAGCTTGACCAGAACCAGAGCCTGCTCCCAGCGGTCGCTCTCTTCTTTTCCGTTGAAGGTGCGCGCGTAGTAGATCTCCGGGCCGAGCAGTTCGGTGGCGAAACAGAACCTGTGCGTTCCCGGTTTGCTGAGATAGGCTGCAAACACCTGCGTCCATACAGTGCAGAAATGAGCGACGTAGGGACGGCGAGCGGAATCTCCATCGCCTATATCCACTTGAATGCAGCCGGGGTTTCCAATGCGGGCGTGAATGACGCCCATGCGCTCAATCACAGGGCGGATGAATTCAATCTTCTTTTCGACCCCGCCGTAGACCATCTCAAGGCCCGTATACCAGTGGGAAAAATCGCAATTGATTTCGAGTTCCGGGAAGCGCTTGACTAACTGCACCGCTCGCCAAATGTCCTGAAGCATGGTGGCGCGATGAGTTTCAACGTAGAGCGGAATGCGATGCTTCTGAGATGCTTCAATGACGGATGCGGCCAGGCGATCGACTTCTGTGTCGTCTTCCATGCCCGAGCCCACATGCACGGTCAGGCACTCGAAGCCACTGTCCACGCCCTTTTGCGCGAGGGTAGACGCTTCCTCGGGCGAGTTGATTCTTCCGCTGCCGCAAACGCCCAGGCCTAGAGATCGCGCTGCTTGCACTCGGTCCGCGGGCGGAAAATCGCCGAATTGGACGCCGACGTAACCTGCCTCGTGGATTGCATAGAGGGAGACGTCTGAGGTGCGGACGGATGCGTCGAGCGAACCGAGATTCATGTAACAGCCTAAGCTGTGCGTTGCGGAATTGCTCATGACTTCCTCAGGCTGACTGCGCTTTGATCTTCGCTCATGTCAAGAAATCCCGCGTCTTCGAATTCCGCGCCGAAGCGGCGCGCGCCCACTTCGAGAATGGCCGAGTCAGGGAGCTTGCTGAGAGGCGTGTAGCGGGGATGGTGCGACTCTTTGTAAGGATTGTTCCGGGCCGCGTTGTAGCAGACGATCATCGACCAGCGAGGATGGTCGGAGTGGTTCTGATCGGAGCGGTGCAGCAGGTTGGCGTGGAAGAAGAGCGTGTCGCCCGGGTCCATTTCGACGTAGACCAGTTCCTGGCGCTCCAGCAGTTTTTCAACGCGCTCGTGATCGGCACCGGCCTGGTCGCCAGTCAGAATGTGCTCAACGCGCCCGGCATGATGCGAGCCGCGAATCACCTGCAGGCAACCGTTTTCCCTGGTGGCGGGGTCGACGGCGATAGAGGCGCTGGTGAGCAGCGGAAAGAGAACTCCGTTCTGATACCAGTAGCCGTAATCCTGGTGCCAGGCCCACGCGCCGCCGACCTTAGCATCCTTCATGATCATCTTGGAGTGATAGTGGTAGACCTCGCCCTCGAGAATCTGCTCAGCGGGGGTAACCATGGATTCAGCCCGGGCGATGGCGCCATAGATTGTGTCGGTGGGGTGGTTCCACAGCGATAGACGAACCGTTCCGCCCTCGCCGTCGGCGCGTCCCTGGGCATGCTGATCGAGAATGCGGTCCTGCCGCGCGGTACGACCGAGCAGCTCGACTTCCTCCGCGCTTAGCATTCCGCGAACCAGCAGGAATCCGTCTTCCTGATACTGTTTCAAATCCTCATGGGTGAGGGGTTTTGCTTTCATGGGGACCTCCGCGCGCCATTCAAAGAGGGGAAGCTTTCGAGTGCTCGCAGGCTGAGTCTAATTTCGGCTTGTTCTTAAAGTCAACTGAACGATCTTTATGCGGTTCTATGCCGGCATCGCGAGCCCTCAGCTCTCGCTGCGATAGAGCATATCGCGAATCGCCTTGCGGCGCGCCTCGTTCGCTTCCGCCTCGGCCCTGCGGTCAAATGCGCTCGCGGAGGGCTCGACGACGGGGGCTATTGCTTCGGGTTCGCTGCATGAGGGACAGCGATTGGCGAACCCGGGCTTATTCGGCCTCAATTCAAACTCTTCAGAGCAAACGACACAAACTTTAATTGGGAAGGCCATGAAATTATGGTAATACTTTTGGATTTTTTGAAAAAGTGGCGCCGGGCGGTAAAAAAGCGGGGGCGGTTCACATTGAGAGACGCCGCAAAGGGCGCACGCGGGCATCTCATCAAATGGACGGTACTCGGCTAATCAACTAGCCGCCCCCCCAGGCGAAAGACGAAAATCAATTAAAAAGAGACAACATATCGGACTGATACTGAGCGATCTTCGGCCAAAAAGTGCCAATTGCAACCCACGACTTGGGGTGGGCAAGAACCGTGCACACATAAAAATGTGTATCCCTGTCGGGTCCGCAGATTTCTTCGAGAAACTTCTGCTTCACTTTTCGACAAGCCTCGTCTGGGCTATTACCTTCATCCACACATTTCCAATAGAGGGCATCAAGTTCCCAATCTTCGATCATCATTTGATGATTGTGGCACCTGGAATCATCGCATTCGAATTTGTATCGGAATTCGAAGGGAACCCTTCTGGGCGGCTCTTTACTTGCCGTCCTGTTCTCCCAAAATCTCTGCTGTTTCAGTTTATTCAGAAAGGCAGACTTCCATTCCGGATTACGTCGGGTAATAACCAGATCATGCACCTTCTTGGGCTTGAAGATTCCCTCCAAATGCCCCTGTGCCCATCCTAAGCCCATTTTGTGAAGGGTGCCCTTGCGCATCCCGCAATCATGATTCACTCTGGAAGCAATGCCGGAACTTCCCGACATCGCTGCCTACATCACCGCCCTCGAAGCCCGCATCCTCGGCCAGCCGCTGGAGCGCGTCCGAACGGCGAGCGCATTCCTTCTCCGCACCGTTGATCCGCCGCTCGCCGAAGTCGAAGGCAAAACCGTCCGCGAACTCCGCCGCATCGGCAAGCGCATCGTCATCGGCGTTGAAGATGATCTATGGCTGGTGCTCCATCTGATGATTGCCGGCCGATTGCACTGGAAGCCGCCGCAAGCCAAACTAGCCGGCCGAAACGCACTCGCCGCCTTCGACTTCCCCAACGGAACTCTGGTTCTCACAGAAGCCGGCAGCAAGCGCCGCGCATCCCTGCACGTCTTCCGCGGCGAAGAGGCAATGCAATCCATTGATCCCGGCGGAATCGAAATCTTCTCGACCGACCTCGACGGCTTCTGCGTCGCGCTGACCCAGGAAAACCGCACCCTCAAGCGCACCCTCACTGATGCACGCCTCATCAGCGGCGTTGGCAACGCATACTCCGACGAAATTCTGCACGCGGCCCAGCTGTCGCCCATCACCCAAACCCACAAGCTCAAGCCCGAAGAGTGGGAGCGCCTTTTCGCCGCCACGCGCTCAACTTTGACTCTCTGGACTAACCGCCTTCGCGCCGAAGCCGAGATCAGCTTTCCAGAAAAGGTAACCGCCTTCCGACCGGAGTTTGCCGTTCATGGTAAGTTCGGCCAACCCTGCCCGCGTTGCGGCGACCCCATTCAGCGCATCCGCTATGCCGACAACGAAACCAACTACTGCGTCCGCTGCCAGACCGGCGGAAAGGTCCTGGCTGACCGCAGCCTCTCCCGCTTACTCGGCTCCGACTGGCCGCGCACGCTCGAAGAACTCGAAGCCCTGAAGCGCCGCTGAAACCGCGCTCTCCGATTCGTCACTCAGTTCAGTGATCAGCCCTTATCGCTCTCCCATTACAATCGATTCATGAGCAAAGCAGTCATCGCAACCGACAAAGCCCCCGCCGCCATCGGCCCTTACTCGCAAGGCGTGCACGCAGGCAACCTTGTCTTCACAGCCGGACAAATTGCAATCGATCCGTCGACTCAGCAAGTAGTAGCCGGCGGCATCACGGAGCAGACCACCCGCGCCCTTGAAAACCTGAAAGCAATCCTTGAAGCAGCTGGCAGCAACCTTGCCCAAGCGATCAAGGCCACCGTCTTCCTCAAGGACTTCAACGATTTTGCGGCCATGAACGCAGTCTACGGTGCATACCTTGGCGCCAACGGTGTGGCGCCTCCGGCACGCACCACCGTCGAGGTCTCCCGTCTTCCCAAGGATGTTTTGGTTGAAATCGAATTGATCGCCGAGGTCTGAGGGCGCTTTCCGGTACTTTTGTCCGCTCTCGGCATCCAATCGATAAATGATGGGGGGCACCATGAGCGAGCCAGGGAAAATCGTGCGCACCGATGCAGAATGGCGTGCGCAGCTCACGCCTGAGCAGTATCGAATCCTGCGCGAAAAAGATACCGAGCGGCCCTTTACCGGCGCCCTCACTGAAAACCACGAGACCGGCAACTACCACTGCGCCGGCTGCGGATCACTCCTGTTTATGAGCGGGGCCAAGTTCGACTCCGGCTGCGGCTGGCCCAGCTTCATGCTGCCCGCCGAATCCAAAGCCATTGAAGAGCGTGAGGACAATTCCTTCGGAATGCGGCGCGTCGAGGTCACCTGCGCCCGCTGCGGCGGCCATCTGGGTCACCTCTTCCCTGACGGCCCTGATCCCACCGGCCTCCGCTACTGCATCAACTCCGCCAGCCTGACCTTCGCGCGGCAAAAACCGTAAACTTGCACGCGTCGTCCGGGCACAACAAAAACCCGTCCGGCCTGGACGGGGTTCTTGTCATCGTAAAAATCTCCGCTTATCGCAGATTCAGCAGGTGCAAAGCCAGGGGCAACCGCTACGCCTTGGCGATTTTCCCGCTCTTGATGCAGCTGGTGCAGACCCGTAGCTTCTTGGGAGCGCCGTTCACCAGCGCTTTCACCGCTTGCAGATTCACGCTCCACCGGCGCCGCGTAACGTTGTGCGCGTGGGAGATGTTGTTGCCGAATTGCGGGCCTTTCCCGCATATATCGCATACCTGTGCCATGACTTCACTCCAAACTTTCTCTGCTGTTTTGCCTATGGACTCAACCCCGCCATCGCAACTCATAATGCACGGAACCCGAGTCTCTTCGCCGGGACCCGCCACAGAGCAATAAGTGCACCACCCCGGCTGCTACCCGAATCTACAGTATAACCGGAGCCGCCCCTCGAGGCCAATTCCAGCTCCGGGCTGATCGCTACACATATTAGGGAAGAGGCCGCGTTCGGCCTGATAGACTGTCCTACAAAATAGGTTGCGAAGCGGAGTCCATCGGAATGTTTATCCAAGGAGGGCTGATAGTAAGGTTGATTATTTGGGCAATCTGCCTGCCCATCTGTTTTTTATTGTTGCGAGTCTTTCAATTGCGACCCGTCATTTGGAGGATAATTGGTAAACTTCCCCATGATATCTGGGTCCACGCATTTTTAATCTTCGTGCTTTCACTCGGCGGAAGACTCGCGCTACTACATGAAAAACCTGTACCAGTACCCGCAGTACACGATGAACGTAGTTACATGCTGGCGTCAGATACCTTTGCGCATGGGCGCCTTACCAACCCAACGCCTCAATTCTGGTCGCACTTTGAGACTTACCACGAGCTGCTTCATCCCACCTATATGTCCAGATATCCTCCGGGGCAAGGACTTGCGTTAGCCGCAGGCCAGATAATATTTCATCTTCCATTTGCCGGAGTCATGTTAAGTTGCGCAGTCATGTGTGTTGCTCTTTATTGGGCATTGTGCGCAATCTTGCCCCGAAGGTGGGCTTTCCTGGGAGGCATCGTTGCAGCCATACAATTCGGCTGGATGAGTTATTGGGACAATAGCTATTGGGGCGGTGCAGTGACCGCCATTGGTGGCTGTCTTTTCGTTGGAGCCATACTTCGCCTTAGCCATCGAATCACGGTTTTGCACGCTGCCACGCTTGGATTTTCCCTTTTTTTGCTGGCTATCACTCGGCCTTACGAGGGACTCTTGCTCGCGTTTCCAGGACTCTTGTGGCTCTCTATCGTAATCTTTAAGATGCCTCGGAAGGAGCATTGGCCCCGGGCACTCGCTGCATTTCTGCTCATTATGGCTGCTGGAGGCTCATGGCTGGGCTATTACAACTGGAGGGTTACAGGCTCGCCGTTTGATTTGCCGCATAATGAATTCCATCGTCAATACGAACGCACCCCGGTGTTTGCTTTTCTGCCGGTGGCAAGCGCAAGGCAATGTATAGTCAACGATCAAAAAAACCAGTACGAGGAAATCAATCATCCTGCCTATGCCATGAGCCACACGGTCCGCGGGTTCTTCAAGATGTTTATAACTCGCATTTCAGGTACATGGGCATTTTATGGCGGAACTGCTTTTGTGCTTGCGCCTTTGGGGCTGTTGCTCTGCTGGCGCAATAGAAAGTTGCGCTGGTTGGCTTTAATGCTGGTTTTCATGTTCGTGGGCTGGGAGGCTGTAAGTCCATTGAGTCTGCATTACTATGCTCCGGCTACTCCGGTACTCTATGCAATCGGGTTGATTGGATTAGGTGCGCTGTGCTGCTGGAGACGCAAATCCCGCCTGGGCCAGTTGCTTGTCCTCGCAAGTCTCTCGTCTTTCGCGTTGACGACGGCGGTGGAATTGGCGCGAGACCCGGTATTTAGGATGCTCGGTATTTCATACCATCCACCCGTCTGGTACGAGATGAATTTCTTGAGACAGAAAGCGTCCGTTGCATCAATCCTTGATGGCATCCCAGGAAATCACCTGGTGCTGGTTCACTATCCTCAAGGACATGATTACGACAAGGAATGGGTTTATAACGGTTATGATATCCCGAGCCAGAGAATTATATGGGCGCACGATCTTGATCCGTCCGATCCGGACAAACCTCTTGTTTGCCATTATAGAAATCGGCATATATGGCTTATCGAGCCCGTGGATAAGGATGTATGGTCTCCCGCTTTGGCACAAAACGCATTGCATGCAGTGAATACAAGCAACATGTGCGCAGATTCAGGTGAAGCGAACGAGGAGCACGCGCCTGAGTTAACTCCAGCTGGCGCGGCGCTCGGCGTAAACTGAGCACAAAAACCCTGGATTCATTTTTGCGGCTTCGCAAATTGAGGGACCATGAAATTTAAAAGACCGGATCTGAAGTTGCTTGTTCTTTGTATCGCCTCTCTCATTTTTTTAACGCTGGGAGGACGCAAAGTACTTCATGACTCACGTGACTTCATTCCTGTTTACACAGGAGCGCGATGCCTGCTGCATGGTTGCAACCCCTACGTTCCATCGCAACTGGAACAGCAGTTTCTTCAAGCCGGCGGCCGCACCAATGAAGTGCCGGATTGGAAAGCTTGTGTACCGGTTTACCCACCTTCGGCATTCCTGGTGCTCTCGCCGCTGGCACTGCTCCCGTATCCGCTGGTTTGCCCGCTTTGGTTCCTGTTGAATGGCTGCTTGTTTATTGCTTCCGCTGGACTCGTTCTATTTATGAGCCCGCGGTCACACCGGTGGCTTGCCACAATTCTCGTATCGCTCATTGTGGTCAAGAGCGGAGAAATGCTTCAGATAGGTCAGCCGACGGTGTTCGCCACGTCGCTGTTAGTTATGGGATGTTATTGTTTCCTTCGTCAGCGTTGCCTCTCTCTGGGAGTCGTTCTGCTCATGCTCAGCCTTGCTGTCAAGCCCCAGATGGGCGGGCTGATCGTGCTCTATCTGGTGGTGAGAAGAATCCATTGGCGCTACGCAGTGCTCGCCATGGCAGGCGCCTGTGCTCTTCTTCTGGCCGGGGGCCTGATACTCACAATGCGTCCATCCAGCGCCGACTGGACTTCAGTTCTGCACGCGAATCTATCCGCTACTGAGGAGCCTGGCGGCGTAAATGATCCAAGGCCCAATCACAAACCTTCCCTGGACCTCGCAAACCTGCAAGTAGTTACCAGCGCTTTTTCGACGAATGCTCGGGAATTTAATGCAGGCGCCTACGCTGTTTGTTTAGTGTTCCTTGCGGCTTTGGTCACGGCGGTCCTACGAACAAAAACAAGTCCAGACGTGCATTTGCTTTCGATCGGAGCTTTGGCAGTACTTACATTAATGCCGGTTTATCACCGCTTTTACGACGCCAGAATACTCCTCATTACCGTTCCGGCTGTTGTGATCGTTTATCGGCAGCGCCGGTTGCTCGGAGCTCTTATGGGAGCCCTGACCGTTCTCATTGTTAATTTCTTGTCGGTTCAGAGCCGGACATACGCTTTCCTTTCGCATCACGCGATCGGGCAATTCATTCTCCAGAGCAAATTCCTTTCCATACTGTTCTTGCAACAGCAAAACCTGGAACTGCCTGTTCTCTTTTGCCTGTATATTGTTGCGATTCTACTTTATTCGCATTCCCACCGTTCCGGTGATGGCAGTGGCATCTTCGAGGGTGCGGCGCTCGGCGTAAACTGATAAGACGATGATCAATCCGGCTGCTTCCCCCTCACCCGGCCATAGGCGATATTTTTTTGAGAAGTTCGGCATCACTGAGCGTCTGCTGGAGCGCTGCCTGGGTGAGGCCCTCGCCGCTGGAGGCGACTACGCCGATCTTTACTTTGAGTCGGTTACGGCCACTTCACTGGGAGTCGACGAGCAGATCGTCAAATCCGCAAGCCAGGGAACCAGCGCTGGCTGCGGCATTCGCGTGCTTTCCGGCGAGCGCACTGGCTACGCCTACACTGACAATTTAAGCCCTGAGCGCCTGCTCCATGCAGCGCGCACCGCTGCACTCATCGCCTCCGGTCCTGCCAAACAAACTGTGCAGGGATTTGTGGAGGCGCCCGCGGCCGATCTTTATCCCGTTCCTCTGGGCGGCTTCGATCTCGACCTCGCTGCCCGTCTCGAACTGATTTTGAGAGCCGATCGCGCCGCGCGCGCTTATGACCCGCGCATCGTGCAGGTCCGCGCCGGCTACTCCGAGGAGCTGCGCCGAATTCTCATCGCCGCTTCAGACGGCGCTTTCGCCAGCGACACCCAGCCCCTCTGCCGGTTGAACGTCTTCGTCATCGCCAAAGATGGCGAGCTTACGACTAGGGGCTCAGCGGGAGGCGGCGGCAGATCCGGGATCGAGCAATTTGCGGAGAATAAGAGCCCGGAGCATCTAGCGCGAGAAGCAGCACGCGGAGCCATTCTTCAGCTCGGCGCCGTCCCAGCACCGGCCGGCGAAATGCAAGTGGTCCTCGGCCCCGGCTGGCCGGGCATTCTTCTGCATGAGGCGGTGGGCCACGGCCTCGAAGCCGATTTCAATCGCAAAAAAACCTCGGCCTTCACCGGACTCATCGGCCAATCCGTCGCCGGCCCGAAGGTAACCGTGGTGGATAACGGAACCATGGCCGGCCGTCGCGGCTCGCTCAACGTGGACGATGAAGGTTCAGCTACCCAGGAAACCGTGCTCATCGAAGGCGGAGTGCTGCGCGGTTACCTGACTGACAAACTTTCTGCACGACTTATGGACACGACTAACACCGGCTCCGGCCGCCGCGAGAGTTACCAGTGCATCCCTATGCCGCGCATGACCAATACTTACATGCTCGCGGGTGACGATGCGCCTGAAGATATTTTGCGCAGCGTGAAGCGCGGCCTTTACGCCGTCAACTTCGGCGGCGGACAAGTAGATATCACCAACGGCAAATTCGTCTTTTCAGCATCAGAAGCCTACCTCATCGAAGACGGAAAGATCACCGCTCCAGTGCGCGACGCCACGCTGATCGGCAACGGCCCGGAAGCTCTCAAGTACGTTTCGATGGTCGGCCATGACCTCAAACTCGACGAAGGCATTGGCACTTGCGGCAAAAATGGTCAATCCGTGCCCGTAGGTGTAGGGATGCCCACCATCAAGTTGGATAAGATGACGGTGGGCGGAACGGGAAGATAGAAACGTAACAACTATAACCCCGGACTCACGCTGATCTTACCCAGCGCGTACCATCCGTCGTCTCCTCGTCCTTCAATCGCGAGCTTCACTCCTGGCTGCAGAGTTATGGGATCAAGAATAGCAACGCTCAATTGATAATTTCCCGCCGGCAGGTCTCCCGGAACAAAAACCGGATCCTCGAAGACCGCATCGCCCGGCAACCACTTGCGAAGATCCGCATCCGTTCGTACCACCGCGGAATGCTCCGGCGAGCTGAAGCGGAATGCCAGGACAAATGGCCGGTAAATGGGAGCCACGCCCTCATTCATCCACCAGGTCTTTAAGTGAATTGCATCTCCCGCCCGAACCTGCGTCTGCCACTCGCCACGCTTCAAGACGAAGCGATAACCCATCTTCCGTTCGAAATCCTCGAACTCGCTCTTCCACTCCTTGGGAATCGCGGTTGACTTCACGTTCACCGTGCTCACGTGCCAGCTCAACGCCACGTCGAGGATATACTTCACATCCAGGCCTTCCTGAAACCACCCTCCTGGCACCCAGCAAGTCTCCAGTGAAACCGGCGCCTTTCTCCACACGTCATAAATGCCGGTCTCCGCAATCTCCTCGGGATACTGGTCCAGCATCGCTCCCCAACCTTTCCTCATATCGCCCCAGCAATCGAGGCGCCAGCCTGTCCCGTGCGAGGTTGCATATTTCAGGGCTTCGGGCTCATCGAAATTCATCACTACTTGAGTCTTGCGAAAAGCATTCAGGTAAAGGTCGATCCACTGCTTCTGAATACGGAACTCGGGTGAAGGACCACCGGCCCATGCTTCGCCCCAATAGCCGCCGGTCGCAACGTCCACGCTATCCAGGTCCGGATGCCCGTCGTAACGCCTGCCAGCTTCGGTCACCAGGGCGCTCCAATCCTTCAGGTATAGCGGATCGTTGAAATCGGGCTGCCAGATCTTCCCATCTTTCGATGAATCCGAATTTCCGCGCCGTGCCCCCGATTCGCGATACCACTTGGGCAACGGATGCTTTTGATCGTAGGGCGCCAGCCGGATCATGAGCCGCTGCCCGTGCCGTCTGGCCTCAGCCAGCGCGAGATCGATGATATCCCAGCGAACCTTGCCCTGCTCGGGTTCCAGCGCTTCCCAGAACCAGCGGTCGTATGCAACGGTCGCCTGCGGAAAGTCCGGCTTTTCGGCAGGCGCCGCGAGCGGTGCTGTGGGCCCTTCCTCTGACCACTTCACGCCGGCATTCAACGCGTCTCCGTTGTAGCGCTGAAAGGTTTGAATTCCCATACCCGGATTAAAGAGCACTTCCTGGCTCTCAACCGGCCTGACAATGGTTGTGGGTGCCTGGGGTGTTTGCCCTTGCCCCAAGCCGGTATACGACGAAACGACAAGCGCGCTAACAAGAATGATCGCAACCTTTTGCATTGAAGTGCCTTTCGCTTGAGTGATGTCGCTGGGCTTACGGATTCAAGTGATGCGTAACCTTGACCAGCGAAGCATTGACATACTAGCATGGCTAGCAAATATCTACGCAATTCCGATGCGAGCCCTGTTCGGGGTGGGTTCTTTTCGAAGGGATTTGACCATGCAATCGAACAAGAAAGCCACCCTTCTCACGCGGCGGCAATTCGTCGCAGTGGGAGCCTTGGGAGGCGTGGCCGCTGCCGTCGGGTGCGCCTCGGGCAGGCAGGGGCACTGGGATTTTTTGAGCGACGCCCAGGGCCACACCCTGACTGCAATCTGCGATCAGATTATTCCCGCCGACGACTTTCCCAGCGCCTCGCAGGCCGGCGTGCTTACTTATATCGACAATCAGCTCGTTCGTCACTTCCGCCGTCATCAGGAATCCTATCGCGACGGCCTGGAGAATGCTGAAGCAATCAGCCGCAAGCGCTTCGGCCGCGAACTGGCTGCTCTCACTGCGCCGCAGCAGCTTGAAGTGGTGAGCGCGATCGAGCAACAGCATCCCGATTTTTTTAATCTGGTGCGCAGCCACACATTGCAGGGCTACTACGGCTCGCCGCGCCACGGCGGCAATCGCAACGCTGTCAGTTGGCGAATGCTGGGCCTGGATGAGCCGCCTCTGCGCGGCCGTGCGCAGTATGACCTGAAGAAAGGCACACACTCATGAAACGAGTGAACGCCGTGATCGTGGGTGCGGGCGCTGGTGGCGGAATTGTCGCCAAGGAGCTGGCAACCGCCGGCTTGAGCGTAGTCCTCCTGGAGCGCGGCAAGTGGTACACCGCCAACGACTGCCGCAAAGACGACCTGCGCAATCAAGGTGTCACCGTGCTGGGCTGTGCGTTTGGGCCGGAAGATGAGGGCCATCCGAGGGTTTTGGTGGATGCCAAAGGCGCGGCTCATACCGTAGTACCCAGCGAGAGTGGATACCAGAACGTCGCCGCCTGCGTGGGCGGGGGAACGCTCAGCTGGGGAGCGCAGGCTTGGCGTTTTATGCCTCAGGATTTCAAGATGCGCTCAACATACGGGGCTCCAGCCGGAAGTTCGCTCGAAGACTGGCCCATCTCCTACGACGACCTGGAGCCGTTCTACGAGAAAGCCGAGTACGAGATCGGCGTCTCCGGCGACTACTCGGGCGATCCGTTCCATGGCCCGCGCAAGCGCGATCTGCCCATGCCGCCGCTGCCGCCCACCAAAGAGTTCGCAATCCTTGAGCCGGCAGCCAGACGCCTAGGTCTGCACCCGATTCACATTGCCATGGCCCGCAATAGCGTGCCTTACAACGGGCGCGGCCCCTGCATGCGCTGCCGCTGGTGCAACGGATTTGTCTGCGAAACGGATGCCAAGAACGGCACGCAGAATACCGTGATCCCCGTTGCGCTCAACACAGGCAACTGTGAATTGCGCACCGAGTGCATGGCGAAGGAAATCCTGACCGACAACCGGGGACGCGCGCGCGGCGTGGCCTACTTCGACTCGAACGGTAACCTCCAGGAGCAGCTTGCAGACGTTGTGGTCGTCTCCGCCAGCGCCACTGAGTCCGCGCGCCTGCTGCTGAATTCCAAAAACCGCCTCTTCCCAAATGGCTTGGGGAATCGTTATGACCTGGTCGGCCGCAACCTACAAGGCCATCAATATACAGGCGCAACCGGCTACTTCGATTTCGATACCTATGACGACGTAGGTCCCGGCGCATGCATCGCCATCTGCGACTACAACCACGGCACTCCCGGCCTGCCCGGCGGGGGAATGCTGGACAATGAGTTCATTCGTCTTCCCATCAATATGGTCGATCGAATGCCTCCAGGCACCCCGCGCTGGGGACTGGGACACAAGCAGGGCATGCGCGAGTGGCACAAGCGGACCATCGGTATTCATGGGCCGGGTCAGCAGATTCCTACGGCGGACGCCAGGATCACGCTCGATCCAAGTGTGCGCGACAAGTGGGGAATGCCGGTCGTGCGCACCTCCGGCAACGTGCACCCTCTTACGTATGAAATTGGAGAAGTGCTGGCCAAACGAGCTGAAGCCTGGCTCAAAGAAGCGGGCGCGATTCATACCACTTTGTCAGTGAACAAGCGTGATGTGGTATCGGCCGACTCTCACCAGGCCGGCACCTGCCGCATGGGCGACGATCCCAATGGCTCGGTGGTCAACCGCTACTGCCAGATTCATGACGTGGACAATGTCTTCGTCATCGATTCAAGCGTGCACGTGACCAACGGGGGCTTCAATCCGGCGCTGACCATCATGGCTGTCGCCTACTATGCCTCTGCCGCATTAGTCCGCAACTGGAAGGGAACGGGATTCCGGTCATGAAGTATTACTTGAAATTTGCGGCCATCGCCATCGCGGCGATGATCTTGCTTGCTGTTAGCGCAACCTATGGCGCTTCCTATTACTACACCATGCATTACGGCCAGGGCTGCGCAAACTGCCACGAGATGGCCACCTATGTAAGCGCCATGCATTCCTCGCCTCACCGCAAGCAGGACTGTATGGATTGTCATGTGGCGAGTATGGGCACCAAGCTGCGCCACATCCGTGTACATCTCTTCGGCGACGTGCCTGAAACCCTCCGCCTGCGCGATGTGGACGTGCTCGAGATGGTTCCCAACTGCAAAAAGTGCCACCAGCAGGAATACGCCACCTGGAATGCGGGTCCGCACAGCGCCACCTACAGCCAAATCTTTGCCGACCCCACGCATAACTCCGAGCGGCGCTTGATGAACGACTGCTTCCGCTGCCATGGCATGCACTTCGACGGCTCCATCCGCGAGATGGTCCAGCCCCAGAACGCGCATGGACCCTGGCATATCGTTCGCGATGGATTCAGCGATCAGCCAACCATGCCCTGCCAAACCTGCCACCAGACGCATTACCAGGGCGATCAGGAATCCAAGCCCTCCAAACGCATCTCCGTTGCTGGCGCACCCGTTCACGATTCACTCGCCTTTTTTGACCGCCGCGAGCGCATCCACTTTGCCGCCGTCTCGCTTGCCATTCCTAAATTGAATGATGGCGACCGCCCGGTAAAGATGAGCGAAGACAAGCGCGAAGCCATCTGCTACCAGTGCCACGCCCCGCGCATTCCCGACGCCGGAACCGTTGCCGCCGCGCATCACTGGGGTCCGCAGGTAGGCTCCGGCGACGACCGCACGCCGATGGGCGTGCATGAAGGCCTGAGCTGCATTTCCTGCCACTTCGGCCACAATGAGAACGCCAAGGCATCGTGCAAAACCTGCCATCCGCAAATGTCCCATTGCGGAATCGATGTAGAGAAGATGGACACCACCTACTTCAACGCCGCCAGCGCGCACAATATCCATTGGGTCAAGTGCACAGACTGCCATCAGCAAGGCATTCCGAAGATGAAGACTCCGCCCGCGCCAGCCAAAGCACAGTTATCCTCCAGTCCTGCCGCAAACGGAGGGTTATAGGACTTGGTAGCGCCGGCCTCCTGGCCGGCTGTAGCGTGGACCTCCCGGTCCACGCTCAATCTCCGCCTTCAGGAGAACTGCTTTAGACCACGACTTCAACAAATCCGAGGCAACTGTTCTCCAATCTGCACTGCAATCACCCGATTAACTGCCCAAACAACCAAAAGTGGTTCAAGCCAAGCTGGGTTCAAGCTCTCTCTGGGAGCGTTTGGGAGTCGGTAAGAGTCAAGTATGTGAATCACTCGAACCGGAGATCGCGAATTTGAGTGGCGGGAATAGTGGCGCTCGCCCCCACGGATCGTGAGTCTCACGCGGAGAATGCCATGCTTTGCTGCAAACCTGCTCTCTTCCTGTTGCTTCTATTGCCATCCGCAGCATTTTGCACTCATGCTCAGGACATCGTCGGTCAGTGGCAAGGGACGATAAAGACCTCCAGCCCTCAACGAGTTGCCCTGGTCGTTTCGATTGATAGTGCCGCCAAATTGCAGGCGTATTTCGTCTTTGTCGATCTGCGCCCGGAACGCCTCCCTGTTGCAAGCATTTCTATGGCAAACGGAGAAATTGAGTTTTCGATAGCGACGATCATCCATGGGTCCTACCGCGGAAAACTGAGAGACGACAAGCGGCGAATCGATGGAACCTGGGTTCAGGGATCGCCCGCCCCCCTCGATTTTCAGCGGGCCACGACAGATACATCATGGCTGACAAAATCGACAATTCGTTCAATCGCTGTTGCGCCTGCCGTTTCTCTCGAAGTGATTGATTGGGGCGGAAGCGGGCCCCCGCTGGTTTTCCTTGCTGGATTAACATATACCGCTCATGTCTTCGACAACTTTGCGCCCAAATTCGTGCCTAAGTACCACGCGTACGGCATTACGCGCCGCGGATTTGGTGCGTCGAGCTCACCGGCGCCCACTAGTTCGAACTACAGCGCAGACCAGCTTGGCGACGACATTCTCAAGGTGATTGATACACTCGGCCTGAAACGGCCCGTGCTCATCGGGCACTCGATCGCAGGGGAGGAATTGAGTTCAATCGGGAGTCGTTATCCGGACAAGATTGCTGGGCTGGTCTACCTGGATGCTGGGTACGCGCATGCGCTCTATTCGCCGGAGCGGGGAGATAGCATCCTTGATGCCGACGAAATGCAGAAAGACCTGAATACGTTCTTCCCTGCTCAGTCCGTAAGTGCTCAGAAGGAGATCACTTCAAAGCTGCTCGCAGAGATTCCTCGGTTGCAAAAAGACCTTGAAGCGGACCAGAAGCTATTAGAACTGATGCCTTCGTCTGCCGCCGCGCAGAAAGAAACTGAATCGCCGTTTGCGGATGTAGTGACCGCAATCCTGAAAGGTGAGCAAAAGTATGCGAATATTCAAGCGCCCGCCCTGGTAATCTTCGCCGGTCCCCACAGTACTTCGGGTCTGCCATCCGTACCTGACGACAAGAAGGCTGAATACATTGCGACCAAACAGACTGCGCAAACCAACGCGTTTGAGAAACTCAAATCCGCGAAAGTGCTAATCATCCCAAACGCAAATCACTTTGTGTTCGAATCGAACGAGCAGGAGGTTGAGAAGGACATAAAGAATTTCCTTGATACGCTCAAAGCAGAAGGGATCTGAACACCGGAAGATGAGAAAAACACCGATCAGATTTGGTTCCGCAAGTGTTACCGCCCACTCGGAAGTTACCTTGTAGTAAACATCAATGCAACTGCTGACCTACCGGCCCCGCTTGAGGCCGTATAGAACTTTTGGAAACACGCAAAACATTTGGCAAACCATCGGTTGTTTTCGTATTGGCGTCCACAACCGCACGCAGTGAACCTCCACACTTTTCTCACGAGCGTTTGCAGATAATTACTCTTCCCAGGCGCACAATCGAAATGGAGAAATTCATGCAATGCGTTCCAGAAATTGCTTCCGGCCTCATATATCGGACAGTCGCCCGGTTTATAGCACCGCCAGGTACCCCCTACCCCCCTATCCAGCAGTAACCATCCATAAGTAACTGCATATTAACTGTATGGTAGCTATTCTGTAAGTTGCAAGATGTTTATTATCAATACATTAACTCTCTATGGCCAATTTTTGGCTTTGCCTTGTGGTAGTGGATTATTTACGGTACCGATCAAAACAGACCCTCAGCAGATCCTCGGCAACTGCTCGCCAATCTGCGTAGCAATCACCCGGTTGGCTCCCATCGCCGTTCTCGCCACGATCATTCGCGGATGCTGCGCCGTCACCGTACCGATCTGCGCCGCCTCGCGCCCCAGCGGATGCGCCCGCAGCACGGCCAGCACCTTCTCCGCCGCCTCAGCCGCAACAAAAAATACCGCCTTGCCCTCATTGGCCACATAAACCGGGTCGAGGCCGAGCAGCTCGCACGCCGACTGCACCTCGACCCGCACCGGTAAGCACGTCTCATCGATCGCAATCCCCACGCCCGAAGCCCGCGCAATCTCATTCAGCGTCGAGGCGAGGCCGCCGCGCGTCGGGTCGCGCATCGCATGAACCGCCGTTCCTACTGCATCCAGAACCCCGGCAATCATGCCGTTCAACGCCGCGCAATCGGAGCGAATCTGACTTTCGAATTCCAACCCTTCGCGCACGCTCATAATCGCCATGCCGTGGTCGCCAATCGTGCCCGAAACCAGAATCGCGTCTCCCGCCTGCGCCCGCCGCGGACCTACTTCGATCTCCGCGCGCATCACTCCAACTCCAGCAGTAGTGATATAACATCCGTCTCCGTGGCCACGCTCGACGACCTTCGTGTCGCCGGTAACAATCTGCACGCCAGCCGTAGCTGCTGCCGCAGCCATGGCCTCCACAATCGCCGCCAGTTGCGCCAGCGGAAATCCCTCTTCCAAAATGAAGCTCGCGCTCAGATACTTTGGATCCGCGCCGGAAACAGCCAGATCGTTCACCGTCCCATTTACCGCCAGCTCGCCGATCGAACCGCCGGGAAAAAATAGCGGCTGCACAACAAAGGAATCGGTGCTCATCGCCAGCCGTCCAGCCGGCAGATCGAGCACCGCAGCATCGCCCAGATTTTCAAGAGCCGCATTCCGAAACGCCGGCAAAAACAGGTGCTCCACCAGCTCATTGCCCAGCTTGCCGCCGCCGCCGTGGCCCATCACAATGGTCGGATACCCAACCAGCGGCAGCGGGCATGACCAATTCGAAAAATCCGGCGTGCTCACTTTCTCAACCATTCACAGTTTCCTGCACTGGATACCTCAGGTCTCGATTCCTCAGACCTGGGAATCAAAGCCCGGCCTGGCAAGAACAAAACTAACAGCTGGAAGCTAGAAGCTGGAAGCTGCCTGCCCCGCTCCTGCCAACTCTTCCGCAGAAATGAAGCGCCCGTAGTTGTAATAAGCCGCGCAGGCACCTTCGCTCGAGACCATCGTCGCTCCGAGTGGATGCCTTGGCGTGCACTCCTTGCCAAACGCCGCGCATTCGGCCGGCTTGATAATCCCGCGCAGCACATCCCCTGACCGGCAAAGCGCCGACTCCTGGGTATGAATGCCGGTAATATGGAACCGCTCCTCGGCGTCAAAATCCCTATAAGCCGCGCTCAGCCGCCAGCCGCTCTTCGGAATCACGCCGATCCCGCGCCAGGCCCGGTCCGTTACCTCGAAGACTTCGGCCAGCAGCTTCTGCGCCGCTTGGTTGCCCTCAAACTTGACGATCCGTTCATAGGCGTTTTCAACCTCATGCTGCCCAGCCTCAAGCTGTATCACCGCGCGGCGAATTCCATCGAGCAAATCCAGCGGCTCAAAGCCCGTCACCACCAGCGGCACCTTGTATTTGGCCGCCAGCGGCGGATATTCCCAGTAACCCATCACGCTGCACACATGCCCAGCCAGCAGAAACGCCTGCACCTTGTTTCCCGGCGACTCCAAGATCGCCGCAATCGCAGGCGGCACCAACACATGCGAAACCAGCAGCGAAAAATTCTTCAGCCCCCGCCGCTTGGCTATATGCACGCTCATCGCATTGGCCGGAGCCGTAGTCTCAAACCCCACGCCGAAGAAGACCACCTGTTTGTCAGGGTTTTTCGCTGCCAGCTCCACCGCATCCAGAGGCGAATAGACTACCCGCACGTCCCCGCCCGCGCCCTTCACCTGGAACAGGTCGCACTCAGTGCCGGGAACCCGCAGCATGTCGCCGAAGGAACAGAAAATCACCCCCGGCTGCGCGGCAATAGCCAGCGCTTTATCGATCAATTCGAGTGGAGTAACGCAGACTGGACAACCGGGCCCATGAATCATCTCGATGCCGGCGGGGAGCATCTGGTCGATTCCATTCTTGATGATGGAGTGGGTCTGCCCGCCGCAAACCTCCATAATCCTCCACGGCTGCGTAGCGAGAGAGGCGATCTCCCGCGCCATTCGCTGTGCAATCTCGCCATTCCGGAACTCGGTCAGGTACTTCATTTCTTTGAGCAGCTCCCGTCAGGGCGGGCAGACTGCGGCTTACCCGCAGCCCGCGCAAATGCCTCGTCCCCCTCCGCCAATTCCTCCTCCAGCATGCCCATCTCGCGGAAGTCAGCCAGAGTCTGCTCGGCCGTCTCTTCGTCGATCTTTGAGAGCGCAAACCCAACGTGGACAATGGTATAGTCGCCCACCTCGACCTCCGGCACGTAGTCCAGGCAAACCCGTTTTACTATCCCGCCAAAGTTCACCCGTCCCACCCGAAGCCCGCCCTCGGAGGTAATCTCTTCCACTTTTCCCGGTATCGCTAAACACATGGCATTTACCTTGCACGTCTATCGTACAACCGTTTCGAGTGATTTAAATCACGTGAACCGGCTAAATTCAGCCCCGCCCCTTCCTTTTTTCCTCCAAATACCCCAGCCACTCATCCAGCCCCACGCCGCTCTTTACTGAAGTCTCAAAGATCTGAATCCCCGGCCGAATCTCGTTGATATTTTTGAGCGCAGCCCAGCGGTCGAAGCCGCACGGAACCGCGAGGTCCATTTTGGTAATTACCGCAGCATCGGCGGAGTTGAACATGGTGGGATATTTGAGCGGCTTATCCTCGCCCTCCGTCACCGAAAGCAGGACCACACGAATCGCCTCGCCCAGGTCGTAGCTAGACGGGCAAACCAGATTGCCCACATTCTCGATAAACAGATAATCGAGTGCGCCTAGCTCCCATCCATCCAGGTGCTTACCGATCATCTCCGCGTCCAGGTGGCAGATTCCATGGGTATTGATCTGCCTGACTGGCGCCCCGCTCGACGCCAGCCGCCGCGCATCGTTATCAGTCTCCAGATCGCCCACCAGCGCTGCGACTCGCACGCCGCGCTTGCGCAGTTCCGTCAATGTCCACTCAAGAAACGCCGTCTTCCCCGTCCCAGGGCTCGAAACCAGGTTCAGCACCATCACCCTGGCAGCCGCATAGCTCGCCCGCAGGCCCGCCGCCAGTTCATCATTTTTCTTCAGAATTCCCCGCCGCAGTTCCACAATCCGGGTCGTCATGCCGCCTCCTTGCCGTCCTCAATCTCGATGGAATCAATCTCCAGCTCGCGTCCCTGGCGCAGGTCAAAGCAAGGCTCACCGCACAGCGGGCAGCGGAAGCTCTGCACTCCTTCGAGTTCAACGTCCTTGCCGCACTTTTCGCAGTGCATCACCACCGGCAGCACATTAACCACCAGCCGCGACCCCTCCAGCGCTGTTCCCTCCGCCGCAATTCCGTAGCAAAACTCGAGCGATTCCCGCACCACAGAGGCCAGCGCTCCCACGCGCAGCCGCACTTCCAGCACCCGCGCACCGGGGTAAGCCGCCAGCGACTCGGTCACCGACTCCACAACGCTGGTCACGATGGAAAGCTCATGCATAAAAGATGGATTCTACGCTCCCGCCACCTCAGTCGCACGGCCGAAGGCGTCTGTCCCACCGCAGGTGGTCAATATTTCGGCAGCGAAGGATCGATCCTTTCAGCCCAGGCCAGAATTCCGCCCGCGAGGTTTGAGACCCGCTTGAAGCCAACCTGTCGCAGAAAATCCACGGCCTTCGTACTGCGCACGCCACTTCTGCAATGCACCACAATCTCGCGGCTTGAATCCAGCTCATGCACGCGCTGGGGCAAATCTCCCAGCGGGATCAGTTGCCCCTTGATGTTGCATATCTGATACTCATGCGGCTCGCGCACATCGAGGACAAATATATCTTCTCCGGCATTGATTCGATGCTTAAGTTCCTCCGGTTGCATCTCGGGAATCTTTGTGCCGGCGGAGCGGACCGCGTCTTCCCCGCGAATTCCGCAGAATTGCTCGTAGTCAATCAGTTCTTTCACCGTTGGATTCGTGCCGCAGACGGGGCATTCCGGATTCTTTCGTATGCGCATCTCGCGGAAGCGCATGGCGAGCGCATCTACGAGCAGCAGGCGGCCAATCAGAGGTTCGCCCGCGCCGAGAATCAGCTTGATGACTTCCGTGGCCTGAATGACGCCAAGCAATCCCGGCAGCACGCCCAGCACTCCGCCCTCGGCGCAAGAGGGTACCAGTCCTGGCGGCGGCGGCTCGGGATAAAGGCAGCGATAGCAAGGACCATCTACCGCGCCAAAGATGCTCGCCTGCCCTTCAAAGCGAAAGATTGAAGCGTAAACGTTTGGTTTGCCGCTGAGCACGCAGGCATCGTTGACCAGGTAGCGCGTGGCAAAGTTATCCGTGCCGTCCGCAATGATGTCGAAACCGCTGAAGATCTTCAGCGCATTTTTGCTGTTGAGATAGGTGTCAAAGCGCGCGATTTCAACAAATGGATTGATCGCCTTCAGCTTGTCGATGGCCGAATCAAGCTTCAAGCGCCCCACATCTCCGGTGTAATGAAGTATCTGGCGCTGCAGATTGGTGTAATCCACCACGTCGAAATCGACCAGGCCGAGCGTGCCCACGCCTGCCGCCGTAAGATACAGCGCCAATGGCGATCCAAGCCCGCCCGTGCCCACGCACAACACGCGCGCGGCCTTCAGCTTCTTCTGGCCTTCCAGCGTCACTTCGGGCATGATGAGGTGGCGCGAATAGCGTAGGATCTCCTCATTGCTGAACGTTGCCTGGCTGCTTTCAGTTAGTGAAGCCACTAATGTTCTCCTCTTAAGCAGTTACTCGAACAATCCGCTCGCGCGATCTGCCAACTCAATTCCACCGGCGACCGAAGGCACAATCGTCACGGTGTCCGACTCCTTCACCGAAGTGGCGTCCTTGGTCAAATAGCGAATATCCTCGTCATTCAAATAGACATTCACAAACGAGCGCAACTTGCCGTCTTCTGAGAAGAGATGCCTACGCAGGTCGGGATGCTGAGCAACCAGATTGCTCAAAACTTCACCCACTGTCTTGGCGTTCACTTCAATCATGGACTGCTTCCCCGCATAAGGGCGGAGAGGCGTGGGAATCAACACTTTGATCGGCATCTATGTACCTTTCTTGACGGATCTGAGTTACTTAACCTATTCCGCGCTAACTTCATAAACTTCGTCGTCAAAATGCTTTCCATCTTCCTCGCCCACTAACAGATATGCGTTAGTCAACGCGGCGCGTCCTTCTTCAACGCTCGTAATCACATACGAACAGCCGGTCCAATGAGCCTCAGCCAGATCGGTTGCCGACCATCGCGCGGGATGATCGGGATGCGAGTGATAAAAACCCACGATGTCGTGGCCGGCCAAAAGCGCTTCCCGCTGAATGCGCACCAGGTCCGATGGACTGATGTGATAGCGATTGGCTGGCGAATCGGTGCGCGTGCTGCCGCATTGCACGATGTTCCGGGCCACTTTCTCTCCCGCCTCGTCGAACTCGCCCAACAGCACGCCGCAGCACTCGTGCGGATAGGTCTTCTCGCCGTGCCTGCGAAGTCGATCGTAAAGTGAGCGGGACATCTTCAACGCCATTTCCTTTACTCCCTGCCTCAATCGGTCTCGTCCCAGAAGTGCTCGCTCAGGTATTTGTCTCCCGCATCGGGCAGGATGGTGACGACGACTGATCCGGGGTCTGCTTTTTTCGCAATCTCCACGGCGCCGACCACCGCCGCCGCCGCGGACACGCCGATGAGGAGACCTTCGTCCCGCGCCAGTTTCCTGGCCATTCTGTATGCCGCTTCTGCTTCGATGCCCAACTCCGCATCCGCGATGCTGGCATCGTAAATTTTCGGGATAATCGAGGATTCCATGTGCTTTGCTCCCTCAATGCCGTGGAAGGGCGAATCGGGTTGAAGTGAAATGCAACGAATTCCCGGATTCAGTTCTTTCAATCTGCGCGAAGTACCAACGAATGTTCCGCTTGTTCCGAGCATGGCCGTGAAATGCGTAACGCGCCCCTCGGTCTGTTTCCATATTTCATCGGCTGTTCCGTTGGCGTAGTGCGCGCGCCAGTTGGCGTCGTTGGAATACTGATCGGCGTAATAGTATTTCTCCGGTTCTTCGGCAAACATCGCGCGCACCTTGAGAATCGCGCCGTCGGAACCTTCGCCTGGGTCGGTGTAAATGACTTTTGCGCCGAAAGCGCTCAGAATCCTCTTCCGCTCCGTCGATACATTCAGTGGCACGCAAAGCGTAACTGGAATTCCGCAAGCCGCGCCCAGCATGGCATACGCAATACCAGTGTTGCCGCTGGTCGCATCCAGGAGTGTCTTCCCCCCGGCGAGTCTGCCGTCGCGTAGAGCTTCCTCAATGATGTTAGAGGCGGCGCGGTCTTTCACCGAACCGCCGGGATTGGTCCACTCGGCCTTGCCCAGCACCTGCACATCATTCATTTCGCGAGTAACGCTCTTAAGACGCAGCAAAGGCGTTTTACCGATGCGCTGCTTGAGATTGACCCCCAATGCTCGAGTCATATGATCGCGAATGACTTTCAAATCCCGCGGACGATAGTGCGCTTTTACTTACTGAGTTGAGTGTGTTCTCTGGCAGTTTTTTGTTGGCACAAAATAGAAAACCCACCTGCCAGGTCGACTACCGGCGGTGGGCTAAGTAACTGCCTTAACTGTTGCTCGGCCCTAACTTCGAAGAGCCATGCCTCGCACTGCCAGAGAACAACCGGTGCGTATACAGACACAACAACAAGGCGTATAAGCCATCATCCTCTGTAGGTTCATCAACATACAACTCAGTTTACAAATCGAATTGCAGCATGTCAATTGAAAATAGCCTTGTCAGACGCGCGATCTAAAGAACGCCATTTTTTATCCGCCTGGGGAAGTGCGGATTTCTCGGGGCCGGCTCCAACCCATCGCGAATCCATCGCGGAAAGTTGCACTAACCTTCCTCCGGAGAAACCCGGGCCTTCGGTGGCAGTAGCCAGAGCACCGCAACGATCCCGATCAGCGCCAGAGAGGCAGCCGGACGATAGTAGGCCACGGGAATCGCAGTAAGATAAAGCGCAACGGATGCGACCTGCTTGCCCCAACTTGCATGCGCGGGGGTCGCGCTTTGCGACCGTACCTGAATCCACAGCACCATATATCCGAGCCCCGGAAGAATGCTGACTGCCGCATAGAGCGCAGTTGTGAACGACGATAGCCCCTTGACGCCGATCCAGTCTGTCGCGAACGGAAACAGTGAGAGACAGAAGAGAAACACCAGGTTGGCCCACAAAATACCGTGGCTGACCTTCTCCACCTCATCAACGAGATAGTGATGGTTCACCCAATAAATTCCGATCTGCACGAAGGTGAGCAGGTAGAGGACGACGGTAGGCAGCACCTCGAGCAGACCGGCTACCCCGTCTGGCCGGGGAACCTTCAGTTCCAGCACCATGATGGTGATGATGACCGCGATGATGCCGTCGGAGAACGCCTCTAGACGTGCCGGACTAAGGCCTTTTCTGCCCATTCTCGTTCCAACTTAGCACGGAGGTCGGTTTTCCATCCCCAAAAACAGCGTCGGTGGCGAGTGGCCAGTGATAAGCCCACCGCTCGGAGTTTGCACTCGACTACTGGATGGGCAGTCGTGATTTCATGAGCATGAGCCGGGATCGATCGCAACGGATCTGCGTGGAAGCGTCTGCCAGGGTGCTCGTGCACCGTCAGTCTAGTCGACGTTCCGCTCGCAAGAAGCACAGAGGCTTAAGCACGATATTTTGTAAGATATTGATTAGGAACCTATTTATAGGCTTTACCGGGGAGGCTGGTGATACAACTAGCCTGATTCCATTGTTCTCGATAAAAATCCGAAAAGATTGCCGACTACAACTATAGTACTATATAAAAACATTACTACAGTACTAAATTAGTACAGTATAGACGTGTTACCGTAGTGCCTACTGTGGTTCAATGTTAGAACGAGATTCGGTTACCAAGGTTTTCTTCGAAGAGAAAGATCTGAAAGGGGGAGGGATTGCAATGGGTTCAGGATTGTCTCCAAATTTCGATACCAAGTATCCCGACTCCATCGGGAATGGGGCCTTGTCCGTTGCGTTAATCGGCCCTGACGAGGGGCGACGCAAGGCTCTGTCCGGTGCTCTTGCCGAATGCCCTGGTGCCCAGGTCCGTGAGTTTTCCTCCTATCCGACCTCGCTTGACGAAGTGCCCAGGCTGCTAAAGCAGTACTACGACATCATCATGATAGACCTCGACAGCAACCGGGAGTTCGCCCTCGAACTGGTGGAGAGCATCTGCGCAACGGATTCAGCCACCGTGATGGTCTATTCGGAACAGGCTGACCGGGACGGGGTCTTCCGCAGCATGCGTGCAGGCGCGCGTGAGTTTCTTACTCCGCCTTTCGATCAAAGCGCATTGGCGGAAGCTCTCGTCAGGGCCTCTGCCATCCTCCGTCCGAAGATTAGCCCCGTAAAGAAGGCCGGCGGCAAGTTGTTGGTGTTTCTCGGCTCCAAGGGCGGCTCCGGCGTTACGACCATTGCCTGCAACTTTGCCATCGCCCTGGCCCAGGACTCCGAACAAAGCACCTTACTGATCGATCTCGGCCTGCCTATAGGAGACGCCGCGCTGAGCCTTGGAATCACCGCGGAGTACTCCACTGATAATGCACTCCAGGAAGCAGACCGGCTGGATGCAAGCTTCCTGAACAAGCTGTTGGCCAAGCATCAGGCGGGAGTCTACGTGCTAGCGGCTCCAAGTAAAGTGCCTGAGGTCGAGGCTTCCCATGCCGCCATCGAAAAGCTGATCAGCGTCGCGCGCAAGGAATTCGACAATGTGATTATCGATGCGGGATCGAGACTCGATTTGATGGGGACCACTCTTATCAAAGAGGCCACTACGGTTTACCTGGTTACCATGGCCGGCATCTCAGAACTGCGCAACTCCAACCGCTTGATCTCGCGATTCTTTAATGCGGATGGTCCCAAGCTGGAGATCGTAGTCAACCGCTATGAGCCTCACTTCCTGGGAGTGACTGAAGAACATATTTCCAAGGCGTTGAACAGGCAGGCGCAGTGGAAGATTCCCAGCGATTATGACGCCATGCGCCAAATGCAGAGTACTGCTACTTCGCTTACCATGCTGGATTCGCCCATTTCGCGGCTGATTATGGAGATGGCCTGCGCCGTTACCGGGCGTCCCGTACCCAAGTCAAAAAAGAAGGTATTCAGCTTCAAGGATTCCGGCAAAGGAAGCGTGGAGAACCTATCTATTACCGAAAAGCTGCCCACATTAATCGATTCAAGGAAGGCGTATACTGGAGCTCCTCCGGATATCGCGTGGAAATCACCCGCTCCCATTACCTGTGGCAGCACGCTCAGTGACGACCAGCTCAATGCCAAGGCTTCGGTTCCCGGCACATTTATTTACACTCCCAGCGCCGGCTACATGTTGCCCGCGGGAAAGCATACGCTGTGGGTCACCTTTACGCCCGAGGGCGGGGGAAGCTCCGATGCGGTCCAGGCCTCCGCCACTATCATGGTCACCAAGGCAACGCCAACAATCGCGTGGCAGACGCCTCGCGACGTTGCCTGCGGAACCGCGTTAAACGCCGCTCAGCTCAATGCCAAGGCATCGGTTCCCGGCACATTCGAATACACTCCCGCCGAGGGCGAAGCGCTCGGAGCAGGGAAGCACACGCTCACGGTAACCTTCAAGCCAAACGACGAAACAAGCTACACAACGGCGCAAGCTGCCGTGACAATTAATGTCTCAATGGCGATGCCGGAGATCGCATGGCCGGAACCGGATTCTATCTCTTGTGGTACGCCATTGAGCGACGTTCAGCTCAATGCCACCGCATCGGTTCCAGGTAAATTCGCTTACAGCCACTCCCCAGGCGATCTGCTGGCGGCGGGAACGCATTCGCTCGCAGTAACCTTTACTCCCAAAGACAGCGCGAACTACGCAGCGGCGCAAGCCTCCGTTTCAATCACTGTCGCCAAGGCCAAGCCGGTCATAGCGTGGCCGACACCGGACCCGATCACCTACGGGACCCGGCTCAGCGCTGCCCAGCTCCGCGCCACAGCATCGGTTCCGGGTAAATTCATTTACAACCCGGGCCTCGGCGCCGTGCTCGCGGCTGGTGAGCATACGCCCTTGGTCAACTTCACTCCAAACGATACAGCCAACTACACCACCGCTCGGACTGCCGTATTGCTTACGGTCGTCAAGGCGGATCCGCTCATTGCATGGCCAATGCCGAATTCGATTAGCTTCGGCACCGTACTCAGCGCCACGCAACTCTGTGCCGCGGCATCCGTACCGGGATCGTTCGTCTACACTCCCGCCCCCGGCGAAGTGCTTTCAGTGGGAGATCATTCGCTCTCGGTAACATTCACCCCGGCTGACACCATGAATTACAACGCGGCGCATGCGAGCGTAATGCTCACTGTGACCGAGACAACTCCAACCCTGATCTCGTGGCCCCCACCCGCCCCCATTACCTATGGCACCGCGCTCAGTTCCTATCAACTCAGCGCCACTGCGCCGATTCAAGGAAGCTTCTCCTACACTCCCTCTGAAGGCGACCTGCTTCCGGTTGGGCGGCATACACTCTCGGTAACCTTTACTCCGGTGGACACTGAGAAATATGCGATCGCACACACCTCGGTGCCACTTGTCGTGGAAGCATTGCCGAATATCGATTCGTTACTTGCGACAGCCGCGCAGACTCCGCACCCGCAACCTCGCGCCGCCGATCAATCTTACTTCTTGGACGCAAAGCGGAAGCCCGTAACCACCGTGAATCCGCCGCATCAAGATATCCAACGTGAAACACGCACATACAAGGGTGCTATCTACGAGAAAGGGGACGATGGCCAATGGCATCTCCAGCAAAAATAGCTCAATTACCCGACACACTTCCCGAGGATTTCGGCGATTGGGATAATGAAGATTCTCCAGCAGCTCAACCTGTCGGTTCAGGCGGTTTTGCCCCCCCCCCTGGTTTCAATGCTCCAAAGCCGCCCGCACAGCCAGCAAAGCCGATGACTGCCCCGGCGCGCAGAGTAACTGTGATAAGCAACACGGCCTCGAACACGCGGTCGAGCAGCGCCGTGGCGAACGGGTTGCGCAATCCGGCTACGATCAAGGCAGACGCCATGGCCGAGGCGGATGAAGTCATCTTTCAGACGATCCGAACGAATCGGGCCACCCTGGGAAGACAGACGCGCCCCCGCAAGAATTGGTTGCGAGTTGCAACTGTTCCAGGCGGCCTGGTTGTGGTAATACTCATCCTCGTTACGTTGCTCTATCGCGGCAAGCTGCCTTTGTTGAGGCATACGGTTGAAGCACAACCGGTGGCGGCCGATACTCTGCCGGCGAACACAATTATCGAGCCGCCGATGCAGTTGGGACCTGCACAGAAGCCCTCCGCGGCCAATACAGATCGGACAGAGAATACCCAGCCGGCTGCAGAAATAAAGGAAGCGGTCCAGCCTCAGGTGGAGTCGAAAATGATGCAAGATCAGCTCTCCACACCGGCGCGAATTCCGCACGAAGCTAAATTGAAGGCCTCCGATGATGCGCCGTCCTCTTTAAACATGGGCGCGGCAAACATGGAAGGCCAGGGCAACAGTAATGCGATTGGCAGCATATTCAACCACCAGTCATCGTCCAGCGTGACTGTGGCGCCTGCCAAAACCGTGAGCGTCTCAGCCGGTGTTGCCGGTGGTCTGCTGATTCAGAGAACTCCGCCAATTTATCCACAGATCGCCAAATCAGCCCGCGTCACTGGCACGGTGGTGCTGAAAGCCACCATTTCTAAGACCGGAATCATCGAGAATCTGCACGTTGTGAGCGGACCGTCCATGTTGACGCAGGCTGCCGTTGATGCCGTGCGAACCTGGCGCTATAGGCCCTACAAGCTCAACAACGATCCGGTGGAAATTGAGACGACGGTCAATGTGGTCTTCACCCTGGGCAGCTAAAGAACTTTCCGCATCTGATGCAGCTTGTGCATCGAAATTGCTGGCTCGGGTAAGGTGCGTTCGAGAGCTACCAGTTCTGCCCCTGAAGGAACAAGCGCGAAGAACGACGGATGATTCCCTCAGCGCCTTGAAGCCGAGGTAGTATTTAGGGCCACGGCTGCGCGGATCAGAGTCTTCAGCGCTTTTTCGTTCACCTTGTCGCCTTCGTGGAAGTCAATGGCACGCCTTATCCTGCCCTCGAGACTGGAATTGAAAAGTCCTGCGGGGTCATCTAGAGAGGCGCCCCTGGCGAAAGTCGTCTTCACCGCGCTCTTGTAGGTCTCGCCAGTGCAGATGATCCCATTGTGCGACCACACAGGTATTCCCCACTTCCACTCCTCGACAACTTCCGGGTCGGCTTGTCTGATCAAAGCGCGGATGCGAGAGAGCATCTCTCCGCGCCAGTCGCCCAGCTCGTGGATTCTTGCGTCGATTAGTCGGGATGCAGATTCTACGCTCTGAGGAGCACTCTTTTTCATGATGGGTTCTCGCTTTTTTCTTGAGTTTTCCCGAGCCTGAATAGAACCGTAAGCCGGATTGAAATGGACCCGCATGAACATTGGTTTCGCCGGCAGAGCGTGGCAGGCCGGAGCAACTTTGGTCGAACGCCAGGAGCGTACGAATCGTATTGTTGCATGAAAAAAGGCCCGGTGCCCCAGAGAGTTGCGCGGGGGTTACAATCTTGTCAGAAGATTGTAACCAGATTGTCATTTTCATATCCTTCAGTTTCAACGACATCGCGATTGGGTGACAATAAGGGTTATGTTGCCAGGCGAAAAGGCAGTGGCCGATTTCGGCGTAACGGATGCGCAGACTCACCCTGCGCGGATGCAGATTCTGGTTATCGAAGACGACCCGCATATGCAGAAGGTGTTGCAAAGGACCTTCCGCGAGCAGGGCTATGTTGTAATCGTGTGCGGCGATGGCAACGCGGGGCTGGATGCATTCCGTTCGGGTAGGCCGTCCGCAGTCATTCTGGATCTGCTGCTGCCCAACATCTTTGGGCGCGACCTTTGCAAGATCATGAAGGCTGAGCAACCTGGCGTACCAGTCGTCGTGGTGAGCGCGATCAGCGAAGTAGCGGACAAAGTGCTGCTGCTGGAGCTGGGCGCAGACGATTATGTGACCAAGCCGTTCAGTCCACGGGAGCTGATGGCGAGAGTGCAGGCAGCCCTTCGCAGGCTGCAGAAGCAAGCAGCCACGACAACCATCTGCAGTTTTGGCGAGTGCGAGATCGATTTTGCCAAGATGAGCGCGCGGCGGGCCGGCAAGCCGATTACACTGACGGCACACGAGTTCAAACTGCTGAAGTATTTCGTCGAAAACGCCGAGCGCGTCCTGAGTCGCGAGGAACTGCTGAACGAGGTGTGGGGATATAACTCCTATCCGACGACGCGCACAGTCGACAATCAGATACTGAAGCTGCGACAGAAGCTGGAGCCGGACCTGGCGGAGCCACGCCATCTGAAGACCATGTATGGCGCGGGATATAAATTTGTCCCATAACAGAAAGGATTCTGTGTCAATCGAAAAACACGGGCCAGGAATCCGGACACGCGCCCTGTTTTTAACCTCCCTGGTGCTTATCATCGCCGGCACTACTGCTGCCAGCCTGTACATCATCCGCAGCCGGTTGCGGGTACAGATCTATGCAAACCTCCACGCGGACCTGCAGCGCTCCATGGAAACGTTCCAGGATCTGGAGGCGGGGCGTTTGGCAGCGCTCGAACGCGAAAATGCTCTGATGGCCGCTCTGCCGAGCCTGAAGGCCCTGATGACGACGCACGATCCGCGGACTATTGAAGATGATGCTGTGGATTTCTGGAAGACCAGCGGCAACGACCTGTTCGCACTGGCGGATGGTGATCGTCGGGTGCAGGCTATCTACGCGGAGGGCGCGGCGAGTACAGGGATTCTAAGACGGGACCTGCAAACGGTGATCGCGGACCCATCCAAACATTATCTCTTGAGCGACGGCCGGTTTTTTGAGTATTCCGTGCGCCCGCTTTACTTCGGCAGCCCAGCGAACGGGGCGCTGCTGGGATACGTGATCAGCGGGTATGCGATCGACCGAGGAATTCTTGGCGAAGTGGGGCGGGGCGCGGGTGCGGAGGCAGCTTTTTTGTCGGGTAATGCGGTCGTCGTGAGTACACTGCCAAATGAAAAACAGCATTCACTGCAAGGGGCGGCGGGTTTGCTGCAACAGAACGGCAACTCGATGATTGCGATGGTTGGCCGGGAGCGATATCTGACGGCAAGCAAAGACCTGACTAGCGGAGCGGGTACGCCTCTGCGGCTCGTGGTCATGAAGTCCTTCGACGCCGCGGACCGCGCGGAGCGGGAGATCAACCGGTTGGTCTTTTGGGTGAGCCTGCTGGCAGTGGCCGCCGGTTCAGTGTTGATGTTGTTGTTGGCCCGGATGGTGACGCGGCCTCTGGAACTGCTGGCGGCTGGCGTGAGAGCTTTCGGCGAAGGCGACCGGCAGCATTCGCTGCCCGCGGACGGCACCCAGGAGGTGCGATACCTGAGCCGCGTATTCTCGCAGATGCGCGACGAGATTCAGAAGAAGAATCGTGCCTTGTTGGAGTCTGAGCGGTTGGCAACAATCGGTCGCATGGCGAGTTCGGTTTCGCATGATCTGCGGCATTATCTCGCTGCAGTCTATGCGAATGCCGAGTTTCTGGCCTCGCCGGCGCTCCCGGCAAGCGCGCGGGCAGAGCTGTTTGAAGAGATCCGGCTTGCGGTAAATGGGACAACAGACATGTTGGACTCCTTGCTGATTTTCAGCCGCACGGGAGCGGCGCTCCAACGGGTACCGACCGCTATGGCCTCGCTGGTAGATCGGGCGGTGGCGCTGGTGAAGACGCATCCTGATGCGGAGCGAGTAGCGGTGCTGTTTGAAGGGATCGCTGCCGACACGACGGCCGCGGTGGACACCAAGCAGGTGGAGCGCGCCGTCTATAACCTGCTGCTCAATGCCTGCCAATCGGCGAGACAGAGCACGGGGCTGCGCGAGGTGAAAATCTTATTGGACGCCGCGAACGACAACATAGGCGTAACCATTGTTGACAGTGGTCCCGGCGTGCCTGAGAGTATTCGTGAGAGCCTGTTCGACCCGTTTGTGAGCCAAGGGAAGCAAAAGGGCACGGGCTTGGGGCTGACGCTGGCCTGGAGCGTGGCGCGCGAACATGACGGCGACGTAAAGCTGGTGAGCAGCCGGGAAGGCGAGACAATCTTTCGCCTGACCGTATCGAGGCATCTACCGGAATCATTGAGAAATGCCAATCCTCCACGAAGCACGGCGCTGACGTCATGAGACCCAATTCAAAACACGCTACGGAAACGCGCGGCTTCGCAAACAGACTGCAGCGAGCGTCATTGGTGTTTGCTGTGGCGTTCCTGCCTCTTTGTTGCCCGAGCAGAATTTTGTTGGCGCAAAGCGCGGCCGGCCAAACCGCCGCGACGGAAACGACAGAGCAGAAAATTGAGCATCTGACGGCCGCCGTTGCGCAGGCTCAAGCGCAGTTGGAAGCTAACCAGAAGCAACTGCTCGAACTGCGCAAGCAACTGGAGGAGCTACAGCAGCAGATGGCGGCGGAAAAGACGGTTGCTCCGCCCGCAACACAGCCGGCAACTGCGAATACCGGCGTTGGCGACGCTTCCGCCGTCAATGCAGCATCGCTGGGGGAGATTCGAGAACGCCAGGCGGTCGAGGAGTCACAGATCTCTACGCATGACGTGATCAAGGTGGAGACACAGTCGAAATATCCGCTGACCGTAAGTGGATTGCTTCTGTTCAATGCTTTCGTGAACACAAGACAGGTAGACATCGCCGCATCACCGGCCTATGCAGTTCCTGGCTCCGGCAGCACGGGGCTCTCATTGCGGCAAACCGTCCTGGGGTTGGATGCGCGCGGACCGCATGTGTTCAATGCAATCAGCCACGCAGATCTTCGCGTGGATTTCTTTGCGAACGGCACGCAGTCAAACTATTCAGCCGGCGGTGTCCTGCGGATGCGCACTGCGCATGCGGCGTTGGATTGGCGGAACACGGAGGCATTTATCGAGTCGGATCGCACGATCCTCGAGCCCAACGAGCCATCATCCCTGGTCGCCGTAGCACAGCCGGAGTTGGCGTGGGCGGGCAATCTTTGGAGTTGGAGTCCGCAGATTGGCGTGTCGCAGCAATTTGCACTTTCGGGCCCCTCGCGCATCGAGGCGCAGGCAGCTCTGATCGATCCCTCCGACCCGAAACTGCCCTCGTCAACTTCATATACCTCGTCTGTGACGCAAACGGAGCGCAGCCGATGGTTGGGAACGGAGGGGCGAATCGCGTATCTGCATGGCGAGCACGGCCTCGGTCCGGAGATTGGCGTTGGAGGCTACTTCAGCCCGCACCAGACGGCGGACGGTGATCGCTTCGACGCATGGGCAGGCACGGTGGACTCGCGGTTTCCTTTGACCAAATACTTTGAGGTGACGGCCAACGCGTATCGCGGGCAAGCGCTGGCCGGACTTGGGGGCGGCGGCTTTGTGAACTACTACTATGAATACGCCGAATACGACGGAACGAGCGAGATTGTTCGCCCGCTGGACGATGTTGGCGGGTGGGCACAGTTGAAGGCCAGGGCGGCCCAACGAGTGGAAATGAACGCTGGCTACGGCACCGACAACCCATTCGCCAGAGAGATTCAGGCAGCCATTTCATCTTCATGCGCTACGTGCTATTCAGGGCTGGCTCGAAACCGTTCCTTTTTCTCGAACGTGATCTACAGCCCGAGCGCATACCTGCTGTTTTCGCTTGAATACAAGCGGCTCTGGACCAACTACGGCACTGGTTCTCGAGCTTTGAGCGACGTAGTTGGAATTGGAGCGGGATACAAATTCTGATGCGAAGCGCAACTTGCACGCAACTGCTTTGGCCGACGATCCTGGCGGGATGCGCCACTCTATTGGGCGCACAGGAACCCGCTGCGACTGTGCACCACGCCCAGGTGACCGCCAGGCTGACGCCAGCGCAACGCGAACTGGCACACAATGCATCGAAGACTCCGCCTGCGGTGATCTGGCTGAACCCCTTGCCTGCCGACGCCGCGTGGCCCGTGACACCGGGTACTTTCACACTGCTCCAGAAAAACAAGATGTTCACGCCACACTTGCTGGTTGTGCCTGTGGGCAGCAGCGTTGCGTTTCCGAATGCCGATCCGTTTTTTCACAACGTATTTTCGCTCTTCGATGGAAGGCGTTTCGACCTCGGGCTGTATGAGGCGGGATCGACGCGCAGCGTTGTCTTTTCGCGGGAGGGCGTCTCCTACATCTTCTGTAACATCCATTCGGAGATGAGCGCGGTGGTGATCGCGCTTGCGACGCCTTATTACGGCATTCTTGACCCAAATGGCATGTTTCGATTGACAGACGTTCCCGCAGGCGACTACGACTTGCATGTATGGATTGAGGGGCAGAGACAGAGTTCGCTCGATCGGCTTTCGCGGCGCGTGCATATTGCCGGAACTGTTGTCGATCTCGGTGAGATGCACGCCGATCGCCCGGAACAGCCAGAGCATTTGAACAAGTTCGGCCGGCCTTACGAGCCCGATACTCATCCCATCTACTGATCGAGCGATGCCCTCGATCAGATTGTGCTGCTCTCAAGCCAGATCGTGGTTAGCCGCGATCTGGCTGAAGCAGAAACAGGCCGAATCGCCGAAACGCTAGAAGACTATTCTTGCAAAGGTGCCGGCCAATTCAGCGGGGCCATACCCCTGACCCACGGTGACGAACAACTCGTTGAGTGCTCCATTGTTCGCGGTTCCTCCGCCAAAGGCAATTCCCCAGAGGTTATTGAGAACAATTGTTTTCCCGTTCTGGTCTTTCATTGTGCCGACGTATTTTCCGTCAATTGGATCGAACGCATTGATGGTACCGTTGACGGAGTTGTTTGAGACCAGCAGAGTATTGCTCAGGGGGCCAAAATTAGACGGAGCAGCGGCGACACCCCAAGCCTGGTTGAGTTTGTCTCCCTGAATCAGCGTCTTCACGAAGGTGCCGTCCTCCTTGAAGAGGTCAACGTACCCTCCGGCGCCGACGTTTGGTACGGCATAGGTGACGTAAACCAGGCCATTGATGTCCTGAATGCCGAAGACTGAGAGGGTTGATGGGACCGCCGGATCACCGAACGACTTTACGTATGTGAAAGTCCCGTCGAACATGTCTATTACATTGTTCGCGTTATCCGCCGCGTAGAGGAAATTCCCCGAAGGGTTGTTGGTGATGGCCAGGCCGGTGTACATCGCCTTGCCGGCCGAGTTGTCGACCACGATGATTGACTGGTTGGGGTTTACTCCTGGCGCCCATGCGCTGATGGTGCCATCCAGAGTCGCGAAAATGAAATCCGCTTTCTTGCCCTGAAGCTGAAAATCCTTCGACGATCCGTTGGCAACAATTCCCGTCGGCGTGCCCGGGCCGTTTAGACCTGTCGGAGACCACGGTCCATTCCCGGCGGTGGGAATCATAACCTTGAGTGACTCTTGTTTTCCGGTTGCAGTATAGATGGTCGACCAGCCGGTGTCGTTATCGCTGAGCCACCATGGGCCCCCGGCGCTGCGAGCTAAACCCCAGGGATTGGCCAGCAGCGGATCGGTGGTTGGAGCTTGGTTGAGTTGATTCGAAACCAGGTTATAGAGGTGATATTGTGCTCCGGCCGGGGCCGAAACCATGAGAAGAATCGCGCCGAGGCAAGCGGCGACTGCGGTTCTGCAAATCTGCATTGTCGTTTCTCCTTAGTAAATTTGGGCACAGAGGAAGCGTTGAAACATCGGGGAAGTGACCGGGTGAAGAACCTTCTCTGGCGTTTTTAAGCGTAGGCCAAGCCGTGAGCGGGGGTTGTCACCTGCTGGTCACCATTTTGTAAAATCTCTTGCTCCGCTACTGAAGGATGTTAGTACTAGAGTTGAGGAGGTTCACCATGCCGGAGACGAATGATTCTGCGCAAGAAAAGTTGCATTTCACCACGCGCGTGCTGACAGAGGGTTTCGATCCTCGCTTGTCGGTCGGCTCGGCTCGGCCGGCCGTGTTTCGCAGCTCAACCTACGTTTTTTCCACGCCGGAGGCGGCGGAGCGAGCCTTCGATCTCATGGCGGGCCGGGCGCAGCGAGCCGAGAACGAGCAAGTGGATCTGGTCTACTCAAGGTTCAATCATCCCAATGCCGAGATTCTCGAAGAGCAGCTTGTGCCCCTTGAGCGCGGGGCCCAAGCGGCATTGGTCTTCAACACCGGCATGGCGGCCATCGTGACGACGCTGTTCTGCCTGCTCAAACCTGGACAAACGGTTGTGTATACCACGCCAATCTACGGCGGAACCTTGCAATTGTTGCGCGATTTCCTGCCTCGTTGGGGAGTGCGCGGCATAGCTGCCCCTGCCGGCAAGGGTGATTTGCTCGATGAGGTAATCCGCTCAGCGGAAAACCTGGGTATCGTCCTCATCGAAACGCCAGTGAATCCGACCCTGGTCATGAGTGATATCCGGCGCGCCTGTGCGACGGTTCAAGATCTCAAGCCGTCCGAAGATGGAAGCCGTCCGCTCGTCGTGATCGACAACACCATGCTTGGTCCGGCATTTCAACATCCACTGCCTCTTGGCGCCGATCTTGTCGTCTACTCGGGGACCAAATATCTAGCCGGCCATAGCGACCTGTTGGCTGGCGTGATCCTCGGTAAAGACCCGGCGGTGGTTGGGAAGATCAGGCGGTCGCGCAGCTTGTTTGGTAACATCCTGCAGCCGGATGAGTGCTGGATGCTGAATGGCCGTTTGCCTACTGTTGGCTTGCGGATGAACCGCCAGAGCAAGAACGCGCAACGCATCGCCGAGGCATTGCATGGACACGCGAAGATTGACAGGGTGATCTATCCAACGTTATTCGACGACCCGGAGCAGGTTGCGATTTACAAGGCGGAGTGCGACTTTCCAGGGGGTATGTTTTCAATCGTCCTGAAAGGAGGCAAGCCTGCGGCCTTCAACTTCCTGAGGCACATTACTATCGGGCGCAACGCAGTCTCTCTCGGCGGCGTCGAGACGTTGGCTTGCCATCCCAATTCCACCACGCACTCGGGCTTTACCCAGGAAGAATTTGCAGCCACAGGCATGTCAGATGGTCTGGTGCGCATCTCGGTAGGCATTGAGGACTGGCGCGACCTGTTGGCGGATTTTGAGCAGGCCCTCGAACGGTGCTGAATACTGGGTAATGAAGTGATGACAGGCTGAGAAGAGGCTGTCCGCATTCTGGCGCAGAGCGGCCGCCAGGAATGAGGCCCCGAGGTTCTTTTGACAGGCAATAGGCACGTACCTATAATGTTTCGGATGTTGGAGTAAACGTTTGCTGTGCTTTGTAAATCAAAACGAAAGGCCAGGCCGCAATGTTCAAAATTCACTCCTACGCAAGCCTTAAGACACTTGCGCTTCTCTTCCTTGCTCCGTGCTTCTTCGCCATTCCTGCATTTGGGCAGGCTACAACAGGCTCCGTTTCAGGCCACGTCTCCGATCCCACGGGCAATGTACTCAATGGAGCTCATGTCTCAATTCTCGATGTGGATACCGGTATCGTCACAACAACAGCAACGAATGGTTCCGGCGAATTCATTGAAACGGCGTTGCCGCCGGGTCACTATATCATCACCGTGGAATTGACCGGCTTTGAAAAAGCGGACATCCCAGCCTTTGAGCTGAACATCGACCAGAAGGCGCGCTTCAACATTCCCATGAAGGTGGGCGCAGTGACTTCAAGCGTGGTAGTGAGCGACTCCGCTCCGGTCCTGCAACTTCAGGGCGCAGAAACCGGCCAGGTGATCGACACACAGCAGCTTACGGATCTGCCAGTAGAGGGCCGCAGCATAGGGAGTCTCCTGATTCTTTTGCCTGGCGTCGGTACCGGCGGTGGAGGCAACAATCTGAACCTTTCCGTTGACGGACAGCGTGAATTTTCAAACTCGGTTGAGCTGAACGGTACTGAAGTCACGGGCAATCGTAACAACGATACAAATATGGTTCCCAGCCTGGACGCCTTGCAGGAGTTCAAGGTAGTCACCTCGACCTACGCTCCTGAGATCGGCCGCGCATCAGGAGGCGCGGTGCTGCTGCAGACCAAGTCCGGCACCAACAACTATCACGGCAGCGCATATTTCTTCTACCGCCCCACTGAAACCGCCGCCAACAATCCGTTTTCCGCAGCGGGCAGCACGCCCAGCTTAACGGATAAGATCTACGGCGCCACCATCGGCGGACCCATCAAAAAGGACAAGGCATTCTTTTTCCTCTCCTACGAGGGCAACCGGTCGCAGCAAACTTTCAATTACCTCGACAACACGCCGCCCGTTAACCAGGTGGTTTATGACCCCAATGGCGACGTCGATCTTTCCGGGCTGCTCGATCCCTACACGGGCGAGCAAGACCCCATCTTCGACCCGGTCTTTTTTAACGACAACTACTACGCTCAGCAGTTCCCTGGAAATATCATTCCGGCGGACAGAGTGAGCCATGCGGGCGAGCTCATGCTGCAAAACCTCTTTCCAGCGCCCCTGACCAGCAGCCTTGGGTTAGGCTACTTCACCAACTTCCCCGTTGCGCAGTCCTACATGCTCAACACGAACGTAGCGAATCTGCGCACGGACTACACTTTCTCGCAGAAAGATCGCATCTACCTCACCTATGACGCCGAGCAAGGTGACTCTGCAACCGGCGATCCATACGCCGGCCACATTCCCGTCGTGAACGGCGGCAGCGCTGACAGCGGCGATCAGACGAGCTTTGAAAACAACGTAATTTCGCTGAAATACAACCACGTCTTCTCTTCAACTCTTCTCAACGAAATGGGCGGCAGTTACTTTCTCTCCACCGTTTCGCAGAACAGCCCGCTGGCAGGCACCAACCTGGCAAACACGTGGGATATCGCGAACGTCATTATTCCGAGTTTCCCCTCCACCAATAACCTTCCGCAGATCCAGTTTCAAAGCGGTCCGACGGTGGGAGGCTCGACATACAAGCCGCTTACCTTCCGCGACAAGAACTACACCTTCACGGATGCTCTGACATGGACGCGCGGGCGTCACAATGCCAAATTCGGCTATGAATACAGGCACCTCAACTCGCACCCGAACTTTTCGCTCTTCCCCACTCCCTATGAGTACATCGGCGGCGAAGGCGACGCGCTCACCAGCGATCAGACCTACTCGTACTATTACAATCCAAGCGCATACTATTACAATGGGGGCAACGAGATAGCTGACCTGCTGTTGGGATTGCCCTACGTCGTCGATCAGGGTCTGCAACTCACCTTTGCAAGCACAACGGCCAATGAGCATACGATTTATGCGCAGGACTATTGGCAAATAACGCCAAAGTTGAATATTACCTATGGACTCCGGTACGAATATTTGCAGCCTTATGTGGAGGCCAACGACAATCAATCAAACTTCAGCACCTCAACACTGTTGCTCTATCTCGCCGGCCGCGGAGGGAACTCGAGGTCATTGGTCAACTCCAACAAGGCTGACTTTATGCCCCGCGTCGGAGCTAGTTATCAGTTTGCGCCTACCTGGGTAGTTCGCGGTGGCTTTGGCATCTTTTACTCGCCTGAGAACGACGCCCGCGAGGACATTCTTACTAAGAACTATCCGTTCTTTACCCAGCAGCAGTTCGTAAATTACTTCAGCTATGACTGCTATTGTTACCTTCTGCCCTATGACCTCGACGCAGGTCAGCCGCGCGTGACTTCAGTCCCGATTGCGAGCGGAACCTCCACAATCAACTTGGCCAGCGTCCCGGGCGGAAATACGCAGACGGTTTATTCCGAGCCGACTAATTTTCCTACCGCATACTCGTGGAATTATAACCTCACCTTGCAAAAGCAGTTGGGCAACTCAACTTCGGTTGAGGTCGGCTATGTGGGAGCAAATACCAGAGACCTGTCCTATGCGGTGGGTAACTACAACGTCAATAGCCATCTTTCCCCGAATATAGGCAAGGTGGATACGCTGTTGCCGATCGGTATCAGTAATTACAGCTCAATGCAAGTCAAACTGAACCGCAAATTCTCTAAAGGCTATAGTGTCCTCCTGTCCTATACCTGGGCTCATGGAATGGATAACGGACCCGCCCCGTTCGACCTTGGGAAGGGCGGAAACTATCCGCAGAACCCGTTCAACATTTCCTCAGAGTATGCAAACTCTGACACCGATCTGCGTCAGCACCTTGTTGCGAGTCAGATTATCGAGCTGCCTTTCGGACACGGAAAGCGCTTCCTGACTACCGCGAAGGGCCTCGAAGAGGGGGTCATCGGTGGCTGGCAATTGAACAGCATCACAACACTGCAAACCGGCAAACCATTCAACGTGGTCAGCAACGGCACCAATCCGAATTATCCCGGATTAAGGCCCAATCTCATAGGCAACCCTAACGTGGCGCACCCCACTGTTACCGAGTGGTTCAACAACGTCATAAATAAGCCCAGTAGCGCTTTCGCGATTCCTTCCGGGCAGGCGAAGTCCGCGTCAGGAGGTCCATTGGTCGTCGGTGACGCTCCCCGTAACTTCCTCTATGGTCCCGGTTACACCAACGAAGACTTATCGCTCTTCAAGGTCTTCTCCATGCAGCGAGATATGAAGTTCCAGGTTCGCATTGAGGCTTTCAACCTCCTCAATACAGCCCACTATGACAACCCCGTAGGCAACATGGCATCAGGCCAATTCGGCATGATTACCGGAGGATATTATCCGCGAGTCATGCAGTTCGCCGGACGCCTTACTTTCTAGAGAACCTAGAACGTCAATCCGTATTTCAAGCGGCGCTGCGCGGTATGCGGCGCCGCTTTCTTCTTGTGGAGACAATATCCCCGCCCTTCTGTCTATCGACTCCATCTGAGATTTGTTCGGATCACCCGCAAAAACTGACATCGTATTGAGGGGCGGGTTCTGGTCGCAGATGGCCTGGCAACTATTGCAGATTGAGAATCGGGGGCCGTGCAACTTGAAAGGAAGGACTTGACATGGCGACCGATCCGGCGTTTTCTGTATGCATTGGCTAGGTCTCCGACGGAAGGTATGGCGGCCCGTGCGCGATGCAATTCGCGATAAAGCGCGTCGAATGAATAGTTTTCACAGCTGGAAGTGGGGATGTTCTCGCTTGAAGGAGGGGTGATTATGATGCAAGTGGCAAAGAGGACAAGTTGTCTTGGCGTGCTTCTGGGGCTTCTGATGATACTTCTGTGCCAGAATGCATCGGCCCAGGCCAACCGCGCCACCATCACTGGAATCGTGACCGACTCGGCGGGCGCCGCCGTGCCTGGCGTTGACGTGACGGTCGTCAACACCGCCACCAATGTCCCCACCAAAACCGTGTCGAACCACGAGGGCATTTACGTGGCACCCAACCTCTTCCCTGGGCCATACTCGGTCACCTTCGTGAAGACCGGCTTCGAAACCCTGGAGCGACCCGGGATCACACTGAACTCCACCCAGGAGGCGCGCATCGACGCGATACTCAAGGTTGGCGCAGCTACTGCGAGTGTGACCGTTTCCGGCGACGCACCCATTCTGGATATGGATACCGCCTCTGTGGGCACAAACATGAAGGCCGACGTGGTCAACGACCTGCCGTTGAGCATCTACGGCGGTGGCCGTTTCGTTGAAGACTTCGCCGTGCAGATTACACCCGGTTACTCGCTTGTTAGCTCTCCCTATGGGGCGGTAGTGAATGGCGGCCAGTGGTTTGTGAAGGACTACACCATCGACGGCACGTCGGGCACTTCGAACATTCGCGGCGACTCGATGGATGGCGGCCCCAGCATGGAAGCCGTGGAGGAAGTGCAGGCGGAGACCAGCGGCATCGGCGCGCAAAGCGCCATCACCGGCGGGGGCGTCATGTCGTTCAACCTTAAATCGGGAACCAACACGCTGCGTGGGTCATTGTTCACCTATGGGTTGAACGAGATTCTGGACGCCAACACCTGGACCAACGACAACCTTGGTGTGCCCAAGGCGAAAGACCGCGGCTGGGACTACGGCTTCAGCCTAGGCGGGCCGATCCATAAGAACAAGACCTTCTTCTTTGGCACATTCGAACGGTTTCAGAGGTACGACTGGCGGCTGAACAGCGGCGGCGCCACGGTTCCCACAACGGCGATGCTCGGCGGCGACTTCAGCGGCATTCTGGGAGCCACTCTCTGCACCGATCCTTCCGACAACACCGATACGTGCGCCGACATCGTTGCCAAAGGAGAGACCCCAACCCCGATCATGGTACAGAACGACGCCGGGCAGACGATTCAGGCCCAGGAAGACATGATCTACGACCCGGCGACGCATAATCAATTCACGAACAACAAGATTCCCACCGTAAGCGCCGTTGCGCAAGCGGTGAACGCCTTTTATGCCAACTATCCTCCCAACCTGGGTGGAATCACCAATAACGAGAGGACGCTGCTCTCCAACACCCCCAGCCAGACTCCAAATGAGTTTGTTTTCAAGATCGATCAGGTGCTGCGCAAACAGGATCTTCTCACCGGATCATGGATTTACGACCATAAGCCGCGCCTGTTGGATGATGGCGGCGGCGTGTGGGAATCGGGAACCACCAGCGGCGGGCCGATGTCGAACCAGCGCAATCAGTTCTACTCGCAGCAGCAATACCGGATCAGCGAATCGCATACATTCACTCCGAACCTGCTCAACGTTTTGAATTTCACCGACGCCTTCGACAACAATGCGAGTGTTCCCACCGATCCGGGCAATTATAACTCGCAGATCGGATTTGGAAACACGGGAGCCGACAATTTCCCTGAGATATCCTTCTCTGATAACACCACGGGCGTCAGCGAAACTTATCTCGGCAATACGTGGCAGGGAAGCGTCGACGGCGCAGTCATCACCACCGGCGACACCCTGACCTGGAACAAAGGGCGCCATACTTTGACCTTTGGCGGAGACTTCATCGCCCACGAGGTCAACTATCGCTCCGGCTCGGGTGCATTTACCTTCAATTTTAATTACCTCAACACCTCGGGGCCCGGCTATCCCTACGATGGTTTCGCGTTCGCGACATACGAGCTGGGACTCGTCAATAAGGCAACTGAGAGCGTACCCTACAACCTCTATGGCCGGCAGAAGAATATCGATCTCTATGCGTCGGACAGCTACAAGATGACCAAAAAGCTAACGGTAAGCCTCGGTTTGCGCTGGACCTACAATACGCGCTTCAAGGAAAAGAACGGCAACTGGGCCAATTTCGATCCCACCGTCACCGATCAGCAACTGGCCTCTGTGTATGGCGCCGCCCTTCCCGGATCGCTGGTCTTTGCCAATGGAGGAGGAGACAGCTTCGAGAAGAACGAGTATGCGCGCAATTTCGGGCCAACGCTGGGGATCGCGTATCAGGTTATGCCCAAACTCGTGGCGCACGCATCCTACGGGCTGATCTTCAATCCCGTGGGCGTAACTTTCTTTGGCGGCGTTCCCGACAGCTTTGCTCCACAGTTGGGATCGAACTCAGCCCAGAACTTCGATTGGGATAACCCCGGCGGGGGTGCAAATTATCCGGGCGTCCTGACCAAAGCTTCCTTAGCAACCGACCCCTCCACCATGTACCCCTTCCCGGTGGAAGTGGATCCGCGCGCCCTTCGCTTGGGATACAGCGAGGCGTTCAATTTAGGCGTCCAGCAGCAACTCACCACCAACATGAGGCTCGAAGTCTCCTACGTAGGCAACCGTGGCCATCGGTTGACCGACACTGCGCTGGCATGGAACGAGACAACCACGCAGAACTTCCTGAATCTGGTCGATCAAAACCCGGGCTTCAACATCTATGAATGGATGTATTGTCCGTCGGGGTACGGATCCCTCAGCGGTGTAGCCTGCCCGTATCCGAATTTCTATGGTTCTCCCCTGGCAGCGCTGGCTCCGCTGCCGCAGATGGCCGCAGCCGAGAACACCTATTGGTACTACCCCAACCTCAATTACGTGGGCCTGCCGTTGGCGCAGAGCTTTTACGATTCGCTGGTGGTGGATGTGGTGAAACGCCAGGGACGCGGACTGACGATGGATATGAGCTACGACTGGTCGCGCCAGGAAAGCGATTCCTTTGCCGCCGAGCAGGACTACAACAACGGCTACACGGGAGTCGAGGACTTCCAGAACATGCACGGCGCGGCCCACGCGCTGACCGGGTACGATCTGCCGCAGGTCGTCAAGGGGTTTGTCACCTACCAGCTTCCCTTCGGCAAAGGGCAGCCGTGGCTGGCGACGCAAGGTCCTGTGGTGAAGGGAATCGTAAGCGGATGGACGATCGGTGGCTTGGTGAGCTACTACACGGGCCAGCCCTTCATGGTCGGCGCCGCCAATCCTTACTGGCCGCTGTGGGGCGATATTTACCCGCAGTTCAATCTCACCGGGTACAAAGGCCCCAACAGTCCCGGAAAATTTGTGCCGATTCCCCCGGGTTCCACGGAAATACCCGCGCAGGATTACTACATGCCGTCGAGCGTGGCCAGTAATCCTGCCGCGGGCTACCTGCCGCCGTCGCCGACCAACTCGCGCCTGCGCTGCCCTGGGCAGGCGAACGAGAACTCTACTCTAATCAAGAACGATAGAGTCGGTCCCAATAGCAAGTACAACATCTCAGTCCGGTTGGACTTCTACAATCTGCTCAACCGGCACTACTACGATATTGAGGGATGCGGTGGAACGCGCGCCTCAATCGGATCGCCCACGTTTGGCGAAATTCTCGGCGTCCAGGATAACCCGCGCCTGGGCCAGTTTGCCATTCGGCTGGAGTTCTAACACCTACTTTCCTATATCGGCATTGTTTCCGTCACTCGCAGGATAGGGCTCAACCTCCTGTCCTGCGAATGATGAAAGTGAACAGGTGGTCGTACAATCCTTGTGGAGTTGATCTTGTTGCACTCAAACCATCTCCTTTGCCAGGGGGGCTCTGTCCTCTCGTCGGACCGGGACCAGATTCCCGTGAAACCAATACGTCTGGCGCAGGAAACCTACCATAGGCTGGTTGTGTTTTTGGAGAAACATACTGTGATTCGCTCTTTGTCCGGCACTCGATCCTGCGTCTGTTTCTGGGCCGTTGCGATTGTCTGCCTTCAGTTCTTGTGCCTGGCGGGGCACATGCAGGCACAAGACGCTTCACCGCGCGCGTTTTATATCGATTGCTCGGCTGCCATCAATGGAGACGGATCGATCGCTCATCCATGGAATGGTTTGCCCGCATCTGAGGCGCATCCGTTCGGTCCAGGTGACGAGGTCGCACTCGCACGAGGCACAGTCTGTCACGGCAGCATTGCGCCGCAAGGCTCTGGAATAGATGGCCGAGTCATAAGGCTCACTGCATATGGAAAGGGACCGCGTCCGCGGATTATCGCTCCCGCGAGCGCCCGGCAAATCCTGCTGCTCTCGAATCAGGAGTATTGGCAGATCGACTCGCTCGATCTCTCCGGCGCGAGCACTTATGGAGTCTACGTTACCGGCAACAAGGGACCGCTGCGCCATATTTATCTAAAGAATCTCTATGTTCACGACGTCCATGGAGGCCCGCTGAAGAACAAGGATAACGGGTTGATCGTGGTGGGGCCAAGCGGTCCGGCCACCGTTTTCGACGACGTGCTTGTGGACGGTGTTGATGCCGCGCATACCAATCAGTGGTCCGGCATCCTCGTTGGCGGTGGGCCTTTTGCATTTCCCGAGGGTGCGCCATTGAACAGTCATGTGCGGATCGTCAATTCAACCGTGCACGATGTGTATGGGGATGGAATCATCCTTTTTCGGGACGCGGATAGTTCGATCAGGACAAGCGCCGCATGGGAAACCGGAATGCAGCCGACCCAGGACGTTGGTACGCCGAATGCCATCTGGACGTGGACATGCAACAGATGCACCGTGGAGAACAACGAAGCGTTCCTTACCGACAGCCCCGGCGTAGACGGCGGAGCTTACGATATTGACTGGGACAATACCGACAATACAGTGCAGCGCAACTATGCGCACGATACGCAGGGCTACTGTATCGCTGTCTTCGGCGCCGGCTACGTCACCAGTAAGAGCCGCGTGCGCAACAATCTCTGCATCGACAACAGCGTTAGTCCTCGCATGGCTGCGACCGAAGGCGCCATCGAGATCTATACCTGGAACGGCGGCACGCTTCGCGACGTTGAGTTCCGAGGTAACACGATCCTCTGGAATCCGCGCGTGCCCGGCACTCCCCCAATTGTGTGCAACGCCAGCGTTAGCGGCCCGCCGATCGTATTCGTGAACAACACCATCGAGTCCACGTCGCCGCTCATTTACCACATCGATCGACCTTTCGCATCGGCAGGCAACATATTCAAGCTCAACGGCGCGCCGCTTTTCACTGTCGGCGATGAGCAGGCCGTCACTCTTGAGAGGATGCAATCGGCAGGCATGGAAATGGGAAGCTCAGTCATGCCGCTGAAGGCCGTGACGCATGCATCTTCAGCGCAGGCCATTGCCACCATCAACCCCGCGCTCGACAGCGACGGTTTGCTGGCCGATGATCCGCGCGAGCAGTTGTTGCTTCTGCGCAGCTTCGGTGGTCAATACGGTCACGACCGCTTCTACATCACCGTCCATCTGCCGCGCACTGCGCCGAGTCAGGCCGAGGCCAACGCGCTCAGCGATCTTGAAGAGGCCTATCCCGGCGTATTGCATTACATGCACGATGTTGACCCGGGAGCCAGCGCGCTTTCGGCAGGCAGGCTGCACATCGTCTTGAGCGATGGTACGCCCATTCTCAATGTGGACGGTTTCTTTGACGTGCCCTCACTGGGCCTCGCAATCCGAACGCATCTTGGGCCGCCCGATTACTCGCACATGCAGCCGCTCGAGCAACCGGAGGGCCGCCCATGATTCGTAACAGCCAGGAACTCCAACGCGACTCGATCAGCGTCATCCTTGCCGGCGCAGCCGTTGCATGCCTTCTGCTTGCACCCGCCACTTCCCACGCCCAAAGCGAGCCGCCTCCTCCCGCCCTCCAGGCGCCTATATCCGTCTACAACAACTGGTCCTCGTACGATGAGCTCTCTGACAACATTCCGCTCACTGAGAAACTGGCGATGCGCGAGCTCGACGAGCTGCTCCGCCTCAAGCGTGCCGGCGTCCGCTTCGACTACTACATGATGGACGCCTTCTGGTTTGCACCGGACGGAGCATATCGCGACTGGCGCAAGCCTAATTGGCCAAACGGCCCAGATGCCTGGATCAAGAAGTGCCGGGACAATGGGGTTCTGCCTGGGTTGTGGTTCAGCACCAACACTCTCGTCAAGATTCAGGCCGCGCCGGCTTGGAAGAACTCACTCAATGCGAACGGCAGCGCAATGTCGTTCTCTGAAGGTGGATTTCTACCCGATTTTATGAGCGTGCTGCAACACTGGTACGACCGCGGCATTCGCATGTTCAAATTCGATTTCGTCGATTTGACGGCGGCAACTCCCGCCGACGCCGGCACAATGAGCAAGGCGCAGATCAAAGAGCGCAACTCTACGGCATTCCGTGAAGCGCTGCTTACATTTCGCCAGAAAAATCCCGATGCTGTTCTGCTGGCCTTTAACGGCTTCGGTGGCACTCTCGACAATACCTATTCGCCGTTGCCATTCAGCGATCCCACCGACCTGCGCTGGCTTGAGGTGTTTCAAATGGAATACACGGGCGACCCTCGGCCCTCTGATGTGCCGGAAGCGAACTTCTGGCGCTCGATGGACATTTACAGCGATCACATGGTGCGCCGCTTTGAACAATTGGGTTTTCCGCTGGAACGCATCGACTCGACGGGCTTCATGGTGGGCAACACGGGCACTATTTACTATCGCCGGTTGCATGCATGGAAAGGCGCATTCCTGCTGATGATGGCACGCGGTGGATGGGTGAACACAGTCCACGGCAATCTGGAGTTCATCGACAACCGGGACGCTCTTTGGGTGGCCCGTGCCCAATCGCTATTCTTTGAGTTGCAGGGTCTCGGCCGCATTCATACATTTGGCGGTATTCCGGGAGAAGTTGAGCCTTACGGCTTTGGCGGCGTGACCACACGCGGGTCGGTCTACGTGGTTGTGAATCCGGGCCAGACAGTTGCCGGCGTCAAGCTGCCGGTGCTGGCGCCGGATCAGCCTTCGTTGGGCCAGGGTCGTGTTCAGTTTCGGGATGCTGGATTCGAGCCCCAGATCAATGGTACCCAATTGTCGCTCGGCCCCGGCCAGATGGCGATGGTTGGCTTTGGCGCCTATGCGTCGCTAGACTTTGATTTCGGAATTCAGAGCGATGTGGTGATTCCGCGCTCCATTGCGCCATTCCCGATTTCCTTTCGCGATGCCGGTGTCGGATCGATCGAAGCATCCGTCCAGCCATTCACGCATGGAGTTTTGCGCGTGATCGTGCAGGAGATGACGCCCAACGGGGAATTGCGCCGAACCTGGGCCGGCGGCCCGCCGTCAGGAGAGAACATGGGAAAGGTCTTCGCCCTCTCCGCTTCGCAGAATGACCGCACGATTCCCGTAAGGATCGACTACGACAAAGTAATCTGGAGCGGATTGAATTGGGCAGTGGGCGAAATTGACGCAAAAGATCTCACACCGGGGATTCCGCTTTTGCTGCGCTTCCACTCGGCGGAAAAGGATCCAATCAAAGTGAAGGGCACGGCCTATTTGGTTGAGTACTGAGCTCATCCGGCCGCCCTCGCGGATCGACTACTCGGAGAGCGCGCTCTGTTCAGCCTCGCGATCGATTAGGAACCCCTATCTTGGAAAAACTTTGCAAAAGTGGTAAATTTTGACCAGAGAAATGTTCGTCGGGTGGATAAGCCCCCCGATCATGACCGGAACTTGATAGCGACTTAGAAATGGGTCATCCGGTCGTAGCGGGTAGTATTGCATTTGCGTCTAACTACCCCACCCCACGTCGAGCATGAGCCAGCCTGAAACTATCCACTCGTAAGTATCCGGAGGAGACGCGGCCTTGAATCCCCTTTGTATCGTGCGTCGACGACTTTCTTTCAGTCGTTGAGCTTTGCAAAGCGACCCTGGAGCCTCATAGTCATTGCGTCGAGATCGAATCGAACGGCCACACCGCGATGAAGCCATTGCAGGACGCGTTACCAAAAGCGGCCCGTCGCTGAGTGCGCCGTCATGGGCTTGAAAGAGCTCTTTGCTAGGCCACTAACGACAGAAAATTAAGGAGCGGGATATGAGATCAGCTGCAATAACAGCAATTCCCAGGGAAACTCCTATCAGTCTGGCGCATCTATTTGGCCACGAATTGGAGTCGCAATCCCGATCATACGGCGCACCGATTGTGTTCGTCGTCCACGACGACATATCCGTGCGCGAGTCGTTGGAAGTTTTGATTCGTTGCCAGGGGTGGCTGCTGGAGAATTTCACTTCCGCACAGGAATTCCTCACCTGCCCACGAGCCGTTGTTCCAAGCTGTCTCGTACTTGACGTTTCTCTTTCAGGCCTCAATGGTCTCGATCTGCAGAGGCTCGTCGCCATCGAGCGGCCCGACATGCCGGTCATCTTTATCACGGGACTTGTCGACGTGCGCGTGGCCGTCCAAGCCATGAAGGCTGGCGCTCTGGAGTTCCTCACAAAGCCATTCGATGAGGCAGTGATGCTCAGCGCCATCCAGCAAGCTCTCGAACGCAGTCGCATCGCTCTTGGTCACCAGGCGCAGATACGTGCGCTCTGGAGCTGTTACGCGTCGCTTACACGTCGGGAGCGGCAGGTCATGGCATTGGTGGTCACCGGCCTATTGAATAAGCATGTCGGTGAGAAGCTCGGTATCAGTGAGATCACAGTCAAGGCACACCGCGGCCAGGTGATGCAAAAGATGAAAGCGGGATCTTTCGCCGAGTTGGTGAAAATCGCCGCAAGGCTCCCCATCGAATCCGTGGCGGCCAGTCAGAACGGAACCTTTAATCCTGCCTTCGAGCGTGAGGTCGCTCAACATTTCCATCGCCCGCTCGAAGACATCGAGTTCGGGCGCCGCGACCGGACGAGCATTCCCAATCTCTCAAGTCGCAGGCGGCGCAAGTCCGCAGGGAACGCGCGGGACCTCGCGAAACCTCTGCACAAGCCTGCAATCCGCGTCGTATTTGAATAACCTGGAAGCATGAAGCGAATGGCGCGGATTCAGCGAATGATTGCATCGCAGGGGACTTGTGAGAAGTTTGGCCGCAAGCGGACGTAGGCGCGTTCAGCGCTTCTGGTACGGGTGGAAGATGTAGTCCTTCGCCTTCACGACTGTATGGCACGTGTTTCCGCAGTCTGAGAGGCTTGTGGGATCGGCCGTGTACTTGTCCGATGCGGCATCGTAGTTGATCACCGAGTATCCCCACCCGCCGGTTTTCGGAAATCTCTTGCTGTCTTTTTCCATGAGGAAAGCCTGCTTAAAGACGTCTGGCACATCCACGGCGAATTGGGCCTCCGTGCTCTTCTTCGGCTTCCACTGGAGCTTCACGATTCTGGAGCCTTCCGGGAAAGGCTGGCCGTTGCCCGGAACACCGGCCTTGTACGCATTGATCATCTTCGGATTGGCGACGATTACCTTGAGCACTTCGTCGGTCCTTGCGGATGAAACGACCGACCAGTCCTCGTATCCCCTGAAGTCGGAGAAGGCAATTCCGCTCGGCGATTTCAGCGAATACTTATCCTGCGCACAAACGACCGTGCCGCCGAGGAGGGCGAGCACTGCCACGGCCGTCAGAACCATGGTAAAGGCGGCTATTCTTTCCACCGCAGTGCGTGTTTCTATCCTCTGTTTTTGTTGTTTTTGTGCGAGGGATTTCATCACAAGTTCAAGCATAGTGCCTTCTCCTTCACAAAAAAGAGTTTTCAAAGCCCGATCAACGTGCGTCTCGTATGTTGCGATTAAGCCAGAGGCCAGAGAGGTAAAACAATTGGACGAAGGTATCGACCATACCTTCGTATCAATTGTGAGGGAGGAAGTTTTCTGTGCTCTGGTCCGTAATCCGGGCGAGTTGAAGAATCGATACGAAGGTATGGTCGATACCTTCGTCCAATTGCGCGGCCCATTTTGTTCTGGCTGAATGGCAACAACTCCGCACGATATAGGATGTGTCGTTAGAGCAAATCCTCGGATGGGGACAAATGATGGATTGGAAACGTTTGGTCCAAATCGCGCTGCTGGGTACCAGTGACTTCGAACAATATGCCATCCTTCTGGTACGCGTTTCGCTCGGCCTGTTCTTCGCCATCACCGGGGCAAACAAGTTGTTTGTCGCCGGCCGCAGACAAATTATGTACGAAACGCTCGTTAAGGCCAAAGTCCCGTCTCCCCTCATGATGACTTATTTCGTGTCAGGCGTAGAGTTCGTTGGCGGATTATTGCTGACCGTGGGGCCGCTTTCAAGCCCGGCCTGCGCGGGCCTTTTGGGCGATATGCTTGTCGCCATCCTGACCACCAAGCTATCCGCCATGCCTAAAGGACTTTCGCCTCTTAACTGGCTTGACGATTTCCTCTACCTTCCGGAAACCCTCAACGTGCTCTTCTTTATCTGGCTGATCTGCTCTGGCCCAGGAAGATTCAGTGTCGATTACTGGCTCGCCAGCAAGTTACTCAGTTGATCGATATCAACTGTGGTTGTTGAATCAATCGATAGCCAGTCAAGTAGTTTGGCCGACCTCGATGATGTATCCGTCAGGATCGCGGATGTAGCAGCGAATCTCGCCGTACTTTTCCTTCGGCTCCGTGATGAACTCGGCTCCTCGACTTTTCCATAATTCATAGCATGCCTGAATATCCGCAACGCGGATATTCAAGAAGCTGCTGACCTTATCCGGGTCGGCGGGGACGCTGAGCGTTACCGTCGGCTTATCGGGGGTGGGCCCGCCCCCTACGTTGACAATCAGCCAGGTATTGGCGATCTGAATGTGCCCGGACGCACCCTTGCTGTCGCCTCTGCTCAGAACGCGACCGCCGAAGACCTTTTCATAAAAATCAGCCGATCGGTCGATGTCGGCGACGGTTATGAAATGTGTGAAGATGAACCCCTCTCGCGGGGGCATCTCATAGCTCTTTTGTTCGACTTGTACGCTGCACATCGACGGCTCCAATTCCGATAAGCGGTGCTCATCTGTAGTACTGCCACCTCATAGCAGCCCGGAAGGCTTCAAGGAAACATCCGCAACCGCTTAGATCCGAATCCCATCCGGGCCGAGCGCTAACCGTACTTGAGATCGGTGCTCTGTCCGACCTCGATAATGTAGCCGTCAGGATCGCGGATGTAGCAGCGTATCTCGCCGTACTTGGGTATTGGCGCCGTGATGAACTCGGCTCCTCGACTTTTCCACAATTCATAGCACGCCTGGATATCCGCAACGCGGAAATTCAAAAAGCTGTTGATGTGATTCGGGTCGGGGACGCTGAGCATTACCGTCGGCTTGTCAGGGGTCGGACCGCCACCAACGTTCAGAATCATCCAGATATTCGCAAGCTGAAGGTACGCAGGCGCGTTGCCGTCACCCATGCTCAAAATGCGAGCGCCGAAGACCTTTTCGTAGTAGTGAGCAGACCGATTGATGTCGGCGACGGTGAGAAAATGTGCGACGCTGAGCCCCTCGTGCGGGGGCATCTCATAGCTCTTCTGTTCGACTTGTACTGTGCTCATTGATGGCTCCTTTTTTTACGGTGCTCATTTGAAATACGGTGTCCGGAGTCCCGCTCCCATTCATAAAAAATCGATCGACGCCAGCTAGAGCAGCAGCGATTCCCAGTTGGCCGGTACCTTTCCAGCCGGGCCAGGTACCGGCTGATTTCTCGGATGCGAATGCGGCGGAAGCAACTCCGCACCCCTGATCATCCCTTGAGTCTCGTAATCGTAGAACCAATTCTCACCCGGCTCAAAGCTGGCTATGATGGGATGCCCTGTCGCCGCCGCATGATTTGATGCATGCTGGCTCGGAGAACTGTCGCAGCATCCGATGTGCCCACACTCCGCGCACCTGCGCAGATGAAGCCACCAACCTTTCGGCGACGCCAGGCATTCCACACACCCGTTGCCACTCGGCTTCGAAGCGGGGTTGATTCCGCGCATACCTTCTTTCATGTCCGATATTCCCTTCGCGTCCTCTGCCCGCAAGTTAATATCAAGCCAACAGCAATACCTTCCCAATACCACCTTTTTCTGCCAATGCTTGACCTTCGGCCGCCTTGCTAAGCGGCAGCCTGGGGCCGATTGGGATTACCAGTTTGCCGTCCCGGACAGCTGCGGCCATAAACTCCAATGTCTTCCTGTCGAAGTGCGAAAAGACGTGAGCCACCTTGACTGATGGGTACTGTGCGGCGTTCTGCGGCGCCCCGACAACCGTAGCAAACACTCCCCCCGGCTTGTCCTTGGCGATCAGCTTCTGCGCGGTTGCTCCGTCGACCGTATCAGCAACAGCATCAAGCTGCGGAAGATTCGCAATCGCGTTATCGTCGTCGGTTGCGATCACACGATCCGCGCCTGCGCTCTTCGCTGCCTCCACTTGCCTTTTTAAAACTCCTGCAATCACGGTCGCTCCCAGCTGCTTCGCAGTGAATACCGCCGAACGCCCGACATTCCCTACGGCACCTGTGATGAGCACCGTCTGGCCCGCTTTGATTCCTGTAGCCGTAGCCAGTTGGTTGCCGGTCACCGTGACCAGCGGCAGCGCAGCCGCCTCAATCAAATCCAGTCCCTTGGGAACTTTCGCCAGAACTGCGGCTTTCACGACACAAAGTTGGGCGTAAGTATTGTCAGCCATAGCAAACACCTGATCGCCGACGGAAAAGCCTTCCACTCCCGGCCCAATCTTGAGCACAGTCCCCGACATATCGACTCCTATCAGTCCCGGAAAAGTGAGAGGATAGAAGTCCTTGGTCAACCCAGCCCGCCGCTTGAAGTCGATCGGATTGACACTCGAGGCAGCGACCCGCACCAGCACCTCGCCCGGGCCCGCCACCGGATCAGGATATTCCTCCCACTTCAGCACTTCCGGACCGCCATATTCGTGGACAACGATTGCTTTCATATCTCATCTGCTCCTGTCGGCCGGCTCTCTGACCAATGGAATCTTAGCTCTGCATTCGGTGTTCGCGCGTCGCAACGCCTTTGGCGGCAGCCTCTTTTCTATTCTTTTGGGGGTGAGTGCCCAGGTCGTGCCATGAAGTTTCCGCGAGGTTGACACCGTAGTAGTTTGCGGCTTTTTCGATGTTCGCGAACGCCAATGCACGGTCGGCATCGGAGACGTCAATAACTTGATCGAACCGCGCCACCGCGTTACGCACATGTTGTGCGTCGGTTAAAGGTTCTTTACGCTGCTTCGGAAACGCATAGACGCTGTCGGGCAAATCGCTCTGCGTCGTCAGTTGTCCGTGCTTCTCGTGAGGTTTCCAAGTTGCTTCCGGCATGTCTTTGACATCCTTTCTTTCAACTTCTCGCCAGACGGCGTGAGGATTTTCTTGCAATCTCGCGCTTCCGGCCGAGTCGCCCGCAATGCGGCGATTACACCCGAGGTAATCAAGCAAATCAATTGGACAAAGGTATTGGCAATACTTTGGTATTGGTGCCCGCGGAATGAAGTACGATGACCGCCGTTCCTATATCTCCAATCCCTGCTTTGGTCGTAAGCGATACGTTCGTCCAATAGATTCTTCATGGCGATTCTGGCCGAATAAAGGTTGGGCTGATCGGAGCAACGATGAACGCTGCAATCACAGCCTCCCAAGTGAGGCACTTCGACGCAATCATCATTGGGACGGGCCAGGCGGGTCCGCCTATGGCAGCGCGGTTTGCGGAGGCCGGCAAAACCGTCGCTATTATCGAACGCGGTAAATTTGGCGGCACATGCGTGAATACGGGATGCACCCCGACAAAGACGCTCGTGGCGAGTGCCTATGCGATCCACACTGCCCGCCGGGGCGCGGAGTATGGCTTCTCCGTTGGCGATGTGTGCGTCGATATCAAGCGAGTTAAAGCACGCAAAGATGCAGCCTCCACGAGGTCAAGCAAGGGTGTGGAAGAGTGGCTCCGGGGAATGAGAAATTGTACAGTCATTCAGGGTCAAGCCCGCTTTCAGTCGCCCAACACTGTCGTGGTCAACGATAAAGTTCTCGAGGCCGACAAGATATTTATCAACGTGGGCGGTCGTGCTTCGGTTCCAGAAATGCCGGGGATCCACGATGTCCCATTTCTCACCAACTCATCAATTATGGACATCGATTTCCTGCCCGCGCAATTCATCATCGTCGGCGGAAGCTATGTTGGGCTGGAGTTCGCTCAGATCTATCGCCGCCTTGGGAGCGAAGTCACAATTGTGGAAATGGGACCGCGCCTGATTGGACGAGAGGACGAAGACGTTTCCGATGCTGTGCGCGAAATCCTTGAGGCTGAAGGAATAAACATCCGGCTGAATGCGAAATGTATCTCGCTGGCGAAACGCGATGGCGGCGTCGCCATCGGCCTCACATGCGAAGAAGGTCCGCCAGAAATATTGGGCACTCAGGTTCTTCTCGCCGTGGGGCGTACTCCCAACACGAGCGACCTGGGACTGGACCGTGCTGGAATTGCCACCGACTCGCGCGGCTACGTAATTGTTGACGATCAACTGCAAACGAACGTGCCAGGCATCTGGGCACTCGGAGACTGTAACCGCCGCGGCGCCTTTACACATACTTCCTATAACGACTACCAGATCGTTGCGGACAATCTCTTCAACGCTGACCATCGCCGAGTTTCCGACCGGATCCAGGCCTACGCGCTATTTATCGATCCGCCGCTGGGGCGATGCGGCATGGCGGACGCAGAGGTACGCAAATCCGGACGTCGTGCCCTCACCGCCAAGTATCCGATGAGTCAGGTGAGCCGGGCCTACGAAAAAGGTGAAACACAGGGTTTCATCAAGATTTGCGTCGACGCTGAAACGAAACAGATTCTGGGGGCTGCGATCCTCGGAATCGGAGGCGATGAAGTGATTCACGTTCTGCTGGACGTCATGTATGCGAAGGCGCCGTACACGGTCATCCAGCACGCAATGCATATCCATCCGACGGTCGCGGAATATCTGCCGTTCATCTTCGCCAAACTAGAGCCATTCGCGTAGCCGGGTGCTGATACCAAAGTATTAACGATACTATCGTCCAATTGTTCGTCTCCCAGACTTCTGTTCTGATGACTCGTGTCGGTCGAATGCGATCGAAACAACCATATCCTCGATTGTCGCGGCCCAAAACCTAATGAACTTTCTCGCCTTGGAGATAGCCGCTTGGATTTTTGTTTCGATAGACCGAGAACCGCTGATTTCAGGCTCCCGGCATTATCGGACGGAGGATTGATCATGAAGCGCATCCTATTTTTCTTGGTTGCAATTGCAACAGCAATCGGCATCGTCGCGTTCATCGCGCCTGCCTCAGATCACGCGGACGAACAACCCGCCGCGCCCTTTGTCACGGTAATTCCTCACGGGTACCGCGACTGGAAGTGGATTTCCTCGGCCCATGAAGCAGGTAACCTCAAGAGCTTAGGCGCCGTCCTTGGCAACGATATTGCGATCAAAGCCTATCGAGAAGGAAAGCTTCCATTTCCCGACGGCTCAATGATTGCTGCTTTGCATTACCAATACATCCCGTCGGACGAAAACAACAAAGTCTTCGGCGAGGATCAGTCTTTCGTTCCCGGCCCCCCCACGAATATTCAGTTCATGGTCAAGGACTCAAAGAAGTACGCTGCAACCGGCGGCTGGGGGTTCGGCCACTTCCAGAACGGCAAACATGGCGACGCGGAATTTATGAAGAGCTGTTTTCCCTGCCACGAGAAGGCCAAAGAAAGCGACCTGGTGTTTACTCACTATGCACCTTGATGCTCGAAACCAAACGAAAGGTCATCTATGTCAGGCAAGCCAACAGCAATCATCACCGGAGCATCTGGAGGTATCGGTGCGGGATTAGTCGAAAAGTTTCTGGAAGTAGGCTATAACGTCGTTGCAACCTCTCGCGCCGCCAGTCGAAAATTCGCTGCCCCCGGTAGCCTGGTGCTCGTCGATGGCGATATCAGCAAGCAGGAAACGGCCGCCCAGGCGGTCGATGCTGCAATCAACAACTTCGGAACTGTCGATGTTTTGGTGAATAACGCAGGCATCTTCCTGACCAAGCCTTTCACTGACTTCACTCGCGACGACTTCGACGCCCTTGTCTCAACGAATCTGCTCGGATTCTTCTTGATCACTCAGCGCGCCGTTAAAGAGATGCTGAAACAAAAATCAGGGTGCGTTGTGAGCATCACTGCGGCGCTTGCCGACAGGCCAATTGCCGGCGAAAATGGCTCGATTTCGATGATTACAAAGGGTGGGTTGAATGCGGCAACCCGGAACCTCGCCGTCGAGTATGGAAATGATGGCATTCGCTTCAATACTGTAGCTCCCGGCGAAGTAGATACACCGATGCATCAGAATGATCCCAAGGACTCGACGTTGCAGCCAATTGTGAAAAAGGCGACAGTGAAGGATATTGTCGGTGCCGTTCTTTACCTGGTACAGGCCGGTCATGTGAACGGAGAAATACTCCACGTGGATGGTGCCGCTCCCGCTCGTCGCTGGTAGCCACAAGCTGGCCTAATGCATCGAAAAGAGAGGATTCTGGGCCGGGGCTGGCCGTCGACAGAATCAAATGGAGGGGAATCATGCGATCTGATATCGTGCCTGGAGGCATTTTCCCCGATTACGAACTGCCCGATCACACGGACAAAATGCGCAAGCTCAGCGAGATACAGAGCGATGATCCGCTAATCCTTACCCTTGCGCGCGGCCACTATTGCCCAAAGGAGCATCAGCAGCATTTGGAACTCGCCGCATTCTACCCGAAGATCGCTGTGGCGTACACTCAGATCGCCACGATCGCCACCGACGATCACCATACTCTTCAGGAATTCCGTGCGTCAGTTGGAGCCCAGTGGACCTTCCTTTCGGATCCTGGCCGAATGGTTCAAAAGGATCTCGACATCCAGGAGTATACCGATCCCGAGCACAATCCGATGATCCCATACACGCTCGTGCTCAAGCCGGGCCGCGTAATCTACAGCATTTATAACGGCTACTGGTTCTGGGGGCGCCGTCGATTGCCGATCTTTGGTGCGATCTGCGTGCCGTGACGAGCGAAATCCGCCCAGACTGGGATCTGAGCGCCCCTGGACTCCGTGAGGCGTGGGATGCAGGTGACCACTCGCGTTTCCACGGATGGAACAAGCATGCCAGCGTGGAAGCGCCCTCGATTGCACAGAAGAAGTAGTACAGCCACCATCCTCGATCGAATGCGATATTGAACAGCTCAGTGCAACAGACGTCGAGCCCTTCAGAGTCCTTTCTGGCTGCGGAACTCGCGAACCACTTCGGCTAGATCGCGATGCCGGCCGTCAACGGCTTGGTTCATGGCTCGCACGTCTTCTTCTGTGACTTTCCCTGCAAGGGCGGTAAGGGCACTTTGAATCCTGGGCCAGCGCTTCAGCGCATCGTCGCGCACCAGCGGAACAGCTTGGTAGGGAGGAAAATAGTGTTTGTCGTCCTGGAGCATGGTCAGACCCAATGCCTGGATTGGCCCATCCGTCGAGTTGGCGGCGATCATGTCGACCTGGTCATTCGTGAGCGCGCGATAGAGCAGCCCCAGGTCCATAGTGCGCGGCGCGCTCGCGAAACTGAGTCCGTAAGCTTTGCTTAGCCCAGGCAGGCCATCCGGGCGCTGTTCAAATTCGTAACCCACGCCCAAACGCCACTTCGGTGTGAACTTCGCAGCCTGGCTCAACGTCGTGAGATGGTTATGCCGGGCATCGTTGCCGCGGATCACCATGGCAAAGGTGTTTTCGAAACCAAGCGGCTCCGCGACCGTAACGCCATATCGCGTGGCATAAAGCCTCCGCACTGTGCGAAGAACGGATTCAGGATCGCGGTCGACAGGTTGCTTGAGGACTGCGGTGAGCGCCGTGCCAGTGTATTCAACATACGCGTCGATGCGTCCCGCAACTAATGCCTGCTGGCAAATGTAGCTGCCTGCCAGATAGAAACGCCGTTCGACTTTGAGATCCGACTTAGCTTCGATCTCCTGCGCCAGAAGTTCGCCGAGGATTACTTGCTCGGTAAAATTCTTCGCGCCGATGACGGGACGGTCGGGCCGCGGAGGAGAGCAAGATGTGAGCAGAGCGCACACAATGACCGCAACGGTAACAGAGAGCGTGCGCATCATGAAGCGGGAACCTTGAACCAGCGTTCGAGCAGGCCGAGCGCAGCATCTGCCGCAAGCGCCAGCAGGGCTGCAGGAATGGCTCCGGCAAGCACCAGGCGATTATCAACCGAAGCAACGCCACGGAAGATGAGTTCGCCAAGCCCGCCTGCGCCCACTGCCGCTGCAATCGTCGCTATGCCGATGCAGGTGACAGTCGCGGTTCTAAGGCCTGCAAGAATGAAGGGCGCGGCGAGAGGCAGCTCAACCTTGAAAAAGCGTTGTGCATCGGTGAGTCCCAGGGCGCAGGCAACTTCAATGATGGAGCGGTCGATGCCTCGGATTCCGGCGTAGGTGTTGCGCAGAATGGGCAGCAGCGCATAGGCGCAGAGCGCGACAATGGCAATGCGGGCCGCGCGTTCCCCCAGCCAGGGCAACGGCAAAAGGAAACCGAACATCGCAAGCGACGGAATGGTCTGCAAAACATTCGCCAGCCCGATCACCGGCTTAGCCCATCTCGGCGAGCGGGCAAGCCATACGCCGGCAGGCACGGCGATTGCGGTGGCTAACAACATGGCCGCTCCGGTGAGCCAGAGGTGCTCGAGCGTCAGCCTTGCAATTTCGCTTCCGTGTCGCGCAAGAAAGTCGGCACTCATACGCCACTCTCCGCAAGCCGGATCTCCGGTGCCGTATTGTTCCAGCCGCGATGAAAGGCACTCACATAGGCTTCAATCAGCGGCTCGCGCGATGCAACGAACTCTTTCGGCGAGAGACAGGCAAGGAGTTTGCCTTCGCTCAAAAGGATGATGCGCTGCGCAAGATAAAGTGCCTCATCCAGATCGTGCGTCACCAGCAGAACTGTCTTCTTCAGCCGGCTTAGCAGGCCCCGGAGCATGTCCTGCATCTCTGCGCGCGTCAGCGGATCAAGCGCCCCCAGCGGTTCGTCCATGAGAAGGAATTCAGGATCGGCGGCCAATGCGCGGGCCAGGCCGACGCGCTGACGTTGGCCGCCGGAAAGCTGGTGCGGAAAGCGCTTTGCAAAGCTCGCGGGCTCCAGCCCGACGACTTCAAGCAGTTCATGGCTCCGGCGCATGCGATCCTGCCGCGAACGCCCCTCCGCTTCCAACACAAGACCAACATTGCGCTCGACTGTGCAGTGTGGGAAAAGCCCTGTCTCCTGAATCACGTAACCCATGTTACGGCGCAGTTTGATGAGGTCAAAAGCGCTAACATTCTTGCCGTGGAGCAGAATCTCGCCGCCCGTCGGCAGAACCATACGATTGACGATACGGAGCAGCGTGGTTTTTCCAGAACCGCTCCGCCCAAGGATTGCGGCCGTGGTTCCTTCTTCCACCGACAACGAGATCGTGTCGAGCAACAGCCGGCCTTGCGCATTCGCAAAGCAAAGGTCCCGGAATTCGATGGCAGCGCCCATGGCCCTCTTCGAGTCTCCTCCTCAGTGTAAAGCGCAAGCGAAATCCAGAGGCCTCTTGGTGCCAGCGGGGGATTCCTGGCACATTTTTGGCGCAAACCAACTTGAATTTTGCTAAACCGCTGATTCGGAATATGCTTAAGCGTGGTGCCGGGAGGGGGGGCGGATTGCCGGTTCGTATTGATTCTAAATAAGTTATTGAAAATACTAGACGCTCAAAACGATCAAAACGCAGGAAACGCGGTTCTTGAGTACGCTACAAGTACACGGGATTTGAGAGGAAACAGCAGTCGCGCCTGAAGTCCTGCGATATGCGGAAAACGGCGAACCGGCTCACTGTGCGCTATTGCATTTCAACCCCAGTTGAGGGTTACTTCCGGATTGCCGGTAATCCATCCGGAACCCCGTCGGTGCATCGGTTTACGTTCGAGAAACCGACTTTTCGTTACTAATTCGCAACTCGACCTGCGTCTTGGCGATTTTGCATCGACTGAGGGTGATCGGTACTGCTATACCCACATTCGGGACATATTACAGTGAGTCGTTTCCAACTCCAGGTTCAGTTAGTTGATGTCATCCTCAAGGCTGGCTGCTTCCCTGGGCCAGCTCCAGATCGAGCCCGGCACGCTCTCCGTTGATGAGCACAATACCGTCGTTAATGAGTTGCTGGCCGGAGCAATCGTAGGATTCATAGCGGCGAAGGGATTCCATGGGAAAGAAGAACTCGACGGCCAGTGGCTTTGCAGTGGGTACGCCTGGCTTTGTGCGGCCACGTACCGTAGTGCTGAAACTGATGCCGTCGAAGTTCTGGTCGCCGGGGAAGTATGTGAGAACTCGGCGAATGAGCGGCGAGATGTGTTCGTCAAAGGCCAACGCGGCGAGTTTATAACGCGAAGTTTGCGGCGGTTCGGCCAGAATCGTGGTCATGGAGAGCTCGAGGTAAACCTGATGATGAAATGTAATAAACGCCGGCGGTGCATACGTGACGAAATGCGCCTCAGGTTCGAGCTCCTTGAGCATGTGATTGCTGGCGCCCTGGATTGACAGTTGCAGCGTAGCGAGCGCCTGCGGGGATGTATCGCGCGCAGGCGGTTGCGGTGGTGGCGCGGGCGCTGTCGTGGGCTTTGTTGCGGGCTGAATGGCAGCGTCGTTTGTTGCTTGCGGGATCACTGCAAAACTCTTATCCGCCACGGCCACTGTAGTTGGCGGAATCGTCGTTTTGGGCGTCTCCGGCGCAGCCGACTCGGATTCTATCGTCGCAACCTGTTGGTTGTCTGTCAGCCAAATATCCAGTTGTTTCGCGTTGAGGAAAACATCGGCGCCGAGCAGCGCGCCTTGCAGTGCCAGGTTGTTCTGCGCTGCCACCAGTTTCACAGCAGCGCTTTGAGGGAAGTAGACCATCAGATTCTCAGGCCGCTCGATCGGCATGCCCATCGTCTTGTTAATGACGTGGTGCGAAACCTCAACTGCATATCCCTGAACCATGGCGTTGCCCTGAAACCGTGGAACCGCGGCCCTCAGGATGGGCACAACAACATCAAGAAAAGTCTCTCTCTCGCGCTGCTCTTCGTTGAATTTGTCTGCCGCGTAGGCTCCGTAGTAATTGCCGGAGATGGCGAGCACGGTGACGCCGTTGTAATGCTCAAAGCGGATGGAGCTTTGATCAGTGCGTTTCTGTTGCCTTTCGTCGATGTCAAGCTTGCGGCTGAGGTAGAAGGGAAAGTTGAACTGAATTGCGGCAATGTTTTTGCCGACCGCGTTCAAATCACTGATTGACTTCTCCTGGAGAGCCCGCAATGCGGGGTCGCTGATCTCAACCGGGGAGACGACTTGCGCCGCGAGAAGACTCGCGCCGATCAGCAGCATAATCAGAACTGCAAGTCTACTTGCGCGCATAGACCATTCCTGCCGGCTGATAAGGGGGATCGGCCACTGCTCGAGTATAGGCGATCAGTGCGCGCACATCCGCCACGCTCAGGGTATTTCCGTAGGCGGGCATCAATGCAGAGCGGCTCAGCGCCGGTCCGCCGTGCTGGATGATCGAAGTCAGATCGGCATCGCTCATTTTGTTCAGCGTATTGCCGTCGGTGAAGGGATGCGGCTTGACTTCGAGATTATCGTAGTTTGAAACGCGTTCGGGCGAGGATTCCGGATCGTGGCAGCGGTTGCAATACTTGTCCGCGAGGATGGACCCCAGCCTCTGCTGATATCCGAGCGCCGTTTCGATAATTTCAAGATTTACCGGGCGCGACTTGCCTGGTGTGACTGTGTTGAGCTGGTATCGCCCTGCGATGGAGCCCAGTGTGACTGAAGTGGTTGCCTGCCCGCTGGAATCCGTGAGCATTGCAGCCGGATCAAAGCTGACGCCTTCAGGGCCGTGAAACTCAACCAGCGCTCCGGGAACGGCAGTGCCCTGATCATCATTTACCTGCACGACCAGCGGATCATGCAGCACTGTGCCCGTGGCCCCAACCTGGTGGCCGCCGCTGGACTCGACGATTGCCGTTCCCGCAGCCGTGGCTTTCAGCTCCGGGGCAGGGGCGGCATTTCGCTTGCAGCCAGGCAGAACGGCGAGCGCCGGAAGCAATATCCATGCGCATGATCGTAACGTTATGCGTTGAGCGAATCGCTTCATCATTGCTTCACCCCCCGCCCGCCTTGATTCTTCAGCGTCATCAGGAAAGCAGTCAGCGCGCGGGCGTCGTCATCGCTCAGGTTCTGGTTTGGTTCTGTCGTGCCGGGCCGCAGCTCCTGTGGATTCCTGAGCCATGCGTAGATCCACGCCGGGGTCAACCGCGAGCCGACCTGCGTCAAAGTCGGTCCAATATATCCTTTGTCGGTCTTTGTATCGACAATGTGGCACGACTGGCAGGCAAATTTTGAATAGAACAATTGCCGGCCGTGTTCCACCATCTGTGGGGAATTGGTGAGCGCTAACTCCGGATCAATGGCCGGCGATTGATAGACAGTCAGTATGTAGTCCGTCAATACCTTGTTATCGCTTTCGCTCAGGTTGAATCGCGGCATGCGCCGAATGAGCGATGGGCGCAGCGTGTTCGGATTGTGGAGGAAGTCAGTGAGCCACTGCCGCTGCACCGCGCTCCCTTCCCACGTAAGGTCGGGCGCCATATCGCCGCCCCTACCGTTGATGCGATGGCAACTAAAGCATGCAAGTTCGGTGATGAGCTTGCCCGCATGCCCGGCAGGCTGGTAGTTCGATTCCTGAATTGCCGCAACGCGAAGATTGTCGGGCATGGTCCGGCTGCGGCTTGTAAGCGCGAGCAGTGCGGTGGCCAAAGCATCCGTTTGAGAATTGGACAGAGTGAACTGCGGCATCTTCACGCTGGAGCCGAAGGCCCGCGGCTGACGGATTTTGGCGACGATGTAACTGGACAGTGTGTGTTCCATGCCGGGCAGGAATACGATCTGCGCCAGCGGCTTGCTTCCGATGGTGCTGAGTTCGGGCGCGAAGTTTTCCGGCTTCTGGACGCCGTTGATTTCGTGGCACGCGGCGCATCCCAGCTCGACGATGCGTTTTCGTCCGTGGGCAATCTGATTTGCATTTGCCGCATCCAGATGAACGTTGGCGCCATAGTCTGAATCTGACTTGCCCTGCAGAAAGCCGGCCAGAATCGTAATCTGTTGCGGCGTGAAGCGGTAGTGAGGCATGGGAGTTGTGGCATCGTAAATGCGGGGATTCTGGAGCCATGCCGCCAGCCACTCGGGCTTTACCTTGTTGCCGATGCGCGTGAGTTCGGGCCCAACGGCGCCCCCGACAAGGTTGCCCGCCGCATTCTGAACGGCATGGCATGACGAGCAGAAGGATTCGCCATACAGGCTTGGTCCGGCGGCTGGATCTGTTTGCGCCGCAGGCTTGGCGCCGGCCGTGGCAGTATCGCCCGCCTGCTGCGTGCTGGTGCTCACTAGATACGCAGAGATGTCGCTCGCGTCCGCATCACTGAGTTTGTAATTGGGCATCGTCGTCGATGCCGCGTATGCCTGGGGATCTTTCAGCCATGTATAAATCCACTTGCGTGTCGTCTTGTCGGCGATGTGCGCGAGCGATGGAGGATGATCCGTGGCGACTACTTTTGTGCCGTCGGGCAGCGTGATTGCGTGGCAGTGAACGCAACCGTAGCGCGTCAGGATCTTTCTGCCCAGGTTGAGCTGCGGTGTGCCGGGCAATGCATTCTGGTGGCATTGGCCGCATCCAGACTCAATATATCGCGCGGGCAGAATCGGCTCCTCACCTGCCCGCTCGCTGTGGTGCGCCTCGGCAACCGTTGTGGCCGCGCCCTGCCCGCCATGGCAGATGACGCAGCCGAATCCATCGAGCGAGTGCGGAATTGCAGGATGCTTGCGGAAGGGCTGCTGATTTACATCGGCAAGACCGGTCTCGTTCAGTCCCAGGTGGCACGTGGTGCAGCGATCGACGACGCTTAATTCCGGGAGCCAGATCTGATGAACGCCTGGCTGGAACCGCCGGCGCAAACTCACGGCATCTCCGCGATCGCGAATCAGCCTCAGGTATTGCCGCTGATAACCATGCCACTGGCTGAAGTGCTCCTTTGCCGGTGCGATGGCAAGCGCCAGCAACAAGGCCACACTGACAACGCCGAATGCCCGCACCGGATCGCCGAAGAGCGCCTGCCACGCAGAGGAAAGATACTTTCTCATGAATTGCACTTAACTCCTTCAGGGCCAAACCCAGGACCAGCCTGGGCCGCGGAACCACGTGCCTACAGCGGTGAGCACAATCATTTCAAAGAGAAACCACGTCATGATCCAGTAAGCGAGAGGCTTCGAGGCAAGGTAGCGGCGCAACCGCGAAGGAGAGTCGGGCGTGCTGTTCGCGGCAACGATCATGCCAATAGCAATGAGTACGGTGGGCGCGACTGCGACGTATACATGGAACAGCAACAGAAAAATCAGCATTCCCGCGGTTACGAGATAGAACAGGCGCACTCGTCTTGCGCGGTCCTTCAGAAACAGCCCGCAAGCTTCGATGTTGATATTGAAATAAGGGATGACAATCAGGGCGATAATGAGCAGCGTGGGAACCAGCACTCCTGCAACGACCGGTGGGAAGTAATGCAGCAGCTCCTGCAGGCCGAGGAAATACCATGGCGCCTTGGCGGGGTTCGGGGTGTGTGTTGGATCAGCTATGCCCTCCAACGGCGCGTTGAAGAACAGCGAGAAGAGGACCAATGCGATCGCAAGCAGTTCGATGGCCAGCGCAGCACGGAAAAGTACCTCGGGGAAGGTCTGCACCTCGTCTTCCTGGGTTACCTTTACCTGCGCCGAGCTGCGGCGAGTGACGAAGACAACCCGCGTTGGCGAGCGGCGCTGGTCTGAGTCGACGCCGGCGACAAAGTCCTTCGGATCGCTCATTTAACCTCCTTCGAGGGGATCGTGCTCTCACCGGCTGCTTTTGACTTCGGCTCCGACTGGTGCACGTAAAGACCGCCGTCCTTGCGAATGCGCCAGAAATGCACGGCGATGAAGAGAATGGCCGCCAGCGGCAGAACGACACAGTGCAACACATAAAAGCGCAGCAGGGCATTGGCGTTCACCTGGTTGCCGCCCAGCAGTAGAAAGTGGATCTTGCTGCCCACCAGAGGCACCGTTGAGGAAAGATTGGAACCGACGGTGATGGCCCAAAATGAAAGCTGGTCCCAGGGAAGCAAATACCCGGTGTAGCTGAGCAGAAGGGTGATCAGCAACAGAACGATGCCGATGACCCAGTTGAATTCGCGGGGCGCCCTGTACGCACCACGATAGAAAACCTTGAACATGTGCGCGAAGACCAGGAAAACCATCAGCTGGGCCGACCAGCGGTGGAGATTCCTGAGAAAGAGCCCGGACGATACGACGAACTGCAGATCCTTCATGTCGGCGTATGCCTGGGGCACGGAGGGATGGTAGTACAGCATGAGCAGGATGCCGGTGATGACCAGGATCAGGAATGTCCCGAATGTGAGCGTGCCTAAATACCATGTAGCGCTAAAGCGCACTATGCGTTTGCGGACTTTAGTCGCAAACAGGTGAAGGAAAATATTCTGCTGGATCGCCAGCGCTCGGTGCAACGTGCTCGAACCCGTGCCACTGCGAAAGACCGATTGCCACACCCGGCTTCCGCGCACTTGATCGATAATCTGGCCTGCCTTCGAGGTCATACTCATATCCTCAGATATTGCAATGGTGGAATGTCGGTTGAGCGGTCAACCATGAGGTCGCCTTCATCGCTCACCCAGGTCTTGAGCCAGGGCAATGGCTTGGGCGCTGGACCTTCAATCTTTTCTCCGGTGCGCGTGAATTTGCTGCCATGACAGGGGCAGGAAATGATTCCAAGGTCCTGATTCCATGCGGTCAGGCAGCCCAGATGGGTGCATACAGCGTTGAGTGCAAAGAACCCTTCTTCTGCACGAACGAGGTAGATTCCTGAATTAACGTCCATGGTCACCGAATTCATTGCGAAGCTCTCCGGCTTGCCGGCGTTGACGATGGCCGAAGGTTCGTAGAGGACGTTGGGGGAGAGAAACTCGTAGGTGAAGACAATCGTGCCCGCGGCGGCGATGCCCAGCGACCCGAGTCCGATCTTGGTGAAGAACGCCCTGCGATCGAACTCTGCCGGGAGTTCCTGCGTCATTTTTTGTTTCTCTTCGGGCATGAATTACCTCTTCACTGCGTCTGCCAGTGGCGGTCTGGACCGCAGCGGGCGGTCAATTGATTCTACTGAGATCAAGCCGGTTGGTTCAGCGGAAACGAGATTGAAAGATTCCATGGTAATGGTGCCTGCCGGACAACGCGCCGCGCACAATCCGCAGCGGATGCAGCGAGACTCATCCTTGAGCATTGCCGAGCCTGCGATCACACCGAGTTCGTCTGCCTTGATGTCGTCCAGTTCCACTCCGAGAAGATCGCGGGACTCTGCAAGCTGGCCGATGGTTACCTCGTCAAAGGAAACGCGGTCGAGCGAGACAAGCTGAAGGCAGTTCTCAGGACAAACGTCAACGCATCCGCCGCACAGAATGCAAGCAGTGCCGTCCTCCTCCGTGCCTTCAAAGACGGTGTTGATCCAGCAGTGCAGGCAGCGCTGCGCCTCTGCCATTGCAGTCTCTTCGTCGAAGCCGATCTCGACTTCAGTGACTCCGGTGCGGCGGTCGAGCGGCAGCATGGGAATCTGCGGCCGCACCAAGTCGAGTAGATCCAGCGGCATGCGATGGCGCTCGAGCACCTCCACTTCCACAATGGGGTCAGCATGCTTAGTCCCGCGCAGGTACTCATCGATGCCCACCGCGGCACGCTTGCCATCCGCCACGCTGTCGATAATCAGTCGCGGCCCGAAAACGCAGTCGCCACCGGCGAATACACCGGCGGAAGAGGTCATCAGCGTTTGAGGGTTGACGGCGATCAGTCCTCGTGGCGAAACTTCCACGTTATCTTCAGTACTCAGGAATGCGAGATTGGGCGCCTGGCCGATGGCCATGATAATGGTGTCGCAATCCAACTGCGTTTCGCTGTTCTCGTAGAAAGTGGGGCTGAAGCGCCGATTCGCATCGAAGACAGATTTGGTCTTGAGTACCTCAAGAGCCACAGCCCGCCCATTCTCGCCGATAATCTGCTTCGGACCCAGGCCGGGATGGATGATGATGCCCTCTTCTTCCGCCTCTTCTATCTCCTCCAGCGAGGCGGGCATTTCGCCGCGGGTCTCGAGGCAGACCAGGTGCACCTCTTGCGCGCCAAGCCGCAGGGCTGAAAGCGAAACGTCCATCATTTCACGGGCAGCGACCGCATCCAGGCTCCCTTGTGAGGGCTCGAAGCTTTCCACGCCTCCTGCATGCTGGCGCAGCACTTCGCGTGCCGCTGACCGAGCCACATCCATAGCCACGTTTCCGCCGCCGATGACGATAACATTCTTGCCGATGGTGAAGCGGTAACCGAGATTCACATTGAGCAGAAAATCGATGCCCTTGTAGACTCCATCCAGATTCACGCCTGGAATGGTAAGGTCGCGGCTGCGGTGCGCGCCGACTGCGATCAGAACGGCATCGAAGTCTCGCCGCAGATCGGCGATGGTGAAATCGCGGCCGGCCGCATGGTTCAATTTCAGAGTGATGTCGCCGGTGGAGAGAATCTCGCGCACCTGCGCCTCCACCACGTCGCGCGGCAAACGATATTCGGGTAGTCCGAGATAGAGCATGCCGCCGGCCACCTGCGACGCTTCAAAGATGGTGACGGCGTAACCCATCAGGGCAAGGTCGTGGGCCGATGAGAGACCCACCGGACCCGCGCCAACAATGGCAACGCGAAATGGAAGCTTCTCCTGTATCCGGCCGGCGTTTACATCGATAGGATGCCGCGACTCCGGACCATATCTTTCGGTAAGGAAGCGTTTCAGCGCGCGGATAGCGATCGGCTTGTCGATCACACCGCGGCGGCACGCCGTCTCGCAGGGATGAGCGCAGACGCGCCCGCAGATGCTGGCCATTGGATTGGGCCCGCGTGCATACCGATATGCCTCTTCAAATTCGCCTTCTGCAATGAGCTCAACATACCGGCCGGCGTTGGTGTGCGCGGGGCAGGCCATCATGCAGGGGAAGTTGGTGTTGAGCCAATCTCTGTCAACTTTCTTGTCGACATAGCGATGCTGCATGCGAGTCCTCTCCCTTGGGGCAAAGGGTTGGGGCGGCAAGAGAATACTCTTCCGCCCCGCGGATTTACTTGCTGAGTGTGAAGTCTGCCGCGGTGTCTCCGGCGACCTTCACTGGATTGGATTTGCTCTTTGCTCCTTCGTGCCACGCTGTTACCGTGTATGCGCCGTCAGGAACATTGTCGATCTTGAATGCGCCGGACCTGTCAGTCACGGCAAAGTACGGCGTAGGAGAAACAATCACGTAGCCCGACATCTCCGGGTGGACGTTGCAGAGCAGCGGCACGACGCCGGGGTTATCAAATTTGAAGGATTGCTTCTTACCCTGTGGCCATGTGCCCAGGTTATGGCCCAGCTTTTTGTTGCCGCTAATGGAGATCCAGAAGACGTTATGCGCCACGCTGTCGCTGTTGAGAAAATCGATCGTGGTGCCCAACTCGACAGCGGTAATGTGCGGCACAAACATCAGCCCCTTCTGGTCGATGATGATGTTCTTCGCGGGAGCGGGGAAGGTTTTGCCGGCCACGGTTTCAACATAGACGACGGACTCGCCGCTTACGCCGGATACCTTGCCGTGAATCGTGCCGGCAAAGGCAGCTGTGCCAAGTGCCGTCATGACGATGATTGATACCAGAGCGATTCTTTTCATTTGTTCTCCTGATTCAAGGAAGTTAGAGTCCTGAGTACCGGTTAGTAAACCCATTCCAGCCCCGCGATTGCGGCGTTGGTCCGGAACGGCCCGATCAGCACCTCGCCCGTTGCCGGGTTGTAGACGACCTGCCGAGGCCGGATCTGGTATTCGATCGAGAGCTTGATGTTGGCGTGGATGAGGAACTGCTCGCCGGGTGTGAACCGGTTGCGCGTGGACGAATACGGTGAGAAGAACGAAGATCCCGGAGGCGAAGATGGGTTGTACTCAATGAAGTTGATCTGGTCGGCCGTTGACTTGACCTGGTCCCAGCGCATGATGGTCATCGCCCAGGGCAATGCCAGGTAGTCCGCCTCCACAAAACCTCCGCTAAATGTTGCCGCGGCGGACGGCATAAATCCGGTGTATCCCTGCGCGCCCGGAGCGGTTACCGGCAGAAGATTGTGATCGTGGGCCGCCATATACACGCCAAACAGGTTGAATGTGCGGTAGTTGAAGTTGATGTCTCCGCCTATGCGGTAGAACGGCTCCCGTGCGGTGAGGACTGTGGGCGTCACGCCATCGGCAAGCACCCCGCTGACGGTCTGCGCAGTCCGACCGTACCAGTAGAAGGTACCCAAAGCAAGGTAGGTATGATCGCGCGGTCCACTCGCACCTGCCGCCTGCACGCCATTGCGGCTCTCTCGGTCTTTTTCCAGATTGAAGCGGTAGACGAACCGCCCGTAGAGATCCTTGAAGTTTGCATCGGAGTTGAACGCAACACCGTTCTGAGGATCTAAATTCGGCGGGCTGATGTTAACCCCGGTAGTGTTTTGATCAAACACTGCAAACGAATAGTGATATCCCTGGTAATTATGGCCTCCGCTGAACTCGACGCCGTTGGCCGCATCCTCCAGCGAGGCGCCGTTATTTACAAACTGTGCCGGCCCCAGACCGTTCTGTACGCCGATGTTGGCCTGTGAAAAAATGTCCCAACCGCTCAGGTTCCATGTCCGCGCCTGGCTGACTGGCAGGTCCAGCTCGAACTGGCCGGCGCGCAGGTTCAGCGAATCGGTGGGCAACTTCAGAAAACGGCTGAGGTCATTAAACTTCAGGTAGGCGTCGCCCAGAGCTCCGTTGGCATTCGCACCGGCAACGCTGATGTCGTCGTCCACCCACCACGATATACCGGTGCCAAAATTTCCAGCCGTGAAGATGCTGAAGTATCCGGGCTGAAAATCGGATTTGGGAATAAAGTTGCCAACCGTGCCCGGGGGAAGAGCCAGATTGAAGTTGTTGCGGTTGGCGCTTACCTGCTGGTAGTAGGTGTTGTAGCGCAGTCCAATGGGCAGCAGGCCGGGAATGGTGCCCGGATACACCGTGTGCGGCCATAACTCTGCCTGCGCGGGAGCACCCAGAAGGATGGGCGGAGTCTTCAGGAAAGATTCGTCATCCTTAGGAAATTTGAAGCCCGCATCTTTGAAGGCCTTGCCGAAATCATTGAGCTTGGGAAAATCCGAATGGCAGGTGGTGCATGAGGTTCCATATCTGCGCGAAAATGCCGGGATCGCACTGGCGGAGGGTGGAAACGACAGAGCTGCCAAGGCAGCGGCGAAGAGAAGGGAAAGCCATTTAACATGCATGGACTGACCTCGGTGTTCAAATCACAGTTTGAAAATCCGCACAGGAGAATAGAGTGACCTAGCTCACATATCCATAGGTGTGACGACGGTCACTGCACATGACCTTACATTTTCATTTGGCGTCAGTTATGTGCCATAAGGCTCTGAGCGAAAATCAGACAGAGCGTCCAATGGGCGCCGATTTTTCAGAATTTCGGACCGTTTAGACACTCAGCTTTGCTTCGCTGATGCCTACAAATTGTGGGCATCAGCTCTGTACGGCGTCAGGCAGCACTGAGTCGCTATTAGTCAAGTCGAATGTTTCACATTCCTAAAGAGGCACGAATTGGTCATTCACCGGCTCCTCTAGAATCTGTTTGCAGCCGAAAGAACGCTCTGTCTCCAGCAAAGAAGCATGGCCGAGGTCCGGCAGGCGAAGGACGAACTTCCGGTAGTTGTGTTGTGTTTTTTCTGCACATACAAGCAGCTTCCTTGCTGCAAGTACGACGGTCTTCTAAAAATAGGTAGATCTGTTTGTCAGTTGTTGCTATCAGGCGATGCGCTCATTGAACTCATAATGAGCTTCCGCACCAGGAATCAGTCCCCATAAACGCCTCAGGATCGAAGAATGGGGTCGAGCCCGGATGATCGCCGACTCGACAGTTGCCTACTCGGCAGTTACTTTTCGGTTAACAGATACCATGGGCCGGGATTTTGTTGGATACGTATAGGAGGGATTGCAGAAGTGCAAATACGCCAGAATCAAGCAGCCTTCAATCCGCACACTACAAGGACAGAAGTGTAGATAATCTTGTAACCTATTGATTATAAGATACTTATAGAGTGCTGGGAGGGGGGTCGGATTGCCGGTTCGTATTGATTCTAAATAAGTTATTGAGAATACTGGACGCTCAAACCTATCAAAACGCAGGAAACGCGGTTCTTGAGTACGCTACAAGTACACGGGATTTGCGACGCTTAAATCTTGCATTCGGTTGGTTTGATTCTTGGCGCGTATTGCCTCTTCGCTGTTCTGCGTGGCCCATTTCCTAACAAGTGTTCTTGGCAATGCGGTCAGCTTCCAAGTTGCTCACCATTTGGGAATTCTGCACCTGATTGTCTTGATGACCTGAGTAGCCAAATAAGAAATCAGCAGAACTCACGAGGCGGTGAGAGCGTTATTGGAGACTCAGGAATTGCTGCAGGCTATCAGCCGCGCTTGCGATCGATCGCGCTAAGCTGAGCTTGGCTACGTTGTGTGCAAATATGCTGTTGATCACGTCGAGCTCGGCGGAGGTTAGCGACTCCTGAGCCTGTATGACCTCCACATTGTCTGTCACGCCGGCATCGAACCGCTGACGCGTCAGGTCCAGCGTCTCTCTTGTAACCTGCAGGTTTCTCCGGGCCACATCCACTTGGCTCGTTGCTGCACGAAGATCGAGGAATGCGTTCCGGACATCACTCTCCACCTGGCTCCTGGTGTCTTCGAGTTCCGCCCGGCGCTGGGCCAGAGTCGCCTTTGCCTGCGCGATTTCACCCTCCGTGCGGCCTCCCTGCCAAATCGGAATATTGAGTGTGGCGGCCCCGAAATACGTCGTGTGTGCCTGCGGTGGGTTTGTGCCAATCTTTCCATAGTTGCCATTCACAGTAAGCGAGGGCAGGCGCTCATCGCGAGCAGCGGCGAGTGTGTGTTCGGCGGCACGAATCTGCGCTTCCGCGGCTTTTATATCTGTACGACGCTCAATCGCCTGCTTGAGCGCATCCTCAAAACCAAGATCGGGAGCAGCCAGGAAGGGCACTTCATCGGTAAGATCGTATTGGTCGCTTGGCGAAAGCCCAATCAATCGGGCCAAAATGATCTTCTGTTTGGCTACTTCAGTCTCGAGTGAGATGACTCGCTGTTGCTGCGTAAGCTCTTCGACTTCACTGCGATCGACATCGATTTGAGGCACCAGCCCTACACTTCGCTTTTGCTGAGTCTGCTGAAAGAGTGCAGTTGCGGTGTCGAGTTGCGCATGCGCGGACTTTACCCTTTCCTTGGTCGCAATCACTTGAAGATAAGCGCCGCAGACCGCAAGGACAACCAACTCCCGTGCATCCCGCGCGGCAAACTGGCTGGCGCGAAATACATCTTTAGACGACCGGTAGTTGTTCCACGCCGTCAGATCGACGATCGATTGAGTTAGGCTGCCGCGCAAATCGATATTGTTAAAGGGTCCAATAGTCGGCGGAATGGTAAAACCTGGAATCTTGATGCGTAACCCTTCCGCAGATAGACTGATTTGTTGCAGAGTCTCGGCCAGATAACCGCTTGCATTGGGAAGCAGGGCGCTTCTTGCAATCTGACTTTGCCCTTCAGCTTGACGCACAGCGTTGCTCTGGCCCACTGCTCCAAGGTTATTGTTGAGCCCCCTGGCGATGGCTTCGCGGAGAGAGAGCTTTCCCGAAAATGGCATCTTCGCCATGCTTGAAGAGCTTCCGGTGAAGGGTCCCTGAACCTGAACTGTTGGGTTAATCGTATCTACGCTGGTTGTCGTTCCCGCGATGGGAGCCTCCACTGCGGTCACCGAACCGCTCTGTCCAGCGCGCCCGGAGAGGGGCAGCGGAGTTGGTTCCGTGCTCTGCGCTTGGCTGGGCCGCGATGCGATGAAGACGGTCCCCATGCAGAGGATCGCGGCAGCTTCTATGATCCTGCAAACTGGTGCGGTCTTTGTCTTCCGATGATTCATATCAAGGTACCCCGTCCTTAACTGAGCTGCTTTCGGAATCGCCATACACTGAGCGAGCCAAGCACCAGCGTAATAATCAGCAAGCTAAGGAAGTTTGGCCAAAGGTCCAAAATTCCACTGCCCTTGAGCGTGCTTCCACGAGCGATGGTTGCGAAATGGTGAATTGGGTTGAGTACCGTGAAAGGCTGCAACCACTTCGGCATTGCCTCAACCGGATTGAGCGCTCCAGATAGCGATGACAGCGGAGGATTGACGAAAAAGCACAAAAGCTGCGCTTGCTGGGCCGATTTGCTGAACGTGGCAATGACGGTGCCAATGCTGATGCCGGACAAGATGCACAATGCGCCACCAGCGAGCAGAAGCAGAATGTTGCCATGGAATGGAACGCCAAACGCAAATTTGAGGACGCCAATGGATCCGAACATCATCAGGAAGAGCAGCAGGAACAACGGCGTAATCTTGGCGATGATGATCTCCGAATTCGTAGCCGGGGACATGAGCAACTGTTCAAGTGTCCCGGCTTCCCGCTCCCGAACCATAGCCGCGGAGCAAATGAGAGAGCTACCCAGAATCATTAGCAACCCGAGCACCCCGGTGACGATAAACCAGGAGCCGACCAGGCCGGGGTTGTAGAGAAACGCCGGTTCAAGCTGCACCTGACCGCGACGGGCGAGCTCCGATCCGGCAATTGGCTGGATGCGGACATGAATTCCCTCGTTCTGAAGCCCCGTGTTGTATCTCTGTATCATGCTTTCCGCATATCCGCGGCTAATCGTCGCTGTATTTGCATTCGTTGCGTTCAGCAGAAATTGAACAGTCGTTTGGCGATCACGTACCAGGTCCCGCGCAAAGTTGTAAGGAACCACCATCCCGGCGTCGGCCTTTCCCTGGCTGACCGCATCCCCCAGTTGGTCGGCCGAGGAATAGTAACCCGCGAGGCGGAAACTCTTGCTCTCGGTCAACGTTGCAATCAGTTCCCGGCTCTCAGGCGACCGGCTGTCGTCGACGATAGCGAGAGGTACGTCAGTTACCGTCGCACTCAGTGCAAACCCTATGAGAGCCAACTGCACGAGGGGCATGAAAGCGAGACTGAACATCAGTTTCCGGTCATGGCGAGTCTGGGCAAACTCTTTCTTGATCAATGCGTGCAGGCGATAATTGATCAGGCGATCAAGTAGCTTTTTCATGATTTATGCCTTCACCTGCATCCCTCTCATGCCCTGCCATGCAAGGCCATAGAAAATTGCTCCAATCGCACCGATGATGAGGACCTTGTACCACATGGCAGGCCATCCCCCGCCTTGCAAGAGTGCGTCGCGGAGGATCTCGATGTAATACCGGCCCCAGACGAGGCTTGAGATCCAACGGAGCCCAAGCGGTATATTGGCGATCGGAAAGATCAGGCCTGAGAATAAATAGACGAGCAGAAATCCGCCGAACGCCACAGCCTGCAATGCCGCTGCCTGGTTGGGGATGACCGCTCCGACCATGGTTCCAAACGCCGCCGTGCAAAAGGCATAGAGGACGGTGGCGATCAAGGCAGGCGTAGGATCGCCGGCAAGGCTCAGGCCAAAATAGGTGAACAGTAGCACCGACATGATCAGAGATTCCGCGAGCGCCACAATCATGAACGCAATGATCTTCCCCAGCAGGAATTCGTGCGCGGGAATGCTCGAGACGTAAACCTGCAGAATCGTCCTCAGCTCACCCTCCTTCGCCATGGCAAGCCCGGCCAGCAGTGGCGGAAACATGGAGAGGCCAAGCACGAATATTCCTGGGCCGAAGAACTTCTCTGAAGAGAGTCCGGGGTTGAACCAAAGCCGGATGGCGGTCTGGATCGGTCCCGTTCGCGCTCCGCCGGCCTGCTGGTTGTACGAGGTTGCTATCTGGCCGGCATATGCCGTGACTAATTTCGCCGTGTTTGCATCCGATGCGTCCACCAGGAACTGGACAGGCGCGTTAACGCCGCGCGCAATGTCGCGGCCAAAGTGAGACGGGATAATCAGCACGGCTCGCCCAGCATTGGAGGCGAGGGCCTCCTCGGCGGATTTGTCTACCGGCCACGAGACCACCTTAAGGGTTATCGAAGCCCGGAAGGCGTCAACAAGACTATTGGACGCCGTTGAGCCGTCAAAATCCTGCACGATGATCGGAAGCTCGTTCACCGTGAGCGAAAGCGCTGAACTCATCAACAGAAGCAGGAACACTGGGAGGGCCAGCGCAAGGGCCAGGGTGCGCCAGTCTCGAATAATCTGAGTTAGTTCTTTGCGCATTTGTGCAATAATTCGTCTCATGCGAGCCCATTTCTAGTCATCGGTGGCCGCCTTGCCCTGTGTACGCGCCTTCTCCACGATGGAGATAAACACGTCTTCGAGAGAGAGGGGGATTTCTCTCGCGCTAGTCACGTGAATTCCGTTCTCTTCGAGCCGCTTTGTAGTTTCCTTTATGGCGGTAGCTGGGTCGTCGTCCGTGATCACGTGCAGGCGTTCGCCGAAAAGGGACACTCGCCAGCCCTCTGTCTTACCCTTCAGCATGTCCGTGGCGCGTTGCGGCTGGTCGACGATGAATTCGAGCACATGTCCGGATTGCTGGCTTTTAATGCCGCTGGGGCTGCCCTCGGCCACGAGTTCGCCTGCAACCATCATTCCCAGGCGGTTGCACTGCTCCGCTTCCTCAAGATAGTGAGTCGTCACGAGGATCGCTGCGCCTCCGTCGGCCAGCCGATTGATCATTGTCCAGAATGCGCGCCGCGCCAGAGGATCGACGCCAGAGGTCGGCTCGTCCAGAAAGAGAATGTCCGGTTCATGCATGATTGCGGCGCCGAAGGCCACGCGCTGCTTCCACCCACCTGGCAAGCTACCCGTAAGCTGGTCCTGCTTTCCATCGAGGCCGGAAAAGGAAAGCACCCATCGAATCTTTTCTTCGCGGTCCTGGTCAGGGACGCCATAGACGCCGGAAAAGAAATCAAGGTTTTCGCGAACCGTTAAGTCTTCATACAATGAAAACTTCTGCGACATGTAACCGATGCGCTTGCGGACAGCTTCCGTTCTCAAGTTTCCACCCGTGCCACCCAACTCCATGGTTCCGCTTGTCAAGTCCAGGAGCCCGCAAAGCATCCGGATGGTTGTTGTCTTGCCCGCCCCATTCGCTCCGAGGAGTCCGTATACTTCTCCGTTTCGAATTTCGAGGCTCACATTCTTCACAGCCGTAAATGATTTGAACTCCTTGACGAGGTTTTTCGCACCAACCGCAACTTGCCCGCGAAGACTGCTGTGATCCTGTTTCGCGGGAAATTCTGATGTGTCGGTCTTCTCGCGCAGAGCACGCAATTTGGCCACAAAAATGTTATCGAGCGTCGGTTCATCGACACGCATCTCGTCAACAGAAAGGCCTGCGCCTTTCAGCTTCCCGGTGATCCACTTCTGCTCCTTGTCCGGATCGTGTACCAGAAGGTCCAGCCTGTCGCCGAACCTCTCAACGTCGATGATGTCCTTATCAGGCCCTGATTCCTCGGAAAGCACGCTTTCAGCTTTCCTGAGGTCCGCCGCGCGAAGTTCGATCCGCTTCGCCCCTAGACTCGCGCATAACTCCGTCGGCGTGCCGATCTGAAGGACCTCGCCCAGATGCATGAACGCGATTCGGTGGCACCGTTCAGCTTCATCCATATAAGGAGTAGCCACGAGGATCGTCAAACCCTCCGCCGTCAAGTGAGCAAGTGCGTCCCAAAACTCTCGCCGCGATACAGGATCGACGCCCGTGGTCGGCTCATCGAGCAGCAACACTTTGGGCTGTGGAACGAGCGCGCAGACGAGCGCAAGCTTTTGCTTCATTCCACCACTTAACTGCCCGGCAAGACGGCCGGCGAATCGGTCCATATCAAACATCTTGAGATATTGAAGACTGCGCTCCGCGATCTCATCTGGCGGAATGAGGCGTAGATCGCCGCTATAACGAATGTTTTCCGCAACCGTCAGATCGGGATAGAGACTGAAGTCCTGCGTCAAATACCCGGTTTGAGACCGCATATCCCGCGCCGGCCGTTCGAGTATGTTCGCACTGCCGGCGGATGCTTCCATAACGCCTGCAAGAATCTGGAAGGTCGAAGTCTTCCCGGCTCCATCCGGGCCAATCAGGCCAAACATTTCGCCGGGGTTAACTTCAAATGTGATTCCTCGAATAGCCTCAAGCTTGCCGTAGCGTTTCAACAGGTCGCGAACATCTATAGCCGGATGTTCGGCCACGCCCTGCCGATCCTGAATCGCCGGATCTGTCACCGCCCGATCTAGAATGGCAGTTGTCATTTACGCCTTTCCTTCGGCCATTTGTCTCCCTGCATCAGGACTTCACCATCGACAGGCATGCCCGGCTTGGCAAATCCGAATCCGCCTATCAATTGCAGTTTCAGTCCGACCACCTGCTTCACGCGGTCGTCGCGGAAGTAAGTGTTTTCCGGAGTGAATGTCGCCTGTGGGTCGATTCTGGAGACGTAAGCGTAGATGGGTTTCTGCGAACTGGAGTCGAGGAAGACACGCGCCGACTGTCCCACTTTCACTTTGCCGATTTGGCCTTCGGGCACAAAGCCGCGCAAATACACCTTGCTCAGATCCAATAGCGTGATCACAGCGGTTCCTGCGACCACCACCTCGCCCGGTTCCGCTGCACGCGTCACCACAGTACCGGTGAACGGTGCCTTGATGGTCAGATCTTTGCGATTGTCATTCGCTTCTGCAAGTTCGGCTTGAGCCTGCTGCGTTTGAGCCGTTGCACTCGCGACCTCAGCTTCCTGCTGCGCGATTTGTCTTCGAACCGCGGCAACCTGCGATACGCGAATACCAGGGTTGGACAGACTTGCCTCTGCTGTCGTCAGTGCGCCCTGTGATGCCTCAACACGACGCTTCGACGCCGCAACCACTGCGGCCTGTTGATCGGCCGTCGTTGAAGCTTGAAGTCCCTGTTGCTCCGACACAGCTCCGGTCTTTGCAAGACGTGTATAGGCATCTCTATTGAAAGCAGCAATCTGATACGCCGCCTGCTGCTGAGTCAATTCCGATTGCGAGGTTGCCAGATTGGCCTCCGCCTGCCCCACATGCCCTTCCGTATCGAGCCTTGACTGGCCAACCTGCAACCGGCTTTGCTGCAATTGTTCCTCAAGGATGGCAATTTGTTCTTGCGCGGCGATGCCTTTTGCTTCTGCCTCCGAAAGAGCATCACGAGCCTGATCCTCACGCGCTCGAATCTGCGCGTCATCGAGAATGGCGATCGTGTCTCCGGCATTGACACTGTCTCCCTCGCGGACGCGGACTTCAAGAATGCGTCCGGTTGTTTTAGAAGCAACTGCGGAGTCGTCGCCTTCGATCCGGCCACTTACCGGAATAATGCTGGCCGGAATACGGGGCGCAAAAAAGATTTCCCAAATAAGAATCGCCGCCACAATAAGGACCAAGCCACCGACGATCATCAGGATTAGGCGCCGTCGCGTCGCGGCCTGCTTGGCCTTTTCGTCAGCCTCTTGCTTAGCTTTTTCGTCCGCTGCTTTCTTTTCACCTTCCGCTGAAGCCGGCTTGGCTCCGTCTTTTGCAGCAGGATTCACGCCGTCGGCTACAGTTGGCTTCGCAGCATCATTGGCGGCGGACTTGGCGCTGTCCGCTGGGTCCGGCTTGCTGCTGTCTGCTACCGCTGGATTCGCGCCGTCGGTTACAGTTGGCTCCGCAGTTAAAATGACGGTGAGCTTGGCGCTGTCCGCTGCAGCTGGCTTCGCGCTGTCGGCTACCGTTGGCTTCGCAGTAACAGTGACGGTGAGTTTGGCGCTGTCGGCTACGGCCGGCTTCGCGTCGCCGGCAACCGTTGGCTTCGCAGGATCAGTGACGGCGGGTTTGGCGCTTTCCGCAGTACCCGGCTTAGCTCCATTGGTTGAGTCCGGCTGCTTTTGCTTGGCCTTTTCTTGCGCGCTTTCAACTGTGGGTGTAGTCATTTCTTACCCTCCGTTTCCTTGCCGGTGTCACCGTTCCATTCTTCGAGCGAAAGCTCTGGAGATACGAAAGTGAAAAGTCCGCGATATGATCCGCAATGCGTTCCACTTGATCGGGTCTCATCTTTAGTTCCGGCCAAATCTCCGTCAACAATGGACCTGGCAGAACGTAAGCAAGAACCTGTCCCACCACGCTGATTGCACATAGCCGGGTTTTGTCGTCATTGGCAGGCAGCCCAATCATTTCCCCGATAAGTTCCAAGAGCCGCTTGTAGATTGGTCGAGTTACCTTATCGATAAGTTTTCGAAGTGCCGGTGTGGGATTTGCCAGTTCCTGAGCCAGGAGTCGGGAATGCCAATCCGGTAAATCTCTCCCGTTGATGCTTCGAAGTCGAGCTCGAATGAGAGCCCGCAAGACGTCTTCAGGGAGGGTGTTTCGATCAAGTGCGTTTTGAACAGCCAAGACTTCGGCAGCTCGCACAGATTGCTGCAAGACCTCGGTATACAGTCCCAATTTATTGCCGAAGTGATAATTCACGGCGGCAACATTCGCCCCGGCTCCAACACAAATTTCGCGAATCGTCGTAGCCTGATAGCCGCGGTTGGCAAAAATCGGTCCCGCAACCTCCAGCAATTTCTCGTGTGTTGGGTCCGGGGTCGCAGTCTGATGTTTGCGCCTCACTACCTTTAGCCGGAGTTGTGAGCTATTGCTGTTCATATTCAAACGCAAGTTTGAATCAACAGCTTGCACAATACTGTGTTCGATTGCTCAGTACGTCAGTCGTTCGGATTGAGAAGTTGACCTGCAAGCACTTCAAGTGTCGCGGTATCACAGGTTTGAATCTCCAGAATCGAGGCAATTGCCCCTGAAATTCGCCATTCTTGCTGATCAGCCCTGGGAGATAGGCTTGTCGGAAGTTGTTTCAATTGGCGAAACGGGAAATCCTATGGATTGATTCCCACGTCTACTGAAGAGCAGAGAACCAATTTGACCGCAACAAGTACAGTTAGGTTAAAATTACATAACTCATTTATTATCAATACTTTATAGAGTGCCGGGAGGGGGGGTCGAACCCCCATGCCCCGAAGGGCGGCGGATTTTGAGTCCGCTGCGTCTGCCAATTCCACCATCCCGGCCGGGTGAGGACTTTGCTCTCAAAGTATCGCACAGCCCTCGCTTACGACGCTATACAGACGCCCGGATGCTAAGGTTGCATTCCCATTCCCACGATCTGAGCGCCACACGGCTTTCCACACACTTCGGGCTGCACTCAATTGTGAATGCCGTGCGACAATGGAGGCAACCGTGATGACCACAGCCTCCCCTACAGCCATTCCCTCGCCCGTTGAAGTGACTCCTCAGTTGCTCGCCCAGCACAGCATCACCGCGGAAGAGTACAACCGCATTCTTGCGGCTCTGGGTCGCGTTCCATCTCTAACCGAATTAGGTATTTACAGCGTGATGTGGAGCGAGCACTGCTCTTATAAATCCAGCCGCGTCCACCTCAAGCGCCTTCCCACTAAGAGCGACCGCGTGGTGCAGGGCCCGGGAGAAAACGCCGGCATCATCGACGTTGGCGAGGGCTGGGCCTGCGCCTTCAAGATCGAGTCCCACAACCATCCCAGCTACATTGAGCCTTTCCAGGGCGCGGCCACCGGCGTCGGCGGTATCTTGCGTGACATTTTCACTATGGGCGCGCGACCGCTTGCAGTCATGGATTCCCTCCGATTCGGCTCCATCACCGATGAGCCTGGCGAAAGCGAGGACGAGCAGAAGCTCATAGCTCGCAACCACTCAGTTGTAGAAGGCGTGGTCAGCGGCATTGCGGGTTACAGCAACTGTTTCGGCGTCCCCAACCTCGGCGGCGAAACCAAATTTGAAGCCTGTTACAGCGGTAACCCGCTGGTGAACGCCTTCGCCCTCGGCCTGGTACGCAAGGACGAGATCTTTTACGGCAAAGCCGCCGGCGCGGGCAACCCCGTCATCTACGTAGGCGCAAAGACCGGCCGCGACGGCATCCACGGCGCCACCATGGCCAGTGAAGAGTTCCACGAGGGCACTGAGGCCAAGCGCCCCAACGTCCAGGTTGGCGATCCCTTCATGGAAAAGCTCCTCCTCGAAGCCTGCCTTGAAGCCATGCAGACCGGCGCAATTGTCGGCATTCAGGATATGGGGGCTGCTGGATTAACTTGTTCCACCTGCGAGATGGGCGGTCGCGGCGGTGTAGGCCTCGACGTTGAATTGGACCTCGTCCCCCAGCGCGAAACCGGCATGACGTCCTACGAAATCATGCTCTCCGAAAGCCAGGAGCGCATGTTGCTGGTCGCTACCAAGGGCCGTGAAGACGAAGTCCTACGTGTCTTTGAAAAGTGGGGCCTTGATGGTGTGATTGTTGGCACGGTCCAGCCCGAGCCGCGCCTCCGCATTCGTCATCACGGCGAATTGGTCGCCGATATTCCCAATCAATCTCTAACCGACGATGCCCCGCTCTACCATCGTCCCGTAGGAGTTTGGAAATCCCCCATCCCGCTTGAGCCTTCAGAAGAAATCCTCGCCAAACTCGCCAAAGATCGGGATTACACCGCCGACCTCAAAAAACTTCTTGCCAGCGCCAACGTCTGCTCCAAGCGCTGGGTCCACGAGCAATACGACACCATGGTCCAGACCAACACCGTCATTGGCCCCGGCGGCGAGGCCGGCGTGATGCGCATTAAGGGAACGGGCATGCCCGGCCACGAGCACGGCTTGGCGATGGCCCTGGACGGAAACGGTCGCTGGGCCTACCTCGATCCCAAGCTCGGCGCCATGCACGCCGTAGCCGAGTGTGCACGCAAGGTTGCCATGACCGGCGCAACTCCGGTGGCCGCGACCAATTGCCTTAACTTCGGCAATCCGGAAAAACCCGAGATCATGGCTCAGCTATCCTCCGCCATTGACGGCATCGCGGAGGCATGTACGGCGCTTGGAACTCCCATTACCGGCGGCAATGTCTCACTCTATAACGAAACGCGCGGCGAAGGCATCTATCCCACTCCGGTTCTCGGCATCGTAGGCATTCTCGACGACGTTACCAAGGCTGTTCCCGCTCACTTCCAAGCCGCAGGCGAGGCCATTATGCTCCTCTGGCCCATCCCCGACGGGCAAGATCCAGACCCGAACCTCAAAGTTCCGTTCAAGCCGTTGCCCATCAATCGCTATATTGTTTATCCGCTCGCTCCAGACCCGCCATTTCCTATCGATAATCCCATCCCTGATCCAGTTCCGGATGTTTTGGAAGACACAACGGAAACTCCTGCCATGGAACTTGCGGCATTCGGCAGCTCGGAGTACGCCAAGGTGGTGCTGGACGGTTTCTGGGGTACGCCTCCACCACTCGACCTCGATGCAGAATCCGACTTGCACACTCTCCTGGTGGTACTGGCCACGCGCAAGCTGATCCGTTCCGCCCGCGACATCTCCGATGGAGGCATCGCCGTTGCCCTGGCGCAGGCGACATTCCCCAAGGGAATCGGGGCTACCGTCGAGCAAGAGCAATCGCTCATGGCGCATCCGCTCTTCGGCCTCTTTGCCGAACCGGCCTCCACAGTGCTCGTTACCACTCACCCCGGCAACCTCTCCAAAATTGAGGAACTGGCCGGTGAATACAGTTTCTTAGCCGCCCGAATCGGAACCACCGGCGGCGAGCGGCTTGAAATCTCAGTTGATGGAGAATCTTTCGTATCGGTTCCAATCACTGATCTTCGTAAGCCCTGGGCCTCCGCCCTGGAAGCCACACTCCACGGCGAGGTAACTGCATGACCCAGCGCCTTTACCAGGGAGTCATTGGCGCCGAGGACCGGTCATATCAACTCCGCGCGTCCGCGTCATCCCTAGTCCCTAGTTTCTATGTCCCTCAGTCCCCGCAGAGCATCGCGGACGGCGATGCTCTGCACGAAGAATGCGGCATCGTCGCCATTCACGGCCACCCCGACGCAGCCCGCCAAGCCTATCTAGCCCTCTATGCCCTCCAGCATCGCGGCCAGGAGTCGGCCGGCATCGCCACCGCCGACGGCCAGCATCTGGCCAACATCAAGGGCATGGGCCTGGTCTCTGAAATCTTCACCGACGACGTGCTGGCCAAACTCCCCGGCCAAATGGCCATCGGCCACACCCGCTACTCCACCACCGGCGACTCGGCCCTGCTCAATGCGCAGCCTATTCGCGTCGACTCGACCAAGGGCCTCATCGCCATCGCCCACAACGGCAACCTGGTGAACCTCGGCAACCTCCGTGCCAGCCTCGAGCGCGAAGGCGCCTATTTCCAAACCACCTCCGACTCCGAGATCATCGTCCAGCTGATCGCCCACTCCCACGCTGGAACCCTGGTCGACGCCATCGCCGACTCGCTTCGCCAGGTCGATGGCGCGTTCTCCATCGTCATGATGACACGCGATCGCATCTTCGCCGCCCGCGATCCACGCGGCTTCCGTCCGCTCTCCATGGGACGCATCCGCAACCTTGAAGGTCCCGACACCATCGTCTTCGCCAGCGAATCCTGCGCCTTCGACCTGCTCCGCGCCGAGTTCGAGCGCGATGTCCTCCCCGGAGAACTGGTGATGGTCACCGAGGACGGCGTCACCAGCCGCCAATATGCAACCGGCTTCCCGCAGTCCAGTTGTATCTTTGAGCACGTCTACTTCGCCCGCCCCGACAGCCGCATCTTCGGCCGCTGGGTGCAGGAGAGCCGCGATCAGATGGGCCGCCGCTTGGCCCGCGAGTCCGGCGTGCCCGCGGACCTGGTCGTCCCCGTTCCTGACTCCGGAGTAACCGCCGCAATGGGCTATGCCGAAGAGGCGCGCCTGCCCTTCCGCATGGGCCTCATCCGCAATCACTATGTAGGCCGCACCTTCATTGAGCCCGAGCAGCGCGTCCGCGACTTCGGCGTCCGCCTCAAGCTCAACCCCGTCCGCAATCTTCTTGAAGGCAAGCGCGTTGTGCTCATTGACGACTCCATCATTCGCGGCACCACCAGCCGCAAGATCGTCCGCATGGTCCGGGGCGCCGGCGCAAAAGAGGTTCATCTCCGCATCAGTTGCCCGCCCACCATCTCGCCCTGCTTTTACGGCGTGGATACACCCAGCAAGCGCGACTTGATAGCAGCGAACAAGTCCATCGAAGAAATCCGCCGCTTCATTGAAGCCGATTCACTTGCCTACCTGTCTCTCGATGGCCTGCTCAAAGCCTGCGGAGGCGAAACACAAAACGGCTACTGTACCGCCTGCTACACCGGCAATTACCCCACGCAATGGGTCGACGTAGAAGAGATACTGCCCGCTTCGGTGAGCAATTAATAATCTGTCAGAATTATCGGCCATGGAATAATAAATCTCAACTGAGCTGGTTGAAGGGAAAAGTCCATGCATGAGAAATGCCTGTCTGTCGTCGTTCCCGTTTACAACGAGGAGGATACCCTTGCCACAATTGTCGACAAGCTGCTGAGACTGCCGCAATTGCTTGAGATCGTCATCGTCGATGATTGCTCAACCGATAAAACGCCTGAAATCCTTCGTCGCCTGAGCGAAAATCACAAAGAAATCCACGCTGTCCGCCATGAAAAGAACAGCGGAAAGACTGAAGCGCTCAAAACCGGCTTTCGCCTTACCCAGGGTGACATTGTGATCGTTCAGGATGCCGATCTCGAGTACGCTCCGGAAGAAATCCCCAGCGTAATTGCTCCCATTCTTGACGGGCACGCGGACGTCGTCTTCGGTTCCCGCTTTCTGGTCAAGAAGGCCACGCGTGTTTTGTACTTCTACCATTTCCTCGGCAATAAACTCCTCACCTTTTTATCCAATTTAGCCACTAATATTAACCTTACCGATGTGGAAACATGTTACAAAGCCTTCCGCGGCGATATCATCCGGCAAATGAAGATCAAGTCGAGCGGATTCGGTTTTGAAATCGAAGTTACCGCCAAGGTCGCCAAGCTGAAATGTTCCATTTATGAAGCTCCAATCAGTTATTATGGCCGCACCTATGAGGAGGGCAAAAAGATAACTGCTTGGGATGGCGTCGCAGCCGTCTATTATATCCTTCGCTATAACTTTTTCTGCAGCTTGAAAAAGAGTTATTACCGCATACCTCAGTTCGGTTCGCAGCTAACCGCCTGCGAACCTTTAGTTCTCTCTGCATCGAACTCAGAGAAGAGACAGTGATGAACGAAATGGATGCGCCCGGGCAGAGTCTGCGGAATGCATTCATTCAGTACTGCTTGCCGTGCCGTTATACTGGATTGTTGTTGACTATATGCGCGACGCGTGAAACGCGCCGTGGAATGTGGAGTTGGCATTGGCGCAAGCGGAGATTGGCATTATCGGCGGCAGCGGGCTTTACACGATACCCGGATTTACCAACGTACACGAAGAGCGCGTAGAGACCCCATTTGGCGAACCGTCAGATGCATTTGTATTGGGTGAGCTGGAGGGCCGCAGCGTAGCGTTTCTTGCTCGGCATGGGCGCGGGCATCGCCTGCTGCCCTCGGAACTGAACTTTCGCGCCAACATTTATGCATTTAAGAAGCTCGGCGTCGAGCGCATCCTTTCAATTTCCGCCGTAGGTTCGCTGAAAGAGGAGCACAAGCCTACTGACTTTGTTATACCCGACCAGTTCATTGACCGGACTTTTCTTCGCACCGCCACTTTTTTCGGCGGCGGAATTGTTGGCCACGTGGCCTTTGGCGATCCGGTCTGCGCAACGGTAGCCAAGGCCGCGGCCGAGGCTTGCGACAAGGTAGGCGTGGTGGCCAAGCTGGGCGGAACATACGTTTGCATGGAAGGCCCACAGTTCTCCACTCGTGCGGAGTCGAATCTCTATCGCGGTTGGGGTGCGGACGTGATCGGCATGACCAACCTGCAGGAGGCCAAACTGGCCCGCGAGGCAGAGATCTGCTACGCCACCATCGCCATGGTCACCGATTACGATTGCTGGCGCGAGGGACACGATGCTGTAACCATCGAAGAGATTGTCGCCGTGCTGCACCAGAACGCCGACAATGCCTGCAAAGTAGTAAAAGCCGCAGTGGCTGCGATGCCCCCCCAGCGCACCTGCGCCTGCGCTTCAGCCGCTAAATTTGCGGTTCTTACGAAGCCGGAAGCAATTCCCGCAGCGGCGAAAGAACGCGTTGGTTTACTGTTCGGGAAGTATCTCGGGTGGAAATGAGTTAGCGGCTAGAGGATTTTCCCCTTTAACTGTGGCACTGAATACATCCGCATGGAATGAGGACGAAAAGAACCATGGCAATTACTGTAGTGGGCAGCGTAGCCTTCGATTCTATTGAAACTCCGGCGGGACGCCGGGAACGATGCCTGGGCGGCGCTGCGACTTACTTTTCGCTTTCCGCAAGCTTCTTTACCGATGTGCGCGTAATCGCCGTGGTCGGCGAGGACTTCGGCTCCAATCAGGAGGCGGTATTCCATGCGCGCGATATTGATACGCAGGGCATTGAGCGGACCACGGGCAAATCCTTCTTCTGGGAAGGTTCGTATCTCGACAATCTGAACGAGGCGAAGACCCACACGACGGATCTGAACGTCTTTGCGGCCTTTGAGCCGAAGATTCCTGTGGCTTACCGCGACTCGGAGTTTCTTTTCCTGGCCAATATTGATCCGGTGCTGCAACGACGCGTGCGCGAACAGATGCCCGATGTACGCCTGGTAGCCGGCGACACAATGAACTACTGGATCAAAGATCATCGCGACGCGCTGCTGTTGGTTTTGAAGGGCCTGGATATTCTGCTCATCAACGACACCGAGACACGCGTACTGGGCGGAAATAAAAACCTGGTGCAGGCAGCGCGCGCGGTAATGGCTTTGGGGCCGGAGACGCTGGTGGTCAAGCACGGCGAATATGGGGCGACCTTATTTCACAGCACCACTCCAAAGAGCAAAGGCGCGGAGTTCAGGGCGCCGGGGCTTCCGCTGGAAGTGGTGGTGGACCCGACGGGCGCTGGAGACAGCTTTGCCGGAGGATTCTTCGGCTACCTTGCCTCGCAGCCCGAACTCACTCCGGCCGTCTATCGCCGCGCCATGTTTTACGGTAGCGTGATGGGCTCGTTCGCCTGCGAGCGCTTTGGCACCGAGCGGCTGCAATCGCTTACCCGCAAGGAAATCGATGACCGCTTCATCCTCTTCCGCGAGCTGACTCACATTGACTGAAAAACCCATTGCGCGCGTGGAGTGGCTGGTCGTACTGGTCTCCTGCGCGGCAGCCTCAGTGGTAGCAGTGTTGTGGAGCTGGCGGCATGAGGCCATGCTCAACTATGGCGATGCCGTCGCCCACCTGCATATCGCGCGACGGGTCTTCGATTGCCATCAGCCGCGATTTAGCCAACTGGGTTCTGTGTGGCTGCCGCTGCCCCACCTGTTGCTGATTCCCTTTGTTCAGATCTATGGCTGGTGGGCCAGCGGTTTTGCTGGCGTAATTCCATCGGCTCTCGCTTATCTCGCCGGTTGCGCTGGCATCTATCGCCTGGCCCGGCACTGGCTCACTCCAGCCGCCGCCGCCCTGACGCTGGCCTTTTTCGCTGCCACCCCCAACCTTCTTTACCTGCAAACCACGGCGATGGGCGAGCCGCTCTTTATTTGCGAAACAATCTGGATTGTTCTCTGGCTGGTGGAGTGGCGCGCCGCACTTGACTCAGACCCGATTCGAGCCAACCACCTGCAAATCTGGATTGCAGCCGCACTCATTGCCGCGGTCTTCACGCGCTATGATGGCTGGATTTTGGCCATGTTGGCTTGGGGGTGCGTGGGTCTTGTGCTGTTGCGCCGCGGTGGTTTGCGTTCACGCGGCTTCTTGCTGGCAAGCGTCCTGGTGGTTGCAGCGCCGCTGGCGTGGTTCATTTATAACGCAGGGGCATTCGGCGACTGGCTTTACTTTCTTCGCGGACCTTACTCCGCCAAAGCGATCGAGATACGCACTGCCGCCCCAGGATTCCCGCCGCACCCGGGCTGGCACAATCCGTGGATCGCACTGATCTTTTATATAAAGGCCGCGGAGCTGGACTCAGCCGCGGCGGCCTGGGGCAAAGTTCTGCTGTCGCTGAGTCTGTTGGGAACGGCATGGGGCTGGATCATTGCACGCCGCCGCGCCTTTCAATGGGCGTTGCTGCTGTGGCTGCCGGCTCTCTTCTACGCATACTCGGTCGCCTACGGATCGGTGCCCATCTTTCTACCTGTCTGGTGGCCTCACTCCTGGTATAACACGCGCTATGGGTTGGAATTGCTGCCCGCGTTGGCGCTGGGACTGGGTTTTACCGCGCAATTACTGATCGCCGCAGTAAAGGATTTCAAACCGCTGTGGGCAAAGATTGCTGCCGGCTTCCTCTTTGTACTCGTCGCGCTGAATGGCGTAACAATGATCCGCGAGCATCCTCTGGTTTACGTGGAAAGCACAAAGAACCTTGAGGCGCGTCGGCTCTATGATCTTCATATTCCTCCATTTTTGCGCGCGCTTCTCGCCAAACGGCCGGGAGGCGTAATTCTGATGGATACCTCGGCCTACCCAGAGATCGTGGCCCTCACCGGTATACCGCTGCGCCAGACGATCAACGAAAGCGACCTTGAAATTTATCGCGACGCGTTGGACTCGCCCGCCGCCCATGCGGCGATCGTTCTGGCCTTCGACGGCGACGAGGTGGACCGCGCCGTGCACGCCCATCCCACCGGCTTGACGAGGCTTTGGCGCATTACGATTAAGGGCCAGCCGCAGGCAACGATTTATGTATCTGATACTCCGACCCGGTAGGCCTAAACAAGCTATCCTGCGCGGTGATAGCATCGGTCAAGGTAATCCAATGAGCATTTTCGCGGCACGATTCGCTCAACCTACAACCATCAACGGGCTGCCTGGAAGAACGGGGCTCGTGAACTTGCACATTCCGGAGGAAGTTTGATTGCCTTTACCAAAGCCCACGCCTGCGGCAACGATTTTCTGATCGTGACGGAAGACGCGGTCCGCGGCGCCGACTGGGCTGAAATTACGCGGCGACTGTGCGCGCGCAACACCGGCATTGGGGCCGACGGCATCGAGTTCTTTCGATGGACCGGTCCGAAGTCAGGCCACATTCGTCTGCACAATGCAGACGGCTCCATCGCCGAGATCAGCGGCAACGGCACCCGCTGCGTGGCTGCGTGGATGGCTCACGAACGCGGTTTCAATTCCGGTGATGTTCTCGAAATAGAAACTGAGGCTGGTCTTCGCGAGTGCCGGATAAATTCAGTCTGCAAGCGCAATGGATTTACCGTGGAAGTAACCACTGGAATGGGCGTTCCCACATTCGCGCAGCGTACCGTCGTCCTGGTCGACGGCCTTCAGATCGCAGGCGTCGAGGTCTCCACCGGCAATCCACACTTTGTGATCGTGGTGGATAATGCTGAGTTCGCGGTCGGCAAAAAATCCTGGACCGCGATCGGTGCGGAGATCTGCATCCACCGCGACTTTCCCAATCAAACCAACGTCGAATTTGTGCGCGTCATCAGCCCCACAGAGATCGACATCCGCATCTTCGAACGCGGCGTAGGACCGACCACATCTTCCGGCACCGGCAGCTCCGCCTCGGCCACAGCGGCACTCAAGTTCAACGGTTGCCGCTCGCCGCTCACCGTTGTAGCGCCGGGCGGGCCGCAGACCGTAGCCTGGGATGAATCCGGAACAGAGTTGATGCTCACAGGACCGGCGGCATTGATTGCACGCGGCGAGGCATTCCAAGAATGATCGATCTCCTCAAACCGTCCTCCGTTCCCGGCGATGCCGTCGTTGCCGTAGTCTCTCCAGCTTCCACACCGCAAGCCGAGCGAGTGGAACGCGGATTCGAGGCCCTGCGCATGATCGGCTACACACCGCACGCCTCTGAGCATCTTCTCGCACGCGGACCGCACTATTTTGCAGGAACGCCCGAGATGCGCCTCGGCGATTTGCATCATGCCTTTGCCGATGATGAGGTCCGCGCCATCTTCTGCGCGCGCGGCGGATACGGGTCGAACTATCTGCTCGATGGGCTCGATCTCGATCTGATCGCCGAAAGCGCCAAACCTCTCGTCGGCTCCAGCGACCTCACTGCGCTGCAACTCTGGCTGCTGGACCAGATTGAGCTGCCCGCATTCCACGGCCCCATGCTCTCGGCGGATTTCTCCCGCGAAGACGGCGTTCATCTGGCCAGCCTGCAAGCCGCATTCTCCGGCCAGCTTTATACCGTCGGCACATCAGAAGGCATGCGCACTTTGCGAACCGGTCAGGCAAAAGGCACGCTCTACGGTGGCTGCCTCAGCGTTCTGGTTTCGCTGCTGGGCACGCCCTATGAGCCGCAGACCGAAGGCAAGCTGCTTTTTCTTGAGGACGTAAACGCCAAGCCCTACCAGGTTGACCGCATGCTCTGGCAACTGCGAGAGGCGGGCAAACTGGATGGCGTGCGCGGCATCGTCTTTGGCGAGATGCTCGATTGCGTCTCGCCTGGCGCGCCTGCCGGTCTACTCGATGACGTCGTTCTGCGCGTGCTTGAAGGTTCCAAAGGTCCTATTGCCATTGGACTGCGCTGCGGCCACGTTACGCGGCAGAATGTGACTCTCACCCTCGGCGTGGAAGCAGAGTTGCGCGCCGCCAGCCAGTCCGAACTGCGCTTGCTGGAACCGGCTGTTAAACAGCAGGGAAAAGGAAATAGAGAATAGTGGATAGTGAAAAGGGAACAGGCGCGCATTTATTTTGGCCTGGGGTGACAACATGACGGCGTTGCACCGACATATTCACTTCAGCGGGATCTGCGGCACGGCCATGGCCTCGCTGGCTGGGCTTTTGCAGTTGCAGGGTCATCGCATCACCGGCTCGGATAAAGCAGCCTATCCGCCCATGAGCGATCTGCTGCATGAGTTGGGGATTCCGGTGATGCAGCCCTACGGCGAGGCAAATCTCGATCCCACGCCGGATTTGGTCGTGATCGGCAATGCACTGTCCCGCGGCAACCCCGAGGTGGAGCGCGTGCTCGACGATCGCATTCCCTTCACCTCCATGGCCGCCCTGCTTCGCGAAGAGTTTCTCCTGGGGCGCGAGTCGCTGGTGGTGGCCGGAACCCATGGCAAGACCACCACCTGTAGCATGTTGGCGTGGATCCACCAAGTCGCGGCGCGCGAAGATCCAGCGCTGGAGCCTTCGTTTCTCATTGGCGGCGTGGCTGAAAACTTTTCGACCAGCTTTCAGTTGCGTCCCACGCACACCTTTATTGTGGAGGGCGACGAGTACGATACTGCCTTCTTCGATAAAGGTCCAAAGTTTCTGCATTACTTTCCCGATGCTCTGATCCTCACTCACGTTGAATTCGACCACGCCGACATCTATGCCGACCTTGACGCAGTGAAAACCGCATTCAAGCGTTTGGTGAACCTTATTCCGCGGCGAGGCTTGATCGTAGCCTACGATGGCAGCGAGAACGTTAGCGAGTGCGTGAGCCATGCGCTCTGCCGCGTGGAGCGCTATGGCTTCAGCGCTGAGGCTGACTGGCGCATCCACAACCTGCGGCATGAAGACGGCCTCACCCGCTGGGAGGTTTGGCGCAACGGAGCATTGTGGTCCGAGCTTGAGATGAGCTTGGCAGGCGAGCACAATGCCCTGAATGCAACAGCAGCGACTGCGCTGGCTGTCGGTCAGGGCATCAGCAAGGAAGCAATTCGAGAGGCGCTCGCATCCTTTAAGAGCGTGAAGCGGCGGCTGGAGGTGCGCGCCCAAATCGGCGGCATCACGATCATCGAAGACTTCGCGCATCATCCCACCGCGATTCGCGAAACGCTGCGTGCATTGCGCTCTGTCTATCCGCAGTCGCGGCTCTGGGCGGTTCTCGAACCGCGCTCGAACACTCTCCGGCGAAAAGTGCTCGAAGGCGAACTGTTCGAAAGCCTGCGCCTGGCCGATCGCGTTGTGCTGGCCGGAGTCTACAAACAGCAACGGATTCCGGAACCCGAGCGGCTTCATCCGGAAGAGGTAGTGCGCGCGCTGCGAGACGCTGGAACCGAAGCCGAACTCTTCCCCGATGTGGCGGCGATCATAAACAGCATCGCGCCCCAGCTCCAACCCGGCGATGTAGTCGCAATCCTATCCAATGGCGGCTTTGATGGTATTTATGAGAAGCTCCCCGAACGGCTTAGGGATCGATTCCAGGGCCAAGGATAACCCATATGATTGGACTAATTTTTCTGATCGGCTCAATTGTCGCTCTCCTAGTTTCCGCAGTGGTGATCTTTATCTTCAGGTTGAAGATCATCGGCAAAGCGGATAAGGAAGACCAATTCAATTGGTGGTTACCATTCTTTGCCGTTGTAGGTGCGTTGATCCTCTTTATCCCATTGATGATTTACGGCGTCGATATTGATGAAATGCTTTACATTTTTATTTCTGTCCCAAACATCTGCATAATCATCATTGTGGTAGCAATGCTCAAGAAGGGACTCCACCGTAAAGCAGTCTTATCGATGCTGGTTGTCTACATTGCTGTCTCGTGGGGCTTGTTCAAGAACTCAAATGAGCTGCGTTGGACAACACGATGGCTTCTTTGGTCAAAAGATTACAAAGCGAAGGTTTTGGCACAACCAAACCCAGCCAACGGAGAACTAAGGCATGTCGAATGGGATGGATGGGGGTGGGGCGGAAACGATACAGTTGTTTATCTTGTCTTCGACCCGAGCGATTCGCTTTCGGCAGCGGCCAAGAACTACTCCTCTGGGAAATTCAGCGGCATCCCCTGCGAGGTTTATCGAGTTCGCCGTATGGAGAGCCATTATTACACTGCTCTGTTTTATACCGACACCGGTTGGAACAGCTGCAATTAACGTAGGGACTGAAGCCCGTATGCTTCAATGCTTTAGTAGTTTGGCAGGTTTGAAAACGATGATTCCTTTTTTCATCTTCATGGCCACAATGGTCATCACTGGCATTCCCACGGCGGTACTATTTATTCCCTGGTGCTGGCTGACGGGCAACGTGCTGCCGCTCTATAAAGGCACACGCTTCATGCTCTCCAGCAGTTGCCGTTTGTCCGGTGTGCGTTTTCGCACCGCAGGGTTAGAAAACGTACCCAGCGACCGTGCCTGCATCTTCATGTCGAATCATGTCTCCAATCTTGACCCGCCGGCGTTGATCTCCCTGATTCCGGGGCGCACATCGGCCTTCATGAAGCGCTCGCTGATGAACCTGCCCATCCTGAGAACCGGCTTCCGCCAGGGCGAGTTCATCGCCGTGGATCGCACCGGTAACGCGGCAGACGCGAAGGCAAGCGTGGTCGCTGCTCAGCGCGTACTGGCCAAGGGTGTGCACATCACCACTTTTGTTGAAGGCACCCGCTCGCCGGACGGCCGCATGCTACCTTTCAAAAAAGGCCCGTTCTTTCTGGCCATGGCCGCCGGAGCGCCGTGCATCCCGGTCTCCATTCATGGGACGGAAAAAATTCTGGGCAAAGGCAGCCTGCGCATGCATCCCGGATCTGCGCACGTAATCTTTCACCCGCCCATCGATCCGGCCGGCTTTGCCACACGCGAGGAACTAACGCAGGCTGTTCGCGAGGCCATCGCCTCCGGATTGCCGGAATGGATGCGGACTTAGAAGCATGAGCTTTGAATTTAGGAGAAGAATGAGGAGAAGCAACCGCAGGTCCTTCGACTACGTTGTGCGCCCAACCACCCCAGCGGGCAAAAATCGCCCGCCGGGGGCCCCGGTCACGCGCCCAACTCCGCTCAGGATGACAGTTTGTTGTTGTTAATTAATTATCAAAACCAGGACACCAGAAACCACATGATTATTTCGCTCTACGTATTCGTCCTCATTCTCGTTTTAAGCATACCCTCGGCAGTAGTCTTCATTCCGCTGGCCGTTATTTCCGGCAACGTGGGACCGCTCTATGCGGTGGCCTGCTTCATTGTCCGCACCGGCTTCAGCGCCGCAGGCATCCGCGTGCTGGTGGAAGGGCGCGAGAATGTTCCCTCCGGCCAGGCATGTATCTTCATGGCCAATCACGTCTCGAACCTCGATCCACCCGCTTTGATTCCGCGCATTCCGGGGCGCACAGCGGCCTTTGCCAAACGCGCGCTCTTCAAGCTTCCCATCTTCGGCTACTGCCTCAAGCTGGGCAGCTTCATTCCAGTCGACCGCACAGGGAGCGCCCACACAGCGCAAGAGAGCGTAGGGGCGGCAAAGTGTGTACTTGATGAAGGCGTCCACATTACTACTTTCGTTGAGGGTACGCGTTCCAAAGACGGGCGTCTGCTGCCTTTCAAAAAGGGCACGTTCTACCTGGCCATGCAGACCGGAGCGCTGTGCATTCCGGTTTCGATCTTTGGGACTGAGACGCTGATGTCGAAAGGCAGCTTCGGCATCAAGCCGGGGACGGCGCACATCGTCTTTCATGCTCCGGTAAATCCCGGCGACTATGCATCTCGCGAAGATCTGATGCAGGCGGTGCGTGCGGCGATTGCCTCTGGCCTGCCAGAGTGGATGCGGGGGTAGGACATTTTCACACTATACCCTAGCTTGGTAATTTGCATTTCAGGATTAGACTGTTTGCATGGTACTAACAGGTCACACGCTCCTGATCATTCTTGTAATTTTGACGCTATGGTTTGCAATGATACTCGCTGCATCGGCGCGAACCATTAAGCAGCTTACGAATCAGAAGGGGATGGTAGTAAGGAGTCGGCTAACGCTAGCCGGAATGTTTTTTGCATCATTAGCGGTTGGATCTCTCCTGCTTTTACACCTTACTTGGATTACCCCCGAGATTTCACAGCGGTTTGGTGCATTGACGATCCGGCTTCTTGCTACCATTTTGTTTTGGTCATCGCTAACTGGCTTTTTATCAACCATCGTCGGTATAGGGAAGTTACGATATCTTGGAATCGCTACTTGTGCGATTGCTGGAATTTGGTTCCTCTTTCTATATGTTTCAGCGACGATTTCCATGACGGGGACAGCACTTCCACGTCACCCCGCCAGGACATTCATCCCTGACGGGTATGTAGGTTGGGTGGAAATCAAATATGGCATAAAATCCGCTCCGCCATTATGGATTTATAATTTACCGAATTCCGGATAGTGGCTTATTGAAAACCTCTTCTCGAATTGAGGATGGATGGGCAAAGGACGAATATTTCTATTACGCGCAGAACGGGGCTATCCATCCGATTCCTGTGACCGGTTGGGGTCTGGGTGGTCTCATCTGGGATCGGAGTATTGGATGTCAGGCTAATCCTGGCGGATCATGCCCGCCGGACGTAAATGAAGTCTTTTTCGTGGGCACTGAAGAGCAATTCCATAACGCAGTTCCATTTGAAGAAGGTCATCCATCCAATGAAACGGCGACGATGAAGGTCCACGAATGATTATCATTCTCTACGGCTGCACGATAGCGTTATAGCCGTCGCCGAGCAGCTTAAGCCGCCATCGGTTGGCTAAGTCGCGGCTGTTGAACGGGCCGATGCGCACGTGAATCAGACCATCCGCAGCCTCGTGGCGGGCGACGACCCCATAGCCGCGAGTGCGCAGGGCGCTGACCAGCACATCGGCATCCTCCTGACGAGAGACAGCGGCAATCTGCACCATCAGCGGACCCACGGGAGCCATTGCCGGAGCAACTGAAGATGTTGGCTGCGTAGATGGAGCCGCGATGGCCACGGTTGGCAGGGCCGGCCGGACTTGAGGTTGCGCCGGCTCAGAACTCTGTGAACTCGCAACCGGATCAGCGCCCGTGGTAGTAGATTGCGGCAGATCGACCACCACGCTCTGCTTTTCGGTAGCTACGCCGGTTGGCGCAGTCGCCGAGGGCTTGGACCGTGATACGTCCGCCTGCAAAGTTGTTTGAGCGCCGGCTGAACTCTGCCCGGCTGTCAGAGGCTGCTCTGAACCACGTCGGCCAAGTGTATATCCCAGGCCAAAACAGAGTCCGCAGAGCAGCACCAGGCCAAAAAAGAGAGCCAGCAGCGTCAAGGAGCCTAACGTGAGTTCAGTGTCGCGCCGAGGTTGCTCCGGCTCAAGCTCCTCGTCGTCAAAAACTCCCCTCATATGCTGTCCCAGATCTCCCGGCATTCTGCATAAAAGGGACGAGCTATAGGCGCGTTCCTTTCATTCTTTTCTCTAGTTCTTAGAACCTGTAGAAGAACTCGAAGTTTTGAAAGGGCACGGCTTAAGCCGTGGCGTAAACCATGCAACATAAACTCGGCTTTAGCCGCTGGGGATACATTTTTCAACTCAGTTTGGAAAACACCCTCAGGGGCTAAAGCCCAACATATTCCAAAACCACTTCCGGCACGGCTGAAGCCGTGCCCTCTCAAAGCAAGACATTCTGTCCATGTGTTCATAAGCAAATTCTTAGACGGATTCTACGGCTTTTCAGCTGCCGCCTTGGCCGTTGCCCCGATCTTGTTGAAGAGCGTCATCATCTCGATGGGCAGCGGGAAAACAATGGTTGTGTTCTTCTCCACGCCGATCTCGGTCAGGGTTTGCAGGTAGCGCAACTGCAGAGTCATAGGCTCGGTGGCCAGTAGGGCGGCGGCGTCCACCAGCTTTTGCGCGGCGTCGAACTCGCCCGAGGCGTGTAGAACCTTCGCCCGTGCTTCGCGAGCGGCCTCGGCCTGCTTGGCCATGGCGCGGAGCATCTGCTCGGGCAGGTCAACCTGCTTCACTTCGACGGAGATCACCTTCACGCCGAACGGCTCCGTGCGCTGATCGATGATGGTTTGAATTTTGAGATTAAGTTTATCGCGATGGCTGAGCAGCTCGTCCAACTCCACCTCGCCCAGCACTGAGCGCAGCGTGGTTTGCGCAAACTGCGAGGTCTGATAGACGTAGTTGGCCACTTTGATGGCCGCGTCGTTTGGATTCACCACGTAGAGCGTAACCACCGCGTTCACCTTCAGGGTGACGTTGTCGCGGGTAATCACGTCCTGGGGAGGAACCTCCAGCACGTCCTGCCGCAGCGAGATGCGGACCATCTGATCGAAGGGCCTGAAGACCAGGATGATGCCCGGTCCCTTCGGCGTGGGCAGAGCACGACCCAGCCTGAAGATGACGCCGCGCTCATACTCGCGCAGAATCTTGATGGAGTTGAGCAGATAGAGAACGACGATTGCGATGAAGATCAGAATCGGATAACTTAGATCGGACATTGCACTTCCCTCACTTACTTGCGGATTGTACTCCAACCAGGTTATACGCGGACTTCCGGCAAATCTCGGGATTTTGCCGGAGCCACACGCAAGAGATACTGTTCATGGCCCACCACGTGCAGCGGAGTCCCGGCAGCCACCGGCTCGCTAGCCACAGCGCGCCAGATCTCTCCCTCCACCAGGACGTGCCCTTCGGGGGCCAGCGCTTCCATGGCAGTGGCGCTGCTGCCCAGCAGGGCATCCACGCCCAGGTGCGACTTCCTGCGCCGTGCGCGTACCGCCAGTCGGACCAGAAAAACGGTAATGCATCCGAAAGCCGCGCTGACCGCGAAGGCTACCCACGCGTTGATGCCCAACTCCGGCACCGGCGCGGCAACCAGGGTGAGCATCCCGAAAGTCAGGCAGACGATGCCCGCAATGGCCAGCACTCCATGACCGCCAAACTTGGCTTCGAGCAGCAGCAAAACCAACGCCGCAATCAGAAGCAGGACGGCCGTAAATCGGATAGGCAGCAGATCCAGCGCAAAGATCGACAGTAGCACCATCAACGTGCCCAGCGCCCCGGGAACGATTGTTCCGGGGGCATTGAATTCGAGGTAGATCAACAGCGCTCCGCCCACCAGCAGCAGCAGGGCAATATTGGGGTTCACCAGCCAGCCCAGCAATTGCTCACGCATCGTGGGCCGCAGCGTTTCAATCCGCGCCCCGGCCAGATGCAAAGTCAGCTTTGTCCCGTCCATGCGGGTAATCTCGCGGCCGTTCAAGGAGGCCAGCAGTTGTGCGTCGCTATTTGCCACGAGATCAATCAGGTGCTGATCCAGCGCCTCCTGGGCAGTATACGAGTGCGACGATTGAACAGCCGCCTCCGCAGCCTCGGCGTTGCGGCCGCGCCTGGTAACGTAGGAGCGCAAAAATGCCTCCGCGTCATTCTCCACCTTCTGGTTCATCGTATCGTTCAGGTTCTCGCCGAACTCGGTCACCGGATGTGCCGCTCCGGCGTTGGTGCCGGGATCCATGCCAGCCACGTCCGCCGCTTCCAACAGGAAAAAACCGGCCGAACCAGCCCGCGCCCCCGCAGGCGACACATACACAATCACCGGAACCCTCGAGCTGAGGATTGCTCCAACCATTGTGCGGGTCGAGTCCAGCAGCCCGCCAGGCGTATCCAGCTCCACCAGCAGGGCCTGGGCCCCGTCGGAATTGGCTTTTGTAATGGCCCGTTCCAACAGTCCCTGCGTCACCGGTTGGATCGTATCGGAAAGAACCAGCTTGTCCACAAGCGGCTGTTGAGCCTGCACAGGTGAATTGGACCCAAAGGCCACAATCACACCAATCAGTACAGCAAATCCGTTCATGTGCTGAACCATCGCTTGCTCCTTCAGGGCCTTTCGGCCCTACCTCTTCAGCCCGCCACTGGCTGCAATCTGCCGACGAAGCTCCTGCGCCGCCGAGTTCGCCGGTTCCAGTTTGAGGGCTGCTTCAGCTTCCTGCTTTGCGTCGTCCGCGTGACCCTCCGCCAGGTCCAGTCGGCCTAGGACTAGATACGCATCGGCCGAGGGTTCCAGTTTCAATGCCGCGCGAGCCTCTTTGCGAGCAGCCTCGGCATCGCCGGTCCGCTCCCGCACCTCAGCCAACCCCTCGTGCGCCTGGGCCACTTTTCCATCTGCAGCCATTGCAGAGAGGTAGAGCCGCTCGGCCTCGAGCAGGAGCCCTCGGTCAAGGTAGTCCCTGGCCTGGCCAGCCAGCATCTGTTCTCTCTCGCGCGGCGTGAGCACAGCCAGCCGCGATGCCGCCATCTGATCCATCATCAGCGCTGCCTGGCGAAAAGCAACGGCGTTAAAGTTGCGCGCAATGCGCTCCAGAGGGTCGGCCCTCAGCTCCGCAACCGGACTCACCTTCATCCCCGCAGTCTTCACTCCAGCAGGTTCTTTCCATAACTCGTTCAGATCCTGGGCTTCGCTGTCGTTGGGACGCAGCGTCAGGCATTGCACCAGCTCAGTCATTGCCTCGGCGGCATTTCCATGGCGCTTCAGGCTCACCGCCAGATTGAAGTGATAATCAGCATTCGTGGGATCGGCAGTTACGGCCTGGCGAAAGAGCGCGCTTCCGTCCTGCCCCTCCCGGCTTACCGCAACTCCCTGATTATTCACCACTTCGGCCAAAGGGAGGACGCGGGCCACGCCGGCAAAGGCAGCTTCGGCTTTGTCGTAGTTGCCGGAAAAAATCAGCGATAGGCCGCCGTAAAAGCCTGCCTCCAGCGCATCGGGATCGCTGCGCCCCACCTTGGCAAATGCCTCCGCGGCCTCGTCGTATTTCTGACCGTTGTAGTCCTCGCGTCCTAGCGCCATCCATGCCGGCCCAAACTCCGGGCTCAGCTTCACGGCCAGTTGCAAATGGCGCAGCCGTTCGGCCTGGTCCTGTTCCGTAATGCCGCGAATGTACTGCTCGAATGCATCCAGCCGCGACCCCTTGCCGGCCGCCACAAAAGTCTCCTCGGTGCCTTTGAAGCCAGGAGCGAGCTGCCGGGTCACCTTCCAGGCCAGCGAATCGAAGACAGCAATCATGTCGCGCATCTCGCCTCGGACGGTCACCGGCGCGCTGATTCTCAGGTGCGGCACATCCACAATTTGCGCCTCGGCCACGATCCCTGTTCCATCGGTCACATAGCTGCCCACAATAATCGAATCGGCATCCAGCGTCTCCGCCAGCTTCAGCGCCGTGGCCCGCGAGGGATGAAAACCCTCGGGCAGCCCCAGGTGGTCCAGAGCATACCTTCGGTCCTGGCGACTCATGGGCGCAAAGCCTGCCGAAGCAAACCGGCTGGTCAAAATCTCCGGCGCCGCCTCGCGAATCCACTCCAGGCTCGGCTGTCCGGTACGGTTATCAAACGGCAGCACCAGCAGAATGCGCCCGCTTTCCGTGGCCGCCTGCCCAAAGGCGCTCGCCGTCACGGTCAGAGCAAACGCAAGACTCACTCCAAAAGCAGCAGCCAACTGCCAGGCCCGGCGTAATCGAGAAAAAAAGGTAGTATGCACGACAGGCTGATTATAGGCGGTGGGCCGCACCGGCGTCGGCTACCGCGGACGATCCGGTATCTGCGCCGCCGCCTCGAATTGCCGATTAAACCGGATCAGCGCGATCCACTGCCCCTCGTCCTCCTGCTTCCAAACCAGCTTGCCTCCCAGTTCCCTTGCAATCTCCTCCGGTGGTAGGCCGTGGTGCAAGCCGAAGTAGCGCTCGTCCATCGCTTTGCTCTCAGAACCCAAAGTGAAGATCCGCGACTCCGGATCAATCTGCGTGGAAAAAACCAGCGCCGCTGAGAATTTTTCCGGCTCTGCAGCAGCGTGGGCAATCGATGCGGCGGTAAAGTTCTTCAGCGTATAAACTTCGTACGGCTGTTTCAGGTACCCAAGTTCGGGACGGCTGAGTTCGTCGCTCATCGGCCAGGCCGTAAGCACGGTTGCGCCGGAATAGCGAGCGTTAAGCTGGGCAATGCCGGCTTCATGCAGCCGCACTACGTGGGTATAGGCCAGGTTGTCTTCCGGAGCATAGCCGTAGGGAGGATTGACGAACAGCCCAAGCACGAACGCCGCCGCCGAAAATACCGTCAGCCCCTGCCAATAAGGGACCCTGCAATAAAACGTTGAGACCGCCACCAGCAGTACCAGCGGATATATAGGCAGCAAATACCGCGTAAGCAGTGCGCCGCCTAATATGCTGAAGAGAAGAGCATTGACTAAAACCAGCAAGAAAATCCGCCGCAATGCGGGAGTACCGATCGCCGCCCGCTCATTGCCCTCGGTGTCCCTCCTGGGGTCCAGCAGCAGCGCCGCAATCGTCATCAGTACCGGCACAAACAGGTTCATGTGCGCGGTCAGGTGCAGCACTCGGTGCGTGAATGCCGCCAAAAATCGCACCGGCGAAAGCGTGGCCTCAGCGTTATAGCGCAAAAACTCCGGGTTGCCGAAGAGAAAGCCGGTTTTCGCGTAGTGCCAAGCGTACCATCCGGCCAGCGGCACTGCGCAACTCGTAAGCCATGCCGCCTGGCGCCAGAGTCTCATCCGTGCCGGCTGCGCAACCCTGAAACCCTCGACCACGCTCACCGCAGCCAGTGTCAACGGAATGGCAATCGCCGTTTCTTTCGAGAGCGCAGCCGCGGCAAACCACAATACAGCAACCCAGTTTTTTGGGAACCACTCCCGATCCCTGCCCGGCAGAGCGTAGACCAGCCCCCAAAGCGTGCAAGCAGCGGCAAAAATATCCGCATTAGCCAGCGTGCTCTGCGCAAACCAGACCGGATAAAGCCCGGTGAGAACCACGGTCCAGAACGCAACCGCGGGCACGCCCACCAGCCGCATCGCCAGCCGCCAAACCCCCAGCAGCCCCAGCGAAGCCACCATCAGCACCGCCTCGCGCGTCACCTCGGGAAAAAAGCCGGAGAGCTTCCACCAGATCGCCAGGTAAATGCTGGGCAGTGGCGGATGAGCATTGGTCAGCGTGGTGATGGGAATCAGCGAGCCGGTGCGGAAAAAATCCCACGCCGCGGGAATGTAGTAGCCGGCCTCGTCCCAGTAGTAAGGCAGGCGCAGCAGCGTAAAGTGGCTGGCATAGAGCGCCGCAAAGATCACCGGAAAGATCATCCACAGGGGCAGCGGCGCGTCCAGCCGCGGCTGTATGAGTATTTTTGAGCGCAAGCGATCGCTCCAGAGATTGGCTCGTGCCGTCTAAGTTTAGTTAACCGGCCCTTGAGGGAAGTTCTGCCCATGCGGCTCCAGGTTCAGCACCCCGAAGGCCTGCTCATATTGCGCAAGATTCTGCCCCAGCACGTTCCACAGCGCCTTGGCCTGCTGCGGGCTCAAAAAAATCGCATCGTGGTTGCGGATGTTCACCTGCTCAGGGCTTTCGCTCGAAGCCAGGCCGAAAACCAGTTGAAAATCCCACACGCTTACGCGCACCTGCACGCTGTTGGCATAGGACTCGCGGAAGTCGGGTGTCTGCTCAAGGTTCACTTTGGGCTGTTGCGCTGATGGACTCATGGTCTTACCAGATTACTCCCGCCGGTCGAAAACGTCTGTGACCGGGCATTCCAAACAGTCAGTGAAAACCGGTTTCGGCAGGTACTTGAACTTTTACTTTAGAGAATAGCCTTCACCACGCCGCCATCCACCCGCACCGCAGCCCCGTTGGTCGCCGAAGAGAGCTCGCCCGCCAGATACACCGCCATCGCCGCCACTTCATCCACTGAAGCGAATCTCTTCAGCAGTGAAGATGGCCGGACGTGCTCGAAGAATTCCTTTTCAATCTGCTGCTTCGACTTGTTCTCGCGCTTTGCCATGGCGTCCACAAATGCGCCCACTCCTTCTGACTCGGTTGGTCCGGCAAGAATGCTATTGACCGTCACGTCGGTCCCAGCCACAGTCTCCGCAATGCCGCGCGCAATGGCAACCTGCGCGGTCTTGGTCATTCCGTAATGAACCATCTCGGCTGGAATCTGGACTGCCGACTCGCTCGAAATGAAGAGGATGCGGCCCCAATTCTTTTTGAGCATCCCCGCGAGATAGTGGCGCGAGAGCCGAACTCCGCTCATAACGTTGATTTCGAAAAACCGGTACCAGTCCGCATCGGTAATCTCTACAAAGGATTTCGGCTCAAAGATGCCCACATTGTTTACCAGCACATCCACCGCGGGCAGTTTTCGAATCACCGCCTCTGCGCCGGCTGAACTGGAGAAGTCCGCCGCAATGCCCTCCACCTTGGCTAATCCTGCATGCTGCCGGATCGCCGCTATCGCCCGGTCCACACGCTCTTGCGTACGCCCGTTCACATAGACTTGAGTGCCTTCAACGGCCAGCGACCTGGCAATCGCAAAGCCGATTCCCGCCGTCGACCCCGTCACCAGCGCAATCTTGCCGGCAAGTTTAAGATCCACATCAACCTCAATGCGTGTAAATTTTGGTGCGAAAGGGGGGACTCGAACCCCCATGGATTGCTCCGCCAGATCCTAAGTCTGGTGCGTCTGCCAATTCCGCCACTTTCGCGCCTCTTCGACTAACTCAGGCTCTATCTAAATTGTCGCATGAGTTCACAGAAGTCGAGCAGGGCAAATTAACAATGCCGATTGCGGTTCCCCTCGTATACTCGACCCAGAGCATGTCTACCGTTCTGGACACAATTTTAGTCACAACCCGTGCCACGGTTGCAGCTGCCAGGAAGCTTGTGCCTCTAACCGAATTGGAGCGGCGCGCGGCGGCTCACCACCCGCGCGGCTGGGCGGCGGCTTTGCGGCGGCCGGCTGCCAAAGGACCTGCGGTCATCGCCGAAATCAAAAAAGCCTCGCCCTCCAAAGGGCTGATTCGTGCCGACTTTGATGTCGAGTGGCTGGCCCGGCGCTATCAGTTCGGCGGGGCAGCGGCGCTCTCGGTGCTTACAGATGAGCCATTTTTCCAGGGCAGCCTGCGCAATCTGGAGCGGGCTTCAGCGGCCGTTAAGCTGCCCTGCCTGCGCAAGGATTTTATTGTGGACGAGTACCAGATCGTCGAAGCCCGAGCCCACCGCGCCGACGCGATACTGCTCATAGCTGCCGCGCTGACGGATGCGGAGCTGAAGCGCTTTGCCCTAGTGGCCAACGGCTTTTCGCTCGACGTGCTGGTCGAAGTGCACACCCCGGACGAACTGGACCGTGTGCTCAGCGTCCTGGGCGAAACCGGTGCGGATGCCATTGGCGTGAACAACCGCGACCTCAAAACCTTTGACGTGCGCCTGGAAACTTCGCTCCAATTGGTAAGTCAGATTCCTGCCACTGTCGTGCGCGTGGCAGAGAGCGGGATCTCAACAGCGGAGAACCTTACGCAGTTGCGAACTGCAGGCTTTGACGCTGTCCTCGTTGGCGAGAGTCTGATGCGCCAGCCCGATCCCGGCGCGGCCCTCGCGGAACTGCTGGCCGGAGTTACTGAGTCGCGATGAGTCTCTGGATCAAAATCTGCGGCAACACCTCGCTCGAAGACGCGCAGTTGGCCGTCGAGGCGGGCACCGACGCAGTGGGATTTGTCTTTGCGCCCAGCCCGCGACGCGTAACAGCTGCCGAAGCGGCGGCCATCGTGCCGCATCTTCCCGCAACAGTGGAGAAGATCGGAGTCTTCGTCGATGCCCCGCTGGAGGAAATCTACTCCATCGTTCGCGAATGCGGCCTGACCGGCGTGCAACTCCACTTCGACGCCAAACCAGAGTTGCCTGCCAAGCTACGCAAGCTGCTGGGCCCACAGTTGCGGATTGTGCGCGTAGTCCACTTTGACGCCGATGCAGGCGAGTTGCTCAAAAAGGAGATAGCCGACCACGCCCTGAACCCGCATATCGACGCCGTTATGGTGGATTCGCGAACAACTACGGCAGTAGGCGGCACCGGTGCGACCTTCGACTGGATTGCCGCTCGTAAAACTCTCTTCCGAAACCCTAGAGCGTGCAAACGCATCGCTGCAGGCGGCCTGAGCCCGGAAAACGTAGCCGAAGCCATCGCCACGCTGCGCCCATGGGGTGTGGATGTGGTCTCCGGCGTGGAGTTCGCGCCGGGACGGAAGGACCCTAATAAAGTGAGGGGGTTCATTCGAAGCGCGCGAGCAGCGTTTCATTAATCCGTCTTTGCCTGCTTTCAATGACGCTGCATTAAGGCTGCTGGCCGACTTTCTGGTTCGTGATCTCTCGCATGGAATCAGCATCTACGCGTATATCGACCTTAAATTTCTTGAAGTTGTACGAGGTATCTTCGAACATTATGACTAGCAGTCCCCGCGAGCCTTTCAATCTACTGTGACCCTCCGAAAAACGCCACAACCATACTGCGCCTGTTGATCGGCCATTCGGATCTGAAGTGTCTTCCAGCCGGAAGAACTCGCGCCGCTCAGTGGTTCCTTTCAACATATAACTCCGGTCATGCAGGAGTTATACCTCATAACGGGTCGGCATCAGGTCATCCACATCAATCCAGGTGGTCTCCTTCCAATCAAGAGCGGTTCTCTCCACGGAAGTGACAGCATCAGGGTTTACCTTGGGAACGGACTCGATAACCAGGTTGTCACGGCCGTTGATCTGTTCATGCCCCAAAACGCGGTTTTCGAACAGTGTGGCGAGGCAACAGATCGGCAATGCACTATAAAAGGAGTTGCGCGGGTCAGCAGCTCTTATGTCAAATGCGAAGTCAAACCCTTTACCCAATTCGCTAAGGGCATCTTGGTGCTTCTGTTCAGAAACCAGTTTCCGATCGTTTAATGGCTTGCCATTTTCCTCGACGATGTGGTGGTAGGGCAGCCCGTCTACAAAGAGGGTTTCAACCTTCTCGGAATCGTCCCTAAGCTTCTTTCCTTTCTTGTTGAAATAGCTCTCTTGCACCAGATCGTCACATGCGTATTGCTGGGCTAGTTTATCGTTCGCCTTAATATTGGCATGCATGTGCTGTAACAACGAGATAAGCTCCTCGCCGGAGAGAGCGGCTGCTTCCTTTTGCGCAAATGCCGCCCCGCTAATTGTTAAACCGCAACACGTCACTACACTGAACAATAAGAGCGACCCGATTCTGCCTTGGCAGGACATTCGTGCGCCTCCACGAGATATTTCAGCTTGAGCTGCCTACTCCGAGGGCCCTGGAATCCTGAAGCCACTATACCGCGAGCTAATTGCTTGAGCGAATAGCATACTGGTCCGAGAACCTGCCACAGCTCTGAGGCTTTTCCAAGACCCTAGTACACTGAAGAGTTCCCCATTTCCAGGTTTGGGAGCGCAGGAGGCCCAAATGGCATCGATCATTCTTTCCGCAGTTCCATCCGAACCGCGCCCCGGACGCTTCGGCGTCTATGGCGGGCGCTATGTGCCGGAGACGCTGATGGCGGCGTTGGTCGAGCTGGAGCAGGAGTACGAGAAGGCGAAGAACGATGCGGCCTTTCAGACTGAACTGGCAGGGCTGCTCAAGGACTATGCCGGCCGGCCCACGCCGCTCTACTTTGCCAAACGGCTCACCGAGCAGTTGGGCGGAGCCAAGATCTACCTCAAGCGCGAAGACCTGCTCCACACCGGCGCGCACAAGATCAACAACGCGCTGGGCCAGGGACTGCTCGCACGACGGATGGGCAAGAAGCGCATTATCGCCGAGACCGGCGCGGGACAGCACGGCGTGGCCACGGCCACTGTCTGCGCGCTGCTGGGTCTCGAATGCGTGATCTACATGGGCGATGTGGATATGGAGCGCCAGGAGCTGAATGTGCTGCGTATGCGGTTGCTGGGCGCTGAAGTCCGAGGCGTCTCGTCGGGATCAAAGACGCTGAAAGACGCCATCAGCGAGGCCATGAGGGACTGGGTCACCAACGTCCGTACATCATATTACTTGCTGGGCAGCGCTCTGGGAGCGCATCCTTACCCCACCATGGTGCGCGACTTCCAGCGCGTGATTGGCATCGAGCTAAAGCAACAGATCCTGGAAAAAGAAGGCCGACTTCCCACCGCAATCATCGCCTGCGTAGGCGGCGGATCGAACGCCATTGGCGCGTTTTACGAGTTCATTCCCGAGCGGCAGGTGCGCTTGATCGGCGTGGAAGCAGGCGGCCGCGGAACTGCTCTGGGCGATCATGCCGCGCGCTTCTCAGGCGGAGCGCCGGGAGTGCTGCAGGGAACTTATTCCTACGTGCTGCAGGACGAGAATGGCCAAATCGCGCTAACACATTCGGTTTCCGCGGGTCTCGACTACGCCTCCATCGGCCCCGAGCACGCGGCGCTGCACGACTCAGGCCGCGCCGAATACGTTTCGCGCGACGACGCAGCCGCTCTCGATGCAGTGGTCAGGCTGGCCCGCACTGAGGGAATTCTGCCTGCGCTCGAAAGCGCGCACGCCGTGGCCGAGGCGCTGCGCCTTGCTCCCACGCTACCCACCCATGACATACTGGTAGTCAACCTCTCTGGACGCGGCGATAAGGATATGGGTATTCTGGCGCGCGAGTTGAAGATTCAGGGAGCATAGAGCTGCGATGGCGATTCTCTTTGAACAAAAACCCGGACTGGTCGTTTATCTTACGGCCGGGGACCCCGATCTCTCCTCGACGCGAGCCATCGCGATTGCGGCCATCGACGCGGGCGCGGCGGTGATTGAGCTGGGCGTGCCCTTTAGCGATCCGCTGGCCGACGGTCCGGTGATTCAGAGAGCCATGGAGCGGGCATTGGCGCGCGGAACGCGACTCAAGGATGTGCTGGCGCTGGCCCGGGAGATTCGCGCGGAGCGGCCTCAAGCGGGCCTGGTGATCTTCAGCTATCTGAATCCGATTTTGCGCTATGGCCTGCACAGCTTCGCCGATGATGCAGCGGCAGCCGGAGTGGACGGCGTGCTGATTACCGACCTGATTGTTGAAGAGGCGGGCGAATATCTCGCCGAAATGGCTCGCGTGAAGCTAGCGCCGATTTTTCTGGCCGCTCCCACCAGCCCTGACGAACGGCTTGAGGCTATCGCCACTCACTCCAGGGGTTTCGTTTATGCCATCTCCCGCGTAGGCATTACCGGCACGCAGCAGAGCCTGACATCCGATGCATCCGCGCTGGTTGCGCGCATCCGCCGATGGACCACGCTGCCGGTAGCCGTAGGTTTCGGCATCAGCAATGCGGAACACGTGGCCCAGGTGGCCCGGTTTGCGGATGCCGCGGTAGTCGGCAGCGCGATTGTGGAGTTGATCGAACAATCAACTCCCGGAACGGCGCCCGGCGCAGTGGCTCGATTTATCAAGGGCCTGCACCTGCCTGAGGCGGCGCTGGCCCGGTAAGAAACGCAAGCTCTTAGCTCTTAGCCCTTAGCCCTGCAGAAGATAAATTCAGCCGTCGAGGCTTACTTCAGCAAGATGGAGCTAAAGGCTAATAGCTAACGGCTAAAAGCTATTTGCCAACACGAGGATGGAATGACGCTCGAAGAATTGCGAGATCAAATTGATGCTCTGGACCGCAAGCTCGTCGAATTGCTGAGCGAGCGGGCACGCGCCGCGCAGATGGTCGGCCACTTGAAGGCTGCCACCTCGCTGCCGGTGTATGAACCGCAGCGGGAAAAAGTGGTCCTGGCCAACGTGCGAGCGGCCAACAAAGGCCCCTTGCCGGACATTGAACTGACGCATATCTACGAGCGCATCATCGACGTTATGCGGGCCCTGCAAAGGGACGAGTTGGCATCGGAGAGGAACGCCCTGGCGAACACGCCGGGCCAAGGCACTGGCGCAAAGACTGAGTCTGGTGCGCCTGAGACAGGGATCAAGCAATGATTGTCGCTATGCAGGAAACGGCCACCGAAGAACAGATCGATGCTGTCATCGATGTGATTGTGGAATCGGGGCTCGACGTACACCGCACCACCGGTGCAACCCAAACCATTCTGGCCGGCGTTGGACCTGCCGTTGGTCTTGACCTGACCAAGTTCGAATTGCTGCCGGGTGTGCTTTCAGTCCACCGCATCACCGCGGCTTACAAGCTGGCCGGACGAGCTTTTCGCCCTCAGGGCAGCGTAATCGAATTTCCCAACGGAGCAAAAATCGGCGGCGAGCAGGTCGTGGTCATCGCCGGCCCCTGCGCGATTGAGAACCGCGAGCAGATCTTCGAGATTGCCAAGTGCGTAAAGGCCATGGGCGCTGGTTTCCTTCGCGGAGGCGCCTTCAAGCCGCGCAGTTCGCCTTACGCTTTTCAGGGACTGGGCATACCCGGCCTCGAGCTGATGCACGAGGCAGCGCAAGCCAACGGCCTGCTCACGGTAAGCGAGGTGATGGAGATCTCGCAGATCGAGTCCATGCTGCCTTATGTGGACTGCTTCCAGGTGGGCGCGCGCAACATGCAGAACTTCAACCTGCTGCGCGAACTGGGCCAGGTTCGCACGCCCATCCTGCTCAAGCGCGGCATCGCGGCCACCATTGAAGAGCTGCTGCTTTCGAGCGAATACATTCTCTCCGGCGGCAACTACGACGTGATCCTGTGCGAGCGCGGCATCCGCACCTATGAGACCGCGACGCGCAACACCATGGACATCGCGGCGATTCCTGTTGTGCACAAGCTTTCTCACCTGCCCATCGTAGGCGACCCCTCGCACGGGACCGGCCGCCGCGATATGGTTCCCGCAATGGCCAAGGCCGCGGTAGCCGCCGGTGCGGACGGCATTTTGATCGAGATTCATCCCAACGCCGATAAAGCCGCCTCCGATGGAGCGCAGACTCTGTATCTGGATCAATTTGAAAGGCTGATGAGCGAGATGCGAGTGATTGCTACGGCGGTGGGAAGAACTTTGTAGCGGAGTTAGCCGCGCTTCGCGCGTGTTAGCGGAGTTAGTTTTCTGCCTACCTCCGCAAACTCCGCTAACATCGCTAACTCCGCGCCGTTCTAGAATGGCAGAAACGAGGAAAGAGCCATGATCGAGCGCATCGCCATTCTGGGCACGGGCCTGCTGGGCACATCGGTGGGATTGGCGCTGCGTGCGGCGGGCTTTCGCGGCAGCATCGCCGGCTGGAACCGCGGCGCGGAGGGGGCGCAACAAGCGCTCACCATGGGTGCCATCGACTCCATCGCCACCGGCCCTTTACAGGCCGCCCGCGATAGTCAGGTAGTTCTGCTGGCCGTTCCCATCTACGCCACTCTCGACTTCATGGAGAAGCTGGCTGGAGTTTTAAGCCCCGATCACTTGATCACAGACGTAGGCAGCACAAAGCGCCTGATCTCCGAAGCCGCCGCACGCCTTTTCAACCGTCCCGATCGCGCGGCATTTCTTCCCGGCCATCCCATGGCAGGCAAAGAGCGTGGTGGCGCGTCATTGGCCGATGCGGCGCTTTTTCGCGGCGCAGTCTGGCTCTTCACGGGCGATCCGAATGCCCAGCGCTCTCCACATTCGGCGGAACTGGTCAAAGACTGGCGCGATCTGGTCGTAGCCATGGGCTCGAAGACCGTCGATCTCGATCCCGCGCGCCACGATGAGTTGGTAGCCTGGGTCAGCCACGTGCCACAATTTGTGTCCACGGCTCTCAGCGCGCTGCTCGAAGAAGAAGTAGGTCACGCTCCGGAGCTGAGAGACGTAGGCGGCCGAGCTTTACGCGAGATGACCCGCCTGGGTTCCAGCCCCTACTCCATGTGGCGCGACATCGCCTACACCAACACCGAACCTGTTCAAGCCGCTCTCCAGGCTTTAGAGCAGCGCATAGCCCACCTGCGCGAAAACCTCCGCACCCCGGCCCTGCGCGATGAGTTCGAGCAGGCTAATAAGTTCCGGCGGGAGTAAAAGATTAACTTATCTAGCGTATTGTCTCCGAAGTTCGTTGAAGAAGGACGAAAAGCAACCGCAGATCCTTCGACTGCGTTGTGCGCAAAGTACGCGCCCAACTTCGCTCAGGATGACAGTGATTTTATGATGCGTACTTCGGAGACAAGACACTAGAAGCTGTTTCATCGATCCCCTCCTACTGGGCGGACTACGGCTTTTGAGACCCATTGTTTGGTTCCTGGGAACGCGCGTTTCATGCTCGAAATTGACTAAGAAGCTGGTAGGAAAAGGCCGAAATCACGCGTTTTTTGCGCATTTTCTACCCCTCGATATTTGATAGTTCTTGTTTATAATCAGTTACTTACACACATAAAAGGCGAATAGATGGAGTATGGACCCCCGGGGGGCACATTCAATTTCGGTACGGACCGGTCACAACCCTGACCGATTGGTTCGGACGGTTCAATAGTGTTCTGAATTCACGATAGCAGGATGCTAGAAATAATCTGCAAAGCCCGGAGGTGAGGAGCTATCCCACCCTAACGACAAAGACAAGAACATCGTGCCCCGACCCAGAGAGTCCCCCGGCACCCAGATGGGGCGCCCGGCTCTTCATGCCCTGGAGCAGCGCATCGCCCACCTGCGCGAAAACCTCCGCACCCCGGCCCTGCGGGACGAGTTCGAGCATGCCAATAAGTTCCGGCGGGAGTAGTTAGAGTTGTTCAACACCTGACCGATCAGATACTTTTTCTTGTCAATTATTTTCGATTTCCACTGGAAACTGGACGACGGCGCGCCTCATAATACACATTGCAAACAGAGAAAATTATTGTATTTTTATCCTTGATTAGCACATCGTCACCGGGAATCTCGATTGTCGCCCCAGTAATATTCGCAGGCTCGTGGCCTAGCATAATCTGTGTAACATGAAGTGCTTTAATTCCAAGTTGTTCAAAAGACACTTGTGAGTCATTTGCACCACCTCCGGAGTATTCTTTATGGAATTGCTCGGCGCTCATGACTTTGATCTGGACTGTCGGATGAGTAGTAACCGTCTGCCCCCAGCGAAATGAGTTGGCAGTGTACTCTATCTCAGTACCAATGAGTTTTCTGGCTTCCTTTTCATCAAAACAGCAAATAGTGGAGGTTGGCAGATCCCGTTTCACTACCCATCTCTCGTGCAACTGACTTGGGATTTCTTGCACAGTCAGGCTCATGACCACGTTGACGAAGAGAGATAAGAGCAAGAATCGCTTAGTCATTGGACTCGATTATCACTGAAGATTTGTAATTGGTATTAAATCGCCGGATGTTGGTTGTCCCACATCTCACCGCCGCGGCAGATGAGATGTGGGATTCGATCACAGCTATTCCGGCTCTTTCTCCACTTCGATCGCATCCTTCGCCGGGTCGATTGCGTGAAACCCTTCAGCCTTCGCCGCTTCGAGCAACTGCGCCGATGCGGAGACGAAAATGATCTCCGTTCCCTGGAACATATCGCGGGCTACCAGCGCCGCTCCCAGTTGCAGAGTATCCGGCCAGCGTAGGGCGGTACGGTCCAAAAGTTGGCGGGAGGCTTCAAGAACTGCCGGATTCAACGGTTGCTGCACCATCCGCGCCGCTTCCACGCGCAGGCTGTCGAGCGCGGCCGCCGCGTCTTCAGCGGAGATGTTCCCCGCCCGCTCCCGCCGCCGGACAGCCGCATAGACCTCCAGCGGCGTAGAGGCCGAGATCAGCTTGCGATTGTCTTCGACGGCCTCCATCAGCCGGATCAGTGCGTCGGTACCCGGCTCCTGCACAAACAATTTGGCGAAGGCCGTCGCCTCAAGAAAGTAGCAGCTCACTGGTTCCCCCGTTCCTCTTCAATGGCCTCGGCGATGGATTCGCCATGCACCGCGACCGGGTGGAAGCGCTGAGCCTCCTCGGGGATGCCGGCCTCGGCGCGGTTCAGCCGGATGGTGGTGGTGGGATAGGCCGGGGTCTTGGGGTTGGCGATCTTGCTGGTGATCACCACGCCGCGCTGGATGGCCTCAGCCAGCACTGACTGCCGCGACTCGGGATGCTGATTCCAGCGGAAAGCCTTGCGCGGTAAGAAAGAGTCGCGGAACCACTTGAGGGCGATAAAGGCGTGCCCGCCCCGCTCGGCCTCGGCCAGCGCCGCGCACAACTCTTTCACACGCACGTCCAAATCTGCGGGAATTACCGCCTCTTGGCTGTCGTCATAGTCGTCGTCGTAACTGTGACTGACCACTGCCCTCGGTGCGCGAATGGGGCGCGGCGCAACGTCGCCGTCATCGCTGCGCTCAAAGTAGATGCGCACTTCATCGTCCTCTGGCGACCACGTATCCGCCGAAGCGTTGCGGCGCTTGCTGCGGCCGTTTTCGCCGCATAGCTCCACGATAGCCTGGTAGCCCGGAGGCGCCAGGAACTGCAGGGCCCGCGCCAGACCGGGATCGGGAGAAAACGCCAGTTCGTTCAGGGCCTGTTCAATAATCTCTTCGGCATCGGGTATGCTCAGGTTGCTGATATCAACGCTGCTTTGTGCAGCTTTTTTCGTTTTCATGACTTTCTTCTCCGTATGCCGCGCCTCCCGGCCGCTGTGCGCCCAAAACGTCACCGTTTGCCTTGTGGCTCTATTCCGGGGAAGATTTGCGCGGAGCACGGCCGGCCAAAGAGTGCAGCCCTAGCTTTAAATTTTGTCTCACTGCATGGGGTAAGCCTCAGCCCATGCGGGCCTTGGTCAACGTGTTCTTTTTGTTGGTTCTGCGGGCCGTTCCCAGTGTTGATTAAACGAATGCGGCCCTTTACATCTTCCGTATTAATGGCTGAAGACCCAAGGTATTCTTGTGGCTCTTAATTGATGAAAGCCATCTCCTGCTTCTATCTTCAACCCTGAATGGATTCGGGAACGACTGTAGCTAGACCCTAAAGTTCAAAGCTATACACCCAACAGTGTAACCGATAATTCATTTAAACGCTCTAACTAATTCAGATTGTTGACATGCCGCGACACCGATTCTGGGAAAAAGTTGCTCTTCCGCGGTAATTCATTCCCTCGCCGGAGTTCGTACAATAGGAGATATGCGTTCTTATTTGCATTTGATGTTGCTGCTGCTATTGGCCTCGATCGGACTATACGCCGCTGACTCGCCCTTTGACCTCATCGGACCCAAGGTCGATGTGCATGTGAAGCGGGGAGAGGTCACGCTGCCCATCAGCGAGGTGCCCAACCTGCTGCCCGGCGACCGGCTCTGGATTCATCCCGACCTTCCCGAGAGCCAGTCCGCGCATTATGTGCTGATTGTTGGGTTCCTGCGCGGGGTCACCAATCCTCCACCCCCGGAGTGGTTTACTCGTGTCGAAACCTGGACCCGCGAAGCGCGCGAGGAAGGCGTGTTTGTCACTGTTCCCGCTGAAGCGCAACAGGCCGTGATCTTTCTTGCCCCAGAGACGGGTGGTGACTTCAGCACCCTGCGCGCCGCCGTGCGCGGCCGGCCCGGTGCCTTTGTCCGCGCCACCCAGGATCTGCAGGCAGCCAGCTGGGACCGCATGCGTCTTGAAGCCTACCTTGCCTTGGTTAAGGAGACCTCCCAGACCGATCCCAAGGCGCTCAAGGAGCGGACTGTAAATGCCTCTCACAGCCTGGGCATCAAACTCGACAAGGAATGCTTCGATAAGCCCACCGACCAGCAAGCTCCGTGCCTGGAGCAGCACACTGACGGGCTGGTGCTTGACGACGCCAACGCGCAATCGCTCGTCAATCAACTGGTGAACGGTTCAACCAGCGACTTGATGAACCAGATCAGCAGTTCGCCCATGGCCGGAGGCGGCGCATATAGCCCGTATATCGGCGCCATCGTGGATACGGCCAAGATCCTCTCGTCGCTGCACACGGCGCATTTTCAATACATTCCCGCGTTGGCGCTACCAACCAAAGATACCCTCAACCTGCGCCTCAACGTACCGCCCTCGTTCCGCTCTCCCAAGTCGGTGGTGGTGGTTGCGCTGCCGCCGATAATCTCAGCCAGGGATAAGCAGCCGCCGCTGCATCCAGTCAACCCGTCGGAGACCTATTGCGCGCAAAAGCCCGGCCTGGTGTTGCCCGTCGAGGGTGCTCCGCTGGTCTTTGCCACACAGTTGGCCCACGAGCTGAGTCTCCACATCACGCCCCGCCCGGACTCAAAAACCCCTGCGGTGGACCTGCTGGTGAGTGCAGATCCGGCCCAGGGCGGTTTAGTTCTCGATCATCCCGCGCCCCCCCTATCGGAGGGCAATCTGACCGCCGAGCTGCATGGCAAATGGGGCTTTGACGACTGGGTGGGACCTCGCTTCCGCTTTCACGCGGCTCAGCCCGGCAAGTGGACCCTGGTGGGCGGAGACCAGTCTGCCCTAGTGGTGGGCCGCGAGGATACGCTCCATCTTGAGGACGAAAGCACGCTTTGCATTGACCGGGTGGAAGAAGAGGTTGCAGGTGGCAGCCCACTAAAGCTGGCCTGGAAGTCGTCAAAACCGGGAGCACTGGAAGTAACCGTGCCTTTGAAGGACGCCGCTCCGGGACTGGTAACCATCGACATACACCAATTCGGGCTGAATGAACCCGACAAGCTGCCCCTGAAAGCCTATGCCGAGGCCGCCTCGCTGGACCGGCTCACGCTAAGCGCCGGTGACGAAGAGGTGGTGCTGAAAGGCAAGCGCCTGGACGAAGTGGCTACCGCCGAGCTGGACGGAATCAAGCTCACACCCGCCGCTCTGAACCGCGTGCAGGATTTTGACCAGTTAGCCATGAGCGCCTCAGCTACCACCGCCAACCTTGAACCGGGGAAGCACTATGACGCCAAGGTCGAATTGCGCGATGGCCGCCAGCTCAAAGTACCGGTCACGGTGGACCCACCGCGTCCGCAGGTGATTTTGCTGAGCAAAGGCACCCAGGACGAGTCTTCCGCCGCGCCCAACCCGGTGCATCTGGGCTCTCTGGACGACCTGCCCGCCGACAATCGGCTGGTCTTCTTCCTCAAGTCCCGCGTTCCCGCGAACTTTCCCCGCGACGAGAAGGTGGAAGTGGCAGCGGTGGACGGCAGCTTCCGCACCGTGCTGTCGCTGGCCGATGGCAGCCTGATGCTGGAAGATGCGAAGACGGCTGTGGGAACGCTGGATCCACTGGCGCGATTCGGTTCCTCGGCCTTCGGGCCGGTTCAGGTGCGTGTGATTGCTTCAGATGGGGTAACCGGAGACTGGCTGCCCCTGGGTTCGCTGGTGCGGCTGCCCGGATTCAAGGAACTGCGCTGTCCGCGTGCCCCCGCCAAACCCTGCACGTTGAGCGGGACAAATCTATTCCTGGCCTCTTCCATCGCGGCAACGCCGGACTTCGATAACTCCACCGATGTGCCGCCGGAGTTTACGGGATCCCAGTTGAGCGTGACCCACCCGGCGGGCGGCGTCCTTTATCTCAAACTGCGCGACGACCCAGCGACGGCGCAAACGCTTACCTTGCCGGTAAATTCCGTCTTGCAGTCGACTGCGACGCCGGTCCAGCCGACGGCAGCATCAGCCCAGTCGTCAATACAGCAGGCGGCAGCGCCGGCTCAGCGGGACGTACAGCCGTCGGTAGCGCCAACCCAGCCAGCAGCGCCGACAGCGTTACCCGCAGCTTTGCCGCTTGCTACTCCGGCGCCGTCAGCCAAACCGCAGCCTTAGAGAACCGCTCTAGTTGAAATAGGCCTTGTTCTTCTCGGCAAATTGCGCCTTGTCCGCCGGAAGTTCATCGATGGGGAAGATCGCGTTCTGCTCGCAGACGCTGGCGCAATTTCCGCAGTCGATGCACTCATCGGGATTAATGAACAACTGGGAAACGGTCCCGGCAGCCGCATCGGCCTCGAGGGGTGCGATGGCCGCGGTAGAGCACTCTGTTGCACAGATAAAATCTTTGATACAGGCATCGGTAATTACATAAGCCATAAAGATGTTCCTCGCTCGCTGCGGCAAATCTCGTTTTGCGCCGCCTACTCAAAATTTACCTGCTCACGGCCCCATGCCTTCGTGACTCGAATCACATCAACGGAGGAATCTACCTGATTACGGTACGCGGACAATTTCAACCTTAATGTAACCATTTCATGATGCTACGCGTAGTCGACCATGGCCATGCTCACCAGATTGAAAGCTGGAAGCTGGAAACTGATATACGATCCGGCCGCCGTGAAAGGTATCTCATGCTGCCCGGGTAGGAGGGACACTTTGCGCGCACTGTGGCCCGCCGGAACTTGAATACGAAGCGTCGCAGCCACCGGCGGGGCGGGAACCTGCGCCTGCAGATTGAGCATGCCCACCAGCAACCTCTTGCGATCTTCCTGATGGAAGAGCGTTACCTCAACCGCCGGTTCGGTATCGGCCTCAAATTTGTAGGGCGGCTGCAAAGCTCGTTTCAGAAGGATTTTGAATACCCTGGCATTCACCGCATCAGCGCGCAACTCCAGCGGAGCCGCGACCCAGATGGCTTTGCCCTTGCCAAAAGAGTGGATAACAATTCCCGGATCCTGGCCCGGCTCCGGCGCGGGAGGATTGCTCCAGATCTGCGCGAAGCGAGTATTGATGGCATTGCCTGCGTCCGGATCGACAAACGGCAGCGTCACCGTTCCCAGTATCTCAGCGGTGGGCGCGGCCTGGGCCTGGACCATCGGCACGCTGAAGCTCATGTTTTCCTGCGGCCAGGTTGCTTCAGTCAGTGCCTCATCCTTAGTGGAGAAATAGGTAGTCCGTCCTCCAATTTTGCCCACATAGCGCAGGCCCAGCACGTCCGCCAGAAGAAATCTCTCCTCTCCGTCTCCGGGAGCGCTAAGGGAACTTGCGCCGCTGGCATAGAGAATGCCGCCATCGCGGACAAATTCGCGAAAGACTCCGGCCTCGTCCTCCGTCATTTCGGCAACGTCGGGAAGCACCACCGCGCGGTATCTACTTAACTGTTCCAGAGATACATTGGTCACTACGCCGAAAGGAATGTGGGCCTCGCGAAGGAAGCGAGCCGCCCCAACGGCGGCATTCAGATGCGGCGGGTAAGCCCATATATTCTTGGTAGCGTCCGCCGCGTTCAAACCATTGGAAGCAGGATCGTACATGGAATTCTTGTCATAGTAAATCGCCACGTCGGCCATCAATTCGCCACCCAGAAACGGCTCATAGGCATCATGCAACGCATTGATCTGCGAAAGGTACTCGTAGGCCCGATGGTTGAGCGTGCCGGCCGGCTTGATGGCATCGATCAGCATGCAGGAGGAAGAATGAATCATCGGAATCATGGATTCAAGCGCAAGCTGTTCGAAGGGCTTTGTGGTCTCAAAGTCGTTGAGGTTGAGAGTCCGCGAAGTCTGAAATTCGTAAGGGCGATGACGCGTCAGGCTTAAGAAGGCTTTGCACACCAGCGAAAATTGAGCCGCGCCGCCGTAGAAGTCGCCGGCGCAAAAGTCGGAAGCTTCATTTTGCTCCAGTGAGACCGCGACGCCCCACGGCGCGAAACAGGTACCGAACTGCATGTAGACCTGGATGGGGCGAGTCTCCTTGACTGCCTTTGCGACGGACAGCGCGAACTCGCGCATCCACCGTTCGCGGCTCTTCTGGAATGTGCGCCATTGTGGATCTTTCCAGTCGACCACCCGTGGCGACTCCGCGCCCTGCTCCTTCCAATAGCGGGCCACGCAGTGAGGGCAGTAGCAGATCGTGGGCCAGAATGTCATATCGAAGAAAATAGCTTCGAAGTCATAGTTGGCCACCAGTTCCCGGATGCATGCAATAGCGTGATCGGGATACGGGGAATTGATGCAGACAGCACCGGCACGTTCATGACGTTCCGAATCAAGCTCATCTGCGGACAAAATCCGCCACTCCGGATGCGTCCTGAAGGCCCAATCGTCGAAGACCAGGCTGTAATAGGCCACACGGTGCAATCCATGGCGATCACACTGCTCCATCACCTCGCCAAAATAGTCGCGGCCCTTCATATTGCGATGCCTCTGCCCGATTTTTGTGCGCCATAGGCACAGGCCTACGTGCGAATTCGCATACTGCATCAACGACTGAAACCCAGCTCCGGCAATCGTAGAGACGTAATCGGCTGCATCGAAGCTGGCCAGGAGCCGATCATCCCAGTCGGGTACGTGCGTGTCTACCAGCAGCCGGCGGTAGGTTTTCGCCGGCCACTCCACTGTCCTGGACGGAATATGCGCGGGCTCATGGGCCTCGCCGGCAGAATCGGCGCCCGGGTCGATCGCGGATGTGGTTGGCTGTGCGCCAAGACGTGCGTTACCGGATAGAGCATGCACCGTGCCAAGTCCTAGAAATTTATTAAATGTCCTGCGATCCATTGCGTGTCCTTTACTGATCCTCGTTGTTCCAAACGAGAATTTATTTTCGCCTTTCCAGTTCCGCGCCAGTATACCCTCGGCCGGCTCCACGGACGATGCATCGGTGCCGTTCACTCCATTCTGACTGATAGATTGAATACAGGTTCAGGATGCGAATGCTGTCGGGAGCTTGCATGGGTGATATAGCGCAATCATTGATCTTTGATTACGATGGCGTGCTGGCCGATACCGAGCCCCTGCACTGGAAATCGTGGGCGGCGCTCTTCCGGCCCTTTGATGTCGACCTCACCTGGGAGGAATACGGACGCATTGGGCGAGGCGTCTCTGATATCCAGATGTTTGCCTCGATGGTGAAGAATGCGCCGCGCCTGCCCGTAGACGAACTGATGCAGCTGAACCTGGAACGCAGACGGATGGTCCGCGAGTGGTCGCTTGCTGAAAGCCCGATTCCTCAGGAGACGATCGAATTCATAGCGGCGCTTGAAGCTCACAAAATTGGCCTGGTGACAAGCTCTGACCGTGCCGATGTGGAGCCGGTCCTTCGCGCGTCTCAAATCTATTCGAAATTCAATGCAATCGTTTTTGGCGACGACGTCGCTGCCCACAAGCCCGCTCCCGACCCATACCTGCTCATTGCGAAGAAGTTAGGCGTCAGCACCGGGACCGCATTTGAGGATTCGGATTCCGGCATGAAAAGCGCCCTGGCCGCAGGGTTCAAGGCCGTTAGAATCGAGCACCCCAAAGACCTGGCGCAAATTGTTGCCCAATTGCTGCGAAATCAAGAGGTTCACTGAACTCTCCCGTGCCCTGTAATGCCCGGGAACGCTAAAATTAGCTTGCTTGACAGTCCTTTGAACCGATTGCTACGCTGGTCCCGCTTTTTGCGCTGGTGTTCATTCGTTGTGAAGTGATCAAGCGAAACCTTAATCGGCCCACCTTAGTCGTTGCATAATGCCGCGCTAATGCCGGCAAACAAAAAAGAAAAGAGGAGATCAGAATCATGACTCAAAAAGTAAAACGGCCCATTGACGAGGGCGACTGGAATATGGCGTTTCTCTTCCCCGATGAGATTGCCGCCGCCCGCGCGCGCACCGGATTGGTAATTTTGCCGCTGGCGCCGCTTGAGTGGCACGGCCCCCACCTGACCATGGGCTGCGACAACCTGCTGGCCCACGCCTTCGCCCGCCGCTTGGCCCGCGAACTGGAGTCGCCCTATTACCCGCCATTGTGGGTGAGCACAGAGCGCCAGCGCCGGCCTGAAACCCTTGAATCGCTCGGTTTCCCCCGCGACGCACGCGTCGAGGGCATGGATTTTCCCAAGCTCTCAGTAGCCAGCGCCTACTTCCGCGAAGAGGTTTTTGGGGCGGTGGTGCGCGACATTCTCCACATTCTTTTCGATCGCATGCACTTCAAAAACGTGCTGATCGTCAACGGCCACGGCGCCGACAATCAGAAGGATGTTCTGAACCGTATCACTCACGAGTACAACGACGGGCCGGCCGATAAACCCCGCGTCATCTGGGTTTACCCAGGATTCCCGCGCTCCCTGCTGGCTGGAGCCATCGGCCACGCGGCGTCAGAAGAGACCTCGATGCTCGAATCCTGCTGGCCGGGCTGCACCGATCTCTCCCGCCTGCCCCAAGAAGGCCATTTGGGAAATGTTGACTACGCCATCGTGGATGGCGATACCTTCGATTGCTCCCCCACCCCCGACCATTCTTTGCGCGAAGAGCAGGATCCCCGATTCCACACCGACGTTGCATGGGGCGCCGAGCAGATGGAGATGGCGGCCAACGAAGTGGTTGAAGACGTGCGCAAGCTGTGGTTCCCGGCACACGCAGGAAAGAAATAATGAGCCTCGGTTTGCTGTTCTGTATTCTCGGCGCTGTCTCGTTCGGCCTTCTTGGGTGCGTCTCGAAGTTCGCCGAACGCAGGCAATGCAACTCGTCGGCGGTTGTCATGTGGATGGCGTGCTGGGCCGCAGTTTTCATGCTTGGCCGCACACTAACGCAAAAACCCATCGTTCCTCTTTCCTGGCCGGTCGTCCGGCTTGCCGTCGGCTTTGGGGTCTGCGCGATTCTTGCCTATCTCGCCTTTCAGATTTCTATAGGGATTGGCAAAGTAACCGTCGGCTGGCTCTTTATGAATCTATCGGCCGGCGTTCCGGCGCTTGTATCCATCTGGTTTTACGGCGAGAAGCTCACGCCTTTGAAGTGCGCCGCCTTCGGCCTGGCGCTGATCGCATTGTTCTGCCTCTTCCAGGGCAACCGTCTGGAAGCACGGGAGGCGGCCGTTGAAAGCTCCGAATAGAACCTCCTGGATTTTGCTCATGCTGCTCATCCTGTTGACCAACGGAATGGGCGCATTTGGCTTGAAGATCATCGCCGCGTGGGGACTTCCTCCCGGCATCAAATTCCCTTACCTCACCATCTGGTACGCAATCGGGCTTCCACTCATCGGCATTCCCATGCTGATGCGCGGCGCGTGGGGGAGCTTCAAAGAAATGCGCTGGGGCGCGCTTTACGCGGTCCTGAGCCTTGGCGGCCAGTTGGCCATGTCTTATGCGCTGGACTACGGAGTTCCCGGAAGCGTTGTCTATCCCGTCGCAGTCGGCGGTTCCATTCTGGTCGTCGCACTGGCCGGCAGGCTGCTCTTCGGCGAGAAGATGCACCCGCTCAGTTGGGCCGGCGTCGCCATCGGCATCGTAGCTGTCATACTGCTGGGCGTAAGCGCCAGCTAAGTGGTCGTCAATGGCAGCACTTATTCCAACAGCGTCATTGTCGTCACGCCTTAACGATAGGGGGAACAGATGAAGGGTGTTCTCATAGTGATTGTGCTAACCATGTTTGCCAATGGCAGTCAGCTTCTTCAGCCGCAAACAGACAGCGCGAATCAACCACTGACTCTATCCAGCACTAAGCCCGACATGGCATACATCATCAGACGTGTCCACTCGGCCCTGGGCCCAACTCATCGCGCAGTGAGACTCTATTTTCACGGATTTTGTGATGTGAACGACGGGAATGCCGTGCAATTCCCTCATATCAATGTTCTTCCCCCAGAGGGCAATGAGGAGGGGATCCCCGCTGTTCTAGAGATGTTCCGTAATGACAAGAGCGTCATGGTATCCACGGATTCATCCAAAATAGTTAGAATCACCATAGGAAATGTCTATAAGCCAGTTTTAGACACGAGATTGTCTTCCATAAAACTGACAAATGTAGCACAGTACAATCCGAATCTCGCCATCGATGCACTTGAATCAGCGGCACCCGTACAAGCAGCGAGGCGGCTATATCGGATGCATCAGGAGTCGCAAATGGTTATTGAGGCGATAGCTCCGCCCTTACGCGGCGAGCCTCATCTTCCAGCCTCAATGCGCAACTTAACCGTAGATCAGGCGCTCGACTCTATAGCAGAGAGGTTTCATGGTGCTGTCGTATACGGCGAGTGTGAAAATGGCGACAAGAGTCATACAGTTGGCATCCGATATGCGTGGTTTAGGTCGCATTAACCTATGCAGGAGCTCCTCGCGAAGTGTGCCATGACGGAAAAAGCTGGGGGGAAGTGATGAGGACCGAATGCGACCGTTTTGCTGCATGGAAGATGGAGGCGGGCCCTCCGGAGACGGTCGCGGGATCAGCCCTCAAACCGCCCGACACTGCGTGGGTATAAGCTCCTAGGTGGTGAATTGATTCGCAATCGAAATTCAAATGCAGGAAAGGTACTCCAATGGCAAGCAATGTAATCACTGAAACCGATCTTCTACCTTACGAGTGGCCGGGTTCGTTCTACATCGGATCCGAGGAAATCGAAGAAGCATTGAAGGTTCTCAATGCCCGCAGCCCCTTCCGCTTCTACGGTCCCGATCTGCAGCGCTGCGTCGAGCGGCTTGAAGCGGCCTATTGCAAGCGGCTCAATAGAAAATATGCCATCGCTGTCAACAGCGGAACCGCCGCGCTCTCGCTGGCCCTTTCGGCTCTCGGCGTCGGCCCCGGCGATGAGGTTCTGGTCCCCGGCTATATGTGGATCTCCTGCATTGCCGCCATTGTGCGCAGCGGCGCCATTCCCCGGCTCGTTGACGTCGACGATACCTTCTGCATGGACCCCGCCGATCTCGAAAAAAAGATCGGGCCGCACACCAGGGGAGTTCTGCTGGTTCACATGAGCGGAGCCATGGGCGCTGCGGACAAGATCGCCGAAATCTGCGCCAGGCACAAAATCTTTCTTCTCGAAGACTGCGCCCAGGCCAATGGCGCAACGCTCCACGGTCGCCCCGCCGGAAGCTTCGGCCAGATGGCAATCTTCAGCTTCCAGCTCAACAAGAACATCACCGCCGGCGAAGGCGGCCTGGTGGTTTGCGACGATGAAAACCTCTACCGCCGCTCCTGGGCCGTGCACGACCTGGGCTACCCCCGCAACGCCGATGGCCGCCTGGAGTTTTCCGATCCCAACTATCAGATGTGGGGCCAGGGCAGCCGCTATGCCGAGCTGCTCGCCGCCGTGATGCTGGCGCAACTCGGAAAGCTCGAAAAAATCACCTCTGCAATGCGGAGAAACAAGTACGCGCTCAAAAAGCGCCTCAGCGCGATTCCCGGGCTCTCCTTCCGCGGAATCCTCGATCCGGATGGAGATACAGGCGCATTCCTGCTGATGATCTGGAAGGACCGTGAAACCTGCCTGCGCGTAGTCGAACAGACTCGCAATGCCGGCGTACACACCGGTCCCTCGGGCCTGAACAATATCGCCATGACAGATTGGGGCCTGCACATCTACTTCAACAATGCCAGCCTGGTGCGCAAAAGCCCGCTGAACAACGCGGGCCGCCCGTGGAGCGACCCGTTAAACGAGTTCGCCAAAGGGTACGAGTACGGCAAAGGCACATGTCCGGCATTGGATGCACTGGTCGACCGCAGCAGCCTCCTGGCCATTGCTCCGGTATTGACCGACGACGCCATTGAACGCATTGCGCAGGCTTTCGAGAAGGCCGCAAGGGCATAGACCAAACGCACACGTTGCCAAAATTCATCTGGGTTAGTAAGTTAAATAAAATCGGCGCGGGTCCATCTCTCGCGCCGATTCGTTGTTTGAGCATCTATTTAAACAGCGCCGCCCCGTTGCGAAGCACCGGCTGCAAATCGTCCGCAAGCACGTCCGGTTCGTATATCTCCAGATAATTAATGTGTTGTCCGGCGCTGTTGGTCTGCATTCCAATATCGATCGATTTTTTCAGCGCCAATGCGGGATTCCCTTCAGCGCCCATATCTCCGCTGTTGCGCTCGCAGGAAGTGCGCAGTTGCATTCCGGTAATTACGCGGCCGTTATACCCAAGTACATAAGGGACGGCGCGAGGTCCCGGACCGTTGCCCGGAAATCCGTCGAGATTGCTGTACTGGAGCACAAATCGGCGTCCTAGCGCACTCATGCCCTCATCAATGATTGCCTGCCGTGTGATCTTTCGCTGGCGCTCGTCGAGCTTGCCCTGGTTATTGATATTGAGTCCGAACCCATCGACAAGGAAATGTACTGGTTGGGAAAATCGGCCGCATACTCCCTGAATGTCTTCCTCCACGCCGCTCTATATTTGCTCGGAGTGTAATTCGCTCTTTGCCAAATCCTCACGTCCTCGGGCTTCTGCGGCATCGAATACTCCGCGGAAACCGAGGTCGGCCCCACAGCCGCGATTACCCTGAAAGACGGCGAATTTCCATACCGGTCGCCAAGCAGTTTTACAAATGCAAACCAGCGGTTCAGGTAAACCTCGTCCCAGGGCATCGGTAGCTGCTCTGCGGTGCCCTTGCCGGGTCCATATTGAATGGGAAAGGTCTCAGTCTGAACGCCTTTGAGCGCCCACGGTGGAGAGAAAAATCCGGGAAAGGTCAGCAGTTGCACCCATTTGCCGTGCGACTTCGCAGCCGCGAATAGCTGGTCGAGCTTTGCCCAATCCGGCTTTCCTTCCACCGGCTCAAGATCGCGCCAGCGAATCTGCAACGCTACGCCGCTGATATACGGATTATCCAGCGCGCGCAGATTCAATTGGCTTTCTTGTGGCTTATTCTCAATCACCACAACCTGCCCGTTGGGCAGCGAGTTGCCGGCCGGCAAGGTCGCTCGCGCAGATGTGGTAACGGTTGTAGCGGCCAGAAGAACGCCCAGAGCAATGGGAACAGCCACGCGTACAGTTTGGGTCGCACCGTGCATCACCCAGTACCTCCTGAATGCTTTTCTGAACGGTGCCGCTGCGCTCGCAGGGGCGCACAGCGTCATCTTCATAAGAATACCGAATTGAGTCTGGAATGGGTTCTAAAAAGGATTGGAGGCGCGGGCCGGGATCGAACCGGCGCATAAAGGCTTTGCAGTTTGGGATTTGAAGCTAAGTTATTGAATTTACTGGGCGATTTCGTTGGCAAAACACGCCCTTTTGGGATACATTTGGCGGATTTTGTTAGCAGTTGTTAGCGCAAATCTTGGTCACGGCAAGAAGTAACGATCGTGTCAGATGAGCGTGGGAGGGAGAGGGCTACAAATCGTTCGTCCTGACGATCTGGGTACCGCCTAGGGGCGCCATACCAACGTTAGAGGACTTATTTCCGGCCTCTTCGACCCCAACCGGAAACGCGCATCTCCACCCCAAAGCCAAGCGGGCTGCGCGCCGCGGAACTACTGGAGTTGTTCTCCCCAACTGCCTATTCGAATCCGAAGCCGGATCGCTTTTGTTACCCGTCGTCCACCGCGCCCTGAAGCACTCAACCTAAAGGCGCTGCCCTCCTCAAATCATGCACGCCTGCCGAAAACTCATGGATTAGCTGGCCAGCCAGCTTGCTGACTCGCCGACTCGCTGTCTTACCGCAACCCTCACCGTCTCGGTAGCCGCACTGCGATGCGCACGCCTTTGCCTGGCGCGCTCGTCAGGTGGAACCGTCCGCCTGACCGCTCGACTCGCTCCCTCATGCCTTTGAGTCCGAAGCGGTGGCCGCTCTCGCGGTCCACCTGCTCCGGATCGAACCCGCAGCCATCATCGAGCAGATCCAGAATCAGTTCGCCGCTCTTGTACGTGAGGGTCACCTCCACCTGTGCCGGATGGCCGTGCAGCATGGAGTTGTGGACCGCCTCGCGCGCCACCATCAGCAAGTCGTGGGCAGCGGGCTCGGTAACTGCGAAGGGTGCGCCACTCATCGACCACGCCACGGCCACCCCGAACTCGCCGCTCAACTGGCGGGTCATGCTTTCCAGCTTTTCGCCCAGGCTGTTGGCATCGTCGGTCCTGCGCAGATTCCAGATGGCCTCACGCGCCTCATCGATGGTGTTGCGCAACTGCTGCCGCGCGAACTCCATCAGCCCGGCGCCACGACTCTCCTCCGTGCCTTCCATCGCCAGCGCTTCAAGCACTGCTGAGACCCCTGTGCATCCCTGGATTACGGTGTCGTGCATTTCGCGCGCCAGGCGGCTGCGCTCTTCCAGGACCGCCTCAAAACGCGTCCGTACCTGGCGCACACGGTACTGATACATGGCAAAGACCAGCAGCGCGATGAGCGCGGCACAGCCGGCAATAAACCACCATGTGCGATAGAAAAACGGCCGCTGCACAATCGCAATTGAGGCCTCGCTTGCCTCGCCGGAATTGCTGGCTTCAAAGACCTGCACGCGAAAACGGTAGCGGCCGGCGGACAGGTTGGTGTAGTCGGCCGTGCGCGCCGTGGCGGGTGCGCTCCAGGTCTTTTCAAAGCCCTCCAGCATGTAGCGAAAGCGCAGGCCGTCCTGCGAGCGCAACTGAATAGGTGTGAAATTGAACTCCAGTCGGCCGTTGCCCGGCCGCAATTGCACCGGCCCGGCAATCGCCACCGGCCGCCCGTCGGCAAGAACCCGCTCGATGGTGAGCACCGGCGGCGGCAGTGGCTTGAGCGCCAGAGGCAGAATGTGAATGGGACCGAGGTTGCTGGGAAACCAGATGTCACCCGCCGCAGTGATACAGCCGGATGATTGCGTGCCGCCGTAGATCTCAGTGTTGGCGGTCATGCCGGCGGTGGAGTAGAACGTGAGGGTGAGATGGCGCGGGAACGATGCGGCCTGCGCATCCAGTTCGTGGCGATTCACGATCTCAACGCCGTTCGGCCCGCTCATCCAAAGATGGCCGGCGCTATCTTCGAGGATCTGATAGATTGCATTACTGGCCAGGCCGTCATCGACAGTGAAATGCGCGAGCCCGCCATCACGCAAGCGATACAAACCGTTGTCGCGCGTGCCGAACCAGAGGCTTCCGTCGGAATCCTCGTGGATGGCCCAGATCTTCATCTGCGCGAGCGGTGCAATCGCCGGGTCGTTGAAGAAGGAGTCGCCTCGCACATGATTCATACCGCGATCCGTTCCCACCCAGAGATCGCCTCTGTGATCGATCAGCAGCACGCGGATGCTTGGATAGATGAGTCCATTGCCGACATAATAGTTACGAACGGTCAGTTTCCCGTTCTCATCTACGATGTGATTGAGACCGCCGTCTGTCCCCACCCACATGCTGCCGTCGCCAGCCTGAGCGATGGCGCGAATGAAGGAGTTGAGCGTGGATAAATGCGTGGCCTTGCCGTCTGCGATGCGAAAAATATCGTTGCCGTCAGTTCCCACCCACAACGCTCCGGAGCGGTCGCGAAAGACGTTGCGGACATGGACTCCGCCGGCGACAGGCAGATTCTTGAGAACGAAAGCGCCGTCTTTCCATTGGAAGAGCTGTGCCGATGCGGCCCAGATGCTGCCGTCGCGATCCTGGTAGATGGTTCCGAAGTCGGAATCGCTGGGCGTGGGAAAAGCGACGATGCTGACGGACGACCGCGTGAGGCGCAGCATGCCTGTCTGCGTACCGATCCAGAAGTTGTTCTCGCTGTCGGTAAAGAAGCAGAGCACTGTATTGCTGGGCAAGGCGGCGGGCGCGAGGATGTGCGTGAACTTGCCATCATGCAACTGGAAGACACCTTGCCCGATGGTCCCGATCCACAGCGCGCCGTCGCTCGTCTGTCGCAGGGCACGCACTGTGCTCGCAATGCCCGGCACCGGCCGGAACCGGTCCTGCCCGGCAGGCATGAACTCAAGGCCGGCCACCGTACCCACCCACATGGCTCCATCCTGCGTTTCGGTGATGGATTTCACCATGTTCTGGCCATAACCGGAACCGAGCGAATACATGCGGGCGGACCTATGTTCGATGCACGCCAGCCGGTATCCGCCGGCCCAGAGACGGCCGGCACGATCCTGGAAGATGGCATGCACCGAGATCTCAGGGATGTTGGCGGTGCCGTCTACGCGCACAAAACGACCCTGGCGAAACTGCATCAGCCCATTGTCCGTTCCCGCCCACACCGCTCCTTGAGCATCCTGAAAAAGGGCGCGCACAAAGTCGTTGCTCAGTCCTTCCTTCGTCGTCCATGACTGAAAGCGGCCATCGATCATGCGGGCGATGCCGCCGCCCTCGGTGCCAATCCAGAGCGCGCCATCGCTCGAAACCATCAGGCAAAAGATGCTGTTTTCATGAATGGCCGGGGTGTTTTGCCGGTCGAAGACCGTGAAATGGACTCCATCGAAGCGGACCAGCCCGCCGCTGGTGCCGATCCACAGGTAGCCGTCGCGCGTTTGCGCAAAGGCCTGGACTGTTTGTTCGGGCAATCCATCGGATGCCTGCCACACATGCCGCGTGTATCCGGAAAAAGCCTCGGGCTGAGCCGCGGCGCAAGTGAGCGCACCGATGACGACTAAGGCGACCGCCGTGAAGCAGGCGGCGTATGCGCGTACTCTATGCATGGCGGCGCTCAGTATACCGCGAATCGGATGGCCGCTGCCCATCGAAGGCGGTGAGAAAATCGCCGCCCGATCCGACTTTCGTCGGATTCGCGTCGTTTAAATAAAGGAATATGATCCGGTACTGCAGACTGGGGAAGCCTATGCAGGTCGGAAATCACGGCAACCCTTGTCATGTCTTGAAAGAAGGCCAGAGAGGAAAAACATGAAAAAACTCAGCCTCACGTTGGGAGCAGTAACGATATTGGCGTTGTTCATGATGTGCAGGATTCCGGGGGCGCATGCACAAGGCAACGCAACGCTGACGGGCACCGTAACCGACCCGACCCACGCTGTGATTCCCAAGGCAACCATCATCGTCACTGACGAGGCCTCGGGCATCGTCCGAAACACCGCCAGCGATAACGCCGGCTTCTTCTCGTTTGTCGGCATCCCTGTGGGCACCTACGACGTAACGGTATCCGCGCCGGGATTCAATAGCCTGCTGCGCAAGGGCATCGCGGTTCACATCGACGACCAGCTCGAACTGAAGGATATTGCGCTCACCGTGGCCGCGAACAACGCGTCGGTGACTGTAACTGCCATGAGCGACGAGATGACTCCCACAACCTCAGGCGAGGTGAGCTACACACTCACCGACGCGCAGATTCACAACATGAATCTCCAGAGCCGGAGCGCTATCGAGCTGCTGGGTTTGGTGCCCGGCGCGGGCAACACCGGCAACTTTACGCAGTCGCAGTACAACACCGGTCAGGCCGGATTCACGCAGAACGCCAGCACCTATACCGTGAACGGCAACCGCTTTGACCAGGTGCAGATTGAGAGCGAAGGCGCGACAGTCACCGATTTGAACACCGCCGGCTCCGTTGCCGTGACGCCAAACGTGGATATGATCTCCGAGCTTAAGGTGGAGTCGGCCGCATACTCGGCCGCTGAGCCCAACGGACCAGTCGTGGTGTCCACTGTGACCAAGTCTGGCGGGCGCGACTTCCATGGCGAGGCTTACATGACGGCGCGCAACTACAATTTGAACGCCAACGACTGGCAGGAGAAGTCCATCGGATTTGCCCGGCCGCAGAGCGCACTTTACTATCCAGGCGTAAATATCGGCGGACCGGTGCTGTGGCCGGGCGTGAGCCGCGACCATGGAAAGCTCTTTTTCTTCGCGGCTCTCGAAATTGCCCAGCAGCACGTGGATCAGGGCGTTCGCAAAGCTGCCGTACCCGCTGAAGCAGGATCGCCAGGCTACACCGGCATAGGCATGGCCAACGGCGATTTCACCGATTCGGCCTATATCAGCTCTTTCTCGACTGCCGGCAACGACTACCTCTTCTGGCCGGTCGCCAGCCAGCCCTGCAGCGGCAGTTACTACAGCTCGGCTTGCGTCAATCAGATCTACGGTTCGAATCCCTGGGGTCTGATACAGACTTCGGCCATCGATCCGGGCGGGCAGATTCTGCTCAACGCCTTTCCCCACCCCAACGTCAATCCCATCACCTATGGCGGCTACAACCTGATCACGGACTTCACCACGTCGAACCCGCGCAACCAGGAAGACCTGAAGATGGACTACGCGATCAGCAATAACACGCATTTCTCGGCCCGATACAATCACGAGAACGAGAGCGTGCCCTGGCCGTATGGACCGTATAACGTTTGGAACCAGATTCCCTATCCTGCGTACCAGACCGGCAAGGATGCATCCAATTCGATCGACCTGGTGTTGACCAATAACTTCAGCTCCTCGCTTACCAACGAGGCGGCGCTCGCGTACACACGGTTCACGCTACGCGAGGCGCTCAGCAATTTGAACGCCGTCTCCACTACCGCACTGAACTACCCCTATCCTCTTCTGTTCCCAAACCAGTCCGGGTTGATTCCCAACGTGGAGTTCGAGGGCGGCAACACGGAAATCGCCAACGATCAGCTCTACATCGCCGGCGGCGAAGCGCCTCCGTTCCTCGGTGCGCAGAACACGTACACGTTTAACGATGCGCTCACCAAGCTGCTCGGCAAGCACTTGCTCAAGGCAGGGTTTTACGCGGAGGTCGGCCGCTTCAACAATCTCACCCCCGGCAACGACAACGGCTCCGTATCGATGGATACCTATTGCGGAACCGCGGGCAACGACTGGGCCGACCTGCTGTTGGGCCACACCTGCGAGTGGTCGCAGAGTTCGAGCAACATTATGGCCGATATGCAGTTTAACCGGTTCGATTTCTTCGCCCAGGATGCGTGGAAGATTGCTCCGCGCCTGACACTCAATTACGGCCTGCGCGTGGATCATATCGGCTGGTGGTTCGACCGCAAGGGACGCATCGCCATCTTCAACCCCGCAGCCTATGATCCCAGTTCCTCCTACACCGATTACTCCGGCATGCAGAGCAACGCCACCACGCCCGGTGTTCCCAAGTCCGGCTCCCAACCGCTGAGCTTCCAGCCGGCGCCGAATGTGGGATTTGCCTACGATGTGTTCGGCGGCGGCAGGACCATTGTGCGCGGCGGCTTCGGCACCAACTACTACATCGATCCCGGCATCAATACGTACTCCGCCATTGAGGCTCCGCCGAACTTCGATGTCGTCACTCTCTACGCTTCGGGTGCCCCTGGCTACTCGCTTTCCGGCATTTCCAGCCTCGGCTACTCGGGCACGCTGCCTACTGTGTGGGGCTCGGCTTTTCCCAGCGATCACCATGCGCCCGTCACTTATTCCTGGAACTTAGCCTTATCGCACGTTTTCCCGGGCGCCAACAAAATTGAGGCGAACTACGTGGGTAACTCCAGCCACCACCTGGTGGGCTACGGCATTCAAAATGCTGTACCCGAGGGCAGCGAAACGGGGCCGTACTACGGCACCTACTACAACCAGCTCTATCGCCCCTATGCGAACTATGCCGAAATCTCTACCCACTTCCACAACCTGGACTCCAACTACAACGCGCTGCAACTGCATATCACGCGGCAAAAGGGATGGTTGAACTATTGGGGCAGCTACACCTTCGGCAAAACGCTGGCCTACAACGCAGAAGACGCATTCGACATGAAGCGCTGGTATGGGCCCGCACCTTTCGATCGTTCGCAGTTGCTCAGCTTCTCGTACTACATAAAGCTGCCGGCGTTCAGCAAGCACATGGGAGGCAGCAAGCTCGCCAGCGAAGCGCTCGACGGCTGGCAGTTCTCCGGCATCTTCCAGGCCACGACCGGAGGACCGATCACATGGAACACATACAACGGAAACGAGTACGCAGCCAACCGCAACGTGATCGGGATCTATGGCACGGTGCCCATGACCGAGGGCGGTTTCTCCGACAATATTTCGCTGAACGGCGCCTATGCCGATGGAACCCCCGATGAAGTGGCTGTACCGACACTGTTGTGCGATCCGCGCAAGGGACTGAAGAGCGGCCAGTACTTCAACGCAAACTGTTTTGGCGCTCCCGGTCACCTTCAGAATGGCACCTATCGTTTGCCTTATATCCACGGCCCGGCCTTTTTAAACGACTCGACGGGCATCTTCAAGTCCTTCCCCATGCGTGCGGGGCGAAGCCTGGAGATTCGCGGTGAGGCCTTCAACCTCTTTAACCATCCCTGGAACGAGTTCATCGCAACCGATTCCCGTATGTACATCGGCTATGAAAATATCCCTGCCGGGTCGGGGTCAAACTATCCGGCGGCCGGAACGCCACCCAGTACGCCGACTGCGGGCGTCGTTGACAACAAGACCGGACATCGCGAGATCCAGTTGGCGGCGAAGTTTTATTTCTAGGTCGCGCTTCATCTTGTATCAATCCGTGTGCCCCACCCTTGCCGCGTCTTTGCCTTTGCGGCCGGGGTGGAGTTCGGGAATGCACTCTGGCGTTGCAAATGGATAAGTCGTCTCCTCATGCGTAAAGTTCTCATCCAAATGTGCGTTGCTCTTCTCGCCCTGCACCTCGCGCCTTCCGCGATGGCGCAGAGCTTTGCTAATGGCGCCGACGTATCCTTCCTGGCTAAATGCGAGCAGGATGGCGTGGTATTCAAGGAAAACGGCAAACCTGTCGACGTGCTCGTTCTGCTGCGCGAGCATCACTACAACTGGGTCCGGCTGCGCATCTTTCATGATCCTGCTGCCGCGCCAGACAAGCTCCCCAATGATCTTCCCTACACGTTGGCCCTCGCCCGTCGCGCCAGGGACCTTGGCTTTCACATTCTGCTCGATGTGCACTACTCCGACAGTTGGGCCGATCCCGGCAAGCAGCCCACGCCGGCGGCATGGAGAAAGCTCAAGCATAAGCAGTTGGTCGAACATGTGTTCGCCTACACTCGCGACACCATCGCTGCCTTTGCCGCGCAGGGCCTGATGCCCGACATGGTGCAGGTGGGCAACGAAGTGACCGAGGGCATGTTGTGGCCCGACGGCAGATTGCCTGACAACTGGGACAACTTCGGCGATCTGCTCAAAGCCGGAATCGCGGGCGTGAACGCAGGCCGCGGCGCTGCGCCCAAACCGCGCATCATGGTTCATATCGAGCGCGGCGGCAGTTACGATGCAGCCGTCTGGTTCTACGATAACCTCATCGAGCACCATGTACCCTTCGACGTAATCGGGCTCTCCTACTATCCCTTCTGGCACGGCGACTTGGCCAATCTTCGTGGCAACTTGCACGATCTTGCCCTGCGCTACCGCCTCCCGATCATCGTAGTTGAGACTGCATACAACTGGACTCCTGGTGCAATCAAGGCGAAGAAAGTCGATTTTCCTGAGAACCCCGAGGGTCAACTGGCGTTTTTACGCGCGCTTAACGCCGCTGTTCACGACCTTCCCAATGGTCTCGGCCAGGGCGTCTTCTGGTGGGAGCCCGCCGCGGACGGCCCTTTGCGCGACCGCAGCTTCTTCGATAAGGATGGCAACGTGCTCCCGGTCATCACGGCCCTCGATCCATTCTGATTCGACGCGCCCCCGAGAGATCGCTTTACATCCGAAGTCAAAGGGGAGCAGGCTGGAGGCATGCAATGGACCAACCGCGCGGAGATGAACAAACCTGCATGAAAGACGCAGCAAAGATCAAAGTGCTGATTGTCGACGATCACCCCATCATGCGTGTCGGCATTGCGGCCATCATCGAAGCCACGCCTGATATGACCGTGGTGGCCCAGGCCGGCAGTGGCGAAGAGGCTGTGGAACTCTTCGAAAAACTTCTTCCCGACATCACGCTCATGGATCTGCGCCTGCCGGGAATGACCGGCGTCGACGCCATCCGCACTGTGATGTCCCACCACCACGACGCCAGATTTGTCGTGCTCACCACGTATGAGGGCGACGAAGACATTCATCAGGCGCTCGAAGCCGGCGCGCGCAGCTACATCATCAAGGGAATGCCCCACGAGGCTTTGATCGGGGCCTTGCGGCGCGTCCACGGCGGCGGCCGTTTTCTGCCCCGGCCCGTCATTCGCGCACTGAACTCGCGCATCCCCAACTCCAATCTCAGTGCCCGCGAGCGCGAAGTCCTCCATCTCATCCTCCACGGCAAGAGCAACAAGGAGATCGCCTTCGAACTGGGCATCACCGAGTCCACCGTCAAGTGCCACGTCAGCGTCATTCTCATGCGCCTCAATGTGAGCGATCGCACGCAGGCTGTGGTGAGCGCATTGCAGCGCGGGTTGATCCATCTATAGTTAGCGCAAAGCGCCGCTAAGCTGAGGCAGCCTGCCCATCAATCGGCAGCAAATTCAGTCTTGCTTCGGATCAATCGCCATTCTTCACTTCAAATGGCATCGTCAATTGGGAACGGTCTCCACTGATCGTGGTGGCCGTAATCTTCAGGTTATATCGGCCCGGAGGTGCTACCATCCTGCCGCTGCTCGTGAAAGAATCTGTGGAAATGGTGAGGATGTCCTCTTGTGAGAGGGTATTAGTGAAATCAACAACCGAAGTGGCCAATGCGCATCTAGCTGTGGCAGGCTCCGTGGAGCAGGACAGATAGACATGGCCTGAGTTGCTGCGTGCGTGCAAGCTAATGCTGCTAGCCACTGACGCGCCCGCCTTTACCTGGACAGGCTCCCATTGAATGCTGGGTGCGGGAACGGTTGGGATCTTGTACACACGAACATAGTCCACTAACACGTCGGACGGGTTTGGCGTGGTGGCATCTGGATCGCCCGGAAAGACTCCTCCAACAGCAAGATTCATGAGAATGTAGAAAGGGTGGTCGAACACCCATTCCCCGCCCTCGGGGACCTCACTGGCGTCCTCTATGAAAAATATGTTCGCCGGGTCGTCAACATAAAACTGGATCATACCCGGCGACCAAATTACGCCATAAGTATGGAAACTGGCATCATCAACCCTGGCGCCATTGGGAAGCTTGAAATCATGCCAAAAGCCGTTCCCTTTGAAGTATCTCGGACCGTGCACCGTGGAGCGAATCATAAACGGTCCAAGCCCGTTGGCACCCGAGGTGCCGGACACGTTTTCAACGAGATCCACGGAGCCGGAGGCAGGCCAGCCCACCTTATCAAAATTCTCACCAAGCATCCAGAAGGCCGGCCAGAGACCGGCGCCCACCGGCAATTTCATTCGAGCCTCGATGCGCCCATACTGAAAGCTCTTCAAGCCTCTAGTTGTGATGCGGGCCGACGTCCAGACACCGTCCGGGTTCTTTTGCGCACGCAGCACAAGATGGCCGCTTCCGTCCAGGAAGGCATTGGGGCGATGCGGATCGCAGTCCTTGATGTTTCCGCTGGCCGGAGAGCAATATGTTTCCATCTCCTGGTTTCCCCATCCCTCTTGGTTGCCCGTATCGAAGGTCCACTTTGAAGCATCCGGAGGCTGCTTCGCGGGCCCCTCAAATTCATCGCTCCACACCGGTTCGCCCCATTTGAAGGAATCGCGGATGGATGGTGAATGCTCATCCGCACGCCGCCCAAAGAAGAATCCTGCAAGAAAGACCGCCGATAAGGAGAGCACAATCATTCCGGTCTTCCACATCGTTCTCCATTTGGTCCATGTGAACCAAGCAGCGGCTGGGGCTTTTGATTCCTCTCCTTGGATATCCCGTGTCGAATCCACGTTAATGATGCTGTCGCGAGAGAGTGCGTTCTCCGTTGGGTCCGCATCGATAAGAGCTGACCCCGCGGGGGCGTCGTCTTCCTCCCCTCGATCCTTGCGCGGTACAAATTGTGGAATGTAGTGCCCAAGTGGAAGCACAATCTCGAGAGAGTGGCTTTTCCCTTCATTGTCGTAGAATTCTCGAAGCTTTTTGCGAAGAGCCCGAGCGGTTACACGGACAATCGGATCCGCCTGAGAATCGAAATTTAACTCTTTGCGGCCCAACGCTTCGACAGCAATCGTATGTTCGCGAATTTCATCGGATTCCCCCTCAAAATACTTATTGCAGATGAAAGAGAGGAACTTGACGAGGCTTGTAGACCTGCTAATTTCCGGATGGCTGAGGACCCGCTCAAGTTCCTCCCTCTCCTCCTTGAAATTGGAGGGGGAGGCAGGCATGTTGTCGCCCTCAAGCGCCACAGGAAACCCCGATACTGATCTCGAAGCTGACATGGGCCACGATCTATTTGATATTAATGTCTAGTAATACTACCACTGTGAAAGGTCGAAATGTAAACCGGGAATTCTCGGAAACAGAACAGATGGAGATTTGCATATCGATTCTTAAGAGGGAACGGTCCCAACCTACAGACAAACGGTTTGGAATCAATGAACAGGCGGCCTGCGAGGAGAATTTTCCCGCGCCAGAAAAGTATGCGCACCAGAAGCGCGGCGGCCTTCACATGCGAATCGACGGCTAGCCAGGAAAGCCACTGGTCAACCCCTCATGGGCCACGGCACTCATTCTTGAAACGGCGCAACCGGTGGTGCCATGCGATGGCTCCCGGATCACTTCGAGGGTTAAAGCAAAAAATCTCGAGCGCGAGACCGGCATCCAAACAATCGTTGATCAGCGCTCATCATTTTCCGGATGATCGTCCTTGAGCTTATACACTCGCACATAATCGACCAGCATGCTGGTGGGGAAAGATGTGGTCCCATCAGGATTCCCAGGCCAGTAGCCCCCAACAGCCACGTTCATCAGAATGTAGAAAGGATGGTCGAAAGCCCAATGCGTATTCGGTGGCACGCTGTTACCCGTCTGAGTCTCATACAGAATATTGTCCACATAAAAGCGAATAATCTGAGGTCCCCACTCAATTGCATATACATGAAACTCATCACTAAATTGAGCTTGATCCGGTAGTGCAAATACGCCGCTCAATGGGCTGCCGCCAGAGTAGCCATGACCGTGCAGGCTGCCGTGAATCTTCGCGGGCTCCGATCCGATATTCTCCATGATGTCGATTTCGCCGCAGTCTGGCCACTGGATCGAATCGAAGTTGCTTCCCAACATCCAGAATGCCGACCAGATTCCCTGTCCTTTGGGCAGCTTGATTCGAGCTTCAATCCGTCCATATTGCTCCTGAAAGTGACCTGCAGTTTCGAGTCGCGCCGAGGTGTATTCTTTTTTTACGCCATCCGGACCGGTGTAGTCTTCCTTCCTGGCAGTGATGACAAGGTTGCCCTTCTCCACATGCAGGTTGGCGGGCCGATCGGTGTAGTATTCAAGTTCGCGGTTTCCAAAACCCGAACCACCCTTGACGATTGTCCATTTGCCTGGATCGGGCATGCTGCCATCCGGGCCATTGAACTCATCGCTCCAGACCAGCGCCCATTGCTTGCTCTCAATCTTCCCTTTGCCCTCATGTTTTGCGCCGCGGCCATAAGCTTTCGCAACGGCGAACAACGATAACGCCAAAACAGCGAATATCAAGCCTATAAGATGGGAATTCAGCCGACTCATTGTTCCCTTTCTATTTGCATGCGGGCGGCTCACAATATTACCGGCCCGGATCGATTTGAACCACTCAAGCGCACTTCGAGTGCCCCGGTCCACCGAATGAAAGACGGGGCGGCCAAAGAGAGGCGATTTGCAAGCCATCTCTCAATTGGTGTAAATCCGTACATAGTCCACCAACATCTGTGACGGGTAAGGAGTGGAAGAATTTGGCGAGCCCGGCCAATTGCCGCCGACGGCCAGATTGAGGATGATGAAATTGCTGCCCGTATCGAAGGGCCACACTGCACCGTCGAAGCCAGTGATGCTCGACGGCGTATAGCTGACATAAGGGCTGGTGGGATCGTCCACGTAATACGCCACGCTGCCTTTGCTCCAGATCATCCCGTAGGTGTGCCACTCGGCCGCCGTCTGGCCGCCGGGAAAATCGTAGACGGTACCCACATTGGAACCGGTGAAGCCGGTTCCGTGAATTGATCCTTGGTTCCAGTCCGGCGTGGCTGCCGCGTCGATCCGCTCAAGCACGTCCATCTCCCCGCAGGCCGGCCAATTGACGGTAACGATATTGTTGCCCATGAGCCAGAACGCCGGCCAAAAGCCTTGCGCCTCCGGCACTTGGGCGCGTACCTCAATACGGCCATACTGAAAGCTGAACAACCCCTCGGTCTTCAACCGCGCCGATGTGTAGACCCCAGCCGAAGGCTGCTCGGCAACGATATTCAGGCCCCCACCCGGTGCAACGTAGGCATTCGGCGTTGACGAGCTGCAAGGCGAAGCCGTCGATCCATAGGCGCAGTAGGTCTCCAGCTCGTTGTTTCCCCAACCGCCCGCGCCCGTGTCGTAGGTCCAGACATTCGGGTTAGGCTCGGCGTTTGCGCTCGTCGTGTTGGCAAACTCGTCGCTCCACACCAGCGTTCCAGAGGCGATGTTCGGCGCGAATGTCTGCGTGGTGACGTTGCTGTCGGTATCTCCAGTGGCCGCGGCTATCGCATCGACAGTCAGATTCGAGGCCACCAGAAACGGCGCCTCGTAGACCATCGAGGAGGTGGTGGGCGTTGTGCCATCCATTGTGTAGTAAATCGTTGCGTCCGAGGTTGCAGAAGCCAAAGTCACTACCACGGCGCTATTCAGCGCAGCTGTCGTGGTGATCGTGGGCGCTGCTGCCTGCACGGTTATCGGGTTCGTTCCGCCTCCACCTCCTCCGCAGCCGCCACAGCCGGCGAGGAGAACAATGCTGGCACACATCGCATACCGGGAGCTAGACTTCATAGAATTTGCCATTCAATCGCTCCTTCGCCCTTGTTCGGCTTGATACGCTTCCTCCTGTTCCGCGCTTTCAGGCGCAGGGAACAGGGCTGGAGGCGCAGATATGTTTCGACTCTCCTCGCAGCCTGAAAAGACTACCCGGAGATCTTCGTGGGTTGGGTTAGAAGGTGAAGCGCGCGCCAAACTGACCGACGCGTCCGGCCACGTTACCGTAGTTGAGAATCTCGCCGAAGGTGGCGTCAGCCAGATTCTGGTCGGGGCCGGCCAGTGCGTCGCGGTTGAAGACATTGAAGAACTCAATGCGCAACGTCAGGTTATAGCGCTTGTCTTCGCCGACAGCGAGGCTCTTGTGAACACTGAGATCCTCGGTCGCGAAGCCCGGATTGCGAACCTGCGACTGATAGTTCCCAGCCGTGCCCAACTGGCCTGTGGCTGCGTCCGGATTCACAAAGCAAGTCTTGTTTAGCCACACCTGGCCTAGCTTCGGTTTGCCCTTCGTTAACGGGCAACCGGGAACCAGATCGATGTAGATCGAGGCGAATCCCGGATAGGAGTTCGTGGAATGCACTGAGATCGGCGTGCCGGTCTGGTAGTGGAAGTCGCCGTCTAGACTCCAGCCGCCAATAAAAGCATCCGTCAGCGGATTGATATTAGACAACAACCGCTTACCCCGCCCAAAGGGAAGGTCGTAGATCACATATCCCTTGACGATATGCGTTATGTCGAAGTCGGAGATGTCTTTGGCTTCTTGCTTCAGGTTGTAGGTGTCTTGCAGGTTGCCGATCCACCACTGCTCCTGGAAGTCTGTGTCGATATCCCCGTGTGCGCGTGACCAGTTGTAGCTGGCCAGCAAAGAGAGTCCCCGCGCCGCCCGGCGGGTTACGCTGATCTGCAAGGACTTGTAATCAGAGTTGCCCAGAGGCGCATTCACCGAAAGCAGAGGTCCGGTATAGCCGGCATAGACCTGCGGATAAGGAACAAGTGCGACTAGCGGGTACTGATCTCCGCAGGAGCTCCATGTAGCGCAGATTACCGCCATGCTCTGTGGAGTTTTTCCAGTCGCAAGAAAGTTCTGATAATCGCCGATCTTCGGTTGATCGTGCTGGAAGAATCCGCTTTGCAGGTGTGTGCTCCAGCTCTGAATCCAGTTCACTTCCAACTTGCTGAGGTGGTCCAGTTCGCGCTGCACGCCCACGTTATACTGCCAAATATTACCCGGCGTTAGTGCGCGCGGATCGACGCTGATTACGTCGGAAGTGAGAAGCGTTGGGCTTTTCGCACCTGGGCTCGTCGGAGTGACCACCGTCGGCGTGTAGCCATTATCCCAATCGAAATTGGCTTCCTCGGTAACGTTGTGGAAACCTACGTCGCCGGCTTGCTGATAAGGAACCCCGCCCCAGGTATTCATATTCAGAGGCACAAAGAATATGCTGCCGTTGCCGCGCAACACCGTCTTTTCCGTGATCTTATAGGCTGCGCCGATGTGCGGCGAGAAGTTCGTGTAGTCCTCGCGGCGCTCAAACGATTGTTTGCCGCTGGTCAAATACTCATAGGTGCCCATCAAGCCGCTGACCGGGTTCAAGTCATTCAGTTCAAAACTGGACCAGTGGCCGTACTTCTCCTTGTAGGGATTGTTGTAATCCCAACGCAGGCTCAGGTTCACGGCCAAACGATTATTCACCTTGATGTCATCGCTGCCATAGAAAGAGATAGCCTTGCGACGGCCGTACTCGTTGTCGGGATTGTTGCTTTCGGCGTTGTAGACATCGCCCAGCAGGAAGCTGGCGAAGGCATTGCCGACCTGGTTGTAGCCGCCCCAGTTATACCACGCGCCGGCGGTTGTGGACGGATCGAAGATGATCGGGTAGCCGCCCATGAATGTTCCTACATCGGTGTGGTAATTGAACTGCATGGCGCGGAACTCGGCTCCCACTTTCACGTCGTGGTGATTGTGAGTCCAGACCAATTCATCGCTGTAGATGAAAGTGTTGCCGGCATAATAGTCGTTATACTGGCTGCCTATGTTTGAGAAGTTCCAACCGTTCTGGTAATTTCCGGGGTTGGTAAACATGCCCGACTCAAAGTAGATGAGCGGGAAGTTTCCCGCAGCGTCCGCTACACCGCTTGCCAAACCAAGGTCGGCGTCCCACTTGCCAGTCTGCGAAGTTGCGATGCTGGGATTGCGGAAGCGGTTGAAAGTGGCGTAAATGGTATTCAGCAGCTTCGGCGAGATTGTGATGGAGTCGCTCAGGCGCGCGCCCGGAGCCGTGGTGTCGTGCCAATACGAGTTGGCCAGCGGGCCGCCATACTTGGCCGTTGGCGACCACGCGCCGCCCTGATCGGCATTGATGCGAGGATAGTCATCCCAATAGAACGATCCGGCGATGTGCTGTTTCGCAGTCGGGTTGTAGTCCATCTTGATGGCGCTCTGCGTATTGTGGAACCAGGGATCTGGCTGGTAGGCCGGACCGGCGTTGTTCACAGTAGTCGGCCCCGTCGGAGTGTAATCCTGGTGGTAGAGTTGAAGAACCTTGGCCGTTGCCGTGCTGATCAAGCTAGTGGGAATCTGGTTGTTGACAAAAACGCAGCCGGTCGCGGGATTGAAGACCGCTCCCTGATAGATTGTGTTGCTGCAAGGATCCGTGGCGATCGCATTGCTGGTAGTTAGCATCGGGCTCAGGTCGGCATAGGCCGTCACATTGCCGCTCGAATCGAGGCCCATCATCGCATCTGTGGGAACGGTGCGAGAAAGCGCCCCCAGGTTCCACATTGATTGCATATACCGCTCGAATGAGACAAAGTAAAACAGCTTGTTCTTGACGACCGGGCCGCCAAAACCGCCGCCCCAGTCGGAGAGCGACTCATCCAGTTTCAAATAGGCTTTCGCGTTGGCGGGACTTTGAATGGCATCGAATTTGTTCCATGCACTCTCGGCATCCAGATCCGCGGAGTGCATGAAGCCAAAAGCACTCCCGTGATACTGGTTGGCGCCGGACTTCAACTCATATTTGAAGACGCCACCGCCCGAGCGGCCCGCGTCGGCGCTGATGCCAGACGTATCCACCTCAAATTCCTGCACGGCTTCCATGGGAGGCTGCGACTCGCTGATGTAGCCGCCCAACTGCGAAACCGCCGAAGTGCCGTCGATCAGCACCTCCTTGGTCAGCGCCATGCCGCCATCGATGTGCGAACCGTAGTCGGTACCTTCAACGCCCGGCATGTACGCGAACATGAAGTTGGAGAGATTGCGGCTGCCCTGTACGTTCAGTGGAAGCTCGCTCACCGCTTCGTTGTTCAGGTTGGCAGAGAGCGTGGAATTCTCGGTCTGCAGTATCGGCGCCGCGCTGGTCACTTCAATGGTTTCGGTCGTCCCGCCCACCTGCAGCGTGGCATCGATCTCAGCGACCTGGCTGATCAGCAAGGCAATACCCTTGCGGGTAAGCGTCTTGAATCCGGTTTTAGAAAAGTTGACGCTATAATTGCCAATCTGCAGGTTGTCGACCCGGTACTCGCCAGCGCTGTCTGTGGTCGCAACTTCAAATGCGTTGGTATCTACGTTGATTACACGGACCTGCACGCCGGGCAACATTGCCGCCGATGCGTCCTTGACCGTACCTACGATGCTGGCGCGGTCCGATTGCGCGCAGATAGGCACTGCCATAGCCAGCGTAACAAACATGAACAGAGCTAAAATCCTCTTTGGCGTCATGGAAACTCCTCCAGTTGATTAGCCGCACAAAACGTGCGGGCCAGTGCGCATCGTGCTTCCGCCTTTTCCCCTTTGCCAGTCGCCAATGGCAACATGCGCATTGATCTTGGTGCGGCGACAGTCTATCTTCACCGTGTTGAAATCGATGATCCGCAAGGCTGCTCCAGTCTCAGTCAATCTGCTGTCGCTCCTCGACGATTTTCGATGTGCATGCTCGCAGATCATTTTCGACGAAGCAATTTCAATCGCGCCGAAGAGCACTGACAAGGTAAGAAATTGATAAGTTTACTGGTGCTCCGATGATACAGCGTAAGCAGCACCTGCCTCGGGACGCGATTTGCCCCTGCTCAGAAGCAAACAGGTTCACCCGCATCCAAGCGACTCTAACCCCGAAGAAACCTGCGCCAGGAAAATTCGTATCCGACCGGTTTGATTCGCCTGCCGCGAACGCAACCTGAACCGTCTGCTGCTTCAAATCAAGGCAGAAAAGGCGAGCTGGCAGCGCGCGGATCCTATATGGAGCATTGCACCTGGGGCAATCTCCGGCTCCGCGCGGTTGATATGTCCCCCGGGAACAGCAGGATTCCTCGCAATTGGCTGGCATCAAGAGAAGAACGAAGGTGAATCCAAGGAAACAAGCAGATTGCTTGGATTCATTCCTAGGGCCCCCGCCGCATCGACCGGTTGAATGCAGAAATCCCTTCGGTCCGGAGAAAGGATGGAAGCTGGGGGGTTAAACGAGGAATTTACGGTAAAAAGTAGGGATAAAGACACGTAAGTAGAGCGGAACAGAAGGCCAATGGCAGGCAGCGTCGGCACGGAAGGGCCAAGAAAACTCTGGGATATCCCAGCAGCTGGTTACCCACTCGACATTTTCACCGGTTTCGGCCATGTCGAAGATCCAAGTCACCCCTTCCGACATGGATTGTGTCTATCCAAACATTGCCCTTGAGGGTGCTGATCCAAGCTCTCTATGTATGATGGGTCTAAAATGACCCATTGATGCAAAGGACCATGGCAACAGGACCCGAATTAACCTTCGCAATGATGATGGATCTGACGGCTCCGCCCGTGTTGACGTCCTTGTTGGCGCTTTTCGCACCGGTCAATAATAGCATCGTTGAACAAGGGTGAAGTGGAAACAGGATCGAGCCGCGCCCTTGGCAATACTTGATCCAAATGCATTTGGTCGCTGTATTGCAGACGTTGATCCATCTTTACGCGAGATAGGCGTGGGCTGACACCGGTTTCTCAATCTTCCGGTGGTTGAAGGGCGCTAAGGTGTCGCGTTTGGCTTGTTCGAGTGAATTGCCGGCCACTCGGAGGTTATAGAGGTTAATACCGTATCAATAAATCGGCGGGTCGAATAAGCTGATCGAGCAGATCACTTGTGAGGCCGGCGGCCTGGAAAAGCCCTTTCTTGTTGCGGCGGGCACGCAAATCGAACCGATGTATATCAGAGGCCGGGATTAAAAAGCGATTATGGGACCCAATTACTTGATCGAAGGTCTCAGAGGTCGGGGCTGAGTGCGAAAGTGCCAGTCTAGGTGTGGGTGCAGACGGGTATACGGGGACATTGTTAGGCATTCTGAGGGCAATTGTTGTGTTTAGAAATGATTTGTCTATACTAGCCCGGGGCCTAGGAGGTACATTTCACTCCATAAGTGTCAAGACTAGGTAGGGAAACTGTCTTCCCCTACCTCCTAAATACAGAATCCCACGCAACAATTGGGAGGTCACGATTTACGGGGTATGGTGGGGACAGATTCGGGCTATTTTGGGCCGTCGCGCCTCCGGCGCAGAGGCCGTTTCAGGGTTCCCGGGCGTCAAAGAGAGCGAGCGGGCGCGTCAAAGAAACATCGAGCGAATCAACATATCCAGTAATCATCAACATATATAAATCCATTCAACCTCGATACCAGGCAAAAAAAAACAGAATCAGTAATCAGCAACGTACTGACAGTCCAGACAAGGAATGAAGCGATGGGCCTGTAAGCAGGAGACCGGCTCTGGTTCATCTGCGTACGGAGTGTCGGTGTGATGCAGAACGGAGAGCTTGACAGGCTTATGAGGCTTGTCAGGCTTTTCTTGTTTGCAGGGGGTGCATCGGACACATGGGCGGGAGAACTGGCAGCAGAGGCAGCATCGAAGCATGGAAGGCTTGATAAGCTTGCCCAGTTTGACTAGCTCTCTGTTCTCGACCACACCGACACTTCGCACGCGGGCGAACACTTGCGAACATTTCTGGCGAAGCGTCCGGACGCATCTTCCGATCAATGGGTTTTCCCCAGCGATCGGGTCGACGGTCCGCGACAATACGCCAGCATCATGACCAGAAAAATCCAACCCAAGGCAAAGAGCCTTGGTCTGCCGCACATTACCTGGAGGCTGTTCCGCCATTGGCATGCCACAGTATTGGGGGATGCAGGTGTTCCGGTAAAAGCCACCCAGGAGCGATTGGGGCATTCCCGGTCGGAAATCACAATGAAGTTCTACACACACCTGACGTCAGCCGCTACCGATCAAGCGGCGCGAACGGTCAGCGCAGCCCTCAGAAAGTAGGCTTTGAGATAACCTTAGACTGGTCCTTCAGTTGGGTTATGTTAGCAGCTGTCAGCAGAACTCAAAGTTGGGTTCTTGGTAAGCTACTGAAAGGTGTGGAGGCGCGGGCCGGGATCGAACCGGCGCATAAAGGTTTTGCAGACCTCTCCCTTACCACTTGGGTACCGCGCCTTGGCAGGGCTGCCTTGGAAAATTTGATTCGCTCCACGCCGCCGTAGCCAACCCGGTGTGCACCGGAGGGCGGAATGGAGCGGGAGACGAGATTTGAACTCGCGACCCTCGCCTTGGCAAGGCGATGCTCTACCACTGAGCTACTCCCGCATTAACGCAACCTTGAGTATACCGGGCGGCCGAAATGTGGTCAAACCGCCGTCGGGGCAGGATTTGCGGCCAGTGCCTGCGCACCCGGAGCCGAAGAACCCGCCTCGCCCCGCGAACCCTTTTCCTCTCGCACAATCTCCCCGTCGCGCATGTACAGGATCCGGCTGGCGATGGTGGCCGCCTCCGGATTGTGTGTGATCATCAGCGTGGTCTGCCCCAGTTCACGGTTCGACTTAAGGAGCATCTCCAGCACCGCCGTGGAGTTCTTCGTATCCAGATTGCCTGTGGGCTCGTCGGCAAGCACAATCGCCGGCCGCGTAATCAGCGCCCGGGCAATGGCCACCCGTTGCTGCTCCCCGCCGCTCAGCTCTGAGGGCCTGTGCGGCAGCCGTCCCTGAATCGAAAGCAGATCGCACAGATGATCAAGATATTTCAGATCCAGCGGTTCCTTGCGCCCGCTCACGGCCCACGCAATCTCAATATTCCCCATGGCCGAGAGCGTAGGCAGCAGGTTGAACTTCTGAAAAACAAATCCGATACGGTGCTTGCGCAGCCGGGTTCGCTCCCCGTCGTTGAGCGTGGCAAAGTCAATGCCGTCAATCACCACCCGCCCATGGGTCGCCTGCGTCAGCCCGCCCAGCAGGTAAAAAAGCGTGGACTTGCCTGAACCCGAAGGCCCCACAATGGCCACAAACTCCCCGCGCTCCACGGAGAGCGAAACCCCGCGGACCGCTGTTACCTGGAGCTTCCCAGCCGCATAAACTTTGGTCAGATTTTCGGCAACGATGATCGGCGAAGATTGTTGGGCTTGCACATTTCCCATTGTAAATGCGCTCCCTCGCCCGCCTGTCCCTTAGAATGAGGATGCACCGATCTCCGTGTCAGGATTCCCCTAAAAATGACCACTAATCTGAAGCCCAATCTTGTCTCCACCGTTGAAGCCGCCGCCGCCCGGGCCGGCCTGCTTCTCGTCTCCGTCAACCAGGGCAGCGACTTCCAAGGCCAGCCCACTGCCGTCTTCTCGCTCGGCCTTCCCGGCGACGAAGTAGCCGGACGGGCTCTTAGACTCGAGCTAAGCGACGGCTTCGACTTCGACAAACCCGAGCTGCTGCCCACCATGACTTCCCACCTGGCCAGCGAGGCCAAGCGCCTGCGCAATCCGCGCCCCGAGTGTTACGTAACCCTCGGCGGACTGCCCGTTGCATTCGGCCAGTTCCAGTGGCCCTTCCATCGTTCCACCTCCGGCGCAGACACTTATATCGTCCACGGCGAAGCCCACCTTTCCGACGGCGGCGCGCACAACCTCCACGCCAAGGTGGCAGCCTCGGTCACTCTCACCTTCGCTGAGATTGTTCCCGCCATGGAGCAGCCCTTTGCGGAGACCTTGGTCTACAACGCGGTCCGCAAAACCATCGACCAGGGCCAGCTTGAATTCCTAAAGTCCGGCAACCGCCAGCCTGTTCCCGTAACCACCCGCTACTACAGCCGCTGGCAAAAGAAGTTCCTCTTCACCGAGACCAACGACGCCGAGCGCCTGGAATACCTGCTGCGCAAGATCTATTGGCTAAGTGGAGTGCTGGGCGAGAGCAAGCCGGTCTGGATCGCCGACCCCAGAGATGCGCAATACCTGAACACGACAGAAGCCGACCTGCTCCGCATGGCCCAGGACGAATCTAGCCTTAAAGCCGGCGAGGGCCTGCTCAAGCTCGAAGGTGAGTTTGCCTCGGCAACTCCAGCGTTGCTAGCCCGCGCCCCTGAGTACCAGGCCAAGCTCGAAGCCGCTCTGAACTTCACCAAGCCGCAGTTTAATGAATCAATGCGCTCCGGCCATGCGAATATGTAGCTCGATCCGGAAGAGGCGGAGGGTCAGTCCAGAGCAACAAGCGGCCGATGACAGACCAAATGATCGGAAAAACCATTGGAATTGCGATGTGCATTTGCGGAGCGTGCAGCGCAACCACAGCTGCCGCTACGGAAAAGCCCCGCCGCTACAGTTTACTTGCCCAGTCGCCGTACCGCCGCCAGCTCCCGTGACCGTCAAGGTCCAGTACTGGCCCTCGTTTTGACAAACTATCGCAACTGTCACTCCCTTTGTAATGTCGCCTGTATTTGAACTTGGTTTAAACATGGAACAAGTCGCCACGACCGTACAGGTGCTATCTGGGAAGTCGGCGCCGAAGACCGTAACCTCTGTTTGATTCGAATTTACCGTAAACCAAATGTGTGGCGCGTTGGTGCCTATGTGTTGCATTGGCGACACCGTGCTGCCGTAATCGTTGACTGACCAGACCCGCCAACTGTACGCGCCGGTCTCAGCATTGATAGCGCCCGGATCGTTGTAGGCCCACGTACCGTTTCCGTTCCAGAAAAAACTCTGGCCCGAGAGAGAACTGGGACCGACGGCTTGAAAGTTCTCAGTAACTGCCGCTCCCGCAGGGGGCCATAGTTCGAACACAAAGGACGTCGCTTCGCGGATTAATTGTGAAGGCGCCGGCTTATCGAGAAACGCACTCGGGTCGGACCAACCAAACTGATAACTTTCACCCGCAATTACATTTGCAGAAAGCTGCGTGGGTGTTACCGGCGCTCCGATTTGGGTCATAACTTTCTTGAGCGAAATCTTTGGCGAGAAGCCGAGCGCGCGGCACACGCTCAGCGCGCTTAGGGTCGGCGCTGGCTTGTATCCCAGCGTAGCCGCGAAAGTCCGAAACGATGCTGGCATATTACCTCCCTGTCATTGCAAGGCAACCAGGATGGGGATCATGCCTTGACCTGCTTGAAGGGGCTTGAGCGCCTTACCAATCACGGCGCCGAAAGCTCGTGCCTGATCTGTCGCCTTCATCCCGAATCCAGGCAGACCCGAGGTGGTCAGTAGATCTCCGATCGCGATCGGCGCCGGGTCAGCATCGACTTTGCAATACACTTTGCCGACCAGCGCGAGCGGCATTCGTTCTTGCGATGAACTCGACCTGCCAAGAATGAGGCCTGGCTTGTAATCGCCGGCTCCGGAAATCACCCCGGCAACCTTTCTGTCGTAGGCGTTCTGGCTCGGCTCCAAGGCGCCGTTTTCGGCTAAAACCATGACTGTGCCAGGGTCGATGTCTGCCCACGATGCAATATCGAAGTCTTCGGCGCAGTCTGAGCCGAGAACGACGTCTACTTGCGCCGTCAGGGTTCCAGTCACTGCGACGTTTCCTTGAGCCGTCAAAGTCCCGGCCACTGTGACAGCCGCCTGAGCGTTCAAGGCTCCTGTCACGCTTAAAGCTCCAGTCACATCAACATCGCCTTCAAAGTATCCTGCTGTCTTCGCGGAGGCCCAGACACCGTATCCTCCGCTGGTGTTAACGCCGGAGACTCCCGCATGCTGGCTCGAAGTACTCGTCCCGTGGACGCCGTCCGAGTTGGTGCTGGTCCCGCTGACTCCAGGACCCCCATTTCCAGTGGCGCTATTCTCGCCCCAAACTCCGGCGGCCCCCACGCTACTGGAGATTCCATGAACCCCGTGGTAGCCGACGCCGACAACGCCATCGCCGGAGGAGTTCTCACCCCAAACTCCCGCGCCTGTTGTGGCCGTCGTCTTGGCGGTCGAGATGCCATGAACGCCGTTCATTCCCTGCCCAAGCACACCATCGGATGCGGGCTGAGCCCCCCCGACTGTATCGCCGGCCGGGACAAGGCCGATGCTTTGGCCCGAAACCCCGGGTCCGGTGTTCGATTCGCCAGAGATACCCGGCGAACTCACGCTCGTACCGTTGTAGGGGTTGTTTGCTAATGCATTTCCTGTTCCTGAACTGGGCATAAGCTCCTCCTGTGGTGAACTTGTTCAGAATTCCGCGACAAAGCCTCAACGAAACCGATCATTCGCTGTGCTGGTGGATTGAATTGCTGTTTGGACAAGTCGAACTGGAACTGGATGTGCCATGGGGAAACTCCATCATCTTGGCTTCCAACTTCCAATGTTGGAGGAAGTCTACCACAAAAGGTTGTGGTCTGGGCCTTCCAACCTGCGCCCGCGAGGGGCCTGAACGAGCGGACGACAAGCGTACGCCCTGAGCTTGCCTCGGAAGCTTTGATTGTTTGGGAAGCGGACGCACCACCTACCAATTGCAGTTCTGCCGCGGTGCTTCCTCAACGGGCTTGAGGACTGTGATCCAATCGGCCTGCTGTCGCTCTTAGACTCAAACCCGATTTACACATTAGTCCGCCAATCCAGAAGCTACCCAAGTAGGGCCGCCCAGTATCTCGCTTTACACCGTCCCGCCACAAGCCGAACAAAACCTCGACCCCGTCAGATTCGTTTGCCCGCAGCTCAAGCGCCCCATTCCTTCAAAATTCTCTTCGGAAGGAATAGGGCACTTGGTTTTCCTTCTATGATTCTCGTCGGCAAATGCGCCACTAACAACTTGAAATTCGAAATCGACGGATGATTTATTTCTTTTTGAATTCCGCCACTTCATAGCTTTTGATGAGGTACCTGCCTTTCTCCTCATCCAGCAAAGACATACCGTAGAGAAGAGCACTCTTCCCTCCGGGGACGACCTGGGAATTGTGCTCCTCCTCGGTTATGGGGCCACCATAAGCGCTTCCGGCGCTACCACCATGAGGAATCCATCTCGCTTGGAGAAAGTAGGTTCCTCCGGCTTTTACCTCAAACGAGCGAATCGCTATTGTGTTCCGCATTACGCCTGTAGAGCAGAAATGATGTTGGCCAGCTTCCACTTGCAAAGTGAAGTACGAGTGTTTTTTGGTTGCACCAACCCATTGGCCGTCCATGGCAAATCTTTGGGTGTAGCATCCCAAACAAGGCTCCTCATTCGGTTCGAGAAATACAATCAAGGCTTTGCCGGCATCAGGTGCAGGCAGTGCAGCCGTGCTCTTTTGGGTTGTGACATCGAATTTCGTGTTGGGGTCACCGCAGGAATCGGGTAACTCGGTTTCCTTGGCCATTGCTGCTGCGGCAAAGGTGAGACAAAGCATTAACGCAAATAATTTCAATTTCATGAACAGTCTCCGTAACTTACTAGTTGTGAGAAACATTGACAACTTGCCGCAGGTGGCCCGCTCATTAGCCCCTAGGAATCGTGATGCGCCTCAAGAAGCCGTGCCCCGTTCATCGCGGCCATATCGCGATGAGCGGGTCTTCGGGTCAGACCTTAGTCACGGCTATGATTGGATTCAGATATATTGTATCGAAATCTGCAGACTGGCCTTTAACTGAATCAGCTTTGCCCATACTGGGCGAACGATCGCCAATCCGGAAACTACCCAATAGGGCCGCCCAGTATCTCGCCTTACAGCGTCGCACCACAAGCCGAACAGAACCTCGACCCCGAAGGGGTCGTTTGCCCGCAGCGCCCGCAGGCCTGTAGCGTCCCCGGCGGGACGGCAGATGGCATATTCACCGTCACATTGAATGGCTGGCCCCACCCTGGCATCGCAATCCCCAGCGAAGCCGCGATCCCTGCCGCCTGAATCGCATTGAACTCCCTCACCCGTCCAGGCATGAAGAAGCACTCGATAAAGCCCAGCACCCACGGAATCGGTGTCCAACTGAAGCACAGATAAAGAATCCCCAACCCGATCCGTCGCAGGTAGAAGTGATGCATGCCGAAGCCGCCCAGGAACAGCGCCAGCAGTATCCCCACCACCTCGTCGCGGCGCACCATCTCGTACTGCATATAAAAAACTGCTTGCGGGTTAGGATACGGTTGGCTGCTCATAGATCGGTTCTCCTTGCGTTGCCCTGAATTCTACATACGCACCCGGCATGACCGAGGTTCCACTATCACAAAATTGCCAATTACGCACCACCTCACCCAACCGCTGCATCCAACCAAATATGAACGCCCAAACCCCCTCCGCATCCGCCAGCGGGACATTTTTCATCGGAGGCGATCTTCACGTTCATCGCCTGGGATACGGAACCATGCGCCTGGTAGGCGAAGGCGCCTGGGGTGAGCCTGCCGACCCGGCCGAAGCAAAGCGCGTCCTCCGCCGAGCCGTCGAGCTTGGTGTCACCCTCATCGATACCGCAGACGCCTACGGCCCGGAGATTGCCGAGCGCCTGATTGGCGAAGCACTTTATCCGTATCCGGCCGACCTGGTCATCGCCACCAAGGGCGGCATCACTCGCCAGGGGCCGGCCAAGACCGAATATGTTGGCCGCGCAGGCTATCTGATCCAGTGCGTCGAGATGAGTCTGCGCCGCTCGAAGCTCGACCGCATCGACCTCTACCAGCTCCATCGCATCGACCCCCGCACCCCACTTGAAGAATCGCTCGGCGCACTGAAGCAGATGCAGGAGCAGGGCAAGATCCGCCACATTGGATTGAGTGAAGTCACCCCAGAGGAGATCGAGGAAGCTCGCAGGATCGTCCCAATCGTCACTGTACAGAATCGATACAGTCTCGCTGACCGCCGCAATGAGGAAACACTCACCTACTGCGAGCAGCAGGGCATCGGCTTCATGCCCTGGTATCCCATCAACGCCGGCAAGCTGCTCAAGCCCGACGCGCCCGACGCCCAGAAGCTGGCTCGCATCGCCGCGCAGCACTCAGCTTCAGTCGCGCAGCTTTCGCTGGCGTGGCTGCTGCAACGGTCGCCCGTGATGCTGCCGATTCCGGGCACATCGAAGGTTGCGCATCTTGAGGAGAACATCGCCGCGGCGGGGATCAGGCTGAACGAAGAAGAGATGACTGACCTGAAATAGCCGTCATTCCGCAATGAATTCGGAGATCTGTTCGGCAAGCAGGTTCTGCGCGGAGCGCATCGCCATGTGGCTTTGTCCCTTGAGGTTGACAGTCCTCACATTCGGCATCTTTTTGGAAAGTGCCGCGATGGCATGCCGGAATGGATGTTCCGCGCTTTCAGTCCCCAGCAGCAACAGGGTCGGACAGGTGATGGCAACGTAGGCATCCACGTCCCCGGCGAGGCTGTCCATGGCTTCGAGCTCGCGTGGCCACGAGGGAACCATGGATGCCAGTTTCGGCCATGACCTGGACTTGCGCATAGCGTGAACGTTCTCGCCCGGCAACCGGACAAACTCCTTAAGGCCCATCTCCAGGGCATCGTCCAGCCGGCCATCATCCACCGCTTGGCAATAGGGCGCTAGATTTTCGCCCGCCACCAGTCCACCGATAGGCAGAGGAGGCTCGTACAAGACCAGCCGTCGCACTGAAGCCCTCATTGCGGCCCCCAGCGCACAGATCGCCCCAAAGGAATGGCCCACCAAACTGGCATCGCGTCCCGCGACGGAGAGCACCGCACTCACATCCTCATACTCGCGGCCAATGGAGTAGGATCCGGTTTCGACATCGCTCAGTCCATGCCCACGGCGATCCATCATGAAGCATGTAAACCGGCTCGCCATGCAGTCCGCAACGCCCCGCCAATCGAGGCCCTGCGAAAGACTGCCGTGCACAAAGACGACCGCGGGCCCTTCGCCGAAGCGGCTGAAGCCAATGCGCGTTCCGTCCCTGGAGCAGACAAACTCCTCGACGGCCTCATTCCGCGTTCGATTGAGACTTTCAGTTTCTAACATTGTCCTGGCTGATCAAATTCGATTATCGCGCCAGCCACTGCGAGCAGGCAAACCAAGCAACCGTCAGGCTGCGCGATGCGGGATTTTGCTTGGAATCCGGTCAGAATGGCTCGATTTTTGGCAAAAAACAGCATGAATATGGACGAAATCGGACGGCTCTGTTTACTGATTGGTAAAGAGGAAGATTCTTTAAACTGCTGATTTAGCGATAGTTATAGGAAATGCAGGCATCAGAAAAGAGCAATTTAAGGGTGGGGGTGGGGGGTACCAGGGGGGTATAAACCGGGCGGATTGTTGACAGAACAGGCCGGGCACATACCTGACAGATTGAACCGGGGCATCTCCGACACTGCCGACTGTTTTATTGTGCGCCAACAGCAGCTAATTATCTGCAATGTGCGGCTTTGAAAAGTTCGTCGCTTCTCACCCCGGAACATGGACGCGCGACCTTGCGTACCAACAGTGGGAACCTTCCCTCAGGTTGGCGTGTGATCTGGAAGATTTTCAAGTTTGTCGTCGCGGCAACCGTTTGCCTCGTTGTTGCAGCGCTCTCGACTGCCCTGTTTTATCGGCTTTATCTGCGGCACAAGGTTGCCGAAGACCGCGCAATTCATTCACCCCAGGGCATCGACAGCCTCGAATCCGTGCGCATCGGCGGTATCGACCAGTGGATCGAGGTCCGAGGCCAGAACGTCAACAATCCAATTCTTTTGTTCATCCACGGTGGTCCGGGCATCGCTTTTATCCCTCTTGCGGGCTCGTTTCAAGCGCCCTTGGAGCAGCACTTCACCGTGGTCGAATGGGATCAACGGGGGGCGGGGAAGACTTATACGTCGAATGACAAAGACCTTCAGCGCAGAACCATGAATGCGCCACAGATGGAGCAGGACACGCTTGAGGTGGTGAACTATCTTCGCAATCGGTTCAAGAGGGACAAGATCGTTGTCGTGGGTCATTCGTGGGGAAGTGTGCTGGGCCTTTGGCTGGCGCACGAACACCCGGATCTGATCTACGCCTATGTGGGAGTAGGTCAGATCGTGAACATGTGGGCGAATGCGGAGGCCGTCTATAAGGATGACTTGCAACAGGCTCGCAGTCTGCACAACGAACAGGCTGTGAAAGAATTGGAAGCTATCGCTCCTTATCCTGGGCCGAACGCGGATATGGGCAAGATGTTTGTCGCGAATAAGTGGGCGGGAGAGTTACTCGGGCCGCCGCCGAGCAAAGATGAGTTCACGGATGTAAAGAGAATTCTGACTGATGTTGCGTCCGCTCCGGAATATTCTCTCGCGGATGATGTAGGTTTTGTCCGCGGCCAGATGTTTTCAGGCCAGATTCTATTTCCCCAGTTATCGGAGGTAGATCTGACTAAACTCGGACCCGACTTCAAAGTACCGATCTTCTTTTTTGAAGGAAGACGGGATCCATACTGCCGTCCTGCCCTGATCGAAGAGTATAGCCAAACGATCAGCGCCCCAAAAAGGGAGTTGATCTGGTTTGATCACTCTGGCCATTTTCCTTTCTATGAAGAGAAACAAAAATTCGCCGATGAGTTGGTCCAGCGAGTCTTGCCTCTAGCCACAAACCGCTGAGTCGGCGAATAGTTTGTAACACAACAACAAGAAAGCCGCAGCCCTTTTAGAGGACTGCGGCTCTTTTATGTTTGACTTACTGCCAAGTTACATATCCTTCACGCCTTCGACGAATGCCTTCAGCTTGCGGCTGCGCGAGGGATGCCGCAGCTTGCGGAGGGCCTTGGCTTCGATCTGGCGGATGCGCTCGCGAGTTACCTGGAAGCTCTGGCCTACTTCTTCCAGCGTGTGCTCGGAGCCGTCTTCGAGGCCGAAGCGCATCTTGATTACGCGTTCTTCGCGAGGGGTCAACGTGCGAAGAACCTGCGAGGTGTACTCCTTAAGGTTCACGCTGATGACCGCTTCGCTGGGCGAAACCGCTTGACGGTCTTCAATGAAGTCGCCGAGGTGCGAGTCTTCTTCTTCGCCGATGGGCGTCTCGAGCGAAATAGGCTCCTGCGCGATCTTGAGCACCTTGCGCACCTTGGCCACGGGAATATCCATGCGGCGGGCAATCTCTTCGCTCGATGGCTCGCGACCCAGCTCCTGGACCAGTTGGCGGCTGGTGCGGATGAGCTTGTTGATGGTCTCGATCATGTGGACAGGAATACGAATGGTGCGGGCCTGGTCCGCAATGGCTCTCGTAATGGCCTGGCGAATCCACCACGTCGCATAGGTGGAGAACTTGTAGCCGCGGCGGTATTCGAACTTATCCACGGCTTTCATCAGGCCGATGTTTCCCTCCTGAATGAGGTCGAGGAACTGCAATCCGCGATTGGTGTACTTTTTGGCGATTGAAACCACCAATCTCAGGTTGGCCTCGATCAGCTCGCGCTTGGCCTGCTCGGCGTCCATGTCGCCCTGGATCATCTCGCGCTGGGTCCGCTTGAGTTCGAGGATGACCACGCCGGCGTCGATTTCGATTTTTTCGAGATCGGCGCGGCAATTCTTCTGCTGACGGCGATATTCCTTCTTCAGTTCGTCGCTCTTTGAGGCGTCATACTTCTGGTCGAGCGAGCGAATCTGCCGCTCAAGCGTGCGCATGGTGTCGACGGTCTTGTTGACCTTGTCGAGCAGGCGCTTGCGCTCGAGGGGCGTGTATTTGAGTTCGCGCACGATGCGCGAAATGAGCACCTTCTCGCGGGAGATGAGCCAACGGACGCGGCGGTGTTCGCGGATTTTGGCCTTGGTGGCGGGCGCCGGGCCTGCCAGCTTTTCTTCAAGCAGGGCAACCTTTTTCTGGTGCTTGACCAGCGCGTCAATGCGGGCCACGGTGGCCTTGACACGGGTCAGAACCACTTCTTCAGTGAGTTCTTCTTCGTCAAAGATCACCACTTCTTTGACGTTGCGGACGCCGCGCTTGAGGTCTTCGCCCAGGGCGGCGATTTCACGAATCACAATCGGCGAACGCGAAATGGCTTTGAGCACGCGCAGCTGCCCGCGCTCAATGCGCTTGGCGATTTCCACTTCACCTTCGCGGGTGAGCAGCGGGACGGTGCCCATTTCGCGCAGGTACATGCGCACCGGGTCGTTGGTTTTTTCCAGTGTCCCCGGCGTCAGATCAAGCTCGACGTCTTCGCCCTCTTCCGCTTCAAAATCCTTATCGCCGTGAAACTTGGGCGTGTCAAGCAGGTCAATGCCCTGAGTGCCGATGGTGGTGATCAGGTCATCAAGGTCGTCGGGTGAAGTGCTGATGTCTTCCGGCAGGATGTCGTTAACCTCGCCGTAAGTCAGGTAGCCCTTCTCCTTACCCACTTCCACAATGCCTTCAACTTCGTGTTCAAATTTGTTATCAATTGCCAAATTATTCCTACTCTCTACGGCATGACCAGGGATACTGCGGCCAGCCCGATTACGTTCAAGGTACATCCCCGTTCATGCGCCCGCGCAAGGCAGATTCAGCAGCGTCTTGCGCACTGGTGCGAGTCTGGTCATAAAGCGTGCGAAAAAAATCCTGTATTTCCTGGTGGAAATACGGAATTCGGCACATGCGGACACAGACATTCAGTCCCCGCAAAAAATGCGGTTTCAGGGTTGCTCGGAACAGGATGACTAGCGCTTCAGGTTTCACCTGGGTCGCCCGCGAGCCGCAGCTCATGGTTGGGGCAGAGTGGCGCGCATCCTCACAGAGATCAATAGATTACCACAGTTTGCCACGGTTTTCCCAATGAAAAATCCGGGCCGGGCCGAGACCCACACGGGCTGCCTCGCAACCGGGCGGGCATTTTTACTTCTTGCCCGTTCCGACTCCTGCTAATTAGACGCAAAAATAGGCAATTTCGACGCAAAACTCCGCATTCTTAATGGGGCGCAAGATTCCGCTTTCTTAAGGAGCTAGCCGTCTCGACCGCTGAGGCTATTGTTCCGGCGGCTTTTGGTTGTGTAACTGGCGTAGCGAGCGGTCCAACTCCAGCTTCTGCTGGGTCAAAAGGGCCAGCTCGGCGTGGTCGCCGCAGCGTTCGGCTTCGGCAATCAGGGCGCGAAGGTCGCGCTGCTGCTTCTCGATGGCCCGCTCCTGGATCTCCTGGATTGCGCTCTGAACCTCGTTTTCTTCGGGCGGGTTGGTTTCAGCCAGCAGCGTCTCAGCCAGCAAAGCCTTCTGCGCCGGATCTTCCACCATGTCCATCGGGTCGTTCGCCTGCCGATGAGCGAGCGCCTGCATGGCCGCGAACGTTCCAAGATGCTCAAACCAAACCGGTTGCCGGTCGAGTGCATCGGCCGCCAGCCTCCGCGCCTGCTCATTTTCCGGATCGGTGATGGCCAGCGCCCGCAGCAGCACCCGCTCCACCTCGCTCAGCGCCGTGGCCCGCGTCTCGATGCGGTCGCGACGGCGGAGGGCGGCTTGGCGCAGTTCTTCCCGCAGCACGGCTGAATCGATTCCCAGCTTTTGCGCGGCATCACGGGCAAACTGGTCTCGGGCCAACAATTCCGGCATGCGGCGAATATGCGGCAGCAGAAAGTTCATGGCTTTCACCTTCTGCTCCGCACTGGCTCCCGGAAACGCAGTTCGGGCGCGCTCGATCAGGTAATCGGATTGCCGTCGCGCCCCGCGCAGAGCCGCCGTATAGGCTTCCACTCCCCGCTCGCGAATAAAGCGGTCAGGGTCGAGGCCCCCGTCGAGGGTCACAATCTTGATGGTGAAGCCTTCCTCGGTGAGCAGGGCTATGGATTTTTCGGCGGCATTGCTGCCGGCCGCGTCAGGATCGAAGTTCACCACCACCTGCGAAGCATGGCGCTTCAGAATCGCCACCTGCTGCTCAGTAAAGGCCGTGCCGCTGGTGGCAATCACGTTGCGAATGCCGCGCAGGTAGACAGAGATGCAGTCCATCTGGCCCTCCACCAGCAGGGCAAACTCATGCTGGCGGATGGAGGCTTTGGCCTTGTCCAGATTGAAGAGCACCAGACTTTTGGAATAGAGCGGCGTCTCCGGCGAGTTGATGTACTTGGCGCCTGCTTTGTCGCCGGCTTCGAGCGTGCGCGCGGTGAAGGCGATCACGCGGCCGCCTTCGTCGGCAATGGGAAACATCACCCGCTTCCGGAAGCGATCGTAGATGTGCCCCAGCGTCCCATCTCCCTGCTCTTTCGCGCTGAACAGCCCGGACGCCCGCAACGCCTCTTCATCCGCCATTCCGCTCAGCCGGTCACGCAAAGCATTGAAGCTGTCGGGCGCATAGCCGATCCTGAACTTTGCGATCCCCTCAACCGGAAGTCCGCGCCCTGCAAGGTATTCGCGCGCCACGGCCCCCTCCGGCCCGCGCAACTGCTCCTCAAACCAAGCGGTTGCGGTCTCGTGCAGATCGAGCAGCTTGGCCCGCATCCGTGCTCCGGCTGCTTCTTCCGGCGAAGAAAACTCCCGCTTGGGCAGCGGAATCCCGCACTTCTGCGCCACAATCCGCACCGCCTCAGGAAAGCCGACGTTTTCAATTTTGCCCACAAAGCTGAACACGTCGCCTGAAGCCTGGCAGCCAAAACAGTGGTAGAACTGTCGCACCGCGTGCACGGAGAACGATGGCGACTTCTCTTTATGGAAGGGACAGAGCCCCTGGTAATTCTGCGCTCCGGACTTGCGCAGGCGAATGTAGCCCTCAATCACCTTGACGATGTCGGCCTGCTGCTTCACGGTTTGGGCAAAGTCGGACATGGGATTGTCACACCTAGGATAGACCGTGTGACCGGTAGAGCGAGAGAGTGTGAACCGCGGAGAGACGCTGTTCAAAAATCCGGGTTAATTGTGCATGGAGTGGGTAGATTCGTAAGCTATGCTTCGTCGTCAGCGTACAACGCTCGCTTTGCTCCACGAAGTCTCAGTCAATGGAGGATCTGCAAGATCAACGGTGCTTTGACAAGACCTCATTGTGCTCTGGTGCACCTTTGTGGGGGGCCCATCCCCCCCGGGTGGTTTGCGGGAAATTCTTTGTTTTCAGTGGTATGGAGCGGGTGATCTGCTGCAAGCGCATCATATTAAAGTGGTTAGCTCCAGATTCTTGGCAGCAAAGGAGTTACGGGCGCTTGCGGGGCGTCCCTTCGGTCCTGAGCGGCGTTATGGAATGATTGTGCGCTTCCGCGGGCATATATTCTGCAAACCGGTGTCGGGGTTGGCCATCCGGCCGTGGGATTGATTTCGTCCCGGTATGAGTCAAGCCGTCCCGACGGGACGGCGGGGTCTTTTGGGGCGCGCTTCCCCGGGTTCCACCCGGGGCTAGTTTCATTTGCTCCCTCCGGGAGCAACGGCAAGGCGCTGGGATTGTGGGCCGCGCAGGGGATTATGAGTCGTGCGGCCCCACCCATCGCAAAGTACGCGAAAGTACGCGATGGATGGGGCACCCGGCCGAAAAGAGGCTGAAGTGCGGTTGGGTGTATGCGATCCCACCCAACGCAAAATACGCGATGGATGGGGCGCCCGGCATCGTAGACCCGGCATCGTAGGCTCGGCATCGTAAAATCGGAGGGGTTCGGAACATCTTTGAAGCTTTGCGGAGACCGAAAAGATGCAGCGAATCCTCATTTTGGCATTTCTTCTGGCGACTCTTTCAGTCGCGCAGGAAAAACATGACCACCCTGCGCCTGAAAAACTGGGCACGGTCTCGTTCCCCATCTCCTGTCAACCTGGAGTCCAGCAGGAGTTCGACCGCGCGGTTGCGCTCTTGCACTCCTTCGCATACAGCGCTGCTGAGGAGGCATTCCAGAGCGTGGCCGTACAAGATCCTCACTGTGCAATTGCTCATTGGGGCGTCGCGATGATCCACTTCCATCAGCTATGGGAGCCCCCTCTTCCGGCCGATGGCATCTCCGTCGCCCAGAACGAGATCAGGCAGGCCGAAATGCTCAACGCACCCACCGAACGCGAGCGCGGTTTCATCCACGCACTGAGCCTCATATTCAACGATCCCGCCATTCCATACAGCATGCGCGCGTCAAACTATGAAGTCGCGATGCACGACCTCGCTGCGGCGAATTCCACGGATGTTGAGGTTCAGGTCTTCTACGCGCTCGCGCTGATCTCGAGCGCATCCCCAACCGACAAGACCCATTTCAGGCAGAAGCAAGCCGCCGCTCTGCTTGAGCCTCTCTATCGCGAATTTCCCAATCATGCCGGAATCCCGCATTACCTCATTCATGCCTGCGACAGCCAGGAACTAGCATCCCGCGGTCTCGCGGCCGCGCGGGCCTACTCCAAGATCGCTCCCTCAGCTCCGCATGCGCTGCATATGCCTTCGCACATCTTTACTCGCCTTGGCATGTGGGACGACTCCATCGCGTCCAACCTCGCGGCAAGGGCGGCCGCACATCAGCTGGGCGATACCGGTGAAGAGTTGCACGCAATGGACTACCTTGTTTACGCGTACCTGCAAAGTGGACGCGATCGGGAGGCGGTCCAGGTCATTGACGAGCTGAGCACGCTGGAAAATCCGGACATGAGTGACTTCAAGTCAGGCTACGCCGCAACCGTGATGCCTATCCGCTACATCGTCGAACGGCACCAATGGAGCGATGCGGAGAAGGTTTCCTTGCCGTCCCCCTCAGCTTTGCCGCAGGTTCTGGCGACCGCAGTATGGGCGCGTGGGCTCGGATTTGCCCGCAACGGCAATCCCAAAGAGGCTCGCAAGCAGGCCGAGGCGCTGCGCCTAATCGAAGATAGGCTTCGCGCATCGGGGAATGCCTACTGGGCAACCCAGGTCAATATCATGACCCGCGAAGTGCTCGCCTGGTCAGCCCAGGCCGAGGGCCGATCCGATGAAGCGACTTCCGCCCTGAGCAGCGCAGCCGACGATGAGGACGGAATCGAGAAACTCCCTGCCACACCCGGACCGATTATTCCCGCCCGCGAACAACTTGGAGAGCTATTACTCGAATACGGCAACTTCTCTTCGGCCTCCAGGGCATTCGAGACCGCGCTGGTCAACGCTCCCGGACGGCGAGGGGCATTGCAGGGAGCCGCTCGCGCTGCCGATGCCACTCAACAGAAGTAGAGGTCGCGTCCAAACGGACGGGCGGTAAAGCGAATAGTCCCTGGGCAAGGCGCAGACAATCGGATCCTTCCGAGGTCACGTAGTCTTAGCCGTGGTAGTGCATGCCGGCTCATCGCCTACCATTTCATGTGGCACGCCAGGAACCCGGCGCTCTTCGAATCTTCTCTTAATTTCATTGCGTGGCTTTCCTTTCACTTTCATCGTGACTGTAGTCGAGCATCGGGTACCAATCGCCGCCACGGCCTTCGGGTGTGAGGTCGAGCATCAGCCAGAGGGGGTCAAGGTCTGGCGCGCCCCTCGGGTCCTGACCGGGGTCGGCCATCGCCCCGCTCATTTCGCCGCTATAAAAGTGCCGAACAGTTCCGTCGCGACGATTGAACACGCTGAAGCCGGGCAGGTCGAGGTCGTTGGGAGAGACGTAAGTGCGCGTGTAATCACCGGAAAGGTCGGAGACAAAGGGGAGATTGTCGAACCGCCGTTGCTTCTTGTAATCAATGAGCCGCGCTATGTGTGAACGCGCCGTGACCAAGATGGCGCATCGCTCACGCAGATTGATAGCGATTCCGTTCCAGGCCGCGAGGAACGATGTGCACATTGGGCAGGGCGTTTTGCGCGCCGGACCGAACATCATGCTGTAGATCATCAGCGTGTTTTTGCGGCCGAAGAGGCTGGAAAGTCGAACCGCACCGGCCTCGGAGGCGAACTCGAATTCCTGCGAGACCTCTCCGCCCGGTGGGAGAGCGCGCCGCTGAGCCGCCACGCGTTCAATGTGGCGGCGCAACTCGATCTCTTCGGCGAGGAGCGCGTTGCGGGCCCTGCGATATTCCAAGCTCTCGTTAGGGAACCGGGCCGTATTGGTTGCTGCGAGTTGCGAACCGGACAAGAGTTCCTGCGTGTTGGTCATAACAAACTCAAGGTGTTTATCCACTCCATTGGAGGAAAACCGGGGATGGAGATGTCGCGCTCAGGAGCAGTTGCACGCTTTCGACTCTGCTTCGCGCCTTCGGGTGGCGGCTCCTGCGGGGTCGGTGGTTATATCGAGCCAGAGCGGGTCAGGGACGGCCTCGGCGTCGTAGTTGTCGTGCCAGTTCCACCACTTGTATGGCGGGGTCTGGGGGTAACCGTTCGGCGAGTCCTCCCAGGTTTCCTGGCGGCCGAGGGCTGTCATATCGAGGTAGCTCCAGGTGGTTCCCATCGCTTCGTCGCCACGGCTGTTGATGAAATATGTGCGGTACACCTTGTCGCCGTCGCGGATGAATGCATTGTGGCCGTGCCACTGGTCGACGCCGAAGTCTACGTCGAAGCAGTCGGTGATGGTGTACCAGGGCATCTCCCAGCCCATCCGTGCCTTCAGGCGCGCGATGTCCGCCTGCGGCGCGCGTGAGGCCCAGGCGAGGGTGGTGTCGCGGGCATTTAGATGGGCCAGGTGGGCGACCTGATCGGCGCCAAAGGAGCAGCCGCGACAGGCATGATCGGGCCAGCCGAATACCCCGGGCTCGAAGAAGGCGCGATAGACGACCAACTGACGGCGTCCCTCAAATAGATCGAGCAGGGTTACCGTGCCTTTGGGTCCTTCGAACTCGTACTTCTTGTCGATCTCCATCCACGGCATCCGGCGGCGTTCAGCGGCCAGCGCGTCACGGGAGTGGGTGAAGGCCGTCTCTTTTGCGAGGAGTTGCTGGCGGGCAGTCTCCCACTCGTGCGGCGCCACGATTGGAGGTGCGTTCATCGCGAGACGCCCTTTTCCGTTTTCCTTGTCTATTTCTTTGCTGGCTGCCATCTTATTACTCCTTTGCTTTCCGATGCAGGGCGAGACGATTCGGTCCGAAAAATCTTCGGAACATCCAATCGCGTACGTGATTTAGGGATTGTTATGGGTGGGTTTGTGGCGGCATTAAAACCCCGGCCTACCTCCGGAAAGACAGGCCGCAGGGGCTAAAGGCCCGGTACTTTTTCGGGGTCTAGGTTGGCACGACTGAAGCCGTGCCCTGACGCTAAAGGTTGTTATTCGGCATTGCGGGAAGTTGTCGTGCCCTGACGCTAAGCCGATTTATGGAACCAGTTTTAGCAAAGGATGATGTTATCGATGAGGCGGGTGGGGCCTACGTAGGCGGCGATGGCGAATAGAGAGCCGGGGGCGGCGATTTCTACGGGTAAGAGGGTGGGCCAGTCGACTAGTTCGATGTAGTCGATGCGGATTGCGGATTCGGCTGCGAAGATTTGACGCGCGGCTTCTATGAGATTGGGGGCGCGGCGCTCGTTGCTGGCTGCGAGGGATTCTACTTTGCGGATGGCTCGGCTGAGGGCGAGGGCCTGGGTGCGCTGGGCGGGGGACAGGTAGAGGTTGCGGGAGCTTAGGGCCAGGCCGTCGGGCTCACGGACGATGGGGCAGACTACGATTTCGGTGGCGAGAAGGAGGTCGGCGACCATGCGGCGAAGGACGGCGACCTGGGCGGCGTCTTTTTGGCCGAAGTAGGCGCGGTCGGGCTCGGCGGCGATGAGGAGCTTGGAGACTACGGTGGCGACGCCGCGAAAATGGGTGGGGCGGGATTTGCCGTCGAGACGTTGGCTCAGGTTTTCGACTTCAACAAATGTGGACGCGCCGGGTGGGTAGAGCTCTTCGACTGTGGGAGCGAAAATTACGTGGGCTCCTTCGGCTTCGGCGACAGCGCAGTCGGCTTCAAAGGTGCGGGGATAGCGGGAGTAATCCTCGTTGGGGGCGAATTGGGTGGGGTTGACGAAAATGCTGACGGCAACCTGGGTACAGGAGGATGCGGCGGCTCGGATGAGGGATGCGTGGCCGGCGTGGAGTGCGCCCATGGTGGGGACTAGGGCGATGGTTTGAGAGGCGGCGCGCTGGTGGCGGGACCATTGGCGGAGTTCGGAGACGGTGTGGAGGATTTGCATTGGAGTGTCTATCTGGCTTTCCTCGTGGCTAAAGCCCGCGTTGATATTGCGGGGTAATGTACGGACTAAAGCCCGTACCCTTCAATATTGATCGACCCAATTCAGTGAGCCGAAGAAAAGTAAAAACAACCGCAGATCCTTCGACTCCGCTGCGCTCCGCTCAGGATGACAATCAAAAAAGGTTATCGAGATATTAGCTGGTTAGTGTTAGTGGCTGGTTAGCGGCTGGGGTATCAGGCTTTTCGGAGCGTGCCTAGCTTGCGGGTTGATGTTTCTCTGGATTCAAGGGCTCGTTGCGCGGACTCGGGGAGGTGGTAGCTTTCTTCGTCGGAGGGGAAGGTGCGGTGCTCTACGTCGTCGCGATAGTGCTCGATGGCGGATCGGATTTGGGCGGCGGCGTCGGCATATTGGCGGACAAACTTGGGTGCGGGGGCGAAGGTGAGGTTGACGAGGTCGTGGAAGACAAGAATCTGGCCGTCGCAATCGGGACCGGCGCCGATGCCGATGGTGGGGATGGAGAGCTCTGCGGTGATGGCGGCGGCGACTTCACGGGGAACGCCTTCGAGGACGATTGCGCCGGCTCCGGCATCAGCGAGGGCCTGGGCGTCGGACTTGAGTTGGAGGACGGTTTCAGCGGTGCGGGCCTGGACGCGGTATCCGCCCATGCGGTGAAGGCTCTGCGGGGTGAGGCCGAGATGGGCGACGACGGGGATTTCGGACTCGGTGAGGGCGCGGACGAGATCGATGCGCGGGCCTTCGACTTTGACGGCTTCGGCGCCGGCTTCTTTGATGAAGCGAATGGCGTTGGTGAGGCCATCGGCTACTGTGCCGTGATAGCTGCCGAAGGGCATGTCGGCGACGAGCAAGGCGCGGCGGACGGCGCGGCGGACGGCGCGGGTGTGATGGAGCATCTCGTCGACGGTGACGGCGAGGGTGTTTTCATGGCCGAGGACGACCATGGCCAGCGAGTCACCGACCAGGATGAGGTCGATGCCGGCTTCGTCGGCCAGGCGGGAGGTGGGATAGTCGTAGGCGGTGAGGGAGGTGATGGGCTTGGCGCTACGCTTCATCTCAGCAAGCGCGGGCATGGTGACTTTTGTGAAGGGGGAGCTGGGTGAAGCTGGGGTTGAACTGGCGGGGAATTTGGTGATGCTCAATGTGTTCTCCAGTGCCGCTCCGTTTGCTCAGGATGCGACCCGTACAAGGGGAGTATACGCCGGTGGGCAGGGATGGGGGCAATGGGGGCGTGCCATTTTTGCTGATGCGGGCAAGTTGTGAGTTGAGATAGAATCAGCCTGCTCGATTTCCCCGGTGCAAAAAATCTGAAATGCGAGGTCGAAAAAATGCCCAAGTTTGTGATTGAACGAGAGATTCCGGAAGTAGGAAAGCTGACGCTTGAGCAACTGAAAGCTGTTTCGCAGACGTCATGCGGCGTGTTGCTCGAGATGGGGCCGCAGATCCAGTGGGTCCACAGCTACGTGACGGATAACAAGATCTATTGCGTCTACATCGCTCCGGATGAAGCGTCAGTGCGGAAGCACGCGCAGATGGGTGGCTTTCCGGCTAACAGCATCGCTGAAGTTCGTGCGGTGATCGACCCGACAACATCAGAGTAGCGGGAGTAGCTTCTCGTTCTGACGGTGCCTTGCTCTCGCAACGGGCTGGGCCGCAAACTAGTAGGGAGAATGTACTCTCCATTAACTCAAGGGATTTATGCGGGGCTGGGCGCGGCGGTTGGGCTGGGCCTGGCGGCGGGGGGGTGCGCTTATGCGGCGTACTGGCCTGGGTCGCGGATCTTTGGGCGGGCGCTGGTTGCTCCAAGGCGGCCGGGCGAACTGGCGCTTACCTTTGACGACGGGCCGAACCCGGCATTTACGCCGCGGCTGCTGGAGGTGCTGGCGAACCACGATGTGCGGGGGACGTTTTTTATGTTGGGCAGTCATGCCGAGGCGGAGCCGGAGCTGGTGCGGAGAATTGTAGCGGCTGGGCATGTGATAGGGAATCATTCTTGGAGCCACCCCAATTTGGCGTTGGCTCCGACGCAGCGGCTGCATGATGAACTGACCCGGACCAAGGAAACGCTGGAGCAGATTGCGGGAGTGCCGGTGCGGTTTTTTCGGCCGCCTTTTGGGGCGCGCCGGCCTGGGGTGATGAAGGCGGCTCGGCGGCTGGGACTGGTTCCGGTGCTTTGGAACGCGATGACTTCGGATTGGAAAGAGCCTTCAACGGAGTTGATTGTGAAGCGGCTGGAGCACTCGATCGATCGGCTGGAGCGGTGGGGGTGGGCTGCAAATATTGTGCTGCACGACGGCAGCAATGTGGATCAGAGCGCGTTCCGCGGGCCTTCTGTAGAGGCGGCTGGGCGGTTGGTTATGCGGTATAAGGATACGCATCGGTTTGTGACGCTGGATGCTTGGGGGTAACGAGCTGGGGCGGTTGAGTTTTGTGGTATCCCAGGTCCCAAAGGCGGGACCTGGGGCACCCAGACTTTTTGTTGCTTATCCGACTTCTGATTATCGGGTTTATTCGGTACGGATGGACTGAAAAGCTTCTTTTGCGGCGGCGATGGTGGCGGCTACTTCATCTTTTCCGTGGGCAGTGCTGAGGAATGCGGCTTCAAACTGCGAGGGTGGGAGCCAGATGCCGGCATCGAGCATGGCGCGGTGGAATCGGCCGAAGGCGGCTGTGTCGGATTGGGCGGCTTGAGCGTAGTTGAGGACAGGGCCTGAGGTAAAGAACCATGTACCCATGGAGCCTACGCGGTTGAGGGTGAGAGGAACTCCGGCTCGGGCGGCTTCGGCGGCTACGCCTTCGAATACGGCTTTGGCTGTGGCTTCGAGTTGGGGATAAACCTGGGCGGCGTTGGCTTGAAGATATGAGATCGTGGCGATTCCGGCGGCCATGGCTAGAGGATTGCCGCTGAGGGTTCCAGCTTGATAGACGGGACCTAGCGGGGCGAGTTGGTCCATCAGGGCGCGTTTGCCGCCGAAGACGCCTACGGGCAGACCGCCGCCTACGATCTTGCCGAGCGTGACCAGGTCGGCGTCGATGTTGTAGAGCTCGAGGGCGCCGCCGAGGGCTACGCGGAAGCCAGTCATGACTTCGTCGACGATCAGCAGGGTTCCTTCGCGGGCGGTGAGGGTGCGCAGGCCGGCGAGATAACCGGGGGCGGGCGGGATGCAGCCGGCGTTGCCGACTACGGGTTCGAGAATTATGGCTGCAATTTCACCGGGATGGGCGGCGAAGGCTGCTTCAACGGCGGCTAGATCGTTATAGGGCAGGGCCAGGGTAAGATGGGCGATCTCCTCCGGAACTCCGGCTGAGCCGGGAATGCCGAAGGTTGCTACGCCGGAGCCGGCTTTGACCAGCAGTCCGTCGGAGTGGCCATGATAGCAGCCCTCGAATTTGACGATGATGTTGCGGCCGGTGGCGGCGCGGGCCAGACGGATGGCCGACATGGTGGCCTCAGTGCCGGAGCTGACGAAGCGCAGTTTTTCAATGGCCGGGTAACAGGCGGTGATGCGCTCGGCGAGGTCGGCTTCGGAGCCTGTGGAGGCGCCGAAGCTGGCGGAGTTGCGGGCGGCTCTCTGGATGGCTTCGACCACCGGAGGGAATGCGTGGCCGAGAATCATCGGTCCCCAGGAGCCGAAGTAGTCGATATAGCGGTTGCCGTCGGCGTCGGTGAGCCAGGCGCCTTTAGCGCTCTCAATAAATGGAGGTTTGCCGCCTACAGCGCGAAAGGCCCGCACGGGAGAGTTGACGCCACCGGGGAAGAAACGCTCTGCGCGCTGCTGGAGGGCTTGGGAACGAGTGCGGGGCTTGGTGCTCATGATGGGTTCAGTATAGAAGGCGGCGCATGCCGGTGTTATCGATCGCTGTCATATGGCGTCATGCATGAGCGGGTTTTTATATTAATTTTTCCTAGATAAATAATGTCGTTGCGCCGTCCCTACGGGACTCCGGAACGAACTTATGGAACCCCTTTTCCCCACGCTTCCGCCCCAAGAAACAAAGACCGTTTCTTGGGGACCCCGGTGAAGCGCGGGGCTAACATACGCTGCGCCTCCGGCGCGTTTAAGCGATTGAGCGGACATTCCTCGTTTGAATGGATATCCCTTATTTAGATTGGCAACAAAATCGTGCGATTGCGAGCTTGTTTCTGTCGTCCTAACCTGGTTTCTGTCATCCTAGCTGCAGATGAATGATGAACTCAGTATCGGCGGCCGGTTGCTGGTGGTTTTTGATGGACGGTGCGGATTTTGTAACCGGGCTGTGCGGTGGTTTGTGCGGCGCGACAGCAGAGATCGGCTGCGCTTTGTGGCGTCGGAGTCGGCGAAGGTTGCCCCTTTGCTGGAACAGCATGGGATTGGGACGGAGGTTTCCGGAGTGGGGCCGGGGACGATTCTGGTGGTCAAGGATGCGGATGGGCCGGGGGAGAAGTTGCTGGAACGCTCCGATGCCGTGGTGGCGATGCTGCGCGAGCTGCCTTGGCCCTGGCCGACGGTCGGCGTGGGGCTGAGGTGGGTTCCGAGACCGGTTCGCGATCTGGGTTACCGGCTCATTGCGCGCTGGCGGTACAGGATCTGGGGGCGGCTGGAAAGCTGCCCCTTGCCTTCGGAAGAGGAACGGGAGCGGTTTCTATAGGGTCTTGCGTTTGTTTGCGGCGGCAGTGGTATTGATGACCAAACCGGCGATTTCAAGGGTGATGGCGAAGCCGAAGACGAAGCCGTGAAGGAAGTCGTTCCAGGTGGGCCAAAGGTTCGCCAAGAAGGGGAGTTTTGGCCACAGGACGCCGAGGACGATGAGCACTAAGCCGACGGTGACCAGTAGCATCCCGCAGGCTACCATTTTTTCGGGAGATTCTTTTAGTTTCTTCAGAAGCATGGTTGGGACTCTTGGGCCTGATTAACAATGACACAGTTAAGCCTCTTGAAAAAATCGCAATTAATTGAAAACAAAAACAGCAGGGGCTAAAGCCCAACACAACATTGTCGCTCTTTCGGCACGACTGAAGTCGTGCCCTGACGCAACTTGCTGTCTCAAGGAGATCATGCAAGAGACCAAGTTGACTTCCAAATTAACAGCTGCGCGCAGAGTCAGGTCTGCTTCTGGCGGCCGCGGCGGGCGACCCAAAGTCCGTGAAGATTGACGGTGATGGAGAAGCCGAGCAGGAAGCCGCAGGCTGCATGAAGCCAATTCTGCTCCATCTGGGCGGCGGGGTGAATGAAAAGCCATAGCAGCAGGCCGATGACCAACGAAATGTTGGCGAGGGACATGAGACGGCGGGTTTTTTTATCGAGCAGTCGATTTGGGATGCACATGGGCGAA
>JBEKUB010000003.1:0-190926 GCA_049515455.1 Occallatibacter sp.
ATATCCGCCACTTGCCGGTGATGAAGCAGGATAAGGTGGTGGGCATGGTGTCGATCGGCGATATGGTGAAGTGGGTGATCACCGGGCAGGAGCGGGTGATCGAGGTTTTGCAGAGCTATATTGCAGGGTCGTATCCGGGGTGATGGCGCGGCAAGAGAAAGTGTGAGTGTGAGTGTGAGTGTGGGGCTGGCGGGTCGACTCTATAGGCGAAGAGCCCGTGGCTAAAGCCACTTTTGTTGTGAGGCTGTTTTCAGGGGCCTGAAGGCCCCTGCTCCCTCCGTTATGAGAAACCTGCGTCGGTCTGACTGTTATAGATCCGGCAATAAAATGCTAGCTCCTCATTCCCATCCATTTCCGCAAAGAACGCGGAAATGGATGGGGCGCTTGCGGCCGTTGCGCCGTCCCTACGGGACTCCGAAACGAAACTATATAATCCCTTTTCCCCCACGCTAAAGCGCGGGGCTAACGAACTCTGCGCCTCCGGCGCGTTTTTTGCTCGACGCTCAGGCATTTTTGTGCTCTTCAACTCAAGCGCGCTTGTGCGGACATTACTTATGTGGCCATCAGGAGCTGATGACTGCGACCTTGGCTCGCTTGCCTAGACGGACTACGAGGCGGGCCGGAAGTGAGGCTAGCGAAATCATCGGATTGGCGGCTACTTCGCCGTCGAGCTTCACGGCCTTTTCGGCGATTTTTCGGTTGGCTTCAGCGTTGCTGGCAGCAAGACCGAGAGCGACCAATAGCTTGGGTAGGCGAATCTGATTCGGCTCCGGGCCGGCTACATCGGCATAGGTTACGGCGACCTCTTCAAGATCTTCACTTTCGCCTTTTTGCTGAAACATGCGCGCCCAGTTTTCATCGGCGCTTTGGGCGTCGGACTCGCTGTGGAAGCCGGCGGTGATGGTGCGGGCAAGGCGCTTCTTTGCTTCCATGGGATGGAGCTTGCCGGCGGCCACTTCGGATTTCAGAGCATCGACTTCGGACTGGCGGAGGTCGGTGAGGAAGACCCAGTACTTCCACATCAGATCGTCGGAGATGCTCATCAGCTTGCCGTACATCTCGGCAGCTGGCTCGTTGATGCCGATGGCGTTGTTCAGCGACTTCGACATCTTCTGCACGCCGTCAAGGCCTTCGAGGATCGGCGTCATCAGCACGATCTGCGGCTTCTGGCCGTAGTGGCGCTGGAGTTCGCGGCCGCAGAGGAGATTGAACTTCTGGTCGGTGCCGCCCAACTCGGCATCGCACTCAAGCGCAACGGAATCGTAGCCCTGCATCACGGGATAGAGCATCTCGTGGAGGCTGATGGGCTGCTCGGACTGGAAGCGCTTGTGGAAGTCGTCGCGCTCCAGCATTTGCGAGACGGTGAAGTGCGCCGTCAGGCGGATGGTGCCCTCGAAGCCCAGCTTGTCAAGCCACTCGGAGTTGTAGCGGATCTCGGTCTCGCTGCGGTCGAGAATCTTAAAGGCCTGCTCGGTATAGGTCTTGGCGTTTTCGTCAATCTGCTCGCGGGTGAGCGGCTTGCGAGTGACGTTGCGGCCGGAGGGGTCGCCGATGAGGGAGGTGAAGTCGCCTACCAGAAATATGACCTGGTGGCCCAGTTGCTGAAAGTGGCGCAGCTTGCGCATCAGCACGGTGTGGCCCAGGTGCAGGTCGGGAGCGGTGGGGTCGAAGCCGACTTTGATGCGCAGCGGGCGGCCGGTTTTGCGGCTCTCTTCAAGGCGCTCGCGGAGGTCGCTCACGCGGATGATCTCCGCGGCGCCTTTTTCGAGCAGGTCCATCTGTTCGTCGACGGGTAGGAACGTGGTCATGTTGTCTTTCAGTATAAATTCCGTGGTTGGCTTTAATGGCGGATCGGATTGTTGGAGCTATACTTGCGGCCATGGAACGGATACGCTTTTATTTCGACAGATGGTGCAAGAAACAGCCTCTCGACTCAGGAATCGTGCAATTGCCGGCCTCATCTTTCTGTCTTGCAATTTGTCTTTGGTTGATGGCTGAACTCTCCTCACATAAAGACCATGGCGGGTTTTATCTTGGCATCGGAGGAGCAGTTGTGAGCCTTCTCAACATTTTCATCAGCTACCAATCGATACACGCCGTTGTACGCCGCTTAGTAGCGGAGGCGCGGAAATTGTCGTAGCTTCGACGAAAAACGTCCCTCAGGGGCTGAAGCCCAGGTCGATAATGGGGTTCTTTGCGGCACGACTGAAGTCGTGCCCTGTTACAAAGCCAGGATTTTTCCACAGCATTTGAAGCCCGTACCCTTCAACCCAGGGAATCTTCGACAGCATTATCGGCCACCGCTTTTGGCAGGATGGGCAACTCCACGGCATTCGACAGCTTGCGCGTGATCACCTGCAAGTGATAGCCCATTACCGCCAGTGTCATGGCTGCGCCTACGCAATGGCGATAGCGTGTGGCTACCGCCAGCAGAAACTTCCAGTAGCTCCAGCGCTGCCGCCCGAAGATTCCCTGGCGGACAATCGATGTAACGAAAGCCCGCGCATTTGCGCGTGTCATCCACTGCTGCCGGGACACGCGCTGCCTGCCGGATTTTTTCTCAGGCTTTGGCTGAGTGCGGCTCAGGTAGAGCTTCACGCGCTCATAGTAAGCTCCGCTGGAGTAGATTCGCTTGAGCACTGAGCGATAACCCTCCAGCAGCCTGGCAGAATCCATATGGGGAAGAAAGTTGAGCTTGTCGTCGGTATTGTCGCCGTCACCCGCATCCAGAATGCGGCCCTCCTTGCGGAGGCGCCGAAAGAGTTGCGTTCCCGGCATGGCTTGCAACAGGCCGACCATGGCAATGGGGATGCCGCTCTTCTGTATAAAGTCGACCATGCGGTCGAAGATGTCTTCGCGATCCGTGTCGAAGCCCAGGATGAAGCCGCCCATCACCTGCATCCCATAGCTCTGGATGACGGCTACGCTTTCGAGCAAGCTGCGCCGCGTGTTCTGCAGCTTGTTGGTGGCGATCAAGCCCGGCACATCGGGGGTCTCGATGCCCAAAAAGACGGAGATGAATCCGGCATCCTTCATCAATTGCATCAGCTCCGGATCGTCTGCCAGGTTGAGCGAGGCCTCGGTGAGGAAGTCAAAACTTTTCTTGTGTTGGCTGCGCCACGCGGCAAGCGCAACGCACAGTTCTTTGGCGCGCGCCTTGTTGCCGATGAAGTTGTCGTCGACGATGAACACCGCCTCGCGCCAGCCGGCCGCGTGCAACTGGTCAAGTTCGGCCAACACTTGCGCCACGGCTTTGGTGCGCGGACGCCGCCCGTAAATTTCGATAATGTCGCAGAACTCGCAGTTGAAGGGGCAGCCGCGCGAGTATTGCACCGCCATGGTCGAGTAGCGGTTCATCTTGATCAGGCTCAGGTCGGGCACCGGGCTGGTGCTCATCTCCGGACGTTCCGCAGCCTGATAGACCGGCTTCGCTGTTCCCCGCTCCAGATCCCGCGCCAGAGTTCGAATTAGTTCCTCGGCCTCGCCGATTATTACGTGGTCCGTTTTCAGCTCAGCCGCCGGCAGGCTGCTGGCAATCGGTCCGCCCACTACCGTCCGCAGCCCGCGCGCGCGGCAGCGCTCCACAATGGCCAGCAAAGGATCGCGCTGAATGTGCATTCCGCTCAACAGCACCACGTCGGCCCAGGCCAGGTCGCGGTCGCGCAGACTCTCCACGTTGGTGTCCACCAGACGCTTGTTCCACTCGCCTGGCAGCAACGCCGCCACTGTCATCAGCCCCAGCGGAGGCTGTGCGGCACGCTTACCCAGGAACTTGAGCGCATGTTTGAAACTCCAATATGTATCAGGAAATTCCGGATAAACCAAAAGGGCGTTCATGGGCCACCTTTAAAGTAGGAGGAGCGGTTGCCCGAACAGAAATCGGCTACTTCAGACCGTATTTCCCCATCTCGGAGACAAGCGCGACCACGCTCGTTGCGGCAAACCGCTCCCTCCACACATTGTTTCTCAATGTGCAATTTCATTTCTGGTCAATATGAAACACGTTTAGATGAATTCGTGCTCTTTCACCTTCGCTGGCCCGGAAGTCTTCGCTCTGCGGCGCCGGTCTCCTTTGCCTTAAACTGGATGAATGGAAGAGTTCAGCAGGATTCAGCGGTTACCGCCTTATGTTTTTGACATCACCGGCAAGATGAAGATGTCTGCCCGCCGTCGCGGGGAGGACATTATCGATTTTGGAATGGGCAACCCCGACGGGGCAACGCCCAAACATATCGTAGACAAACTGGTGGAGGCGGCACTGAAGCCTGCGACGCACCGTTATTCGGTCTCGCGCGGCATTCCGCGGCTGCGCAAGGCCATCTGCAACTGGTACAAGACACGCTACGACGTCGAACTCGATCCGGAGACCGAGGCCATCGTCACCATCGGCTCCAAGGAGGGCATCGCGCACCTGTGCCTGGCGATTCTGGATTCGCGCGACACGGTGCTGGTACCGAATCCCAGCTATCCGATTCATATTTACGGGCCGGTGATTGCCGGAGCGCACGTGATCAGCGTGCCGGTGCACGACCGCGAGCAGTTCCTGGCGCAACTTGAGGAGCTGATTCCGCGCATGGTTCCGCGGCCCAAGGCGCTGATCGTCAACTTCCCCTCGAACCCGACGACGGAGTGCGTGGAGCTGCCGTTTCTGGCGCGGCTGGTGGAGCTGGCAAAAGAGTACGGCTTCCATCTGATCCAGGACCTGGCCTATGCCGATATCGCCTTCGATGGATACAAGCCGCCAAGCGTGCTGCAGGTGCCGGGCGCGAAGGACGTCGCTGTCGAGTTTTTCACTCTGTCAAAGAGCTACAACATGCCCGGCTGGCGCATTGGCTTCATGGTGGGCAACCCGAAGCTGGTGGGCGCGCTGGCGCGGCTGAAGAGCTACTTCGATTACGGGACGTTTACGCCGATCCAGGTGGCATCTATCGCAGCTCTTGAAGGCCCGCAGAAGTGTGTGCTTGATATCTGTGAGAACTATCGCAAGCGCCGCGACGTGCTGGTGGAGGGGCTGAACAAGCTTGGCTGGCCGGTGGTTAGCCCCAAGGCAACCATGTTTGTGTGGGCCCAGATTCCTGAGCAGTATAGGAAGCTGGGGTCGCTGGAGTTTTCAAAGCTGCTGCTGACGGAAGCCAAAACCGCCGTCTCGCCGGGGATTGGTTTTGGCGATTACGGGGATGCGCATGTGCGGTTTTCGCTGATCGAAAATGAGGAGCGGACGCGGCAGGCGCTGCGGGGCATCAAACAGATGTTTGCAAAAGGGTAGGCAGGATGATGCAATCCACTGGTCCCTCCGCAGCGGCGGAGAGGCTTGGGTGCGTTCTACCTTTCCCGCTGATAAATAGCCTTCTACATATCAAAAAAGAAGTCCCAACAATTGTTCTTGACATGCCCGGACAATTCATGGGAAGTTACAAATGCTTTCCCCGGCAGCCGGGCCGATGCAGAGCGGAGTTCATATAAGCCGCATCCTGCGATCTTGTATTGGAAGTCAAAGCACGATCACCCGATTGATGAGTTACGAAGGGGGCCCGGAGTGGTGTCAGAAAAATCGAAGAAAGACAATCTCGGCAGCGCGGCTGATGTCTGGTCCGCACGTAAGGGCTGAGTTATGCGAGCGCGGTGGATGCAGTTGCCTCTCAGAGCCGCGCAGTAGGAGGGCATCGTATGACGACGCAGGAAGGAATGTCTTATCTCACGGGCCTGGGCGGTTTGGCCGTGCTTTGGATCATTGTACTTATCGCCACAGGAAAGCATCCCTGGGCGCTGGTCATTGGCAAGGACGAGCGGCCAAGCACCAGCAAATTCCAGATGATGGTTTGGACTGCCGCATCAGTGTTTGCGTTTCTGGCCATCTACCAGATTCGATTTAGCAGCGGCTACCGTCAGGATTTGCCCGGTGTTCCTACCTACCTGCTGATTGCCATGGGCATCAGCGTGGCAACCACGGTTTCTGCGAAGTCGATTGCGGTCAAATCCCAGGATAAGAAAGATGCCGATGCCTACGCCGCCCACCTTGCTGCTCCCCCCATTAAAAACCCTAACGGCAAGAGCGGCATATTCAGCGATGACGAAGGCCTTCCGGATATAGGCAAGGTTCAAGTCGTGCTGTGGACGTTGATTGCCGCCGGCGTCTTTCTGGCCGAGGTCTTCGCTCTCATCCAAAATCCCGGTTCCCCTCATTTCGATACGAGATTGGGCCATAACATTTGGGACCTGGGATTGCCCGATATCGGCCAGACGCTGATGATCCTGATGGGCCTCGGCCACGGCACCTATATCGGAAAGAAGATTGCGGAAAGCTAGCGTCGAAGCTTTCGTTGACTGGCGAATCAAGCACTGCGATTCCATTCCACAATTGCACTAACTTCCAGGTAGCTACCGAATGAGGAGATCTATGATGACGCCATCCACACCAGCACCTCCAGGTAAGATTGTGACTTCTAAACCAACAAGTGTTCATGGACGTGTCTTAGTGCTCTTGCAAAATTGGGCCAAGCTCAGGACCCTCCCTAACGATACTGACCAACTTACCGTCTTATGGGCACCGCAGGCGGCACCCTATAACCCAGACGGAGCTCAGCTTCTGGCAAAGGCCATTCAGGCGGAGTTTTCTGCTCCTCCGGTAATCTGTCAGTGCATCACTGTCGCTGACCTCACGCAAGGAATCAAGTGCGTTTCCGACCTTGTAACGGCTGTCCCGGGGTGCCCTCAATCATGAAAAGACCCTTGTCGAGCTTTCTCTCTACCCGGCTGTGCATGCTTGTCGCTCTCACCGCGATGATCGCTGCCGCGCATGCATGTTACGGCACCACGCCGAAAACCCTATGCTCGGTAACAGATTACAAGATATTCAACCCCAGTTCTGTCGCTATCCAATGTGGAGATGCGACATCAACAGCAGGAATTTCGGGACAAGGAGGGGCGGTATATCTGGGTACTGACCTCTCCTCTCCTCTTCCTGTGACATTCACTGCAAACCCCTATGACGACAATTGGCTATTCCTGGTATTCACACCAAAATCCGGTCCCGTAGCTCCTATCCTCAAAACTCAAACAAAATACACCATCACTATCACACTATCCTCAACTGTAAACGGTGTTGTGTTAAGTCTACCCACATCGACATTGATCGATACCACGCCGACGCTTACCCTGGCTGCACTGCCCGTAGGTGGTCCCAATAACTATCTGGTTAGCTCGCATCTCGCGTTCCAGGGCCTGGGTTTGGGATCTGGAAAAACGCTCAGTTGCAGTCTTGTCATACAGAATTACACCGGAACCTTCACCGCAAGGCCCGCAAAGTGCCGACAGATGCAAGCGGATTTGGCAGGCGTCCAACCGAACCAACCTGACCCTGGGACAGTTGGCACGCTTGAGCTTCAAACGGAGGGCAACGATATAGACATTCAAGGAATCCCATACAAGATTGCCGAGTTGCAAAATGTTTTAGGAACGGCAATGACGTTGGACCCCAAAGCCAGGCTTGGTCAGGAAAAGGCACCCGCGACAAAAGATGCGTCCAGCTACTATATAAACGGAAGTTTCGCCGCAGGGCGCGGATCGAAACCTGGGTGGATACTGGACGCGAAGATTGCACCGCCCGTCGGCCGTTTGTATGGAGGATGGCAGTTCTGTCCTACTGCCTTAGCCAATGTCGGAAATAACTCAATCTCCGGCATGACCTACACCGACACCATTGACTTTGGGCTTTCTGAGTCGCGTCCATTTGAGTTGCGCGGTAATCTCCAGGAAATATACGCCTCCGGGAGTGTGGTCTACGAAACGGACAAGGAATTCAACCGCGACAATGTTACAGGCGTGGCGGACTTTCGATACAATTTCAAGAATCTATATAGCCCCAGGGCCGTAGAAACTCTGAGAAAGTTTGGAGACCAGCAAAAGATCGCCAAAGCGAATGGAATTACGCTCCAGCAAAGCGATGTGTCGCCACCTTTCTTTGGCTATGCATTTGATATTCACACCGGCGTTGAATTTGGTGGCGCCGTTGTTGACACAACCGTCAAGGCGACGACGGGAAAGGCGACGATCGAATTGCCAACATATTCAATCTTTCGTGTCGTTCCCCAGATTCATGGTCTTCTGGAGTTTGGCCGTCTGAGTGTGGATGCGGTGGGTACACCACGATATTTGGCTGCCACGGAGAATACAGTTGTTCAGCTTCCAAACAACTCGCTGATTCTGAAAACTGTTCATGGATGGAATGGTTACGGAGTGGTAACATCCGCCTTGAACTTGGATTCCGTTGGTCATTTCTGTCTGAGCGCGACGTACAGGGATGGATTTGCCCCTCCAAAATTCTCCAGAATCAATACAGTCCAATTAGGGATATTGATGAAATTTTGAACGGTGGACCCCTGACTGGCGGGTGCTTCGAGTCTCGGTTTCGAAAGCTCAGGAAGTACGAATCTCAGTAGTGGATTTGTGCGCTCGGTAATGACCCACTCAAAGGGGCAGGGCTCAGGGTCTCGGTAAAAAGAAAAAGAAAAATACAGTGCGTCCTTTTGCGTCTGCCGCCAGGCAGGTACACTGTCGCTGACAGGAGGCTTTACCTATGCAAGCGAAGATTCAGGGCACTACTATGCCCGTGCTCGATGTGCAGCTTGACCCTAACGAGAGCGTGTATTCAGAGAGCGGGGAGCTCTCGTGGATGACTAGCTCAATTCAGATGACTACGCATACGCAGATGGGCGGGGGTGGAGGGATTTTTGGAGCGCTGAAGCGGGTGGCTGGGGGCGGAAGCTTGTTTATGACCGAGTACCGCGCTATGCAGGTTCCCGGGACAGTGAGCTTTGCTACCAAGGTCCCGGGGCATATTGTGCCGGTGGAGATTAGCCCTGGAAATGAATATATGGTTCACCGGCATGGGTTTTTGTGCGCGACGGATCAGGTGACGATCGGGATCGGGTTTCAGCAGTCGCTGGGGGCGGGGATCTTTGGGGGTAATGGATTTGTGCTGCAAAGAGTGGGCGGTCAGGGAACGGCCTGGCTGGAGCTTTCAGGCGAGTTGGTGGTGAAGACGCTGGCACCGGGCGAGGTGCTGCGGGTGCATCCGGGGCATGTTGGCGCGTTTCAGGGTTCGGTGGCCTTCCAGATTGCCATGGTTCCGGGACTGAAGAACGCGATCTTTGGCGGGGATGGGTTGTTTTTGGCGGTGCTGGCGGGGCCGGGGACGGTGATGCTGCAGACGCTGCCGATTTCGCGGCTGGCGCACCAGATCAACGAGTACCTGCCGCATACGGAAAGGCGCGACGTGGGGAACGCGGCGGGAGGGGCGATACTGGGCGGGATTGTGGGGTCGATTCTGGGCGGGGATCGGTAGGGTTGCGGTCGAGGTATTTTTTTCCGGCTCCTGGAGGCAGCTTCACAACCGGCTCGATGCAATTCGTACCATTCCCTCAGGGGTTAGAGCCCGCCAGTTAACCTGGCCCTCAACGGCACGGCTGAAGCCATGCCCTTTCAAAAACCGGCTATTAGACAGCCTCTACTGTTTTACGTGGCCGTACCGGTCGATGCGGCCGCCGCGAAAAAAGCGGTGGTTTACCATGCTGTTGCCGAGCAGGAAAAAGGCGACCAACAAACCGATGAGAAACAGGGTGAGTCCAATCTGGAACCGACGCGACTTTTGATCGGCCGAGGCTGGCGCCTGGGATTGATTGGTCATCGGAGTTTCCTCCTGTCACATGATGCGCCTTGTTTGGAGATGGCGCTAGTAAAAATGCGCACTAAACGATAAAGGTCACGCCGGAAAGCCGGCGTGGCCTTATTTATCTTCGATCAGTAGAGGTGCTACTTGGGCTGCGCTGAACTTGCCGGAGCTGAAGATGCAACCGGCGTGGACGCCGGCGCAGAAGCCTTGGGGGCAACTGGGGCCGCTTCCTTTGTCTCCGGCTTGTTCGCGTCGGGCTTGGGAGCCGGTTTCGGATGGACATACGGATCTGCCACGTCCAGCAGTTCGACGTCAAAGATGATGTCCGACTTTGGAGTAACGCCAGGGTGGGCGGCATTCGGCCCGCGACGTCCGTAGACGCCATAGGCCATTTGGTAAGGGATGATTATGCGGCGCTTTCCGCCTACCCGCATTCCCAGAATGCCCTGTTCCAGGCCCGGAATTACCTTGTGGTCCTCCCAATTGAAGGTGAATGGCTGCGGCGCCGGGTCCTGCTTGTACTTGCCATCATCCCCTATGACTGGCTTGCCGTCTTTGTCCTTGAGATTGGCGTGATGCTCATAGGTGGAATCGAATTTGCTTCCACTGGCCGCGTTCCAGCCGGTGTAGTGGAGGGTGTACTTTTTGCCGGGCAGCGCCTCGGCGCCGTCGCCAACTTTGATGTCCTGGTAGCGGAGGCTGAAGTCATCTACCAGCTTGGCGTCAGTGGGAGGAATATCTTTGGGCAGTTTGATGGTGCACGTCATGCTGGCCCCGCCGCAGTGAATATCAGCCACCAGGGCTGGAGCTTCAGGATGGTAGATCGGGTTGCCTTGATCGTCTTCGTCGGCGGGGTGCTTGGGCGCCGTTGCTGCGGCAGGAGTTGCGGCCGGGGCCGTGCTCGTTGGGGTTTGGGCAATTGCCGCAGCAGCGCTCGCCGCCAGGATCAGTACCAAAAATGTGCGTTTCATCTTGCGATCGGACTCCACCGTGATTGATTACAAAAGTTTAGGATCTCTCATCTTCCGTCAATGGTGAGATTGCCGGAGCACCATGCAGATCGAGGATCAACCGCGTATGGCCTCATTCAGGTTGCAATGGTATAGATCACTTGGTTAACATTCCTTTTATTGCTTTACAAGGCTCTTGTCAAGATAGCTACACGCCACAGTATAGCAGGGCGAGGAAGCTCGGCCGCGTCGCGATTCGAGCGATCGGATGGACACGACTCGTGCTTGATTGCGAGCGATTTCGTCCGAACCTGATGGAAGTAAACTTGCAGTACTTAAGACTCGGCGCTACACATCAATCACGCTTGAGAACGAGGCGCGAAGATACCAAAGTACAATCCGAATCCGATTACTGATTTTCGAATTGTGAGAGTGCTGGTTACTTCAATTCAGCATTGGTTTTCGATTGCTTAAACGCGGCTTCATAACCGCTTGATGCAATTCAGGCCGTTCCCTCAGGGGCTAAAGCCCGCGAATTAACTTGGCATTCAACGGCACGGCTGAAGCCGTGCCCTTTCAAAACTCGGTTATGAAACAGCTTCTAAGTAAAATTAACCGCGATATTCCAGGAGACAACAATGAAAGTGACGAGACGTCATCTGATTAAGATGCTGAGTTATGCGATTCCAGCGCTTACTTCCCCGCAAATGCGGGCATTCATGAGAGGCAAGACAGGCGTTGTCCCCGGCGGAGTTACTGCAACCATTGAAGTGCTGCAAAGCTCCGATGCGGCTGCATTGCCCGATCTGTTGGTTTACGGAGGCACCTCTTCCGGCGTGATGACTGCATACTCGGCAGCGCGCGAGGGATTGCGGGTGGTGCTGCTGGAAGCGGGAGCTCACCTGGGCGGCATGGTCACGGGCGGGCTGTCGGGCACTGACCTCGGCCACTACTCGATTATTGGCGGATATGTTCGCGACTTCTATCTTAAGGCGGCCTCTCATTATGGAGTGCGCGATCTTGATCGTATGGAGAACTGGTACTCCGAGCCGCATATGGGGGAAGATCTTTTTCGCGGCATGCTGAAGGATGCCGGAGTCACAGTGCTCTATCACCAGCGGTTGCGCGAGCTGAATGGCGTGGAGCTTGAGGGCAAGCGCATCGTCTCCATCTCGACTGAGGACGGCAAGCGCTGGACGGCAAAGATTTTTGCGGACTGCACGTACGAGGGTGACCTGATGGCGAAGGCAAAGGTCGGTTATGCGTGGGGGCGCGAGTCGGCTTCAGAGTATAACGAGGATCTTGCCGGGGTTCGCGCGAAAACGCCAATGAACCAATTTCGCTGGGCGGTTTCGGCTTATGATAAGCATCATCGTCTTCTTCCGGAGATAGACCCTGGGCCTCTGGCCGCTGCTGGTTCTGGCGATAAGAAAGTGCAGGCTTATAACTTTCGACTGATACTGAGTAATGATCCTGAGAACAGGCTCCCTTTTCCCCGCCCGGAAGGGTACGACCGCTCCCGCTTTGCTTTGTTGGAACGTTATTTGAACGAATATGAGTCGCACACAGGCGGTAGGCCTGGGATTAAGGATCTTTGCAACTTTGTGGTTATCCCCAATCGCAAGGCTGACTTTAACAATCAAAACGGTTTTGGGTCGGATTACATCGGCCGTAACTGGAAGTATCCTGAGGCTGGTTACAGTGAGAGGGAGGCTATCTGGAAAGATCACCTGACTTATACTCAATGCTTCTATTACTTCATTACGCACGACCATAAGCTGCCCGCCGGACTGCGGGCCGAGACTAGCGAATGGGGTTTGTCAAAAGATGAATTTACCGATACGGACCACTGGCCGCACCAGCTCTATGTGAGGGAAGCACGACGGATGGTGGGCGACTATGTGATGCGCCAGCCGGATACAGTAAGCGAGCGCACTAAGTCAGACTCGATTGGCATGGGATCGTATAACATCGACTCGCATAACACGCAGCGCGTCGCCATGCCTGACGGCAACGTACTGAATGAGGGAGACGTTCAGTTTCCTGTGAAACCATACGAAATTTCTTACCGCAGCATCACGCCCAGGCGAGCAGAGGTGGAGAACCTGCTGGTGACCGTTTGCATGTCGGCGACTCATATTGCTTATTGCTCCATCCGCATGGAGCCGCAGTACATGATTCTCGGGCAGGCCGCGGGAACGGCTGCGAGTCTCGCCGTCAACAGCCGCAAAGCGGTTCAAGATATTTCTATCTCCGATTTACAGCGGAAACTGCGCGAGCATGGGGCGGTGCTTCATCTCGACGAGGAGTTTCGTCCGGCTGCCACATAGGAATGCATTCGGCCGATGCAGGTTGCGATCGGCTTGGTATGATGATCTTCTCGTTTTTCGGAGGGATTTCGATGCGCTCTTTATCCAAAGTTTTGGCGTTCGCGCTGGCGGCGATGGCTTTGCCGGTGCTGGTTTCTTCTCAAGCGGCGGATTACGTTTACCGGATTGATGGCCCGGCAAGTGTTGCGGCACTGCGCGTTAACGGCGCTTCCGCTGAATGGTCGGCAACGATTGAAGATGGCGGTGCGATTGAAGCTGTTGCGGAAAAGCTGCCTGCGGTCAAGAATGGGGCGGTTCACCTGGTGCTCGCGCCCGGCAGCGCGTCGGAGACGGTGGATTTGAATGCGGAATCCGGATTGGTCTCAGATTGGTCAGGCCGCGGCAAACTGGTCTTTCAGCTTTGCAACGCCTCAGAGTTCATGATTCCGTTCACACTGACGATTCGCGACGCGGCGGGCGCGACATTCACGGCCAATCATCTATGGATGTTCAGAGCGCGCAATCGATTTGAGATTCCGCTGGCCGACATTCGCACGGACGACGGAGCTCCGATCGATCTGAGCCATATACGGTCGATGCGGTTTGAGTTTCACAGCGCGGAGAAATTTGAACGCGACCTGTGGATATATAACCTCTTTATCGTGGCGGCTGGAAGTTCATCCAGAGCACGCAGCGAGCTACTGCTGGACTTTGGACCGCAGGGAGCGCCGTTGCTGGATGGGTCACGGCCCATCGACGAGCACACGGCTTATGCAAAATGGCGCGGGTACGGCTGGACTACAAATATGGAGAAGGCCACAAGCGCGCAGTTCAATCAGCCCAAGCCCGACCCCATGCTGAACAGCATGGTCTGGGCCGACCTGGGCGAGCGGAAGGCGACCTTGCGCGTAGATCTGCCTGACGGTGCGTATCGCGCACGATTCTGGGGCGGGAACTATTCATCGAAGGCGGTTGCTGCGAAGGCCTTTGCGCTTGCTGTCGATGGCACGGTGGTGGCGGAGCGGCGGGCAGACCCGGCCACCTTCTACACCGCTGCTGAATATTTTCGAGGGATCGACGACTGGTACCAGCCCGGCGAAGATACCTGGGTAAAGTTCGGGCGCAATCTTTACCAGCATTATGATTTTTCATTTACAGTACACGGCGGCAAGGCGGAGTTTACGTGGACGAAGACGCTGGCTGCCTTCGGTCTGCTGATTGCGCCCGCAGCCGATTTCAATGCGGCTATCGAGCGCGTGGAGTCTGCCGAGCGCCAGGCCTTCGAGTCCAACATCAAATCCCCGCAACCTGCAACGTCGAACTTGCAGGTTGAGCCTGCAGATCAGAAACGGGGATTTGTGCTATGGAGCCGCGACTGGCAGAAAAATGTGGGACCGTATGATGCGCCGGATGCGGCCGAGCGCAACCCCGCTTCTTTGCACGCAATCGCAGCGCAGGGCGAGCGCGTTCACTCAACGGTTACTCTCACGCCGCTGCGGTCGCTCGGCTGGGTCAGCGCCTCAGTGAGTGCGTTGCGCAGTCGTTCCGGGGCTGTGCTGCCTCAATCGTCGATTCAAGTGCGAACGGAAAAATATCTGTGGGACGGCTGGCCTGCCAGCCTGGATCGATACGAGCTCTTTCCCGCTTCACGCGCGCCGGCCTACGCAAATTTAAACCAGACCTGGTGGTTCACCATCACTCCGCCGGCCGGAACGAAGCCCGGCGTTTACTCGGGAACCGTGCGGCTGATTGCGCAGAGCGGAGCCGTTTCGATTCCGCTCAGCGTTGATGTGCTTCCGTTCCAACTAGCCAGCGCAGAGCAGCACGGCGCGGCTTATAGTTTGTGGCGCAACAGCGATTACAACATGAGTTACGCGCTGCGCTATTTTATGCCCGCAAAGATGGATTATTTCCACCGCCTGCTGCGCGCGGAGGCCGCCGACATGAAGGCGCACGGCATGACCATGTTCCACTTCTCCGCGCCCTCGATCACGGGTGTGGAGGGCGATCACGTCACGCTCGACTTCACGCTTGATAAAGAGGAGAGCCGCGCGGTGAAGGAATACGGGCTCACTGGGCCTTCGCGTCCGGCGCTGGTTTTTCTGACGATTGAGATCTCGCGCAAGCTGATGAAGGAGACTCGCTACGGGGATTTTCAGGAGCCTGAGGAAACGACTCCCATGCTGCCCGACAGCCAACGGGACGAGGAGTTTTCCGATCGCTTCAATCGGAGATTTATAGACGCCGTCCGGCAGATTCAGGATTTCTTTGATGCGCAGGGCATTCCCATCATGATGCAGACGGCCGATGAGCCGCGCGAGCGCAACATCAATCAGTGGAACCGCAATCTGGCTGAGACCATCCGCTACGACAAGATGATCAAGGATGCAATTCCACGCGTAAAACTCTACATCGATCCGGAAGGGGACGAAGACGCGGGAGTGAGTTACCTGCCGCTGCTCGATCAGCTTGACTATATTTCTCCGCATCCCTGGGACCGAGCGGTGAAGATGATCGAGCACGCGCACAGCGGCAAGCCCGAGCTTCGCTACTACAACGGCATCGTGGGCGACCGCTACGACTGGGGCTTCGAGGTGGCCGCGGCTAACGCACACGGCTTCTCACAATGGCACTTCGGATGGGAACTCGAACCCTTCCAGCCATTCCAGGCGACGTGGCACTCGGGATACACGGTGGCCGGCCCGGATGGCCCGCTGGACTCGCCCGGTTACGAAGTGGTCGCCGCGGGCATCGACGATTACCGGTATATCGCGACGCTGCGGGAACGCATCGCGGCAGCGAAGAAGGCTGGATTCAGCGGACCCGCGCTTGCTGAGGCTGAGGCCGCGCTGAGGGAGTTGCAGGCGGGGTCAGAGCCCTACGCCATGCGGGCTGAGTATGCAGACGAAGGACATACGCATCCGCGGGACACGATTGCTGGAAAGACGCTGGACGATTGGAGAGCGCGGCTGGCCGGTTGCATCGAGGCGATCGACCGGGCACGAGGGGCTGGTGGGAAATAGCTTCAGTGCGAAGCCGCTAGAGCACTTCTCTTGAAGGCGTAGAGTGAGCGTGGACCGGGAGGTCCACGCTACAGCCGGCCGGGAGGCCGGCGCTACCTGTTCTAGGCGGGACTAGTAATCTTGGGACCAACAGAGACTCGGTCTATGCCAATAGATGAAAATTCTCTAAGTCAGAGATTAGGATTGACTGAATTGGTGCGGCACACTGCCTGTGTGCCGCATTAGTTTTTGGGAAAGCGCTGGCGCACCATTTGCAACGCTTCTTCGGCAGTACTGATTGTTCCTTCGAGTTGCGCATCTTCGACGGCGCGCAGCATTTCTTTGAAGCCTGCTCCTGGAATGTAGCCGGCTGCAATCAACTCGCGACCGGTGATTAGTGGACGGGGTCGCACCGTTTCTTCGGGCATCGAGAGCCAGCGTTCACGGACAAACTCCCAGTGATCCAGGTTCCCGCTTCCGGCGAGGCAATCCATGCGGTGCAGCGCCAGATGCTGCTCAAATACCGTGAGACGGAAAAAACGCTTCAGAGTGGAAGCCTTCATCCGCTGCGCATCGGCAAAGCGCATGTGGTTTTCAACCAGAGCCAGAATCTGCTGCGTTTCATCATTTGAAAAACGGAAGCGCCGGCAGATTTCAGCAGCTATGGCCACGCCGATCTCGACGTGGCCGTCAAAACGGATCCGATCCGGGGCGCGGCGGAAGGTCGGCGGCTTGCCCACATCGTGCAGCAGAGCTCCCCAGGCCAGCGTCAGCGGGCATCCGGCTTCAAGTTGTTCCAGAAGCATCAGAGTATGCGTCCACACGTCGCCTTCCGGATGGAATTGCGGCGGCTGCTCCACGCCCTTCATGCGCGCGACTTCGGGCAGGACTTCAGAGAGCAGGCCTGTTTGATCGAGCAGTTCGAAGGCTCTGCGGGCGCGGCCTTCGGTCAGCATTTTGGTCAGCTCATCGCGGACACGCTCGCGGCTTACCGCGTGAACGCGCGGAGCCAGTTGACGGATTGCCGCGGCTGTTGCCGGCTCCAGGTCAAAGCCTAATCGAGCCGCAAAGCGCACTCCGCGCAGCATGCGCAGGCGGTCTTCTTCAAAGCGCGCTTCCGGCCCGCCGATGGCCCGAATTATGCCCGCGTCGAGGTCTGCCACTCCGCCTACGTAGTCGATTACTGATGCACGCAGGTCGTTGGCCGATTGCAGAGGATCGAGCAGTAGGCCGTTGATGGTGAAATCGCGGCGGCGCACATCTTCTTCGGCGCTTTGTGTATAGCGCACGGCATCGGGATGGCGACCATCGGAGTAGGCGCCATCGGAGCGGAAAGTGGCTACTTCGGTGGTTATGTAGCCTTCCTCATCGTTGTCGGCAACGAGCACTACGCCAAAATGCGCGCCGACGGCGAAAGTTCTTTTGAAGAGGTTCAGTACTGCGTCCGGCGTTGCAGAGGTGGCTACGTCATAATCCTGCGGGATGTGGCCAAGGAGCAGGTCGCGGACGCAGCCGCCCGCCAGGTAGGCTTCATGGCCTGCCGCGCGCAGCTCCTTCACCCCCTGCAAAGCCGCTTCGAATTGGCGCGATTCAGGAACCATTGCTTTGTTAGAGAGTAATCTGTCCGATGCCCAACTTTCGAGGCCCGGTAAACTAAATGGATGGGTACCCGCGGCTTGATCCTCGGCATCGAATCCTCCTGCGACGAGACTGCGGCTGCCGTGGTCGAGCGGGGAGCACGCACGCTCTCTTCAGTGGTCGCCTCGCAGATTGCCACGCACGCACGCTACGGGGGGGTGGTGCCAGAGCTAGCCAGCCGCGAACATCTTCGCGCTATCGTTCCGGTTGTGCGCGCTGCGCTTGCCGAGGCCAATGTTACCCTTGCCGATCTGGATGCTATCGCTGTGACCTCAGGTCCCGGACTTGCGGGGGCGCTGCTGGTGGGCATTACCTACGCCAAGGCTCTGGCCTACGCCAACGGTCTTCCGCTGATCGCTGTCAATCATCTGGAAGGGCATATTCATGCGGTGTTGCTGAATGAACGCGAGACGGAGCGGGGGATTGAAAACGTGAATTCCCAGGCCTCAAACGCGAGACCTGGGCCACCCGGAAATGATGTGAACGAGAAGCCGGCGCTGGCGCTGGTGGTCTCCGGCGGGCACACGCATCTTTTTCTGGCTCGGCCTACCGCATCTGCGTGGACTTACAAGCTCATCGGCCGCACGCTCGACGACGCAGCGGGCGAGGCTTATGACAAGGTTGCCAAGCTGCTGGGCCTGGGCTACCCTGGCGGACCCTGGATCGACGCTCTCGCTCTGCACGGCAACCCGCATGCCGTGCCGTTTGCTTTTTCGCAGATCAAAACAAAAGTACACCTGGCCGGTAAGGCCCCGCGTACCAAGGGGGCCAAAACGGCTCCTATCGCCAACCTCGACCCGCGTTTTCTGTTTTCGTTTTCGGGGATCAAGACCGCGGTTCTGCGGTATGTGGAACTGCACAATCTGAGGCCCGAGGCTGAATCGCGGCGCGAAGCTCTCTTTACCGGGCCTGATGCACCGGCTCACCCTACGGTTGAAGATGCGCTGGCACAGTGCGATCCGCAGACCCTGGATTTAATTGCCAGTTTCCAGCACGCAGTGGTCGGCGACTTGATGAAGAAAACCTTTGCGGCTGCCGAGTCTTTGGGCGCGCGGCGCATTCTGGCTACGGGAGGGGTTGCCGCCAACCGCTCGCTCCGCGCACGTTTCACCGCCGAAGCGGCCCGGCGCAACCTTCACGTGGCATTCCCAACGCTGGCGCTTTCCACGGATAATGCGGCCATGGTTGCCACGGCGGCGTGGCCCAAACTCCAGGCCAAGGAGTTCGCTGATCCCGGCCTGTCTGCCAACCCATCGCTGGCGTTGGGTCGATGAATGGTAGAACTTGTTTCAAAATAGATTCAACGAATTTTGAAGGTAATTCCTCAGGGGCTAAAACTCGTTATTTTTTGGCTTTTTTCGGCATGCGACCCACATACTGTGTGGGTTCCTTGGTCGTGCCCCGACACAAAGCAGGTGCTCATTCGCAGTCTATAAAGCTCATACTCTTCCTATTGATCTACTATCTGGTCTTTTTCCTTCACGGACCGTTAGCCCACTGGCTTGTTACAATCGGAAGGGCCGCAAAGTGGCCTATTCTTGAGATTTATGAGCAAGCAGTTCGAACGATGACCCTCCGCCTCTTCAATACTTTGTCAGGACAAGTCGACGAGCTTATGCCCATGGACGGCAAGGCTCTGCGCATGTACGCATGCGGGCCCACGGTCTACGACTATGGGCATATCGGCAACTTCCGCACCTTTCTGCAGGTAGACGTGCTGCGGCGGTTTTTGAGGCTCAGCGGCGTAAGAGTGAACCACGTTATGAACATCACAGACGTGGACGACCGTATTATCCAGAACGCGGCCAAGGCCGGCGTCTCGATTCACGAGTACTCCGCGCCGTTCGAGCAGGCTTTCCTTGAAGACCTGGAGTCGCTGCGCGTGGAGCAGCCCGAGGGGCTTGTGCGCGCCACCGAGCATATTCCGAAGATGGTGGAGTTGATTGAGAAGCTGGCGGCGGCCGGAGCCGCGTACAAGACGGAAGATGGAAGCTGGTACTTCAGGCTGGCTTCGTTTCCTGGTTACGGCAAGCTGAGCAAGAAAGATTTGAGCGGGATGGAAGACGGGGCGCGCGTGGATGTGGACGAGTATGAGAAGGACTCGGCGCGGGACTTTGCTCTGTGGAAGGCGGCCAAGCCGGGGGAGACTTCGTGGGAGACGGCGATCGGCGTGGGAAGGCCGGGCTGGCATATTGAGTGCTCGGCGATGGCGATGGAGTACCTGGGCGAGAGCTTCGACCTGCATGCCGGCGGCGAAGACCTGATGTTCCCGCACCACGAAAATGAGATTGCGCAGAGCGAGAGCGTGACCCATAAGACTTTTGCGCGGCACTGGATGCACGTGCGCTTTCTGCTGGTGGATGGGCGGAAAATGTCAAAGAGCGAAGGGAATTTTTATACTCTTCGCGACTTGCTTTTGAAGGGGTACAAGGCTTCGGCGATTCGGCTGGCGCTGATCTCAGTGCCCTATCGGCATCAGCTCAACTTCACCTTTGATGGATTGATCGAGGCGACCAACGCCGTTGAGCGGCTGCGGACTTTTCATCAGCGGCTCAAGCAAGGGAGTTTTGCGGCGGGCGAGAATCCGGCGCTCAAGGAAGCGGCTGCCAAGGCGCAGGCTGATTATCTGGCGGCGCTGTCGAACGATCTGAACACCGCCGAAGCTCGCGCGCCGATCTTCGAACTGGTCCGCGCGGCGAATACAGCCATCGATCAAGGGCAGCTTTTGGCCGGGGACCGGGATGCGATTCTTGCGGTTCTCGCCAGCTTTGATGCGGTCTTTGACGTGATTGAAGATCGAGACGCCGAGGCGACGCAGCGGGCCCTCAAGTGGGCTGCGGAGAGCGGCCGCGAGGCCGACGTGGCTCCCGAACTGCTGGCGCGGCAGTCGATCAGCGATGAAGCGGTCGATGCGCTGGTGGCCGAGCGGACTCTGGCCAAGAAGCAGCGGAACTTTGCCCGTGCCGACCAGATTCGCAACGAACTCGCCGAGAAGGGCATCGTGATCGAGGATTCGAAAGAAGGCGTGCGCTGGAAGCGTAAGTAATTTAGAATCGAGCATTCCTATTCCCTACGAGGTGCCCCATGGAACCCAACGAAGCCCAGGAATTGAAGGAAAACGCTGAGCATGCAGAGCATGAGAATGCGTTGCGGCCGGTTGCATTAACCATGACTGTGCTGGCCGTGCTGGTGGCCGTGGTCACCGTGCTGGGCCATCGAACGCACACCGAGGCCGTGCTCGACCAGAACAAGGCCACTGACACCTGGGGCGAGTTTCAGGCACAGAATATCCGCTCCTGGGACGCGGACCTCAGCCTCAACCTGATGAAAGATCTCGAACTAAAAGACAAGGACGACGCGAAGAAGAACGCGGATGAATACCGTAAACGCCAGGCCAACTGGGCAGAGAAAATGGCTGACGAGTTCAAAGAGGCCAAGGCGTTGGAGGCTGAGGTGAAACTGGCCGAAGCCAAGGCCGACCGCTTTGACCTGGGCGAAGCTCTGCTGGAGATTGGGCTGGTCATCACCTCGGTTACGCTGCTCACCCGCAAACGGGCTTACTGGTATGTGGGCATCGTTTTCTCGCTGTGTGGCATTGTATCGGCGGTTTTTGGACTGTTGCTGAAGTAGGAGATTGAATTCCTCCATTTCGCATCCTGAGACGTGGTAGACTGGCTGGCACATGAACCCACGCCTGGTTGCCACGATTCTCGCCCTCGGGAGCTTTCCGCTTTTTGCCCAAACGCCTGACCCCACCTCTGCGGGCGTGGCTCACACCAGTGATATTGGCTTCAGTTACAGTATTCCCGCGGACTGGGAGGTAGTGGACACCAAGCCTTCACTCCCGGCGGTGCGGGCAGAAGTTGCAAAGACAGCCAAGAGCGAAGATGAAAAGAAGGGGATAGGCTGCGTGCAAGTCGTGTTGACAGCGCGACACGGGGATCCCTCCTCGGTCGTCGTGGTTATCGCGCTTCCATACGACTGTTATGGAACGACCATGACGGAGAAGGACCTGCCCGGCTTTGGTTCTGGAGCTTCGGAAGGGATTAAGAACACGTTCAACATTTCCAACGCAGTCCATGGCGCGTATACGTTGGGTACTCACAGCATGTGGGTCGAGCGCGCGGACGGCGTCCTGAAAGACAGCCCCGGAGTGAATTACACGGTGGAGACGGTTTGCAGCGTGCTCAAGAAAGGCGCAGTGTGCTTGATGGCGATGGCCGCCGACAAGGCCGACTTGCAGACCTTTGAGAACGGCGCCGTGGCATTCGACAGCGAAGTTCCCGCCGCTCTGGTCCCCGCAACCGCATTCGAAAAGCAACCGTAGCTACGCCTGATCGACGGCATTTATTCCGCCGGCATCTGTTCTAGATCTTCGAGGGGACGGGGCTTTGTCTTGACCTGTGCGGTGGTGAGCAGAAACACGGCAACCACGATGCCAGCCATGCCCACAAATTCAGCCGCCTCCGGGCGTTCGTGAAGCAGGAAGATTCCCAGCAGTACCGCTACCACTGGATTCACGTAGGCATAGGAAGTGACCTTGGCTACGGGAACGTGCTCAATAAGATATATGAAGCCTGTGTAGCCGAGGAGTGAACCGCCGGTGATGAGATAAGCCTGCGACCCGATCGATGCGGCGTTGACGTGAAACTGAGGCCACTGGCCGAGGGCCGTACCCAGCATTGTGCTGAAGGCGCCCGCGAAAAGCATCTGCCAGGCTGCGGCCACAAAGCTGTTTACCGGCAAACGCGTACGCCGGGAGAGGATGCTGCCCACGGTCCAGGAGAGCGCGCCGGCGAGCAGAGCGGCAATGGCCCACATGCGCGCGCGATCGCCGGCCAGTCCGTTGTGCAACGAGGGCCAGAGCAGTGCGGCAAGGCCTGCAAAGCCCAGCACAATGCCCAGCCAGCCGCGCGCCGGCAGTGGCTCTCCACCGGGCAGAAACATTTCAATCAGCGCAACATAAAGTGGAATGACCGCCAGGACCAGCGAGGCCAGGCCGCTGGGCACATTCCTCTCCGCATACACCAGGCCCACGTTGCCGCCGCCCAGCAACAGCAACCCCATTACGCACAGCATGAGCATGGTTTTTGGAGGCCAGGCGATGCGGAGTCCGCGCCAACGGCACCAGGCCAGCAGAATCGCACCGGCGATGAGAAAGCGCGTCCCGGCCAGCAACAGCGCCGGCATCTGGGCCGCTCCAATGCGAATGGCGGTATAAGTGGAACCCCAGAAAAAGTAAACGCAGGCAAATGCCAGAACGATCGAGGTGGTTGCTGCTCTCTTGCCGGATTGGCCTGGTTGGAAGGTGGGTGCGGACATGGGGATAAGTCCATCTTAGAGCCTGCGAGGTGCTAGCGTGGAAATGGCCTCGTGGCACATGCTATGCTCGACGGGAGAGGGTTCCCGTGCAACCGCGTGCCGTTTATCGACTGTTTGCGCCGGCCAACAGGCGCTGGTCGCGGTCGCGTGCGCGAATCATCTGCCCGCGGAAACATTTGCGAGTGCTGCCGATGCGCACGCGACCTAGCCTTTTTGCCAGCGATTAGTTCGGATTTGCCGAAGACCTTCGCCTGCCGATTTTCGCCCGCCAGACGAGCAGAACTGGATGATCCCACTGCCATGGGGTCCGTGGCCGCGCCACATCCATATTTGGAACGGCACTATTGAAACTGCCAAGGAGATAAGAAGATGACTAAACAAGAGATCTACGAAAAATACGGTCCGAAACTTCGCTGTCCCTTGCCGGGACCCAAAGCCCAGGCGGCCGTTGCAGCCGATACGCGGCTCATCTCGCCCAGCTATACGCGCTCGTATCCGCTGGTGGCCAAGCGCGGCCGTGGCGTTCGCGTGGAAGATGTGGACGGCAACGAGTTTCTCGATTTTGCGGCGGGCATTGCCGTGGTCTCGACCGGCCACTGTCATCCTGAAGTCGTCGCGGCAATTCGGAAGCAAGCTGGGGAGCTGCTGCATATCTCCGGGACCGATTTTTATAACGAAGCTCTCACGGATTTAGCCGACCGGCTCTCCGGCGTGGCACCGATGCCTGGACCGCACAAATTTTTTTACGGCAACTCCGGGGCTGAGGCAATTGAGTGCGCGCTGAAGCTGGCCCGCTACCACACAGGTAGGCAGCAGGTGATCTCGTTCTTTGGCGCATTCCACGGCCGCACCATGGGCGCGCTGTCGCTGACCGGATCGAAACCGCAGCAGAAACGCCGCTTCTCTCCGCTGGTTCCGGGAGTGACGCATGTGCGTTATCCCTATACCTATCGCGGCTGCTCGGGGGGGCCCCAGGAGGAAGAAGCCTTCAGCCTGGGCTGCGCGCGCTACATTGAAGAAAAGCTTTTCAAGTCGATTCTGCCTCCCGAAGAGGTTGCCGCTATTTTTGTCGAGCCTATTCAGGGCGAGGGCGGATTTATTGTGGCGCCGGATAATTTCCTGCGTGAGTTGCGCGCCATCTGCAATCGCCACGGCATTCTGCTGGTGGTGGATGAGGTGCAGTGCGGCATGGGCCGAACGGGCAAGTGGTGGGCGATCGAGCACTCCGGAGTGGCGCCGGATATGGTCTGCCTGGCCAAGGGAATTGCCAGCGGAATGCCGCTAGGCATCTGCATGACGCGGGCCGAGGTTATGGACTGGGCACCCGGCTCGCACGCTTCGACCTTCGGCGGAAATCCGGTTTCGATCGCCGCCGCGCTGGCCACGATGGACATTATCGAGCGCGAAGCGATGGCGAATGCCGCCAAGGTTGGAGAATTCATGCTGCAACGGCTGCGGCCCTGGGCGGAAACCCACCCGCTGGTGGGCGAGGTGCGCGGACGAGGTTTGATGATCGGCCTTGAGATCGTGAAGGACAAGGCTACCCGCGAGCCGGCCGTTGCGCTGCGCAACCGCATTGAGACGCTGGCCTTCGAGCGGGGACTGATGATGCTGGGTTGCGGTGAAACTTCTCTGCGGCTTTCTCCACCACTGGTCGTCAATGAGCACGAAGCTACGATTGCAATGGATATTCTGGAAGAGGTGCTCACGCTGGTGGAGAAGGAACATGAGCACGCTAGTGCGCTCGAAGTGGCAACGGTTTGAAGTAGAGTTGCGCGTTTTGCTTATCCAGCCGAGAATGGTTTGCTATGGGTTGGCAAGAACGGATACAGAACGACTGTCTGGGGCGTCTCCGGGCCGGGTTGCAATGGCTGGCGGTGCGTCGCGGCAGGTCGGCGATCCTTCCTGCTCACCTGGCTACCGGAATCGACGGCGAAAACGCGGCGTTCTATTACCTGCGCCGCAAGGGCTATACAGTAGTGGCGCGGCGCTGGTCGGCGGGCAACGTCTCCGGCGACCTGGACCTGATTGCATGGGACGGGCCGATGCTTTGTTTCATTGAGGTGAAGACCCGCACTGCCCACGATATTGCGTCCGCCGAGGTGCGCGTCGACTCGCACAAGCGAACCGTGCTGCGACGGTTGGCGCGGCAGTACATACGACAATTGCCGCAGGAGACGGCGCCGCCGGTGCGCTTCGATGTGCTCAGCGTTTATCTTGTGCCGGGGCAGAAAAATGATTTCCATCATTTTGAAGGATCGTTTGGATGGAGCGAAGGGCGGGATCGTGACGATTGGGATTAGAGGTTGCTGACTAAGTAGGTAAAGCCTTTATCCTTGCGCGTCCTTGAACTCTTCATGCCAGGCCATTTGAATGGCTTCGAGGCGCGTCTCGTTGGATTTGGACGGGTCGTCGGCGAATCCTTCAAGCTCTGTCACATAGCGGTGCAGGTCAGTGAAGCGCACTGTTAGCGGGTCGAGGTCAGGGAATTTCTCCTGCAACTGAATGCCAATCTCTTCGGCGTCGGTCCAGTGAATCTCGCGGGGCATGGGACTCCTTCTGTGTTGTGCTATCCCACCCTAGCCGCAAAAACAAAGGCGCGGTGCCCAGAGGGCTCCCAGGTGGGGCACCCGGTTCTCTATTTGTTTTCGGCAAGGGTGAGCGGCTTGCCTTCGGAGACGTAGTTGCGGTTCCACTTGGGAATTTCTACGACGTAGTTGCCGGGCTTGGTGATCACGGCCTGGCACCCAAGACGCGAGTCCAACTGCTGGTCGGCGGCCATATCCATGCGGTCGATTTCATCGTCCTCCGCCTCGCTGATGCCTTCCTGATTCTTGATCCACAGGTGGCAGGTGGTGCAGGCGCAGACTCCGCCGCAGGCATGATCGAGAAAAACTCCGAAGTTTTCCGCGACGTCGAGAAACGACATCGGCCTGCCGTGGTGCTCGTAAGGCAGGGTGCCGAACTCGAACTCGACTGTGCGGCCTTCGGGCATGAAGGTGACACGGACGAGTTTATCGGCGGGAATGTTTTTATCGGCTGCTTCGCTCATTGAACCCTTCCTTTCAATTGGTGGGTTCCGCAGGGGTAAAGTCCCTCTGTGCTTTTTCGGACAATCGGCCCGACTCAGGCCGGGCATTTTTGTAGGGCCAACCGTTCGCACCGCCCCTACAGGGCTCCGGTGCATTGTGATTGATCTTAACCCAGGGTCCCGCTGCGTTTCACCCTGGGCTATTTTCCAGCGGCCCCTACGGGCCTTTTGCAAACCTGCTATTTAAATTCGACGGGGGCAAAGGCGTGAGGCGCTGTGACTGCTTCGCCCAACTCCTCGTCTGCTGCGTTCATTGTCTTGCCGCGAATGGCGGTGGTAACCGCGGCGTCCATCATCAACTCAGCAAAATGGCGCGTGGCCTGGTCGAGCGCCAAAGTTGCTTCGCGAATAGCGGCCAGGTTGGTTCCTTGTTTGATGACTGCGAGTCGATCGCGTGCCGTGTCGATGGACGACCGTTCATCACTCGTCAATTGCTTCCACGCGGGGCTCTGCGGAGCGCGCTCGACCGCGGAAAGAATTGTTTCCGCCTCGTTGCGGGCTTCGATCAAAAGGCGCTTGGTAAAGTCCTCTTCGGCGTGGTCGAAGGAGTCGAGAATCATGCTCTCGACTTGCTCGTCGGTCAGGCCGTAGGTGGGCTTGACCTCAATTTTTGCGACCTGCCCGCTGCGCTGCTCGCGCGCCGATACCTTCAGGATTCCGTCAGCGTCGATTAGGAAGCGGACTTCGATGCGGGGCAATCCGGCCGACATGGGAGGGATGCCTTTGAGGTCAAAGCGGGCCAGCGAACGGCAGTCCGCAGCCAACTCGCGCTCGCCTTGCACTACGTGGATGGCTACGTTGGTTTGGCCGTCTACGCCGGTGGTGAAGTGCTCGGTGGCCGAAGCGGGGATGGTGGAGTTGCGCTGGATGATGCGAGCCACCGTGCCGCCGAGGGCCTCAATGCCTAGCGAGAGCGGGGTGACATCGAGCAGCAGCATTTCTTCAGTCGTTTTCGATGCGCCGGCGAGAATATCGGCCTGCACCGCAGCGCCCAAAGCCACCACCTCGTCCGGATTTAGCTCGGTGTGCGGCTTTTTGCCGCGCGCTGCCAGATGAAAGAGATCGTCTACCAACTGGCGCACGGCGGGAATGCGCGTGGATCCGCCCACCAGCACCACCTCGTCGATCTGTTCTGGTGTGAGGCCGGCATCGGCGAGGGCTTGTTTGCAGGGGCCGGCGGTGCGTTCGAGCACCGGCTCGATGAGCAACTCGAAGACCTCACGGGGAATTTCGCGCTGATAGCGGTCTCCGTTGGGCAACTCGATATCGAAGTGCGCCGCTGGCTCGGTGGAAAGCTGGATCTTGGCGTCGATGGCGGCTTTGCGCAAAGCCTGCACAGCGCCGGGATGAGCCCGCAGATTCAATCCATGCTCGGCGTGGATTTCGTCGAGTGCGATGGCCAGCAGCAAATTGTCAATGTCGTCGCCGCCCAAGTGGGTATCGCCATTGGTGGCCTGCACCTCAAAGATGCCGTCGCGCAGCTTGAGGATTGAAATGTCGAATGTGCCGCCGCCCAGATCGTAAACGGCGATGGTGCCGACCTTTGCGCGGTCGAGCCCATAGGCCAGCGCGGCGGCGGTGGGTTCGTTGACCAGGCGAAGGACTTCGAGGCCGGCCATGCGACCGGCATCCTTGGTGGCCTGGCGCTGAGCATCGTTGAAGTAGGCGGGGACGGTGATGACGGCCTGCGTGACGGGCGCGCCAAAGAAGCGCTCGGCGTTGCGCTTGAGCTGACGCAGAATATAGGCGGAAATTTCAGGCGGAGTGAACTTCATTTCGCCCAATTGGATGCGCGGGACTTCGCCAGCCTCGACGTCGTCGGCAAGCCGGAAAGGAAACAGCTTCAGCTCACTTTGAATTTCTTCAACGCTGCGACCCATGAGGCGCTTGACGGAGTAAATGACCCGCTCCGGCGTCTCAATGAGCGACTTGCGCGCGGTATTGCCCACGGTGACCGTGGGACGGCCACCGCCTGCGGGAGCAGGGTCGAGCGCCACGACAGACGGCACCAGGTTTGAGCCGTCCACGCCGGGAATCACCACCGGCGCATCGCCCTGCATATAAGCGACCAGGGAATTAGTGGTACCCAGGTCAATTCCGACTACTCGTCCTTCCGCCATGATTTCTTTCTATGCTCCCAAGGTCTCGGTAACGTCGCGAACCAGATTGCTGAGGTAGCGTCGCCGGTGCAGCAGGGCCACCATGGCTTTCTGCGCCGCGTGGCGGGCCGATAAGTCGCCCTCGTCCCACACTTGCCACTGAGCGCGCAGGTCCTGGTCTACTTCATCGAGCAGGCCGTCGAATTTTCTCTTGGCCTGCTCCAGGCTGGCCTGCAATGCGGGATCTTCCTCGCCGGTTTTGCGGGCCATGCGCATCTCTTCCAGCTGGATATTCAGGTCGAAAACTTCTTCCAAGAGATCGGCGGGAACCTTTGAGGGGTCCTTACGATCTTTGCCGGCGTGCTCTTCTCCGATCTCCGCACCTTCCAGCTTGAGCAGGTATTCAGTACGATGAAGGGAATCTTTCAGGGTTCGATAGGCATCGTTGAGCAGCGCTGTATCGGCAAGGCTCCATTGCCGCTCGTTCTCATCGGCGCGGGCAAAGCGGTCGGGATGCACTTTGCGGCTGAGGCGGTGAAACTCGTGCTCCAGCGCGGAGAGGTCGATGGCGAAACGGCGCTCCAAACCAAAGACGTGGAAAAAATCGCCGCCTGGAGGAGGCTGAATCTTGCTGCAATGCGGGCAAAATAGAGTGGAGTCGCTGTGACCGATGGAACAGGACCAACAGGCGATAGGAACCGCGGTATCGAGAGTCTTCAACATGATTGCACCGAACCCTTTGACCTGCACCAGCTACTACGAGAACGACGAACCGCAGCCGCAGGAGTGCGTGGAGTTCGGATTGATGAAGGTGAAGCCTTGCCGCATCAGCGTCTCCTCATAATCCAGCGTCATGCCGTGCAGATAGAGGAACGACTTGGGATCGACGAATACGCGCACGCCGTCGAATTCGTAAATGCGGTCGCGCTCGCGGGGCCGAGTATCGAACTTGATGGAGTAAGAAAGCCCCGAGCATCCGCCGCCCATTACGCCCAGCCGCAGGCCGCCCTCGGTTGGTGAGACGCCTTCCTTGGCCATGGCCGCGCGAATGCGCTTGACGGCGCGTTCCGTCACCTGCAGGCCACCACCTGCGGTGGGGCCAACTCCGCTTGCGGCGGGTTCTTGCGGAGCGGCAGACTGTGCCGCGGACGCGCCTTCGGCAGGCTTCGATTCGATTGTGACCATGTTCGCCATACTTGCCTTCTTCTTACTGTGCTGTTGTTGCCGTGGCGTCGGCTGTTTCCGCTACGCCGTTCTTCTTCTTCCAGTCGCCGATGGCCGCGCGAATTGCATCCTCGGCCAGCACCGAACAGTGAATCTTGACCGGCGGCAGCGAGAGTTCCTTCACAATGTCGGTGTTTTTGATGCCCAGGGCGTCGTCGACCGTGCGGCCCTTGATCCACTCGGTGGCCAGCGATGAACTGGCGATGGCCGAGCCGCAGCCGAAGGTCTTGAACTTGGCTTCTTCAATCACCTGCGTTTCGGGGTTGACGCGGATCTGCAAGCGCATCACGTCTCCACACTCCGGCGCGCCTACCAGGCCCGTGCCGACCTCTGTTGACGCCTTGTCGAGTTGCCCCACATTGCGCGGGTTGTTGTAGTGGTCGATTACCTTGTCGCTGTATGCCATAGGTCCATTTCTCCTGCGGGGGAAGCCGCCTTACTCTTGTTAGATTCGGCAGGTATGCTTGCCGATGCTGAACTCCGGGGCTAAAGCCCCAATCATCTTAAATGCCGATCTTCGGCACGACTAAAGTCGTGCCCTGACGCAAAGCAGGTTCTGAGAACACGATTTGCAGTTCCGAGTCCCTAACTCCCTTAATCCTCAGTCCCTGCCTTTAATGCGCCGCCCATTGAATCTTGGTCAGGTCGATGCCTTCCTGCACCATCTCGTAGAGCGGTGAAAGCTTGCGCAGATGCTTAACTACGTCGATGACCTTGGCGGCTACGTAATCCACCTCGGCCTGGGTATTGAAGCGGCCCAAACCGAAACGAATAGAGCTGTGAGCTACATCGTCGCCGAGACCCAAAGACTTCAGTACGTAGGACGGCTCAAGCGTAGCCGAGGTGCAGGCCGAACCGCTGGAGACCGCAACGTCGTTGATGCCCATCAGCAGCGACTCGCCCTCAACATATACAAAGCTCATATTCAGGTTGCCGGGCAAACGGTGCTCCATTGACCCGTTTACCTGAACGTAGTCCAGTTCCGATTCGAGCTTCGCTTTCAAACGGTCGCGCAGGCCGCGCAGGTAGGCCGCTTCGGAGTCCATCTCCTCGCGGGCAATCTCGCAAGCCTTGCCCAGGCCGACGATGCCGGGAACGTTCAACGTGCCAGACCGCATGCCGCGCTCGTGGCCTCCGCCGTCAATCTGCGCGGCGATTTGCACGCGAGGGTTGCGCCGGCGAACGTAAAGCGCGCCCACACCCTTGGGGCCGTAAATCTTGTGGCCGGAGAGCGAGAGCACGTCGATGTTGTCGGCGATCACGTTGACCGGAACCTTGCCCACTGCCTGCACAGCATCGGTGTGGAAGATGACGCCCTTCTCGTGACAGAGCTTGCCAATCTCGGCGATGGGCTGCAAGACGCCGATCTCGTTGTTAGCCGCCATGATTGTGACCAGGATGGTTTTCTCGTCCATGGCCCGCCTCAGGTCTTCGAGATCGATAAGCCCGTCGGCTTTTACCGGTAGATAGGTGACGCGGTAGCCGTTCTTTTCAAGGCGCTTGCAGGTATCGAGCACCGCCTTGTGCTCAGTGACCTGGGTGATGATGTGGTTGCCGCGCTCGCGGTACATCTCCGCAATGCCCTTGATGGCCAGATTGTTGCTCTCTGTCGCGCCCGAGGTGAAGATAATCTCCTTGGCGATGGCGCCGATGAGCTTGGCAATTTGCTCGCGCGCTGTTTCGACAGCCTGCTCCGCTTCCCATCCAAAGGAGTGGTTGCGGCTGGCCGCGTTGCCAAACTTGGTGGTGAAATAGGGCAACATCGCCTCAAGCACCCGGGGATCGAGCGGGCTGGTGGCGTGATTATCCATGTAAATCGGCAGGGTTACGCCTGCGGGAACTTCTACTTGGCTGGCAAAAGTGCTCATTTTGGTCTCCATCTTTCTTGTTTATCTCCTGACCAGGTTGGTCTCTGGCGTGGAGGGGGAAATGATTTCGTTATGAAGTCGTCAAAGCAACCAACCCATGTGCTACTTGAGGTTTGCCATGGGAATGTTCGTGTTCCGCCAGATCCTGGATGCTGATGCTCTTCAGAACCCCGGCGATGGTGTCGTTGACCCGCGCCAGAGGCTCGCGGATGGTGCAGCTCGGGGTGAGATCGCAGCCCTTTGCGCCCTTGGTGCAAGAGGTAATGAAGAACGGGCCGTCGATGGCCAAAATCACCTCATAAGCCGAAATGCTGCGCGCATTCCTGGCGAGGGCATAGCCGCCGTTCATGCCGGCTTGCGACCGAAGCAGTCCGGATTTGGTCAACTGCTGCAGAATCTTGGCCAGCAATTGCGCCGGAATCCCGTAGGCGTCGGCCACGTCCTTGGCGCTGAGCGCGGTGGTCTCAGGGTGCTCGGCCAGGTACTTGAGGGCCATCAGTCCGTAATCGGCTTTTTTAGTGAGCTTGAGCATGGATATCGGACTTCTTCGGTCCGCATTTAGTATACGACCAATTATGTCGGCTTTTCAAGTCCAGGCCTGGAATCTTCTTTCCTGAGGCGTGACAGATGACACAGCATATGGGTTGTACGCGTTACTAGCCTTGCTGGCATCAACGAGGATCATGGGAACTGGGTAGCGACAAGTTCCCATGCTGAGCCACCAAGCAAGGATCCAGCGGCATGACGGCGACAGCCAGAAGATGCAGTTCTCGCCTTGCATAAACTGCTCCAGTCCAAGACTTTAGGAGGATTCGGAGCCTGAAGGAAAGTTGTGATGAAACGCTATACTTCGTGGTTGATTTTGGTTACCCTCCTGTTTGCGGTCTCGGTTTTGGCCGCGTCCAAAGGGAATGACCAAGCGAAATACAAAGTCGTCGAAGTGAAGCATTTGACGAAGGCTGAAGGCATAGACGTGCCGGCTGAATACTTAAACGGAGCCTACGACAGGCTGCGCCAGGACTTGGCCAAGATGGGCATCTTTGCAACCGTCGTCGAAGATGGGAGCACGATAGCCGACAGCAATGCGGTGGTGTTGGAGTGCAAGATCATCAAGTTCCACGACAGCGGTGCGTTCGGGTCGCCCGGCCATGCGCAATTCGAGGTCACACTGTCGAGCCGCGGCGATCATCGTCAAATTCAACAGTTCATCACCCGTGAGGTGGCGATCAACGGCGGCAATTGGGGCAATAAGGCCAGGGCTACCGGGGCCAATTTGGCCGGTGAGATCAAGCGCAATCTAAAATAGAGCGAGGGGCTTTCAAACGGAAGAATCGCTTCTTGACGCAAAAATCAACAAAAATCGGTTTTCAATTGTCGCAAAGACCGGCTACAATCTTGCGGAAAGAGTAGTTTATTTCACTGACACCACGAGCGATGGCAACCGCCTGCAGGCATCCAAGAGTACGAATCGTTTCCCGGCACGAAGACACGGAATTTGTCGAGTGCCTGGATTGTGGCGAGGTCTTTGACTCCGAAGAGTTTCGCGATATGGAGATTGAAGAAACCGTCGACATTGAAGAAGACATTCCGGACGACATTTAAGGCCGGATAAAAACTGAACGCCTCATTTGGCGCCGGGAGGGTGGTTCGCGGGAGCACCGAGCCGGCGCGACGCTGTCCATGCGTAGTGCAGGCCGGATGCCACTGTAAGAACCATCGTGGCACCCAGTGCCCATGCGCTCACAACCTTCACCCAATGGGCCATAAAAACCTGATTGAGCAGAACTGCAGCAACCGCGCTGACCTGGGCAACGGTGTTGGCCTTGCCGAAGATGCTTGGGCTGAAGTCGCGCCGGCCCACCGCCGCGTAGAGAATGGCTGAGACCACCAGGATTCCCACATCGCGGCCGAAGACCAGCACCGTAACCCTGGCTGGAATCAGCCCTTTGTAGGTGAGGACCAGGAAGAGTGTGCTCAGCAGCAACTTGTCGGCCACCGGATCAAGATATTGGCCAAGCATGGTCTGTTGCTTCAGCACCCGCGCCAGCGTTCCATCCATCGCATCCGTCAATCCCGCGACCACAAAAAGACCGAAGCCCAGCGCATAGTGGGATTCGAGTATGGCTGCGACCAGAAACGGCATCAGGCAGATGCGCAGCAGCGTGAGCATATTGGGGGTGGTGCGGAACGGATTTGACCGGATATTCTCTGAATCAGTCATGACGGCTTTCTTGATTCGCCGGCGGAGGAGAGTCCCTCGTTAGTCAACGATGGTACAGCATGGCCCATGGGTGGAGCAGCCGTTGGAACTATTCCCGCCGCGCCGATCCTGCTAAACTATCAGATATTGCTTTGCAGGCGCGTAGCTCAGTTGGTTAGAGCGCTTCCTTGACACGGAAGAGGTCGCTGGTTCGAATCCAGTCGTGCCTACCAAGATTAGATTTAGAGCAATCCAGCATAGTCCAGGAATGGATGCCAAGCCACTGATAATTCAGTGGCTTTTGTGTTTTTATGTCCAGGGGTGTATTGTGGAAGCCAGTTCCTGGAGGGGGTATCTCTGGGGGTAGATTTCTCGGAGGTGGGGGTATTTCCATTTCCGTAACTGATTCTGGGAGGAGCAAACCTTGGGGTTAACAGATACTGAGATCCGTCGATCCAAACCGGGGGAAAAGCAATACAAGCTTTCTGACAGTGGCGGTCTGCACCTTCTGATCACACCTTCCGGCGGTAAGCTCTGGCGTTGGAAGTACAGGTTTGGTGGCTCAGAGAAGTTGATGGCCCTCGGGCGGTACCCCGAGGTCACCTTGGCCGATGCGCGCGAGCGCCGTGCCGAAGCTCGAAAGCTATTGGCCAATGGCGCTGATCCAATGGCAGAGCGAAAGTCTGAGAAGACAGCAGCCGTCGTCGCCACCGAACATACCTTCGAGAAAATCGCCGATTTGTGGCTGGAGCACTGGAAGGGAAACAAGAGCGCGCGTCATGCGGCAACGACTCGGAATCGCTTAACGGCGGATGTCTACCCTGTCCTGGGAGACAAGCCCATTGCCAACGTTGAGCCGATGGAGCTTGTCCAGCTCGCCAAGGGCATTGAATCCCGTGGAGCGTCGGATATGGCGAAGCGGATTTTGCAGGTCGTGGGCATGGTTTTACGCTACGCTGTCGCGCACGGCTACAGCAAACGCAATCCTGCCGCCGAAATTCGTCCCTCAGACATCCTGAAGCCGACGTCCAAGACCAACATGGCGCGGATTGATGCAAAGGAGCTTCCGACTCTTCTCCGTGCTATCGAGGTCTATGAGGGAAGGCACCTAACCAGGCTCGCAATCAAACTCATGGCTCTGACCTTCCTCCGGACCAGCGAACTGATCGGCGCACGTTGGGAAGAGTTCGACATTGAAGCGAGGCGCTGGTCTATTCCCGCCGCCCGCATGAAGATGAAAAAACCTCACATCGTTCCGCTGGCGACCCAGACGATTGAAGTGCTCGATTTGCTACGAATGATTTCAGGCGACAAAGATCTTGTGTTTCCGGGCGAGCGGAACCAGAAGAAGCCTATGTCAAACATGACGATTCTGAAAGCATTGGAAAGGATGGGCTACAAGGGACGCATGACGGGCCACGGTTTTCGCGGCATTGCATCGACTATTCTGCACGAGCAGGGATACAACCATGACCACATCGAACTGCAACTCGCTCACTCCCCACGGAACGTGGTCTCAGCCGCCTACAACCATGCCCTCTATCTCGAACCACGCGCCCGAATGATGCAGGAGTGGGCAGACTTCCTAGATCATACTCGTCAGCACCGGCTTCCAAAATGTGAGTCGCGAAGCTGTGTCGAAGCAAATGGGACGCAACGCGCTTGTTGATGCCAGCGCGCTTACCAGGATGTAATTGTTCCTGCTTGAAGCTTACGTTCTCGAAACAGATAGGCCTGATACTGCCGGATATGATCAGGTCCCAACCGGACTGGCAAACGGTGAAAATACCTGAAAAAGTCTTCCACCGCGTGCAGGTAGGTGTAGACCGTGTTCTGTGAGTAGTTGCGACGCTGGAGCTCATCCAGCAGCTTCTGCCGAAGATGGGTCACAAAAGCCTCCTTGTGACCCAGACCTTACATGACCTAAAAGGCCGAAAATAACTGCCGCAGCGTCCGCCGTGTCAGTGGCTTAGTTTAATCACCGATGTAGCCAGGAGGGGTTCCCTATTGACGCATCATTGTTGCATCACTTAAAAAGAGGCCTCTCTAGCCGGGTTTAATAAGCTACTCCCGAGCTCCGGGCACACCACTGGCTACACTCCCCATACCTTATGTTCGAAACGGGCCATCTCACGCGGTGTTGAGAAGAATTCTAAACAAAATCGATCTGGTTCACAAATGAATATGAATCACGCGTTGGCTCTTCTGATTAGATGAATCCGAGATGCCGAGATTATTCCTGTTTTGAACCAAGTGCTTCCGTGATCAACAATGAAGGGCATCTCGCGCGTGGGAAGGCCGCGGGCTTCAATCTAAATTCGGATCTGGATAAGGAATTCTGTTTTGTATTGACAAGTTGATCTCTAATGATCTGCAATGTTCGGTCGTTAATCCATCATGTTTACGCCCTGGCGATGAACGGCGATCGATGGTCAACCCAAGTCCGCACTCAAGAGTAGGCGGACAGATACCGTAGAGCAGTTGCTCCCAGCTTGAAATCGCAAGCCGGAAATACCTCTGGCTTGTCTTCACGATCACGTCTCTCACTCCTCGAAAAGCTGCTCCTCACCTCGCCGGAGGCGACACCATGGACATCATCGCGTCCACCTTTTTTCTGATCGCATCCTGCGCCTCGGGCACAAACAAAACGTCGCACTCCGAGCCGACGATATAGGGATGGCCGCAGGCGCGCATCCTTACAACCAACTCCTCGGTCCGGTGAACGACTTCTTCAACGGGCATTGCTCCATCGGAGTAGAAGGACTTGGATGGAAGGTTGCCGTAGAGTACAACGTCCTTAGGCACAAGACGAGCATCTTCCCAAAGCTTTCGCGAACTGCCCAGGCTGAGGATCACAGGGTGAAGCCGGCGCGCAAAGGCTTCCACCATTGGATCGATCAGCTCGCCGCAGTCGTGGAAGATCAGATCGCAGCCGGCCTCGTCGAGCGCGGCCTTCAGCCGCAGGTTCGGCTCCATGATCAGACGCTCAAACAGATTCGAACCTGCCTTGAGTTGCCGGGGCGAGATGAATGCAGTACAGGCCGTGGGCTCGCAAATCATGATGGCCTTGGCGCCGTTCTGGATCTGACTGCGCACGGAACGCAGAACCGCGGCCTCGGAAACTCGAACGCATTGCCAAAGCAGCCGTACCTCGTCCGAGTCTTCCGCTTCGACGCCCGATCCAGCCATCGCGGTGATCGTGATGGGGTCTGCCAAGAGCCGCGTGGTGAGCGAAAATGGACCGATTGCCATTCCCACCGGAATCAGGTCGTGCTGTGTGGCTATTGATGCAAGAGCTTCATTGCGGGCAAGACTCCCCGCGCAAAGCGGCACGGTCTGCGCACCGCACAAAGTCGCGAGTGCGGTTTCATCCAGAGAGGCGGTAAAGTGATAGCGTTCCGCTTCTGTCTCGGCAATTCCGGCCAGCGCCAGCAGATCAATCTTTTCCAGGCGCAGGTCCATCAGCGGAACAGCTAGCGGCGTGCCCCATCGCCGTGCCGCACGTTCAATCACTCGAGCCAGCGCGTCGCCCTGGTTGCGTACCTTCTCTGGCTCGCTCTCTTCGTGCATAACCAGGTCTGTGCCGATAGGCATACGCAACCCGCGGGCTGCAAGGTCAAGGTAAAATTTGCGATCCATCAATCTACTCCCGCACGATTCCAGGCTTGGCAACCGATGCCGCCCACCGCTGAACTGCCTATTGAACTTCTTACGCTTCGGCGAGGAGGTTTCTGACCAAGCCCACGGCGGCGCTGGCGTTCTCGCTGTACCCATCCGCGCCGATCTCCCTGGCATATTGCATCGTGACTGGAGCCCCGCCAATCAGCACCTTCACCTTGGTTCGCAGCCCCGCGGTCGTCAAGGCGTCAATGGTTGTCTTCATGGCCGGCATAGTCACGGTCAGCAGCGCTGACATACAGACAATCTGAGGCTTCCGCTCTTCAACAGCGGCCACAAACTTCTCCGGCGAGACATCGGCTCCCAGATCGAACACTTCGTACCCGCTGCCTTCCAGCATGGAGCCAACAATATTCTTGCCTATATCGTGCAAGTCGCCCTTGACCGTGCCGATCACCACCCTCGTAGTCAGCTTTTCGCCCGATGCTGTCATGAGCGGGCGAAGCAGGTCCAGAGCGCTCCTCATGGAGCGGCCAGCCAGCAGCAACTCGGGGACGAAGTATTCTTCGGCCTCAAAGAGCCGTCCGACTTCGTCCATTGCCGGCACCATGGACTCGGCGATTAGTTGCAGTGGCGCGGCGCCCGCCGCTAGTGCAGCTTCGGTGGCGGCGTGCGATTTCTTCGCATCGCCGTTGAGAATTGCGTCGTAAAGTTCTTTCGATTGAGCCATGTTTCTACACATTTAGAGTTGAAAAAACGTTAGCAATGAGCCTTCCGAAAGATTGCAATCGAGGTAAGCGCTTGAATGCGATTGAATAGACCAAAGAGCAGCATGCTGAAGGCTAACTCGGAGCTCAGACTATTGCGAAAGAATGGAATAGCTGCGAGATAGCACATCTCCAGACCGGCCAATGTCCGGGGATACATCTGCCATACAGCCCAAACGGCGTAGTTGCTCACCAGAAAGAAGGAAACAGATGCCAGAATGGAGCATCCGGCAACACGCAGGCAAGAACGTGAACTCCTGAGCACGCCGGATCCCAGCAGCATCACGATCAGATACCAAGTCCAGACCACCACAGCGTCGAAGGTGAGACGATAGCCATACATGTGTGTGGTACAAAAAATATCTACACCAACAAGAGTGGACAGTGGCAGGACATACTCCCTGGCGGGACGCGTCGCCGCAAAGAAGAGCAGACATGAAAAAACAGGTACTACGTTATAAGGGTTGATACGCTCGATGCGAAGCAGAGCCACGCCGAGAATAAGAAGGTAGGAAAGCACCATCGAGTATCTGGACTCGGTATCCATCATGAATAGCCTCTCAAAGATAATTCCTTTGTATGTGTGTTATGCAAGCAATGTCAATGACTTGGGGGATAAGGGATTGGTTAATATCTACCGGTAAAAGTAGCCTTCTTTCGTTTAACGTTATAAAGGGAACGGGGACAGAGCCGGGTCCTCAAATTCGAGCAGGGAGTTAAGCGGGAGTTCTGTTTGCCCGCAGCCTAAAATGGCTGGGATGAAAAGCAGAAGAATCCGGATGCTCGAACGTCGCCGCATCCGGGTCCAGTACCAAGCACTGTATCTCATCCAAAGCCTTATACACGTTGCCGTGCCACAGGTGCCACTTGATGGACTCCAGGTTTGTGAGCTTATCGCAGTGCGCCGCCACCAACTTAATCGACCATTGAAATTGCCCGGCCCCGGGAATCGCAGGAGCCGCGCAATTCATCTCTACTTCACGCTCACCCTCAGCAGCAGTACGCCGTGCGACGGTACGGTTGCCGTATACGCACCATCCGCGAATTGCACATCCTTGTGAGCCCACAGATCGCGCGCCTTTTTCTCCTTGCCGCCCAGTTGCAGATTGCTTGCCTTGACTGTGGCTTGCGCCGGGGCTGAGCCAAAATTGACCACGCCCACAACCACACCGCCGTCGGCCAGCGGCTTCGTCCACGTCTCCAGATCGCCGCTCTTCACGGGCGACGCCTGTTTGCCGAGCGGATCCTGATCGATGGCAATTACTTCTTTGTTCAGCAGGATCGCTTTAGTCGCTTCGGTCATAGTGCGAATGTCGTTGCCTGCCAGCAGCGGCGCTGCGGCCAGCGACCAAAGGCTCATTTGCGTGCGGTATTCATCGTCCGTCATGTGCCCGTAGCCGATCTCCAGCATGTCTGGATCGTTCCAGTGTCCTGGCCCCGCGTAGGGTGCGGTCGGTACTTGCTTCTCGATATTGCCAATCATGCTCTCCCACGAATCGCTGATGGGTCCTGTGGTGTGCCACAGATTGCCGCCCGCCTGCGCGCCCCATTTTTCCACGCTGCTCATTCCGTACTCGGAAATTGCGAACACAATCGGCCGACCCGTCGCTTGGAGCGCATCTGCCATCTTTTGATAAACTGGCAGCAGTTGCTCGTTTTTGTAGATCATGCCCGCGCTGCACCAGTCGTCCTTCAGATAGTCGATGCCCCAATCCGCAAATTGTTTGGCGTCCTGTGCTTCGTGCCCGTAACTGGCTGGATATCCCCCGCAAGTCCGCGGCCCCGAGGACGAATAGATTCCCACCTTCAGCCCCTTGGAATGCAAATAGTCAGCCAGTGCCTTCATGTCGGGGAACTTATGGTTTGCTTGAAGCTTTCCTTGCGCGTCGCGCACCCCCTGCCAGGTGTCGTCGATGTTGACGTAGACATAACCCGCGTCGCGCATTCCGCTTGATACCAACGCATCGGCCATTGATCGTACCGCCTGGTCGTCGACCTTACCTTGAAGAAGATTCCAGCAGTTCCATCCCATCGGTGGAGTCTTTGCCAGCCCGTTCGAGACCATCTTGTGCAATGGCGGCGGCACAATATACGGCTGTTTCGGGAACTCGTCGGCCGGTGTTGCAGGTTTTGCCAACCATGCGTCGCCCCATTGCTCCCAGCGCAGTTCTCCATTTTTCAGATCCCCCACGATAAACGGTGTTTTTACACCCCAGCCGACGCCGAAGAGTTCAAAGTGGCCGTTTGCCGTCGTGCCGAGAACATCCGTACCAAAGCCAAGTTCCGTGATTCTGCCATTGAGGTCGCCGCCTGTCTGTGTCAAATTTAGGATCGCCTTCAGTACTTCGCCGTTGTCCATCGTCCTGCTTGTCGCTGCCCAACGTCCAGTCAGGCTCTGGCAATATCCAGGGGTCGTAAGTAGCGCTAGACAACAAATCAGCATCGTGACTTTTGTTGCTACGGCCGCCTGCGTCATTCGTCCATTCCATTTATCCCGCATCATTCTTCCTCTCTATTCCGAATCAAATTACAGTTTCAAGTGAACACACTCTTTCGTCTCAACTGATGCTGTCATCCCTCGACGATGCCACCAATCACAATTTCACAAACGATCGAGTGCGATACATCCAGTACAGAATCAGCCAAACGACAGCCAATGCCGTCGATTGAGCAAGCGCCTCGCCCCATATGCCAACTCGCGGGAGCAGGCTTCCGACGAAGATGTTGCCGATCTTTCGAAAATCGAACAAATTGGTTGCCATATAGACGGCAAGTGCATTCAGGCCGATTACAGAAAAGGGAAACACCCATTTCGAGTAGCCGAGGACATCGATAATCAGATAGAAGGTCGCCATCATCAGGCAACTGATTCCTCCGGCGACGAGAACGAAGGAACTGGTCCACATTAACTTGATGATTGGCAACCAGATGCTCCAAATGAGACCCAGCATGAGAAGACACGTGCCATAAGCGTACAGAGTCAGGCACTTTGCTTTATTGGATCGCGTGGAGAGGAGCAGTTCTCCAGCCAGCACACCGAGGAGAACAGAAGAAGCAAATCCGAGATAACTCAAGAACCATGTGTTCACGCCATAATAGAAGCGGCCCATGATCAAAGAGTCAATATAAGTGGCTGCATTTCCGGTGGAAGTGAGCACTCCGCGCCCAACGCCGGGTACTGGGATGACCAGTAGTAAAATCCAATAACTCGCGAGAAAGGTCGCCGTGACGATTGCCTGTCCTTTCGCCCTCAGGTTCAACGTAACAACGGTTGCGATGAGGTAACCGGCTGCTATGCCATGAAGCACGCTATAGAAAGGATGAAGCGTGGCCAGGTTGAAGTCCAGCAGATTGCCTTGCGCGGCCATTCCCAGAACGAACAAAATAAGCGCGCGCTTGATGGCATGAGCATAGATTGTGCGGCTGCTCTCGTTTCTCTGCTTGCGTTTGGCTATGGAAAACGCGAGAGAGACTCCAACCATAAACATGAATAGAGTCCAGATGATATCGAAGGCGTGCAGCCCCTGCCAGGCTACGTGCCCAAACTGTTGCGCCAGCGCCGTTGTGAAGCTGCAAGGCCACGCTTTAGCCAAGCCTCTGACAATCTCAGCGCCTCCGATGATCCAAAGCATATCGAAGCCGCGTAGGCCATCCAGTGACAGCAACCGATCCTGCCTGGTCATATTTTGTTGCAGGTGGATCGGGCTGAACTGCTTATCGTCAGGGAGTTGTGGCTCTTTCGTAGTCATTTCGTATACTTTCAACTTTCGCCGGCAAGTTTGTCATCGATCTCGCGATCTGTTTTTGTAAGGCCCGCCATAGGACTATGGAAAGCAGATTCAATCCTTCGCATGGCCTCAACTATTCCCGTGTGTTTGAGAGAATTTCATCATTGCGCGAAAGTTATCGTGCGGAGTATCGCGCACAATTTCACAGCCCGCAGCCACCACCCAGCGTTCACCAGCATGGAACTGCAACGATTCCAGGGACTCTGTGATGGTGCGCGGGGAACCGTTGCGGACCGCTCGCACCGGGTCCAGGTTCCCTGTCAGCGTTTGCAGCGAGCCCATTTGCGTGCGCGCCTGTTCAAGCGGCACTAGAAAGTCAATGTCCACAATGTCGCATTCAAGTTCAGCCATGCTGCTGAGAATTCCTCGAGTGTTTCCGCAAATATGGAGGCGAACTTTGCCGCCTTTCGCGTGGATGGCATCGACCAGTTTCTTTTCCCACGGCCACACGAACTCTTTGTAAATACGCGGGCCCAACAGCGAAGCCGCGGCATCTCCCACCCCGATGATGTCTGCTCCAGCATCGATTTGCGCCTCGGCAAAGCGAATCGAGTTCTCCAAGGTGAAGTTGAATAGATCGCGGACGAATTCAGGGTCGTCGGAAAAATCAATCATGAGGCGGTTTAGTCCGCGCAGGTCCGCTGCTCCTGCGCACGGCCCTTCCAACCAACCCTCAACGATTAATTCCTGTCCTACTCGCCGGCGCATCAATTCCAAGCCGCGAAGAATATCCTCCATGCATTCACCGAAGGATGGATGAGGATCTTTCATCCGATTGAGGACAGATTTATCCGCGAACAACGCCTCGTCTTCAACTCTTGCCGGCGGCTGGTCCTCAAACCACTGAATCTTTGTACCCAAATCAGTGGATGCAGCGGGGGGACCGATGGAGGATACATGATCGATGCCAAATAACGCGGCGGTCTTGACCTGTGCATCCACTTGAACCTTGTAATCGCGGACGTATTGTCCATATTTGACGCCGAGGATATCCGCGGCAAACATCATGGTGATCGGCATAAACGGGAGGTGGTCGGGCTTTTGCCCGGCAAGAACTGCGAGAACCCGTTCACGGCCTGTCATAGAATGCCCATCCGATCCCAACCGCAATCTCATTTTCCATTTTTAGAGGAATCAAAGGCGACTTGCAAGTAAATGCAGGTAAACAGGCCGGTTACCCGCAAGCCGGCGCTCGTGGACTGGCCTCTCTCTGACCGGCTTCGCGGAGATTCGGGCTAGTGCCTGAATTCGACATGCTTGACTCGATAAGTCTTTGCGAAACGTGAGCTGCAAACGACCCGGTTATGCCCAATTCAATTCGTGGCAGGATGGCACAGCAACACCTGATTCAGGAATCTGAGTCTAAACCGGTTGTCTCAAGAATGGGGCAAGGCCATTCTGCGAAAGCATTGCTCTCAATTCTGGGAACAAAATCAATCGTGGCTTTTCATTGGTCAAAACACCTTCTCTGCCTTAGGTTAAGGTGTTTCGATTACCCCAATATACTTTTTACTAACCCTTTGAATCTGATATCTATTGTTTTTCGGAAGGTGCCGGCACTGTCTCCGGCGCAGCTTAACTAAGGGTCACATACGCTTGAGTCAAGGGCGGCAAAGGAAGCGAGATTCATGAAGATCGTAAAGATTGAAACCTACCTGGTCGGAAACCCATGGAAGAACTGGTTATTTGCGAAGGTGTTGACTGACGAAGGTGTATCCGGCATAGGCGAAGGGACGCTAAACTACTTTGCCAAAACCGTGGAAACGGCGATTCATGAGCTGGAATATTTGGTGTTGGGGATGAACCCGTTTCAGGTGGAGATAATCTCGCAGCGTCTGATCAGGGATTTGACATCAGAAGGGGCTCAGATTCACATGTCTGCAGTCGCCGCGATAGAGATCGCGTGCTGGGATATCATCGGCAAAGTATGCAAGCAGCCTATTTATAACCTCTGGGGCGGAGCGTGTCACAACAAGCTACGCGCATACGCCAATGGATGGTATCGTGGCCCGCGTACTCCTGAAAACTTTGCTGCAAAGGCAGAAGCAGTAATTCGGAAAGGATACACAGCTCTCAAGTTCGATCCTTTTGGCGATAATTGGAGAACTCTTTCACCTGTTGAGTTTAGCTTATCTCTGGAAATTATCTGCGCTGTCCGTGAGGCTGTGGGTAGCAGCATGGACATCCTTATCGAAGGGCATCGTCGATTCAATATGTCCACAGCGCTGCAATTAGCGAGCGCCATGTCGCAGTATCGACCCACCTGGTTTGAAGAGCCGCTCGATCATTCCAATATTTCAGCTATGGCGGAGTTGGCACGGCGCAGCCCGGTGCCCATAGCAACGGGCGAAAGCTTCTCGAACAAGCAACAATTCGCAGAACTCCTGAAGTGTAACGCGATCGACATCTGGCAGCCGGAGCCGTTGAATCTGGGCGGCCTTTTCGCTACACGCAAAGTGGCAGATTTTGTGGACGCCCACTACGGCGTCATTGCCCCCCATAGCGCCCAGGGGCCTATCTGCTCAGCAGCCTGCGTGCAGTTGGCGGCCTCGCTGCCGAATTTCTATCTCCAGGAGTTCTTCGACGATTTCAATGAGCCGTGGGAAAAGCGCCTTGTTGACCACCCAATCGAAGTGATTGATGGATATATCGATATTCCAACGATGCCAGGTCTTGGCATTGAACTTAATCTGGAAGAAATCAAGAGCCATCCGTATCACCCGGAGAATTCTCTTCCTCTGTTCAAGCCGGGATGGGAGGAACGACGCTCGGAATTGCCCATTGCCTAAGTTAGCAAATTTACTCAGCGGTCATGCGGTGACTGACGTATTCCACGTCCATAATTTCGTCATCAACGTCGATCATCTCGACGCGTAAAAGAACCTGGAAGCGCTTCGGCAGCATTGAGCTTTGATCTACATTAATAATTGCGAGAAGCTTGGATACTTCTTTCGCCCTGGTCAGATAACTCGCGGCGCCTTCGATCGCGCGACCGTGATTGGCTGCGATCATGGTCATTGTCGAATCCTGGTAAGCTCCAGGCCTGCGTGTAATTAGTACATATTCTCTGTACCTGGCCAGCCTCGAATCCCTGTATCTCTGACCCCGGTACGACGTCAACTCGTTGTCTCGAGGTGATAAGTTCCGGATCTCATCTTCGGCGATCACAAAGTCCGTCTTTTCCTGGAGCATGTCCATAAAGGGGTTCGTCCGAGTGCAACCGACCATTACCAAATTGGACCTCCGCATTTCATGCCATGAAGCAATGCGGGCGTTTCTTACTCCAACCGACGCGCCAAGGTCGTGGAAGAATTGTAAAAAAAGAAACACACTGTGGACTTCACCCGAGTCGAGATAGTGGAAGCTGGGAGTAAGTTCTCTCGCTCGTAGTTCCGGAAGCCGGTTCATCAGCTGAACTTGTCCATTTTCAAGATCATTAACGTACAAGTTCCTTACATATGTTTCCCACCCTTCGCGAAAGAAAAGTGGCTCGGTGTAGACGATCAGATTGGCTTGTTCTTTAGATAGATACTGGCCCCAGAAATGCCTCAAAATCCGATCGCTATCCTCCGACTCTGCACTAGACTGCAACTGGGTCTCAACAAATTCGGCTCTATACTGCCCCTTTGGAATGACGAGTCGCAGAGACTCGGATCTCCCTGCATCGTCAAAATACTTCTGCAGCCGCTCTCTAATCCCGCTCATGCTGACTCGCACTACGGGGTCGAGCTTGGGATCGAAGGATTGGTTTCGCCGGAGAATCTCGGTCGCGATCTCGTATTCTTTGATTCGGTTCTCGGTGCCTGCAGTCTTTTCGCAGACGTAGCTCAATATCCTTCCGAGTGTCAATGTATTTGCGAAATGCGGACTTGCCAGTATTCTATCCAGCAGAGCTTGCTGAGAGGGTTGCATTGTATGGCCGCCTAATTTGAGGTAATAATTATCGCGTGGGAGAGGTTGCAATGTCAACGTCAGACGTGGGTTCTCATGCAAAAAGAATGCACATTGGTGCGGCCGCCTCAAAGCTCTTGCACTCTTCGGCCAACACCCCGTTCTCGGTATTACGCGCGAAGATGCTCACTAGGTTAGAGTCCTGGTTGGCCACGAGGATCCAGTGCTCCGTCGGATCAAGCACAAAGTTGCGCGGAGTCTTCCCTCCGCAGTTGGAGCGACCGATTGGCGTCAGGCTGCCGGTCCTCGGATCGGCACGGAAGCTATAGAGAAAATCGTAGTCGCGATTGGCAAAGTAAACTGACTTTCCATCCCTGGAGATAAGCGTATCGCATGCGCGTGTGGGACCGTGATAACCCTCTGGCAGAAGCTTGATGCGCTTGACCAGTGTGAGGAGACCACGGACATTGCTCCACTCAAGCACGTCTACAGTCGAGTCCAGCTCGTTGATGGAGTAGGCGATGTGGCAATTGGGGTGGAAGTGCAGCGTACGCGGACCGGAGCCGGGCTTGGCTCGGTATGTGCCTGCGGGGGTCATTACGGCCGTTGCTGTGTTCAAGCTGTAAATATGGATGGAGTCGCCGCCCAGGTCGTTGATATAAGCGAAGCGGTTGTCGGGTGAGACGGAGGCAAAGTGGGCATGGGCGCTTTCCTGGCGATCAATGTTGGGGCCGTGCGCAGTGTAGTGCTCAGTCCAGACGGTTCGGCTCAGACGGCCCTCGGCAATAAGAAAGCTAGCCGCGCTGCCACCGCTGTAATCGGCAGAGAGTAGCACACGGCCGCTGTGATCGAGGGCTGCGTGGCAAGTGCCCACGCCGGCCGAGTTCTCGGCTGAGAGATGATAAAGTTGCCCGTTTAGGACGCGGAAGCTGGCCACTGCGCCAGTGGCTTTGCCGTTGAATAAATCCACTTCAGAGGCTGCGTAAAGAAAGTCGCGGTCCGGAGAGAAGGTGATCCAATCCACGTTTGCGAGCTTGACATTTAGTGGCCCGGCGGGAACCAAGTCGGCGCTTACCGGATCCCAGTCATATGCCAAAATTCCGTCCGGCGTAAAGGATCCGACAAAAACCCGCTGGCGGTGAGGTGCAGTCGAACTAGGCGAAGCGGAGGCAGTCATGATAAGTTCCCCGCGAGAAAATGCTTTGGTGGTTCCAGTAAGTGTCGTCGATGAATAAACCGCATGCCAAGACAGCTGTCAAGGTCGTGTGCTACCCGTACCATCGGATAAGGCAGTGAGGGAATACCTAGATGACCTTCTTTGTGCGCAGGAAATGCAGACTGAGTGGAATTTGCCGGGCTGCGTCGGGGCTTTCATCCTCGATGTAGTAGTCATCGAATTTCTGTTCCCGCGCGACCGCGAGGACGTCGTTCCATGGAACTAAGCCTTCTCCGAGCGCAACGCTATCAGTCACAGGAGCCTGACCGGAAAGATCGCCGGTCTTGACTCCTGTGCGCAAGTCTTTCAGGTGGAGAAGCCGAAAACGGGTTGGATACTGCTTCATCAACTTGACGCAATCCTGTCCCGGCCAAACAATCCAGAACGTATCGAGTTCAAATTTAACTGTCTCTGGATCGGTGGACGCCGCCATGACATCGAATAAAGTACCTTCAGGTGAGGGATGGAATTCATATCCATGCGGATGGTATGCGAATTTGTGACCGGAGCCGGCAAGAGCGGCGCCCCAGGCATTCATATCTCTGGACGAGCGGTCCACATCGGCGCGTGCGAATTCATTGTCGTGTGGAATCCAACCTAGGAGCGTCCAGCGCGCTCCGAGCGCATCAAGGTCGCGCTGCACATTGGAGAGGTTGGCCTGCAGGTCTTTGTAGGGTGCGACCATGGCGGTAGCCTTCAGTCCAGCTCGATCCAGAGCACGGCGGAACTCCAACGCGGTAAGGCCGTAGAGGTTTGGCACTTCGACATGGTCGAATCCCATTTGCCGAACACGCGCGAGTGTACCCGGGACGTCGCGCTTCATGTCCTCGCGCAGGCTGTAGAGTTCCAGGCCAACATCAATCTTGCTTCCGTGATCTTTGGCATAAAGGTTGGAGGTTAACCCCACTGCCGCAAGCCCGGTAACGAACTCTCTGCGATTGATCATTTCGCCGTATCCTTCGGGCCGAGATTCATAAAGATATCAACACGTGGTGATCCATAGTTATACGGTTTGGAGACGATATCCGGACGCCCGTCGCCATCGAGATCAACGACCTTTGCCTCATGAAAGTCGAGCCCCTCTTCGAAGACGGTCTTCTTGAAATTGCCCTTGCCGTCGCCATAGAAGATATATGCCTTCGATTCTGGGTTTGCTCCGTTGAGGCGCTGCTCGGCGCAAAAGATATCAAGGTTGCCGTCGCCATCGAAATCGGCAATTTGGAGATTGTGCCCGTAGCGGATATCAGCGAGTTTGTGGGCAATCCATGTGCCTTTGACCCATTCGTACCAGATCAGCGGCCCATCGCCATCACCGATCACGAACACAATCTGCGGACGATCGCTGTCCTTGATCAGTTTGCCAGCCGCCGCACGAGAGAACGGATAGCGCGGTTCTACCAGGTTTTCTTCGAATTTGAACCCGCCAAGATTGCGGAACCATCGTCCGCCGCCGACTATGTCGAGTTTGCCGTCGCTGTCGATGTCGGCAATCGCAAGTCCTTCGTGTTCGTTTACCCCTTTAAATGGGGCCGCTTGCCCTAGCTGTTCCGGTTGACTGTCGGTGTTGTAGTGATACACCTGTGTGATGGGCCAGGAGTCCGCGTGCAAGGGATCGGCCGGCGCCTTGGCGATGAAGAGCCCATGCCCATCCTGATTCCAAAAGACGATCTGAGGCTTGCCGCTCCCGTCCAGGTCGGCCTTCATCTGGTCGTGATGCTTATTGGCTCCTGAATTCTTGATGATGTAGCGCTTCCATGGCTGATCCATATGGGGATAGGGATTCCGCCACCACCAGATTTCATTGCTCGCGAAGTCGCCCGCGGCGATGTAGTCGAGATTGCCGTCACCGTCCACGTCCATGGCCACTCCGCCCGCCTCGATGTGCAGTGGCTGTGGCTCGATCACTGAGCACGTCCACTTATCGCCTATGCGGCGGTAGAGAACGACGGAATTCGGCGACGTGCGCTCGGTGACGATAAAGCCGGGATGCCCGTCGTGACCAAAATCTCCTACCGTCAGAGATGTTTCCTGGGTTCCATGATTGCAAAGTGGAAGCTCCCCAGTGGCGGTGGAAAGATGTTTCCATTCCACGGGCTGTTGGATTGTGCTCTGGGCGCTACAAAAAGCAGCCGAAATGAGAAATACCATCAAAAAAGACTTTTTCATTCATGTTCTCCATGAGACCTTAACATCACCGCACCCGGTTGCTGACGAACATCCGGAGTTTGGCACGCCTGGACTCGCCGCCAAATTAGAGGAATTGTGTGAGTATATCTGGATTCAACCTTAAGGAAATCAAGGAGCCCTTGCAAGTAAATGCAAGTAAACCGGCTTGTTAACCCGTCGCATGAGAGCGTCAGGAGGCCGGGGGGCGGTGTGGGATGTGAAAGGCGCAGTCTGAAACGATGATCGGCCAGAACTTCTCCAAGTGCCTGATTCTACGTCAGCTGAGTGACCAGCTCTGTCTTTCTTATCTAGTTATAACGGGAGTTTGTCAAAGCGATGTCCTTCAAAACAAGCTTGTCCGGGCTCAGTTCCGCCACCTGACGCTTCAGGTTTGCGTTTTCCTGCTCAAGTTCCTTCAGCCGACGCGCATTGAGCGTAAGCTTCCGGCTTCGCTGTACATCGCAATAATATTTTCCGGGGGCGTGTCCACCTGGATATTGTGAGTTGGCGCCAATATATAGCCGCCGTCGCGTCCGAGCACGCCGATTAGCTCCCGTGCTGTTCGCCGCACCTCATCCTGGGAGCCGAAGGGAAGAGTATGTTGTATATCCATGCCCCCGTGGAAGCAAAGGCTGCCTCCGAATTCGGTTTTGATCTCGAGAGGGTCCATGCGGGCGGCGCTGAACTGCAGGACGTCGAGCACATCGATTCCGATTTTGATTAAGCCGGGGATGTAAGGCCTTATGGAGCCGCACGAATGGTACATTACCCGGCTGCCCAGCTCGTGAATCCGCCGGTTCAGGCGCTCGTGATGGGGCGCGATAAGCTCACCCCATGCGCGAAGAGAGACGAGCATACCGTGCTGATGGGCGATGTCATCGCTGGTCCAGACAATATCCACGCGATCTCCCGCAGCCGCCATCACGCGTTCGAGCATGCCGAGATAGAAATCCGTTACGCGGCGCATGATCTCGTACGCGATAGCCGGCTGCGTAACCATATCCATGAGGAACTGCTCCATGCCTCGCATGAAACAGGCAATCTCAAACATGCCTCCGGGGTCGCCGAACTCCTCTAGCGCAATGGCGTAGTCTCCGAGAGTGTCGAGGCGCCGGATCTCGTCCGCCAGCGCGTTGGCGTCCCACCACTCCGGGCGGGGCCAGGCATACCGCTCCAACTCGCTTGCATCCTGAATATCCGCCAGAGGATTTCTGACGATTTCTTCGTACGTGCCGCCTTCGTGATAAACCTCCCGGCGTGACACTCCCCAGGCGTCGAGCCGATTCCCGCTCGAATCGCAACCAAGGGGGGGGCCGATATAAGGCTGGCGTGGATGCCTGATATCGATGCCGAGGTGAGACAGAATTGCCTCACGGTCATCCATGCCCAAGTGTTTCTGCAATCGAGTCCAGGCCTCGGATGTGGCCATAAAATCGACCGGCACTCTGTCCGAATCCTGATGAGAGAGCGCAAGATGCACTCGCTCGCGTGGTGTGAGTTCATTCAATCCCATACACTTCATTTCCTCTGCCGTTCAGTCCTGGCAAATGTCTTCCAACAGAAATCTGTTTTCGGGTCACAGCTTGCGCTCAGGGCCTACGCGAACTGCTCTCTTCATTTCGAGGTCTCCACGAGAACGGATTCACCTTGATTCAAGTCAAGATTGAGGAGGCTGTTGCTCAAAGAGAAGCTGCGTCCGGTCCAGGCGTCTTTCCAGACCGCGCTCTGCCACGATTTCGGCAATACCAGTGTGGTGTGGCGCGACAAATCGGCGTCATCGCACAGACCCTCTTCCAGATTTCCGGCGAGGATGCGGAGATGTCCATCCTGAGCACGCCAGGCGGCAACGTTTATGGTCTGCTTCAAGTCGATCTTGTTGACGTGAAAACAGGAGGTCGCCTGGAGCAGCTCGTTCAGTACACCGGCTGCGAGCGCGTATGGGGCGCCTGTGTTTCCCCAAATTTGCGATAGAGGCAACTGCTCCACCGATCGCAGATCCGGAGCATCCCACAACACGATTCGAACCTCTTTATCGGCATCGAGCGTTAGTGCCGGAGAGTTATCCGCCGTATAAATCACATGCGCTTTCGTAGATAAAGAGAGGTTCTCGGGCCGGCAATATAGGTTGAACTCCAGAGGAATGTTCTTCACCAACTGCAAGGCCCGACTCGTTGCCTTGCCCTTGCACAGACGAACCTGCCCTTCCTGGGAAATTGGGCTTCCGCTTGTGTCCGCCAGCCGCAACAGCGATTCGTCGATGCCTCCTCTAAAACTTCCCAGAAGAGCGACCGGATGTCCGCTCTTGATGAGTTGGCGGAGAGTTTCAAGGTGTTCTGGAGAGAGATTAGACGGTGTCTGAACTATAAAAAGATCAGATTGAACCTTGGGCAGCCATTCAATGCGGGTGGAGGACAGGATGGGAACGGGCCACTTGGCAACAGATCCAGCCTGCTCATCTATCCATTCATTGATGTCATGATCGGGCGATGCATGGTCAATTTGCCATTGCATCGCTTCGCGTGAATAAACGAGTGTGGGGCCGAATACAGCCGTTGTCTGATGCGCATCTGCTACCGCGGCATTGATATTGTCCGCAAGGAAGCTCACATCCTGCTTGTCCAGCAGGCGTTCCCCCTGATTCGCCCATGAAATGTATGACCCCGCCGGCATCTTCAGGCCAGCCGGAGTCTTCACCGCAGCGTGAGAGTAAGCCCAGATCCCCCAGCGCAGTCTTTCAGGCGCGGTGTGGATGACGTCCCAACTCTCCCATGCGTCAAAGGTTTCGACCAGGGAATAATGCCGGACCTTTGTATCGGCGAGAATGGCCGCGTGGGTGAGCATGTAGGCGAGCTGGTAAGTCCATCCTTTGTCTGGGTCATTCCAGAACGCTCCTTCGCGAATGCCAACTTCGTTCCACCCCCCGGCCCAGGTCTGATCTACCCAGATATCCAAATAGCCTTGTTTGGCGATGGTTTCCAAGTCCAATCCGTTTGACCGCCAATCGGAAACGGCGCTGGATCCATTCGAATACATCATGACCAATGCATTCGGGTTTGCCAGTTTTGTTTCTTTGATCAGTGCCGCAACCGCATCTGTGGCCTGATGAATGACATCCGGGGAGGGAGCAACCGCACCCCAGGGACCACGGCGTCGATATGGAACCGGCGCGCCAAAGGAATCTCGCAGCATAATCGCATCGAGGCTCAGCGATTGTGAAAGGCTGCCCCATTGAGCCGCATATGCCTGATGTACCGGCGTCCCCTCGACGATTCCGTGGGGTAGTCCCCCCAGCGGGGTTGGATCCGCATGCAACCGGGCTCCCGGATCGAAATAACGGCTGATGCCAATGTCTTCAGGCAAGTCAAGGGCAGATTGAGAGAATGCTTCCGGGTGTTTACGAACCCAGGCCGCCTCCTCGCCATATGCGTGAGTCCATGCGTAGTTCAGCATGCCAACCTTCAGACCGGAGATGCCACGTCTCGCTGCTTCCTCCTTCAATTCCGCGATCAACCGCTTCACATCGCCATAGGTCCATGGATCGTAGCCATGCCTTTTCACCGACTGCGAGCCGGCGAACCGGGCTGTCGACTTTTGCTTCCTTTCCTCCGTGGTGCCGGTCAACGGCCCATGCTCGTCGACCCATCGACTTTCACCGGACCCACTGGGCAGCGAGATTCTCTGATCCAGATTGCCGGACCATTCCATCACGGGGCCGACCGTCCATCCAATGTTGAGTATGAGGCCACGGTATCCCTGGACTCGCGCGAATAGAGGTTGAAACCGATCCCAGAATTCGTGCACTGAGCCCGTCATCCCCTGTTGCTTGAACCAGTACAGGTCGATCTCAAGCCAGCGATCCGCATCGATGGAAGCCGCTGTGGCCGCCGGGACGTTTTCGGCCGTACTGGCGCGCAACGGGGCCGAGATCGACATACCCAGAAGCACAATGGATAGCACGAATAGATGGCGTCCAGCGAGTCTCGCGGTTCCTCTGCCTTTCGTCGTCAACTGCAATCTCCTCATTGAGCACCCATACAGATCAAATCACCGGAACAGGCGGCTAGCTCCGTTCCCAAATATGCACATAGGACGGCTCGTGCCAACCGTGACTGATGATGGTTATCTTCCCAGGGCTCAATTCGGCAACTTTTGCGCCATCGTGATGCTCGAATCTGTTATCGATAGGGAAGCGGCTCCAGGCGATTCCTTTGGGGTCGGCCTTCTTGTATGCGTAAAGCCGGGATTTGCTGCGGTAAGGATGAAATGGATCGTGCTCGCCGACAATGACTTCCATCTCGCCGTCTCCATCCAAGTCAGCAATTGAAATGGAATGCGGCGAGCGGACTCTGTCAATGATGTGCAGTTTGAACTGTTTATTCCGCGGGTTTCCGGTATTCTCCAGCCAGCCCACAGGCGCGAAGAATGCCTTGTGAACGTTATAGTCCACATCTTCCACAGTAAAGAGAATATCGGGGCGGCCGTCGCCGTTCACATCCATAATTGCTATGCGGGAAATCGCCTGCAGGTCGGACTGGACAAGATCCGGATCGATCAGCAGATGCGGCTCGAACCTGCCGTCCCCCAAATTCTCAAGCCAGTACGGGCCGGCTACGATATCGAGCTTGCCGTCTCCATCCAGATCATAGGCGATCATCTCTTCCCCATATGGAATGTCTGCGATGACGCGCTTCGGCCAGGGAGACTGTCTTGGATTATCCGGCATTTCAAATATCTGGGGTGGATGATTCGCGTGAACATGATATCCGCAGACCAGCGCCACGCGGCCGCCGGGCAACAGCGGCGCAATCGTATTTCCGTGGGGCCAGTCCCCATCGCCTGAGCCGATGACATGTTCTTCCCAAAGATCCTTGCTCAGATCGATTGGCTTGAGCCAAACCAGGTTGCTGGATAGCGCGGCGTAAAAATCGCGGCCGGAGTTTTTGGCCTTGATGCCGATCAGTTCCTTGCGTCCATCCTTGTCCAGATCGTAGGCGTTGATGATCTGCGCAACGCCGGGGATGGGATGCCGTTCCCAGGTGGGATTCTTGTACCACCAGGCTCCGCACACAATGTCGAGCAATCCATCGCCATCCACATCGACCGCATGAATGTCGATGCCCGTATAAGGCTTTTGACGATCGACAAATGTGTGCTTGTATTGAGCGAGCACGTTATGCTTCTGGCGCGGACGGAACATCTGGACCCATCCGGTGTAGCCAGTCAGAGCCACAACCAGCGCTCCGTGCCCAAAGATGACGTGCTTACCGGAGCCATCCAGGTCTACGCGAACCGCCTCGTGCGTACCTTCGCCCTCATAAATAACTTCGCGTCGCCAGGAATTGCCTTCGTCCAACGCCGAGTAAATCATCAGGCGGGCGTCCCAATTGTAGGGAGTATCAAAGCCCCCTTCGTTCATTTCGCCGGCCAGTATCTCAACCTGCTTTGTCTTGTCGTCACGCCAGGCTTGCAGCGAATGACAAAAGTTGAGCGCAGAGTCGATGGGATGCTCGATCCATGGATGTTTAGGGTCTGCCTTCAGCCTGTTCTCAAACCATGACAAGCGCCCGTCGGGATACTCATCCTCGACGAGGATCACGTCGAGGCGGCCGTCTCCATTGACGTCGATGATTGCCGCACGGCACATCTCGCGAAAACCCGGCGCAAGGGGGTGAGACTCCCACGGTTGCCCGGAGAAAGCGCCCGCGCGCGGAGCGGAATACCAATAGGGCCCGAAGACGATCTCCTCTTTGCCGTCTCCATTCAGGTCGCCTGCCCTGGTGCCCTCTGCTGAGAGCCCTGATTGGATCACCTGCTTCTTCCAGAGCTTCCGTGGGTCGCTGGGAACCTTATAGGCGAACAGCCCCGGCTGATCGCAATACATTGCGTTGGCCACCAGTTCACGTCGGCCGTCGCCGTCCAGGTCGGCAAAAATGACGTCATGCGCTCCCCCCGCCGTCTCGCCGTCCAGAATGTACTCGGTCCAGGGATCGTTGAGAGTCGCCCCAGCCTTGTACCAGCAAATCATGGTTCTTTCAGGCTGTCCCCCCGACGCCGGCACGATTTTCCCGGTAATAATCTCTTTGCGTCCATCGCCATCGATGTCTTCCAGCGCAAGACCCACAGTAGAATGACCCCGCGCGACGATGCCCCTCTCTGAAGTGGATGGCCTATACCAGTGGAGAGCGCCGTTTCCAGAAATAACCACTTCGGTTTTGCCATCGCCATCAATGTCGGCAGCCGCCGTGCCATCTGTGTTGGTCATAAATTCAGGGGCGGCGTCAAGAACCACCAGTTCCCATGAGTTGGCTCCGCCGCTGGGAGGTATATCCGTGACAGACGATTCCCGGCCATGCAAGCCCACTTTTTCTTCTGCGGGACTCACTCGGGGAATCCCCGCTACCGTAACCGTTCCTGCAAGCAATTTGCCGAAGCTGCGCCTATCCATCTAAGTTCTCCTGTGATCAAATTGGGTTGTTTGAATCCTATGTGCGGATGACAATATCTCGCAAGTAAATCCACGTAAACCAACGTGTTAATGCCTGGTCGTGCCATTTGCGGCTCGAAGCCCAATGAAAAGAGAACGGAAGCAGATTCCCGTAGCGAGAGAAGGACGCGGCCCCTCGCGCAAAAATCCTCAACCAAGCCGTGAAAGCCCTCTGCATCCAGCTTTAACTTGGCGGTTTACTTGCATTTACTTGTTGAGCGCTGTTGCTGGTTTATAGGATAGCGTTCGTATGTATGTTGGGGGAGGGAACGGGCCTTTGTTGGAAACCAACGCTGACGCCATTCAAAAAGGAGCAAGGAGCATGTTTTCGATGATCTACCGTTACGTATTTCGCTATCGTATTCTTGCCGTTTGGCTTGTGCTTGGTCTACCTAGTGGAATTTTCGCCGCTGAGGCTGCGTCGGAGCGGCCGCTTGCCGTTGCCGTTGCGCCTGGCGACTGCCGGTTTAGCGTGAATGTCGAGGGTTCCTCCGCAATTGTTCTCAGCGCAGGTATCGCCGCCAAGGTTGACCACACCTGGTTGCATTCCGGCGACTATCCAAAATGTTCCATCGCCAAGTCAGAGATTGTCGGGACGCTTGGCTCCGCTCAACAGTGGGTGGTCGAGTACTCCGGCCTCGACGGCAAGCCGAACCTCGGTTATACCCTCCGCAGCTATGCCGGCAAGCCACTCGCGGATATCCAGGCGACTGTGATAAACCAAACCGGCCAGGTTGTAAATGTCGAAGATATTCGCTCCATCGAGAGTTCCAGGGGCATCGATCTTGGGGGGCCGTCAGCGCTGGATCGAGTTCTCTCAGACAGTTTCAGTGAGGACCGCCCGTCCATACGCATTCGCGACCTGGGAGATTCCCTTGAGCAGATGCATCGCGGTGTCGGCAGTCAGCTTATTTTCAACCGGCAGACTCATCGCAGCCTCTTTGTCGGCGCTCTTAGCTCAGAGCGGTTTCTTACCATTCTCCGGCTGCACGTAGGCGGGACGTCCTCCAATCCTTCGATCCAATCTTATGAGGTCGACTCGACCGGAACAACCGAGATGGAAATCGCCGCCGGTGACTCATTACACGGCTCCCCGGAAGAGGATCGCATCGCGTTGAGCCTCCCGGTTCAGCCTGGCGAATCGCTGGCAGCGGAGCGACTGTTAGTGGGAGTGGACAACGACCCCCACCGCCAGTTAGAGGCCTACGGCGATCTTATCCGGACTCTCCATCACCCTCGGCCCGCGGGACCTACGCCGATCGGCTGGTGGAGTTGGACCGCCTTTAAAAACGGAATGAACGAAGGTGCAGCTCTCACCAGCGCACAATGGCTCGCGCAGAATCTTAAACCCCTCGGCTATAGTATTTTCGAAGTAGACGACGGATATCAATACGCTTACGGCGAATACACAACGCCCGACGCCAGCCTTTTCCCTCACGGCGTTCGCGCACTCGATAGGGAGGTCACAGCACTCGGCCTGACACCTGGCGTTTGGACTTCTCCTTTTGAGGTAGGCCAGCGATCATGGGTCTACGAGAATCATCCGGAGTGGCTGGTGCATAATGCTCAAGGCAAGCCGATTGTGATTGCCCTTGACAGAACCTGGGATAGCAAAGAGCCGCTTTATGTACTCGATACTACCCATCCGGAGGCCCAGGAATTTCTTCGCAAGACCTACATCACTCTAACTCGCGACTGGGGCGTCCGCTACATCAAGCTGGATTTCATGGACGATTCCGCTGTCGAGGGCTTTTACTTCAAGCCGCACACCACCGCACTTGAGGCGCAACGCACCGGACTGGCCGTGATTCGCGATGCTGTGGGGAATGCGGTTCTCCTGGATAAAGACGGCAGTGTGATGCTCAATCCGGTGGGCTTTGTGGATGAAGGCCGCATTTCGAACGACTCCGGACCCTGCTTCGACTGCACAAAGGGATTAGCCACCGGCATCGCCGCTCGCTACTATATGAACCACAATTTTTATACCAGCGATCCCGATGCGTTTATGGTTGCCACGCATAAGATTTCTCCTCAAGGGCAGGAGGGCAACCCTCCTTTCGCTTTAGAGGAGGCCAAGGTGTCCATCGCGATTTCTGCGGTTTCCGGCGGCATGTACGAAATTGGCGACAATCTGCCGACGCTGTCATTGGGGATTGACGCAGAACGTCTCGCGCTGGCGAAGAATCCCGACCTGCTCGACATGGCTCGACTCGGCCGTGCCTCAACGCCTGTCGATCTGATGGACTATACGCCTGAAGATGAGCAGCCCAGCATCTTTTATCTCCGCGAGGATCCGCAGCAGAGCGTGCTCACCGTGTTCAATTGGACCGGCAAACCGAGGACTCATACCTTTCAGCTAACTCAATTCGGCTTTCCCGCCACCGACGCGAAGGTAAAGGCTACAGATGTATTTACCGGTGGGCCGATATCGCTCAGCCCCCAAGACATTCTCGTTGTGGAACAGCCGCCGCAATCGGTTCGCATCTTCAGGCTGCAGGACACGACAGCCCCGCGGCTGCAGCCTTCAATTACCGCAAAGCACGTGCAGGAAGGCCACACCAGCGACGAACTTGCATTCTCTGCGACTTCTTCCAATAACGAAGAGCCGGTGCTCGCCTACGAATGGGATTTTGGCGATGGTGTAACCGCTGCAATCGCAGCCCCCAGCCACGCCTACACCACACCAGGAACTTATCTGGTGCATGTAAAGGTTAAGTTCTTGAATGGGATTACGGCAGAAGATCGATTCACGCTTCCGATTACCGATGTTACGGATACGGTGTCTGGCCCTATGCAGAAACGCCGCCTAACCCAACACGACTAGCTCGGCAAGCGGAAATCTCCCTGAAATTACCGCGCATTGTGGGGATTTCCGCTTCGACTTCTGACGGATTCTAGTTCCAGGCTAGACAATGTTGGCGATTGGCACAGCTGGCCGCGATTCAACTTTCCTGGTAGCTATTGTGAGCTTGGCCGGAGTCAGTTCCGGTCCCTCCCAGCCTTCTTTTACAGCCTCGATGCGAATCTCTCCGGGCGTTTTGGTGGATTGCAAAATCACTTGCGCCAGTCCGTTGAAGAGCGACCGCCTGGGCTCCTTGTCACTCTCCTGGCAGTTGGGGTCGCCGTTGCCCACGCCGATCAGGACGCCCTCGCCGGAGACCCTGAATCCAATTAGGTTGCCGGCTGTTGGAACTGGACGCCCTTCCCTGTCAACAGCTTCCACCTTCAGCATTGCGACATCCTCGCCGTCGGCATTAATTTCCATGCGGTCCGCAGTGAGCCGTATGGCCACAGTGGATCCCGTGGTCTCACGCTTCTCGGTCAGTACTACCTTGCCATCTTTGCTGGCGCGTGCCTCAAAATTTCCCGGCTCGTACTTCACCTTCCACTCGACATGGCCCCGGCGTGGAACCTTCTGGCTGCCCAGGCTTTGCCCATTTACAAACAACTCCACGTCGTCCAGGTTCGAGTACACCCACACCAGAATTTCATCGCCCTCCCTGCCCTCAAAGTTCCAGTGCGGAAACAGGTGCAGCACCGGCTCAGGCCCCCACCATGCCTTGAAGTAATAGAAGACGTCTTTGGGAAAGCCGCATGTATCGACAACGCCGAATTGTGAACTGATCGAAGGCCAATCGTAGGGTGTTGGTTCGCCCCGGTAGTCGAAACCGGTCCAGGCAAATCCGCCCGCCTCCCATTCGCGGGCGGCATAAAACTTCCACCATGTCTCGTTGGTGTTGCCCCACGGAACGGCGACGGAATCGTAGGCATTCACCGTATTGCGAAGCGGGTCGGTGAAGTAAACTCCGCGGGTTCCGATGTAGCCGGAAGTTTCAGAACCGAAGATGGGGCGCCTGGGATGCTCTTTGTGAAAAGTATCCGGAAGGCCCAGATGGTAGTTGAAGCCAATGATATCGAGGGCGTTGGAGACGCCTTTTTCGTTGTCGCTGCTGACCGCCGCGGAGACCACGCGCGTTGGATCGAGTTCGTGGCACCTCCGCACCATGACTGTGGCTATTCTTTCGCCTTGATCTGCCTGGTCGTTCTGCAGGTGTTCCTCCTCGTTGCCGAGGGACCACAGAACAATCGACGGAGAGTTGCGGTACCGCTTCACCATCGCCTCCAGTTGAGCCATTGCTTCTGGATTTGAACTCATCTGCCGCGTCTCGCACATCATCATCAGCCCCATGCGGTCGCAGCCTTTCACCCACTCCGGAGTCGGCATATTATGCGAGGTGCGAACTGCATTACAACCCATTTCCTTCACCACACCCAAACGGAAGTACTGTATCCGGTCGGGCAGGGCCGCACCCACACCCGCATGATCCTGGTGGTTGCACATGCCATGGATTTTCACGGATTTACCGTTCAGCAGAAAACCCTTCTCGGCATCGAAGACCGCGGTGCGGACGCCAAATGTCACTTCTTCGGCATCACACGCTTTGCCACCTGACTCGGCCGTCACAATCGCCGAATAGATATTTGGCTCGTCCACCGACCACAGCGCGGGATTGGCCAGCTCGGTTCTGGCCGTAAAGTTTGCGCTTCCGTCAACGGCGATCGATTGCAGCGCGGCCTCGGCTGTGGCAACCGTTTTACCGGCGGTGTCGAGAATCCGCCATCTTACTCGGGCGCTCACCGCCTGCCTGCCTTCGTTTTGAACGACTGTACTCAACGTCAGAGCGGCGGAATTGCCGCTCACCGCCGTGCGCACCGTGCTCTCCCATTTACCCAGGTGCAAGGCTTCGCTCTTGGTGAGCCACACATGCCGGTAAATGCCCGCGCCCTCGTAGAACCAGCCGTCGCCGAAACTCGCATCCACACGTGCAACGATACAATTCCTTTCGCCGTAGTTGAGAAAGTCGGTCAGATCGAAGCTGAACGGTGCGTAACCATTGTCGTTGCGGCCAATGAAGCAGCCGTTTACAAAGATGAGTACGTCACGGAAGGCGCCGTCGAACTCAACAGCGATGCGCCGGCCCAGATCGCTGGCCGGAATCTCGAATTCACGGCGGTACCAGCCCACGCTCGTCTCCGGATAGCGCCGCCCGAGTGGTTTATAGCCGTGCGATTTCTGCTCCTCGTCGCGCACAAAGGGCAACTCGACCGCCCAATCGTGCGGCAGATTCAGCTTGCGCCATTTCGAGTCGTCGAAGCCGGCGTTCGCAAAGGCAAAGTAGCCGGTTTTGGCAAAGTCTCCCTGACCGTACCCAAATTCCAGGTCGCGGGCCGGGTCGCTGCCGTGACCAAATTTAAACTTCCACCCAAAATCGAAGAGCAGCTGCTCGCGCGGCGCAATCGCCGCCAGCGCTTCGTTCGATGCGGCCCCGTGAAGATCGCCCATTAGCGCGGCCGCGCGCCCCCAAGCTGATTGGGCCAACAGCGTTGAGGCGGAAAGCGCTACTCCGGAACAAAGCAGGTTACGACGGGAAATATCAGGCACTCACGTTCTCCTTCTCTGAATCACTTTCTCCGAGCAAGTATCGGGGAGTTCAACAATGGTTGTGGGCAGGTTCTAATCGTTAAGCGCAACTGGCGATGCCGTGTCTGCCAGCTCTCTTGCGCGGTAGCCTCCGTGTGCCCGGTCACGCAAAGCGATCAGGGCGAAGACCAACGCAACGATCACTGGGAGAACGGCCATCGAGCGCAGCGCCCGGGCGGGTCCCCACACGTCGTACATCCGTCCCATCAGCGGAACCACGAAGGCATCGCTCAACATGCCCACACTGCCAATGAGGGCCAGCAAGAATGCGCCACCGGCGGGGAATCTCTCCGACGTAATGCCATATATTGTCGGCCAACAATAGCAAACGCCTGCCGCAAAACTCGTTGCCGCCAGGAAGATTCCCATGCGGGAGTGGGTCATCCCTAGGCCGAGCAGTCCAGCAGCAGACAAAAGCGTGCAACTCAGCAGCAGGATGACGGGGGAGATGTGAGCCACGATGCGGCCCGCAAACAACCGGCCGACGGCCATCAGCCCAGTGATCCACACAAGCACCAGGATGCCCGGTAGATGGGTAGTGCGAGTGAGAATGCTGGGAATCCACTGCGCCGGACCCAGTTCCGTGGCCGCAGTGAGAATGATGCAGCCCAACAGCACGAGGAAGCCTGGGCGCAGCGCCTCGCGGTACATCGCTCCAGTAGAGATTCTGTGCTGCATCCGCTCCGTCGGCGGCAGTACCAACTGGAAAAATAGCACTCCATAGAGGAGCACCGGCACAAGAATCAGAGCCATCTTCACCTGCCAGTTCCATCCAATTTGTGTGCAGGCAAAGGCGGCGAGCCCGCCGATCACTATGCCGCCGGGGAACCACACGTGCAGTGCGTTCAGCCGGTCAGTCTTGCGGTCGGGATAAAGCGTCGGGATCAGTGGATTGGCAGTGGCTTCGACAAGACCGTTCGCCAGTCCGGTAGCCAGGGTCCCCGCGTATAACAAGTTGAATCCAGTGGCGAAGATGGTCAGCAGCACACCGCCGACATGGCCGGCAAAGGCCATCGCAATAAGCCACCGCATTCCCAGCACATCGCAAAGTTGTCCACCGATGAACATCGAAACGGTAAAGCCCCAGAAGGCCGCGCCTGCTATCCAGCCCGTCTGTTCGTTGGTAAGGTGAAACTGGCTGCTGAGCGCATCCATGATCTCGGCCCGCACGCCGAAACACATGGCAGTGGCCACCATGGCCACGCAGCTTGCACGAAAAAGGTTTCCGCGTTGAATACTGTTCGACTTACGATTCGACATTCGTCCAGATCCCTCCCCCGGCATGGCTGCGAACGATCGCGTCGGAAATAGACGCCGCGCGACAGCCATCGGCGAAGGTTGGAAATAGGACTCCGTCGGCGGTTTGCGGATCGCGATTCTCAGCAATAAACTCGAAAATGTTGCGCAGCGTATTCTTGAAGGCGTCCGGCCATCCCTCGTTGTGTCCGCCAGGGAGAGCCGTATACTGGCGCACCTCGGGCGCCAGCAATCCAGGGTCGCGGTTGAGAAGTTGATCAGGCTCGCCGCGTCTTCCGATCCAGAGGCGGTTTGGATCCTCCTGTACCCATGACAGGCTCAGTTTCGATCCGTGAATCTCGAAGCGCAGATCGTTCTTGTGTCCGGCGCACAGCGGGCTGGCCAGAAAACTGGCTGTGCCTCCGTTGCTCAGCCGGAGCAGCACTGCGCCGAGATCGGGCACCAGAACGGAATAAGGCTCAGTCTCTTCTACCATGGCTGGTCCGGCAAAAGCTTCGCGGGCGCCCAGAGGCTTCTGGCGAATGGGAATGACCGTGCGCAGTTCCGCCAGAACGCTCGTCACCCGCAGCCCCGTGACGTGCTCCACGAGGTCGAACCAGTGGCAGCCCGCGTCTCCCACCATCGCGGAGGGACCGCTTTCGGCTGGGTCAAGGCGCCATGAGAAATCTGTATCGTAGAGCAGCCATTCCTGAAGATAATGCCCATGCAGCAGATGGATCGTGCCCACTTCGCCGCTCTTCACCATCATTCGGGCATGTTGAACCATTGGGTGATAGCGGTAATTGAAGGTGACAGCATGCACAACGCCGGCCGCACGTGCAGCATCCCGTATTTCAATGGCCTGGTCCAGGCTCAGCGCCAGTGGTTTCTCAACGATCACGTGCTTGCCCCGCGCGATAGCGGCCAGCGCGATGGGATGGTGCATCCGGGTAGGCGTTACGATGTCAATTACTTCAATGGAGGGATCATCGAGCAGATCCTCATATCTTTCGTATACCGTGGGAATGCCGAGCAGCCCCGCCTTTTCCCGAGTGACTTCCGGTTCAGCCGAACAGACAGCAGCGATGTCCACAAACCCCAGCCGCCTCATGGCCTCCGCGTGTTGAGGGCCAATGAAGCCGAAACCCACGATTCCGCAACGAACTGATCTCATTTCCGCATCTCGGCGATAAGAGTATCGAACTCGGCGGAGGTGAGCAACCGCTCTTCCCGCGCAGCGAGCTCTCTCACGCGCACGGCAAGCCGCTCAACATCCTCGGCAACCCAGTCGATCCCGCGTTGCTCCAGTTGCTCGGCTACGTTGGCTCTACCGCTGCCTTTTCCCAAAACCACTTCCACACCCGGACGACCGGCCATTTCGGGCAGGAAAGGCAGGTACTCGAGCGGAGCCTCGAGTTTGCACCGCCGATGCAGCCCTGCGACCAGGTCGGTCTCGATCCGGTAGAGACCTTCGCCAACGATGGCCTGCTTGGAGGGAAGGCGGAAGCGCCCGCTCTCCTGGACTAGCTGCGATAGGCCATAGAGCGCCTCTGTGCGAATGCCGGCATCGATTCCGTAGAGGCACCGCAAGGCCATGACGGTCTCTTCCAGGGAAGCATTCCCGGCCCGCTCACCGATGCCACAAATCGTCACATGCGCCACTTCGGCGCCGGCTGCAACTCCCGCCAACGTGCAGGCGGTGGCCAGCCCAAAGTCGTCATGACAATGGATTTCGATGGGCTGCGTAAATCGCTGCCGCAAATTCCGGATCATGGAACCGATAGCCTCAGGCGTGGCTACTCCGTAGGAATCCGCGACAGCAATCGCATCGGGTGGGGCTTCGCCACACACTCGCTCCAGGAACGCCAGATAGGCCGGAACTTCAGTGCGGGTTGCGTCGATGGTGAACAAAACGGAATAGAGACCCGATTCACGTGCTGCCCGGAGTGCTTCAATCGCGGCGCCAGTTGCCCATTCCAGGGAGCGGCCTATCCCCTCACGCAAGAGGTGCTCACTGGTTGTGATTTTCAAGACAATCCCACTAGCCCCATACGCGCGAGCCGCCAACACGTCCTTCGGTGCGCAGCGCGCAAAGGCCAGCAATTGGGCGCCCAGATTCTCCGCAGCCAATGTTTCCAGCAGCGCTGCATCTTCGGCCGACTCTGCCGGCATGCCGGTCTCGATACGGTGTACCCCGGAAGCGGCCAACTGCCGAGCGATGGCCAGCCGTTGCCGGGGATCGAATGCTATGCCCGCTTGTTGTTCGCCATCACGCAGAGTCACATCATGAAACTGCAACCTGCGCGGCAACTGTCGCCAAGCGCGGACCGCCTCAGTGTGATTCCAACAGCTTGTGAACCATTGGCTGGATTTCCAGGGCTGGCTCATAGCGCCGCCACTGATTCTTCCATTGCATGCAGAATCAGAGCGATGCTATTCGCGCCGGCGTCCTCGTGCCCGAGTGTGCGCTCGCCGAGACGGCTGGACCGCCCTAGCCGGGATATCATTCCGCTGGTTGTACGTGCGCCAGCCGAAGCAGCGTCGGCCGCTCTGTGAAGGATTTCGACCATGTCTTCTCCTTCAGCCGCTCGCGCTGCATCGACCGCTGGATGCAACGCGTCCAGCATCGTCTTGTCGCCGGGGCTGGCTTTTCCTCGACGAACCAGCGCCTGTTCCATGATCTCCAACATCCAGACGGTCTCCTCTGCTCCGAACGTGACTCGGCCGTTGAAAGCCTTCCCAGTGTCGGATAGCATGGTGCCGAACAGGGGTCCGATGGCGCCTCCCGCGGCCGATAGAAAAGCCTGGCCTGCAGTCTGGAATACCTGGTCGATCGTTACATTGCCTTCCAGTCCTCCGAGCGCCTCACGAAGGGCTCGAAATCCGATCGCCATGGTCACACCGTGATCGCCGTCACCAATAGCGCCGTCCAGTTCATTCAAACGATCCTTGTCCGCTTCTACCCGTAAGCCCACCTGCGATAAAACGCGGATCCAGTCCTGGGCATTCATCGTTGTCTCTTGCATTTCAATTTACCTGTGTGAAATAGGGGCTGTGAGCAGGCCAATCCAGCCAACGGCGCAGCTCGTCGTCCAACCGCATCAGAGTGATCGAGCAACCCGCCATCTCCAACGAGGTGCTGTATTCACCCACATAGGACCGGTGAATGCGAATACCGGCATCGCCAAGAAGCTTGGCCGCCCGCCTGAACACAATGAAGAGTTCCGCGAGAGGCGTGGCTCCCAGACCGTTCACAAGCACGGCGACCTGGTCACCGGACTCAAACAGCTGATCTTCCAAAATTCGGTTAACCAGAATATCTGTAATTTCATCGGCGGCCACTAGTTTCTGGCGGTGCTCGCCCGGTTCACCGTGAATTCCGAGCCCGATTTCAATCTCGTCAGCGCCCAACTCGAAAATCGGCCGCCCGGAGGCCGGAATGGTGCAGGAACTCAAGGCCACGCCCATTGACCTGGTGTTGTCATTCGCTTTGGCCGCCGCGGCACTCACCTGCTGCAAGTTCCCGTTCTCATCTGCGCAGGCTCCCGCAGCCTTAAGAACGAAAAAGTCGCCTGCAATGCCTCTGCGCCGTTCCTTCTGATCCAGCGGAGCGGAAGCGATGTCGTCCGTCACCCTGACAGTCTGAACGCGGATGTTTTCCTCTTCCGCCATCTCTGCTGCCATGTCGAAGTTCATGACGTCGCCAGAGTAGTTTCCATAAATGTAAAGCACACCCGCTCCGCCTGTGACCGCGCGGGTTGCATCGAGGATGACGCCAGGGGAGGGAGAGGCGAAGATGTTGCCCACCGGGCATCCGTCCGCCAAGCCTTTGCCGAGATAACCCATGAACAGAGGCTCGTGCCCACTTCCGCCGCCGAAGATCACGCCGACTTTGCCAGCCACGGGCGCCTCATTGCGCACCACCGACTGAGTGCCAACGCGCCTTACCTCGCGCGGGAACGCGGCTACAAAACCTTCCACTTCTTCCACTGTTACCTGGAACGGGTCATTGATCAGCTTTTTCATGGCTTGATAAGGTCTCCCGCTGAAGGTTCGGGGGCATGCCGGGCCTCAATCAGGCCGATCTTCGCCACTTTGCGCGCCGACTCGCCACCCTGGAACTGGCACTCCAGCCAAATAGAAACAAGTTGCCGGGCCACCTGCGTTCCGATCACGCAGGCCCCCATGGTTAAAATTTGTGCGTCGTTGCTCTTGCGGGAACGCTCGGCCGAATAGGGATCATGCACTACCGCGGCTCGTATCCCCGGCACTTTGTTGGCGGCGATCGCCATGCCGATGCCTGTTCCACAGACAAGAATGCCGCGATCGAACTGCCCATCGCTAATGGATCGCGCAACTTTTTCGGCCATATCCGGATAATCCGCTACCTCTCCGCTCGCAACTCCGAAGTCTTGAAATTCCACCTTCCGCTCTCGAAGCAGAGCTGCGATTTCGTCCTTGAGTGCCACTCCGAGATGGTCAGCACCTAACGCAATTTTCATCGCCATTGCATGAGAATCCTCGCACCATTGAGTGGCCCCAGCAAAGTAAATGCAGGTGGGGTTCTGAATGTGCTAACGTTAAGCGCTTCCGACCCACCTCGAGTTACTTTCGGTTCGACTACATGCCGATTTATACTCATCAGGTGGAATGGAAGGCAGGCTGAATGCATACGTCTCTCAAGGACAAAATTGCTCTCGTCACCGGCGCCAGTAAGGGAGTTGGGAAGGGAATCGCATTGGAGTTGGCGAAGGCTGGTTGCGATGTGGCGGTCAACTACCGCGGGGATGAGGCGGGCGCGGCCGCGACCGTGGACGAGATTACCCGCCTGGGCAGGCGAGCAATTGCCGTCGGGGGCGATGTCTCCCAGCGTGCTCAGGTCGAAAAGATGTTCCAGCAGGTGTTGGAGGCCTTCGGGCGGCTGGACATTCTTGTCAACAACGCCGGAATACAGACCTGGAAATCGCTGCTGGACTTGCCGGAAGACGATTGGGATCGAGTGCTCGCCACCAACCTCAAAGGCAGCTTCCTCTGCACGCAGCAGGCGGCGAGGCTCATGCAAGCGGACGGGGGAGCAATCATCAATATCGGCTCCGGCTGCAATAAATGGCCCTTTGCCAACCTGGTGGATTACACCGCAAGCAAAGGCGGACTTGAGATGTTCACAAAGGTCGCGGCCGTGGAATTGGGACCGTTCAGGATTCGTGTCAATTGTGTCGCTCCAGGCGCGATCGAGATCGAACGCACCAAACTGGAGCTGGGGGACTACGCCGGGATGTGGTCCAAGGTAACTCCCCTGGGACGGATCGGAACGTCCCGCGACGTTGGCCGTGCGGTGGTGTTTCTGGCCAGCGAGGCATCTGAGTTCATTACAGGCCAGACGATCTGGGTGGATGGCGGCCTCTACACCCGGCCAGTTGCGCCGCATGAAGCCTGAGGGCCTATGCATCTGGGTGTCTTTAGCGTCTTGTTTCAAGACTTGCCTCTGGCGGCCATGCTTGAAAAAGTCCGCGACTTGGGGCTGGATTGCTTAGAAATTGGCACCGGTGGGTATCCAGGCAACCACCATTGCGATTTGGATGGGTTGCTGGGCGCGCCGGAGCGGATTCAGACCTATCGCAGCCAGATTGAATCCGCGGGGCTATTCATCAGCGCCCTGTCGTGTCAGGGCAACCCATTGCATCCCAACGCGGCTATTGCCAATGAGCACCACAGCACCTTCGAAAAGACCGTCTTGCTGGCTGAGTGCCTGAAAGTACCCGTCATTAACCTGCTTTCAGGTTGCCCCGGCGATTCCCTCACAGCACGATTCCCAAACTGGTGTCATTTCGCATGGCCGCCCGAGTATCCCGAACTGTGGGCATGGCAGTGGGACGAGATCGCCATTCCGTACTGGAAGCGCGCCGCAGCCTTTGCCGAATCGCATGGCGTCCGTCTTGCGATCGAAATGCACCCCGGTTTTCTCGTTTATAACCCGGAGACCGCGCTGAAACTTCGCGAAGCCGTGGGAGACATCGTCGGCGTGAATCTTGATCCCAGCCATCTATTCTGGCTGGGTATTGATTTACCGTCCGCCATCCGCAAGTTGGGCTCGGCCATTTTCCACGTTCACGCTAAAGACTGCGCCATCGATCGTTTCAACACGTCCATCAACGGCTGCCTGGACGGAAAACCCTATCAGACTGTGGCCGAGCGATCCTGGAGCTTTCGGACCGTGGGGTGGGGGCATGGTTTGGAAGCTTGGCGCAGCATCGCCAGCGCACTGCGCGAGGTAGGCTACGACTATGTACTGAGCATCGAGCACGAAGATCCGCTGGTTGAAGCTGAGGAAGGACTGCGGAGTGCGGTCGATTTTCTGAACCATGTTCTGTTGCGTAAACCAGCCGGCGAAGCATATTGGACGTAATCGGAGCTCCCTCCTAATGCCCTAAGAAGATTGACGTACCGTCAGGCGAGATTGTCGCGCGCTATGTTTTTCGCGACAAAGACCCGTCCTGGTTGGACATGGCCGGTAGGTGCTCAGGCTTCGGTCCCCTTGTTAAAGGTTGCAAATCTCTTTAAACTCTTCTTAGCCACCACATTACACATGTATCTGTTCGTCTAGTCTGACCAGCGTAAACGTGAAATGTAAACGACTTAAGCTCGTCGTGAGCAATCGCGTTACTCAAGGTCGGCCAACAACTTAACACGTCGGTTTACTTGCATTTACTTGTGGAAGCTTCTCGCCCCTGCATAGGATGGCGTTTGTAAATCCTCAAGGTGCCTTTCCTGCTGTGTGGCGATGCAGTGCTGCAAGGATTCGCCATTTGCGATCTGTGACGAATGGCATCAGGGGGAAGTTCGGCCGTTCTTGAATCAAGGACGTGGATTGGCTGGTGGAGTGGCGAAATCGATTTTGGAATCGGCTTCGCACGACCAAAATTGGTCTCTTTAACAACCGCAGGAGGATACGGTAATGAAAATAGGAAAAGTACTACGCTCGGGGGCATATCTGGCAATTCTCTGTACTCTGTCGTGTTTAGCAGCTTTCTCTCAAACCACCTACGCAACACTGAACGGTACGATCACAGACGTAAATAATGCGGCAATCCCTCAAGCGCGAATCACAGCGCAAAATACCGATACAAGTCTTACTGAAGCCAGGCAGAGTAATGCCAGCGGCTTTTATTCGATCTCGCCGTTACCTCCGGGGAATTACCGCATCACGGCTGAGCAGGCTGGATTCAAAAAGTACGTGGAAACAATCACGTTAACCGTAGGTCAGGAAGCAACCATTAATTTTAGATTGCAAATAGGCAGTACAGTGGACACTGTTCAGGTGAATGCAGGGGAAGTTCAACTGAATACTACAAATGCCGAGATAAGCAACGTGGTTGAAGAGAAAACTATCGCGCAGCTGCCTCTGAACGGACGCGACCCGGCAAGCCTGGTTTATCTCTCTCCTGGAGTAACGAATATCCTCAACACGCCAGCCGGCATTCTTCAATCCAACGAATCCATGACCAACGAACAGGGTCCCTCAGCGGGCGGCGGACAGCAAGGCAGCACCTTCGCTCTGCTGGATGGCATTCCGAACATGGACACCTTTGTGGCCAATATGGCTCCCTTTCCCAACGCTGATGCCACGCAGGAGTTCCGCGCCATTACGAACAGCTATGGCGCTCAATATGGATTTTCCCCTGGCGCCATTATCAGCGTGGATACTAAATCCGGTGCGAATGCATTCCACGGCGGAGCATTTGAATTTGTTAGAAATGGGGACCTGAATGCAAGTAACTATTTTACCGGCATGGTGGATACTCTCAAGCGGAATCAGTTTGGTGGCTTTATGGGTGGCCGAATCATAAGAGATAAGCTATTCTTTTTTGCGAACTTCCAGGAAACCAGAATGATCTATGGTTCGCAATCCGTTACCGGCTACACGCCAACGGCTGCCATGCTCAAAGGAGATTTTAGCGCGGTTCCGGAGACGCTTCCGGCGCCATTTGCCACAGTGAATAATGTGCCGAATCAGGTTGATCCGTCCCTGTTCAGCAAAGGTGCGGTTGCCATAGCAAATGATTTGCTTCCCCTGGGACAAGATCCAGCAACTGGGCAGCTCAACACCTCTGCTCCCGGTATTCTTAGCACCTACAAAGAACTCACGGCTCGTTTAGACTACACAATATCGAACAGCCAACGCCTTTTCGCCCGCAACTTTGTACAGGAGTATCTCCACCCAACCCTTCCTGACGACGGCAATATGGTCGCGGCCAGCAGCGCCGGCGCCGGAGAAATCGCAAAGATCTATAACGAAGCTGTAAGCCACACCTGGCTTCCAACTCCAAAGTTTGTCAATGTGATTTCAGCAGCCTGGATTAGTAATATTGTAAACACAGCCAGCCACGACTACACGAAGGAAGGAAAACCGTTCTGTCTCTCCGAATATATAAATGTTGTGGACCCAGGCGATTGCTACATGGATGGACTGTATGTAGGCAGCGACTTCAGTAGCGGTTGGTACGCGCCGAATGTTAATACCAGAACTACCTGGTTCCTTTCCGATCATACGACTACATCAAAGGGGAATCATATAATTACCGCGGGTGTCGATTTTGCTCATCAATGGGATAACGCTCACACCGATTATCCTACACAACCATCTATCTACATCAGTGGACAGGTAACAGGAAATGCACTGGCGGATTATCTTCTGGGTTATGTAACCGGCTTTCAGCAAGGGGTAGATGAAAGTGAGCGAGTGGAGGGCTTGCAACTAGGCATCTATGCGCAGGACGAATATAAAATAAAGCCCAATTTAACGCTGACTATGGGGTTGCGATGGGAGCCGGACATGGCCCCAAGATCCCTCAATGGAGGCGGCTCATGGATACCAGGAGAGCAAAGCCAGCGTTATCCGACGGCACCACTGGATTTGGTCTTCCCTGGTGATCCAGGGGTAAATGACGCTCTCAGGCCATCGGACTACAAATTCTTTATGCCGCGTGTCGGAATAGCCTGGATGCCCATTGGTCCCAAGCTTGCGTTGCGTGCAGGTTTCGGTATGTACGCGGCGCCTCTTTCATCGGCGTTCTACACCAACGTTGTTGGTCTCGCCCCGTTTGCGCCAATTTATAATATAAACTCTACAGCTTCCAATACCGTTTCCTTCGATAATCCATGGGCTAGCTATGCGCCAACCGGAGGGGTGAGTGTTTTCGTCACGCCTCAGGATTTTCTCCAAAACCCGAATATTCCAGCAAATAAGGCCGTCTTCTCGTTACCAACTTCTATACCGTCGGTCTTTGCCACGAATTTTCGCCTGCCGGAAACTCAAAGCTGGACGCTATCCGTTGAGCAGCGGCTCACCTCAAACCTTTTGTTTCACATTGCCTACGTGGGGAGCGAGTCTGACCATCAAACTGTCCTTCTGGATCGAAATCCAGGGGTCTTTGCAGATGGCGGGAATCGCACGACCTACCCAAACTTCAATCAGATTGAGCAAGATAACAGCGTCGGAACTGCATCCTACAATGCCCTGCAAACCGGTATAGATCTGCGGCCCTACAAGGGACTGACGCTCCAGTCGAATTTCACATGGTCTAAAACCATCGACACACAGTCCTTAAATAACTCGGTATGGAACTATGCAGCTCTTGCTAAACCAAACGATGTCGGGTTTAGCCGCGGTATAGCTAGTTACAACATTCCTCTGGTCTCAGTTACAAATTTCACTTACGAATCGCCTGCCCTAGCTGGACACAGCATTGCACTTAGGGAAATAGCTGGACGATGGGGAATCAGCGGTATCTGGACGTTCCAGTCAGGGCTTCCGTTTGGTATCGTTGGAGGAGATGGAAATAACAACTCTGAAACTCAAACGGGTCAAGACCGTGGCAACCTTGTTCCTAACCAGCCATGGAACGTGCACCAGGGCAGCAAATCGCAGTGGCTTACGCATTATTTCAACCCTTTGGCGTTTGTAGTAAATCCCCCAGGAACATACGGGAATACCGGCGTGGACTTTCTTAAAGGACCAGGTACGAATACCGGGGATCTGGCTTTGACGAAAAACTGGCAAATCGTGAGGCGGTATAACCTTCAATTCCGCTGCGAGGCGTTCAATGCGTTCAATCATCCGAACTTTGGACAACCGGCTAACGATCCGTCGTCAATTGCCAATTTTGGGCAAATCACGACGATCGGCCCGATTCAGCCAAGAGTCCTGCAGCTAGGAATGAAGCTTACCTTCTGATATGACAAGTAAAAGGAGCACTTGTCCTAACATAGGCCGGGTTTCGAAGTACAAATCAACATCATCGTCGCAGTAACGTTCCTGAACGTCCGATCCGGTAGGATGTGCCTTCGTGGAGATACAGAGAAAGCCCAGTCGACTACATAACTGGGCTTTTTCATTTATTAGGTCGGCCCTGATCCTTCTACTCGATCGCATGACAAAAAATAGCGCGGTATGATAATTTATCGTGCCAACAAACATTTGGACACCCAGGAGGAAGTCGTGAGAAGACTGGTAGGCGTAAGGTGTGTTCAGTGGTGCATCGTATTTTTTACGAGCATGTTTTCGGTGCGGGTGTGGGGCCAGGCCGCTGCGCCCGTCTCCTTGCAAGAAAACGGATGGACGATCGAGTGCTCCCTAGAGAGCTCTTCACTGACTATCTCCGCCAAGGACCTGGGAAGCGTGGCCCAGCATATCCAACTCAATGAGGAAACCCCATCGGGCCTTCACAGGCTCACCCATTTCTCCGCGAGCATAAACGCCAAGCAGCAATTGATCATTGAGACAATCGCACCAAAGACGGCATGGGTTTTTGCTGCACTTCCTGGAAAGGTTGCCGTCTCAACTACAGGCTTCCACGGAGTGCTGACGGGATGGGCCGCTTCTTCGACTGACCGAACAATCGCTATCCTGCTTGACCGGCAAGGCGAGCCCGTGCAATGGCAAGGAACCAAGGAAATAGTCGGAGCCTATGGGGGCACACAGACCAGCAATCAATCTTATCTTCCGCGCCGCCACCCTGAAGTAATGCATATGGGACTTGGCCATGTGTCCGGCGCGGGGATGCACAGTTTATTCGATCGTAAAACAGACATAGCCATCGACTTTGGCGAAGACGCAGCCTTGCAAGCAGATGAGGGCTCGAAGGACGCTTATGCGTTGACGATCCCGGTCCGCGACAGCGCCACGATCCAACTTACGCCGAATTACTATACCCAGGTGCTGGGAGTGCCTTTTTACACTCGCTATGACGATACAAATTTTCCATCCGCGCCGATAGTCTGGGCAAGCTGGCTCAATTACTACGCAACCGTCACCGAGCAGGATATTATCCGCAATGCCGATTGGCTATCGAAGAATCTGAAGCAATATGGACTGGAATATGTGAGGCTGGACGACGGCTATGACCGAGACGCCGATTTCAATTATTCGGCAGATACGCATTCTCAAGATCACTCAGCTCCTCACCCCGAAGAAGTGGGACATACATGGCTGCACTGGAATTCAGATCGCTTCCCGCACGACCCTGAATGGCTGACAAACCATATTCATGCCGACGGACTGAAGGCGGGGATATGGCTTGTGCCCAACTCATACGGTTCGGCTCTAAAAGAGCATCCCGACTGGTATCTCTACGACAAGCAAGACAAGGTACTTCAGGACTACTCCACTCCCGCGCTTGACTCAACAAACCCTCACGTATTCGAGCATTTGAAATCATTGTTCACCAAGCTCGACACTATGGGCTTTGACTACTACATGTTTGACGGCGAGCACGCTCTGCCGGCGTATGCACCGACTGTTGATAAGAGCCGTTTGCATTCCCCGTCGATTGATTTCGTTGAAAACTATCGCGAGAGACTCGCGCTGATACGGCAGACAATCGGCAGGGAGCGCTTCATTGAAGTGTGTCCCGCCGGAACTCCGCTGAACGGTATGGGATTCTTCGACGCGTACTTTAATGGCATGGATCTTTACGGCAACTGGCAGGGAATGCACTCACTGTTCAGTTCAATTGGCAGCAATCTCTTCCTGAACCATATGGTCAGCTACGTCATGCCCGGCGAAGGACTGGAACTCAGCGAGCCAATGACGATGACGCAGGCCGCGGCCAAGCGCGCCGCAGTCGTCGTGGACGTGGTGCGATCACGCGAGGATCCGCCAACGGGGCTGGGAGTTACCCTGGCGGAGGCGCGGACGCTGGTGACGTATGACGCTCTCACAGGGGTGGTGTATTCGGTCGGTAGCGTAATGCCGGAATTACCGAGGGAGCGGGTAAAGCTCCTCCAGGCAACAATGCCGACGTTGCCAATTCTTCCGATCGACTTATTCAGCCGTGGGTCAAATAGCGATTGGGATACGTTTAAACATTTTCAATCCGACTACTACATCAATCATTACCCTGAGCTAATGGATCTGAAAGTTAACTCATCGGCAGGAGTCTACGATGTAGTGGCGGAAACCAACTGGATGAGCGACACAACCGAACGCAGACTCGATTTTGGCCAGTTAGGAGTGGCGCCAGGGCGCAGGTACGTCATCTTTGACTTTTGGAAGCAGCAACCGCTAGGTATCTTCGAAGATAAGATCGATCTTTCAATCGCGTCACACGACACAAGAGTACTGCTGATTCACCCTCTTGCCGACCGGCCGCAACTGATCGGAAACTCACGCCACATTTCGGGTACCTACTCTATCTTGAGTCAGGGATGGAATGGAACTGAAAAGGAGCTACACGGAGAGTCGGCCACAATTCCCGGCGAACCTTACACGTTGTGGTTCAGCATTCCGGATGGTTATAAGAAATCGTTGGTGCAAGTGAGCTTAAAAATCGGCAAGGCGATCGACGCCGAGTGGCATCAGGAGGGCGGATTCGGCCGCCTGAGCTTCACAGGCGCGGACGGCCCGGTAGAATGGCGAATCCGATTTTAGCATTACCTTTGCCACGACCGACGTTGATCTTCATAACAATCATGCCAACGGGAGCATAACTCGCAATTCTCTTTGCTCTGTCATGGATAAGGAGACATTGCACAAGTCTCAACTTTGTTAGTGCCACAGTCTTTCGCACTTTCGAACTTCCTTAGGGTGTTGGAAAGTTGCTGGTAAAGGGATATTGAAAATGAACCTGAAGCATCTTCTCACGTCATTTCTGCTGGGTCTGCTCCTTGTGCCGAATCTCCCGTCCGAGCCGGCAGCTTTGCCGGCGATGGGCGTACTGCAGCGCCTCATGCCAAAACTCGCACCGCAGTTTGAGCTCAAGCTCGTCCAGAAGCCGGACCACAAGGATTACTTCCGCATTACGGGAAGAAAAGGGCGCATCCACGTCGAGGCAGCCACGCAACCCACGTTGCTTTATGGTGTCAACTGGTACCTGAAGTATGTAGCCCACTTGCAGATGACGCCGGATGGTTCGCAACTCGGCTCATCCAACCTTCGCCTGCCTTCTCCGCCGGCTCCCATCGAGAAGCCTGCGATTTATCCGTGGAGATATGTGCTCAACGAAACTGTAGATGGATATGCAGCCCCATATTGGAGCGAGCAACGGTGGCAACACGAGATCGATATCCTCGCGATGAGTGGTACCAATGCCATCCTGTTTCAGCGCGGCACAGATATGGTTCTTTATCAGACCTTTCGTGACGCCGGTTACTCAGACGAAGCAATCCGGCGCTGGATCGTAGAACCCGCACACCAGCCCTGGGAGCTTATGGGCAATATGTGCTGCTTTGAAGAGCCGATCTCCATGGAGCTGCTCAACAGACGATCCGCGTCAGCGAAGCAGACCATTGCTGCAATGCGCAGTCTTGGCATCACTCCGGTTCTTCCTGGCTACTACGGGATAGTTCCGTCTGATTTCGCCCAGCTGAACCCGGGTGCACACGTGATCACGCAGGGAAAATGGGTCGGCTTTACCCGTCCTGGCTGGCTCGACCCGCGCGACCCGGAATTCGACAGGCTTGCCAAGTCGTTCTACCAGCATCAAAGCGCGCTCTATGGGGACTCGACTATCTACGATATGGAGATTTTCCAGGAGGGCGGGACTGCTGGCGACGTTCCTGTAGGCGCCGCTGCGACAAAGGTGCAGCAGGCACTTGATCGAGCCCACCCAGGCGCTTTCTGGATGCTGATGGCCTGGGGGTCACAGCCCAAGCCTGAACTGCTTGCGGGAATAGAAACCAGCCATCTGCTCGTCCTCGATATCGAGCAGGGCCGTGTACCACGTGAAGATCGAGACCAGAGATTTCAAGGCGCATCCTGGCTTTTCGGCGGGCTATGGGAGTTCGGCGGGCGCACCACCTTGGGGGCTTCCCTCTACGACTATGCGGTGCGCTTTCCGCGCATGGCGAGCCAGCCAGGCAGCCACATCGCCGGAACCGCCATTTTTAACGAGGGCATGGACACGAATCCCTTTGCCTTCGATCTTTACACTGAAATGGCCTGGCATGAGCAACCGGTCGATCTGGCGTCCTGGACGGATGCTTATGCGGTCCGCCGTTATGGCTCCTACGATCCACATGCGCAGCGCGCCTGGCAGATCCTGCTCAAAACTGCATACGGCCTACGTGCCGATGGCATCCTGAACCACGGCGAGCGCGATTCAGGGCAGGAGTCGCTCTTCAACGCACAACCATCCCTGACTACAATGCGAGCCTCCACCTGGGCTCCCGATGGCATGCGCTATAACCCCGACGATCTCAAGCCGGCACTGACTGAATTGCTGCAGGTCGCACCGGCGTTGCGAAAGGAAGAGACCTATCAATTCGATCTAGTTCACGTTGCACGTCAGGTGATGGCAAACGAGAGCCGCGCGATGCTTCCCCAGATCAAGCAGGCTTACGAAGCCAAGGATGAAGTGGCTTTCTCCAGACTCACAACGGATTGGCTTCATCGCATGCAATTGCAGAATGACCTGCTCCAGACAAACCAGAGCTTCCTGCTTGGTGGCTGGCTGGCCCGCGTAGCACCATGGGCCTCGTCTCCAGCCGAGTTGGCCCGCCTTAATTATGATGCGCGCTCCATCCTGACGACGTGGGGAGATCGCGGCGCCAGCGAGACCGGCCTGCATGATTACGGGAATCGCGACTGGGCCGGAATGACGAGCGACTATTACCTTCCACGCTGGAAGCTCTACTTCGACTCGCTGTCCAGGTCTCTCAAAACTGGAGAGGCTCCACAAAATATAGATTGGTACGCTTTTGGGGACACTTGGAATCGAAGCCGGACTCTTTACAGCGCAAAGCCTCGTGGTGACACATATTTGGCTGCTTTGGCGATCGCACAAAATCTGAATCTTGCACCGCTTCCTTCACTGCCGGCCGGGGCAAAAGGCCAAACAGGAGCAGAACGTTGAATCCGAGTGCCGTAACCATCCGATCGCCTCATGCGCAAATTGAAAGCGAATCTCTGGCCTCGCTGCAGCCAGGCAGATTGCTCTCGCTCGACCTTTTTCGCGGTCTCACCATCGCTTTTATGATTCTCGTTAACAACGCCGGCGACTTCACATTGGCTTACCGGCCGTTGCACCATGCCTTTTGGAACGGGTTTACGCCGACCGACCTCGTCTTCCCGGCATTCCTTTTCATTGTTGGAATCACCACGCTTCTTTCGCTGTCGTCAAGGCTGTCACGAGGCATCACAAAGCGGGAGCTATTTCTTCAGGTTCTGAAGCGCGCCGTCATCCTGTTCCTGCTCGGCATATTGGTCAACAGTTTCCCTTTGTTCGATCTCCCCACGATGCGTTTCGTCGGGGTGCTTCAGCGTATTGCAATCTGCTATCTGGTTGTTGCGACGTTCTACCTGTTGAGCCCAGGATGGCGCGATAAAGCAGCGATCATGGCCGGGTTGCTTATCGGCTACTGGATGCTGATGCGCTTTGTACCCGTACCTGGTTACGGGGTTCCAACGCACAGCGTTCCGCTACTCGATCGCGATGGCAACCTGTCAGCATGGCTCGACCACCAGATATTCTCCACTCCCCACTTGTTTCAAGGCCAAGGCAAAGGCGATCCGGAAGGTGTGCTGGGCACCCTGCCCGCAATCGGCATCACACTCCTTGGCATGCTGACCGGCCAGTGGCTCCGCACATCCCGTAGCCTCATGCGAAAGGTCAGGGGCATCGCCATCGCCGGCATTATCGCAGTCCTGCTTGGTGGATTATGGAATTTCACCTTTCCGATTAACAAAAGGTTGTGGACGAGTTCCTATGTACTTTTCGCAGGCGGGCTCAGCCTTCTGCTGCTTGCACTCTCTATATTGCTCGTCGTCGATGATGGCAGTGCCGTCGAATCCGGGCCGCAGCGATACCGTGGATCACGCTTCTTCACACCACTAACGGTCTTCGGAACCAACGCCATCGCGGCCTATGTGTTCTCAGAGCTATTGTCGTCAACGCTCAACAGCATCCATACTTATGCGGGGATCAATTTGCAGCAAACTCTTTATCGAGCAATAGTAAGCATCGCACCCGATACGGCATTCGCCTCGCTGCTTTACTCCCTTGGATTTGTGGCAGTCTGCTGGATTTTCACCTATGTCCTATACCGCAACAGAATCTTCATCAAGATCTGACGTTAGCTTAGGAAAACGGGACTGACCATACACATGGTTACCACTACACGTACCAATGCTTTAATTATGGACGCTTTCACGTTGGTCATGCGGACCGGAGTTAGCAGATTGCGCGTGAAGAGGTGGAGCACAGCGGGTTCAGCCTCTCTACGAATGGAGCGGCGCGTTGCGGCCAGGGAATCTTGAGTTGAGACCGTTCATTGTTCCGCGAAGTGCAGGCAAGAGGGTGGAAAGGAGACGCGCCATTGTATTCCTTGGCTTATGGAATCAAGGGCTCATCCGTTTTCGCAGGCAAGATGTGCCATTTCCTATTGCCAAATCTGTATGTGGTCATGGACAACTGGGCGGTTGATGCGTTTGACTATGAAATCTATTGGCGCGGCATGAGAGACGCATGGTGCAGCTTCACAGGACAGGATACGGCAAGAAAGATGCTAATCGATGCCATCGGGCCAGGTGCGACACCCAATCCCCGATACCCGATCGAAACCAAGATAATTGAACTCTGTCACATCGGTCAGAAGCATGGATCAGGCCTCCATGCGTAGCTTCAGCCTTATCTGTTCCTATGAAGCAGATCCGGGAACCCGGACCAGCCTGAATATCCGAATGCAGGGATTGAATCCGTCGAGAAATCCAGACCGAAAGGCCTTCCGCACCACAAGACCTGGAGTCAATCTTCTGCTTCTACGCCGCCTTAAATTGCAACACGTTCTTATACACCAGGACCCGCGAAGGCCGCGATAGAACCACCTCTCCATCCCCGCGCCTTGTAACGTCGGCTTCGAACTCAATGAATTGTCCGTCATGCAATCCACGCCCCCAGGTCCGCGCCGGAATCGAAATGTGGCGCGCCACTCGCTTCCCGCCAACGGCTATGACGTCTTCAAGTCGTACTCTGGAGCCTATCCGGTTAATCCAGGCACGCACGCGGATATGGCTGCCAAGGTAGTCGGCCAGTCGGTTTTCAAGCGCATCCATACAATTCTCCAAGACCAGGACTCGATCTTTGAGAATTGTCTTGATTCGACCATCCGTCGGCTCGGCCGCATCGGCCTCGGCCTCGTCGAGAAGTTCATGCAATTCCGCGAGCACATGATCATGACCCAGTGCTTCCGCCCGGCTGAGCACAAGGCCGGTCAAGCTATTGGAGGTGAAATTCACCTCCAGTTCATCAATCGTCATCGACACAGAGGGGTCGCTTTTCATGTTGCTCATGCCACCACTGTTGCGTTGGCTCTGCGGGTATTCTGATTTCTCGAAATAGATGTGGTCCTGCGCTACTGAAGATTCCCGCGGTTCGTTGTGGCCATCAGCAACTCTAGGAGCCGTGGCGATCAGTGCATTGTGCTGTTCTTTCATCAATTGCCTCCAAATTCATATTTTCACAAACCTGGTAGTGGCGAGTATCCGTGAAATCACTGATTACTGGAGAGTTGGGACTGCCGTAAGAAGCTGGCAATTCGTAGGGCTACTGAAGCGCAGTCATCGGACGTGTTTTATCGGAGAAGTTGTATCTTGCACCACATCCTGGCGCTCCGATGTACTTTATCGACCGCCGGCCACCGAGGAGATGCTGCCCATTGGCGAGTCCCTTGAGGCATATCGAGACCTGGTGGTGAAGACATGCTGCGACCTCCTTGGAGAGTTGCCATGATTCCTTCGCGGCCTGGCACGGGAGTTGGGGTGTGAATTGCTGCCGCGATGGTCGGCTGGGGGTACATGTGGGGGTATTTAGCATGGCTAGAACTATAAGTACTTTAGATTGTCATAATTACGTCCCGGTATTAATCCAGTCGTCCCCATTTAATTCCAATAGTTTAGCAATTTTATTATCCTCCCTTGCACCATCCTCCGACCCAAGCTTCAACCCAAACTGTCTATTCCCGCCCAGTTTTGCATGGGTTCGCCTTGATCGGAAGCCTGCGGATGTCTGCGATCTGACGTCTACCCTCGCTGAGCTTCGGCTTGACCACTACCGGGATCACCGCAGGCAGGGCCACTCTGGCTATCTCCAGCACGGCGCCCGTCAATCTGTAACTCCAGAATCAACTGAGGTATATACGGTATATACTGCGAAAGTGTACCCTCAGCTACCTTTTACGCAGGCTTGGCTGCAGTGGAACGGGGTCGAAAACAGCACCTTTCATCACATTTTTATAGCTAGACAGCTACATGGGGCGGATCAGGCATGAACGACCCAAAAGAGCAGAAGTACGAGCCGGAAGCGCCGACGATTGTAGTCGAGAAAAGCGTTTCCGCTGCTCCTGCTTCAGGACAGAGCGACCCGAGAGCGCAGGTATCCGCGGCGCCGGCACAGCCGTCCGACGGATTTCCCGAAGCTCCAACTTATGGGGACGGTGAGGCGCCCACCATGCTGCCCACGGCGCGCACAGGACCGTTCGATACCGGTCTTACTTTGCCTCCCGGAACACCGGTGCAGCTCGCCGGAAATGCCGCAGCGGGCATGGGCAGCGGCTCTGCCCTGCGGCCGGGGACGGTTTTTGCGAACCGCTACGAAATCATCAAGACCCTGGGCGAAGGCGGGATGGGGGCGGTTTACAAGGCACGGGACCGGGAATTGGATCGAGAGGTCGCTCTCAAAGTCATCCGGCCTGAGCTTGCCAACGATCCTCAAATCCTGCAGCGCTTCAAGCAGGAGCTGATCCTTGCACGCCAGGTCACCGACCGCAACATCATCAGAATTTTCGATCTTGGGGAAGACGGCAGAACCAAGTTCATCACGATGGAGTACATCGAGGGCCAGAACCTCCATCAACTTTTGAGCCAGCGGGGAAAATTGGAAGCCGCGGAAGCCGTCAACATAATGGAACAGGTGGCCGCGGGACTGGCTGCTGCCCACCGCGAAGGAATCATCCACCGCGATCTGAAGCCCGGCAATATCATGCGCGACGCGAACGGCCGGGTCGTGGTGATGGATTTCGGATTGGCCCGCACCGTACGCGGCGAGGGGATGACCCAGACCGGCGCAATGATGGGCACGATTGAATACATGTCTCCGGAGCAGGCGCAGGGGAAAGAGCTCAAAGCCAGCTCCGATATTTTCACGCTCGGCTTGATCCTCTATGAGTTGGTGGCCGGGATCATGCCTTTCCATGCCGAGAGCGCAATCGCGAGCCTGGTCAAGCGCACGCAACAGCGGGCCGTGCCCCTGACGGATGTCGATAAGAACATCCCGAGCTCATTGAGCAATATCGTCGCCAAATGTCTTGAGAAGGACCCGGCGAACCGTTACCAGGACGCGGCAGAACTGGATGCGGATCTTCGCGCGTGGCAAAGCAGCGGCGGGAAGAAGGTTGCCGCATCCTCGATGCGGCTGCGCATGATCCGCATGCGCGAGGTTCCCTGGACGCGCTATGCGATCTCGGGCGTCCTGATTTTGGTAGTCGCAGTTGGCATTGGCTGGTTCGTCGCCAGGAGGCAACAGGCCGCGAAGTCAGCGGCGCATGTCCCGGTCTCGGTCCTGATTGGCGACTTCGAAAACCATACCGGCGACCCGGTTCTGGATAACACATTGGAGCCGATGCTCGGCCTGGCCCTGGAAGGCGCCAGCTTCATCAACGTCTATGGCCGCGAGGATGCGCGAAGGCTGGCCGGGAAGCTTCCGAACCCCACAAACAAACTCGACGAGCACACCGTGCGACAGGTGGCGATGAGCCAGGACATCAACGCGGTGATTACCGGCGAGATTGCTCTGCGAGGGGATGAGTACAACATCACGGCGATTGCCATGGACGGCGTTAGTGGCAAGGTGCTGGCCAGATCGGAAGTCAGCGTCGCCAATAAAAACGAGATTCTCACCAGTCTGCCCAAGCTGGCGGTGCCGCTCCGTAAGGCTCTGGGCGATTCGACGCCGCCCTCGGTGCAGTTCAATGAGGTCAGCGGAGGCTTCACCGCAGCGTCTTTAGAGGCCGTTCACGAGGACGCTCTCGGGGTCGATGAGCAGTTTGCAGGCAAATTCCAGGAGGCATTCGATTCGTTTCAGAAAGCCGCGCAACTGGATCCGAATTTCGCGCGCGCGTACACCGGCATGGGTGCCATGGCCCAGAATCTGGGCAGACCCGGGGATGCGTTGAACTACATGAAGCTGGCCATGCAACACGAGAGCAACATGACCGATCGGGAGAAGCTTCGCGACCGGGGACTTTATTATTTGACCGCGGGTGACTGGCAGAAGTGCGTCGAGGAATATAAGAAGCTGGTTACCGACTATCCTGCCGATCGCGTCGGCCAGAACAATCTTGCCAGCTGTTATGTACAGTTGCGCGACGCGCCGAAGGCGCTGGCGGCAGCGCAACATGCGGTACAGATTGTTCCCAAAGGGGTGGGGCCAGCGGTGAACCTGGCATTCATCAGCGCTTTCGCAGGAGACTTTACCGCGAGCGATAAAGAAGCGCAGTACGCGCTCCAGATCAACCCAAAGGCCGCGCAGGGATACCTGGTGCTCGCCGAAGCGCAACTCGGCCAGGGGCAGACCGACAAAGCAGCCGCGACATATCATCATTTTGAAAGTTTTGGACCGGTAGCTGCATCCACCGCGGCCGCGGGGCTCGCCGATCTTTCCGCGTATCAAGGGAAGTACGCCGATGCCGCGCGCATCCTCTCACAAGGAGCGGCTGGCGATGTGTCGGCGAAGATGGACGACAACGCGGCAAGAAAGTACGCGGCGCTGGGAAACATCGAAACCATCGAGGGAAACCATTCGGCAGCGCTCTCTGACCTCGAGAAGGCACTAGCGAAGAGCCAGTCGATCCAGATTGAGTTCCTGGCGGCCAGAAGCTATGTGGACCTGGATGAGTTCGCGAAAGCGCAAAAGCTGGCGACGAGCCTGTCTGCGGCGTTGTCGAGCGAGGCGCAGGCTTACGGCAAGACCGTTCAGGGGCTGATCGCCCTGAAGCGCAAAGACACCAATGAGGCGATCAGACAGATTACTGCTGCGAATAACCTGCTGGACACCTGGATCGGCCACTACGATCTTGGACGGGCATATTTCGAAGCGGGAGCATTCACCGAGGCCGACTCGGAGTTCGATACATGCCTGAAGCGGAAGGGCGAAGCTATCGAACTGTTTATGGATAACGTGCCGACGTATGCATATTTTCCGCCCGTGTATTACTACGAGGGGCGCGTGCGGGAAGGGTTGAAGAGCGAGGGGTTCGCGAATTCATACAAGAGCTACCTCAGCATCCGCGGGCAGTCGACGGACGACCCTCTGGCTGCAGACATCCGGCGCCGCCTGGGCCAATAATCCACCGCGGAATCGAAGGCTCCGCATCAACGCTTGCGTCCCATCCAGATCTCAATAAAGACAAGGCAAAAAGAGTGCCGGTGTTTATCGGCACCCGTGGTTCTCAGCCCCTGAGCCGCCGTTCCATGCTCGCGTGCCCCTTGCTGCCGAAACTCGTACTCGTTGGAGTGTGGGTCGCAGGTGATCAGGTCGCGGGTACGGCCAGCGTGACCTGCGGCGCTGCCGCGTAGTTAGAGCTTCCTGCCTGATTGGCGATTACTGAGCATGTCCCCGTGCTGCTGGTCATCGTATAGGTTGTACCTGAATTGCTGCATGCTCCGGAACTGGTGAATTTGACCGCGAGCCCGCTAGAAGCCGAGGCCACCACCGTGAAGCTGCTTTTGTAGGCGGCGCTCGCCGGTGGGTTGGTGGTGAATGTGATCGCCTGCGCAGCCAGAGTTGCAGTTACTGACTTTGTAACCTGTGGCGCTGCCGAGTAGTCGGAGTTGCCCGCCTGGTTGGCAATCACCGTGCATGTTCCCGTGCCGCTGGCCATCGTGTAGGTTGCTGTGCCCGGCGTTGTGCCCGCTGTTACGCTGCACACACCGGAACTGGTGAATGTGACCACGAGCCCGCTGGAGGTGGAGGCCGCAACCGTGAAGCTGGTCTTGTAGGCGGCGCTCGCCGGAGGGTTGGTGGTGACTGTGATCGTCTGCGTGGCCTTAGTCGCGGTTACTGACTTTGTAACCTGTGGCGCTGCCGAATAGTCGGAGTTGCCAGCCTGGTTGGCAATGACTGAGCACGTTCCCGTGCCGCTGGTCATCGTGTAGGTTGCTGTGCCTGGCGCTGTACCCGCCGTCACGCTGCACGCCCCGGAATTCGTGAATGTGACCGCGAGCCCGCTGGAGGCCGAGGCCACCACCGTGAAGCTGCCATTGTAGGCGGCGCTCACCGGGGGGCTGGTGGTGAATGTGATGGTCTGCGTGGCTTTAGTCGCGGTTACTGACTTTGTAACCTGCGGCGCTGCCGAGTAGCTAGAGTTGCCCGCCTGATTGGCGATCACTGAGCACGTTCCCGTGGCGCCGGTCATCGTGTAGGTTGCGCCCAAATTGCTGCATGCCCCGGAACTGGTGAATGCGACAGCGAGCCCGCTCGAAGCTTTCGCCGCCACCGTGAAGCTCGCGTTGTAGGCGGCGCTTGCCGGTGGGTTGGTGGTGAATGTGATTGTCTGCGGATCCAGAACAGTGGCGCTCAGCGTGACCATCTGCGGACTGCCAGGCGCATTGTCCATTATCTCCAGGGTCGCAGTTTGCGGAGTGCTGTAGTACGCACCCGCGATGAAGGAGACCGAAATCGTGCAGGATTTACCCGCGGCTAACGGCAACAGGCAGTAATTGACCACAACAAACTCGTCAGATTTCCCTGCCTGCAGAAGGGTAATGAGAGGCGTGCTGATGGTGGCAGCCGCGGTTCCAGTGTTGCTCACTGTCACGGTCTCAGTCGTGATGCTTCCCACAGCTACCGGGCCGAAGTTGATACTCGACGGAGACACGGTGATCGCTGGTCCTGCTGCGGTTACAGATATTGTGAGCGACGCCACAGCGTAGTTGGTGTTCCCCGCCTGGTTGGCGATCACCGAGCAGACTCCCGTACTGTTGGTCATGGTGTAGGTAGCCGTGCCCGGCACTGTACCCGCCGTTACGCTGCACGCCCCAATCCCGGAATTAACGAAGGTCACCGGGTTCCCGCTGGCGCCGCCTGTGGCCGCCACCGTAAAGCTCGTGTTGTAGGCTGCCGCGACCGGAGGGGGTGTGGTAAACCTGATCGTCTGACTCGCCGGCTGCAGGTTGACCGTGCCCGAGTTACTGTTGACCGAGTTGTAGTTGTTGTTGCCGGGCATGGTCGCCGACACGGTGCAACTGCCGGTACCGCTGTTGGCCGTAAGCTGACCGCTGCTAACAGAGCAGGAGCCGCCGGAGTTCCCGGTCACCGTGTAGGTCACCGCGAGCCCGGTGCTGCCGCCGGTCACGATCAGGGCTTCGCTCTGGTTGTAGGTCAGCGGCGAGCCCGCGCTCAGCATCAGCGTCGCCTGACTAGCCAGCTGTATGGTCAACGTACCGGGCACAAAAAGGAAGGAATAATTCGTTGCGGCCAACGTGCCGGTCGCTACCGTGACGGGATAGCTGCCCACATTGCTCGTTGCAGTTGCGGTCGTGGAGAGCGCCGCTGTGCCGCTCACCACCGAGGTCGGATCACTATTCACAAAGCCGCTGAGACTGTAGGTCAACGCGGGGATTGGTTGGCCGTAGTTGATCGTCGGGCTGGCTGCAGACACCTTGATGACCGCGGGGAGCACGGAGAACGACTGCGTCGCCGTGGCGGCACTATATGTGCTGTTTCCCAGCACATTCGCGGTGATCGTGCACAAGCCGACTCCGGTTGTGGCGCCGCCAGTTGTGCATGGCCCGGAGGTTGAGAACGTGACTGTCAGTCCGGAGGAGGCAGTCGCGCTCAACGAGAAGGTGCCGCCATACTGTACATTCGGCAACGGCCCAAAGGCGATGGTTTGCGATTGGATGTTGGAACCCGCAGGCAGGATGGAGAATGTACCTGACGCGGGGTCGGCCGCATTGTAAGAGCTGGAGCCGGCCTGCGCCGCGGTGATGGTGCAGCTTCCCGTGCTGGTGAGAGTGACGCTGGCTGAGGAGATGCCGCTCGCCGGGTCGATCGACTGGCTGCCGATGGAGCAGTTTCCTGAAGCGCTGAAGCCGACCTCTAAGAAATTCGGGAGGTTGTTGGTCTCGGCAGTCGCGGTGACCGTGAGCGGCGAACTCGAAATCAGGACTGAACTCGGCAAGGAGTCAAGAACGATGGTCTGATTATTTTTTAACATCGCCGGCGGCGAGGGCGGACTTTGCCGTTGATTGCCATTTGAGTCCGGAACGAGGATGGTCGCGATGGTGTAGACCACGGTGGTTGATGTCAGATCGGGATTGGTGTCGGTAAATGTTGTTGCCGGCGGATTTCCGTTCACGCCGCTGACGCTGCCAATCAAAATCGGGGTTGCTCCATCAGAGCTGCGATAGACGCTGTAAGTGGCAACCACGCCGAAAGCAGGCGCACTCCAGTTGACCACGACCTGCTGGCCGGTGGGCATTGCCATCGGGGTTTCGCTGGGTGATACCGGCGGACGAACATACGAGTTGGCGGTGTCGTAATCCAGCTCGTTGGTGGCTGCGCCCCCGCTGCCGAGCGCGACTGTGCCGCCGCTGCCGAGGGCGACGGTGCCACCGCTGCCGAGGGCTACTGTGCCTCCACTGCCGAGGGCGACGATGCCGCCGCTACCCAGCGCCACGACGCCGCCGCTGCCTAGCGCCACCGTGCCGCCGCTGCCCAAGGCCACGATACCTCCGCTGCCGAGGGCGATGGTGCCGGCGCCGCTAAGAGTGACGTTTCCGCCGCTGCCCAGCGCTACGGTGCCGCCGCTGCCGAGCGTGACCGTGCCGCCGCTGCCGAGCGTGACGGAGCCGCCGCTGCCAAGGGCAACAATGCCGCCGCTGCTGAACGTGACGGTGCCGCCGCTCCCAAGAGCGATGGTGCCGCCACTACTGACCGTTCCGCCACCGCTTAGGGTGGCCGTTCCTCCGCTGCTAATGGTGACATTGCCGCCACTGCCCAGCGCTACGATGCCCCCGCTGCCGAGGGTGACGGATCCGCCGCTGCCGAGGGCAACGATTCCGCCACTTCCCAGTGCAATCGTGCCGCTGCCGCTCAGCGTGAAGTTGCCACCGCTGCCCAACGCAACGATGCCGCCGCTGCCAAGTGCGACAATGCCGCCGCTGCTCAGCGTCACGTCGCCGCCGCTGCTCAAGCCAACGGTGCCACCGCTGCCGAGGGCAATGATGCCGCTGCCGCCGATTGCGAAGATGCCGCCGCTGCCCAGCGCTACTGTACCGGCGCTGTCCAGCGTAACAGTTCCGCCGCTATCGGGAAGTGTGTAGCTGCCGCCTGCGGGAACCGTTACCGAGCCGCCGCTGCCGAGAGCAATGATGCCGCCGCTGCTGAGCGTGACGGTGCCGGCGCTGCCCAGGGCTACGGTGCCGCCGCTGCCCAGGGCGATGGTGCCGCTACTGCTGAGCGTGACGATACCGCCGCTGCTCAGCGCTGCCGTTCCGCCGCTGCCCAAAGCGATGGTGCCGCCGCTCGGGGGCAGCGTGACAGTGCCGCCGTTGTTGAGCGTGACACTTCCGCCGCTTCCCAGGGCGATGGTGCCGGCGCTGCTCAGAGTCACGTTTCCGCCGCTGCTGAGGGTCACCGTGCCGCCGCTTCCTACCGCTACGGTGCCGCCGGTGCCCAGAGTCACGGATCCGCCCGGGGCGATGTTCAACGGGGCTGTCGAGTAAGCGAAGGAAAGCACGCTCGCCAGGGATGCGAACTCACCGCCGGTGGCGCCTACCTGACGCAGGTCGATGTTGGCCACGTCGTTGTATCCGCGCAACTGCGTATACGGCACGCCATCGATGTACGGCACTCCACCGACATTCGTGATGCTATCGAAGGTGATGTTTTGCCCAGTCGACCACGCGTCCGTCGTTGGGATGGGTGAAACCGACGCATCAATGCGATACCCCGTATCGCCGGTGAGCGGAGTGCCGTCGCAATGCCACGAGGCGGCGCTCTCCCCGGTACCGGGGTTCGTGGGCGTGTACCAGGCCGAAGTCGGGAACGTGGCGGGATTGCCGGAGCCGTCCGTAAGCTGAGTCACCGAACCTAGCGAGCCGGGGAGCAAAGTGGTGAGTGCCTGGTCAGAGTAAGCAACAGACGAATTCGGACCCACCCCGTCCAGTTGGAATAGGTAGTTCATGGTGCTCTGGAAATTCGGCTTGCAATTGGCTTCGTAGGTCGGGATGTAACTTCCGGCCGTGTCGTAGTAGCGCCCGCCGTGTGTCAAACCGAGCGTATGGCCGATCTCATGGTACGTGGTGCCGGCGATGACGTTGGCGCGCGTGGCCATGTTCTGGGTCGGAGACGTCTCCCAAAGGCCCAGGGTCACGGCCGAATCCTGCCCGCCCAGATCGGAATAGCCTGAGATGCTGGTTACCGTGCCGGAGGTCAGCCCGATTTCGGGCTCAGGCAATGTGCTGTTGGGATAGGTCCAGTTGGGAACGCCGGGAGTGGACAAAATGATGGTCTGCGAGTCGGGACATGACGAGGTGTTGTAGATACCGTTGAGACTCGGGTTTCCTTGTACGCCGGAGATGGTGAAGCGGCTGGGGCAATAGTTGATCGTGCCCGATGGGCCCCGGTCGGCGGTGACGAGGGTCGCCGTGCCGCCGGAAACCACGATCGACGTCAAGGTTCCATAGGGCGTATTCCAGGCGGGTACGGCCAGCGAATGACCGAACAGTAGGTAGTGATAGCTATCCTTCTGCCCGTACGGGAAACGAGCCGTGCAATCGCCACCTGCGGCACAGGAAGCAAAATTGCGCGGCCAGACTTTGGAGATCTCGAGGCTATTCTTCCAGTCGACGACTCCCGGCTGGCCGGGGAACTCGCATAACAGCGGAGGAGTGGAGGACGGGTTATCCGTGCAGGTGCTTTCCGGCACTGCGTTGCCAATTTCGAGGTGAAGCACAATTCCAGGGCCAAATGGAGCCGGAGTGGCGAACGCCTGCTTCACCATCGCCAGCGGGTCGTTTCCCTGGGCGTCCGGCGCGGGGAACAGGTTCTCCTGGCTGGGATCGCACGCACCGTTTGCGAGCACGGCGCCGCACATGTAATCCAGTTGAACAAAGAGATCCTTTTGACCGTGCTGAGCGCCCGGCAGCGGAACCCACGATTGGGTCTTCACATCGTAATAACCCGGCTGCCCCGCAAAGAAATCGCCCGAAGCGGGGCCGGACTTCCAGGCGTCCAGAATTCCGTCATTATCGCTATTGGTCACGGGCGTGGAGAAAATCACCGCACCGTAAGCGTTTCCGGCGTTGATCGGCACGCTGTACTGGCTCGCGTGTGCCGCGGGCGAAACGGAACTGAAGGTGTTGTTCCAGGTTCCGCCCGAATAGGAGAGAGTCGTATTTTCTCCCGCGCCTGAGCCGCCAAAAGCGTCATAGAATCCCTGCACGTTTTGCGTCGTCGCGGCGGTTGGAATCGCCGAACCGTCGTAAATCACGATTGACTTGAGCGGGAAGCTCGGCGACAGGACGCGATAGAGAACCACCAGGCTCACGCCTTCGGTGAGCGGAAGTCCGCTTCCTCCGCTGTCAGGCAACGATACCTTGAAGGCGCCGGAGCCCAGGCGCACGCCGTTCGTCCCCTCGAAATAGGCATTCACGTCTGCGCGATAGACACGCAGCGTCCCGGTCAACGCGCCGTCGGTAAAGGGCAGGTCGGTCCCGATCTGCTGGCCGGTGATGGGAAATCCATTGAAGGCTCCGGTGTTGCCGGAGGGCGACGGCGTATTCTCCAGCGTTTCCCAATACAGGAAACCATCGATAATGTCGGCTCCGTCGGGAACACCCTGGCTGACCCCAGGGTTGGTCGTGCTATCGGGAATGTTGATGGTTCCGGTGGCGATACCGCCGACGCCGGTGCCTCGCAGAGTGACGCCCGCGGCCGCATAGTCGCCGGTGACGAAGTAATTGTTCATCAGGGAGAGCGGGTTGGGAGCCGGCGTCGGCGCCACGCCCACTGAGGTCGCCAGCGCGACCGCCGATCCCGGAGTTACCTGCGATCCGGCCGTCGGATTTTCGCCTATCACGCTGCCATTAGGTTCGCTGTCGCTGTACTGGGTGGTGACCGCTCCCAGCGTCAGGCCCGAGTTTGTCAGGGCCGTTGACGCCGCCGATTGCGTCATTCCTACCACGTTGGGGACCACGCTGATGGGCTGGCCGTTGATGCTGCTGATGCCGCTGAGGTTGACTGCCTGCACGACCACTGAAGAAGCAAGGTTCATCGTGTTGTCGCTGAAAATCGCCGCACCTGTGAGATAGCCGGTGGTTTGCGGCGTGAAGATGAAGCCCTCAAAACAGGATGCGCCCGCGGACAGCGAGAACCCGCTGCCACACGTGGAGCTTGTGGCCTGTGTGAAGTTCGTGCCCAGGGTCAAGGCCACCGAGCCCGTCAGCGGCTGGTTGCCGACGTTTTGAACGGAGACCGGCCTCGGGCTGTCCGCGCTGGTGTTATTGACGGCTGTCAAGGCAAAGCTCAACGATGGCGGCTGGGAGCGATTGACCTCAAACACTTGCCCGGAGCCCTGATCTCCGATGAAGACATCGCCCGTTGTATCTACCGTCACTCCGCTCGGGTAATTCAGTCCGGTGCCCACCGTGGACTGGACGCCGCTGGGAGAAACCTCCACCACTCGGCTATTCGGTGCATCAGCGATGAAGACGTCACCGGCTGCATCTACCGCCAAATCGTATGGTTGACCCAGTCCGGTGGTTGGCACTGTGGTTTGGACGCCGCCTGGCGTAACTTCCACCACACGGTTGTTGCTGCCACCATCCGCGATGAAGACATCGCCCGCTGCATCCACCGCCACGCCCCATGGTTGACTCAGACCGGTGACGGGCACCGTCGTCTGGATGCCAGTGGGCGTAATCTTCTCCACCTGATTGTTGTTCTGGTCCCCGATGAAGACATCGCCCGCTCCATCAAGCGCTATACCGATGGGGTAGTTCAGTCCGCTTCCCACCGTCGTCTGGACTCCACTGGGTGTGACTTTCACCGCATACGGGAGGTTGAGGTCCACGATGAAGACATCGCCCGCTCCATCGACGGCCACGCCGATGGGGGCAGTCAGACCGGTCGCAGGTACCGTAGTCTGGACGCCACCGGGTGTGATCTTAACCACCTTGCCGGCGACGTAATCCGCCACGAAGAGATCGCCCGCCGCATCAAGGGCCAGACCGACGTTGTAATGCAGACCGCGGGTGGGCTCCGTGGTCTGCGTGCCCGGACCAAACGCAGCCACGGGCGCTTGGCCAATGCCATAAACCGGTGCGGTCCCCAGCAGGTCGCCGTCGTTGTCGAAGAGATTCACCGCGCCCATGCGCAAGCCCGGCGCGAGGGGCGTGAAGCTGACGTTTACTGTGCAGGAATTGCCCGCGGAGACGGCGCCGGTGCAGGTGCCGCCGCTAGCCTGCGCGAAATCGAGGCCTGTGATTCCCTGCGTGAGGACCTCAATCGCGCCAATCGTTGTGTTCGCCGTGATGTTGAATGTCACAGAGAGAGAACTGTTGCACGGCGCGGGCGAGGTTTGCCCTGTGGCGCAGACATTGACGCTGCCAAAGGACTGCTGCGAAAAACTCGCGGATACATTCATCGCCGAGGTCATTGAGACAGTGCACGTCGGGGTCGTTCCTGAGCATGCTCCGCCCCAGCCAAGAAATGTCGATCCAGCTGCCGGACTCGCCGATAGCGTCACACTGGAGCCGGTCAAATAACTTTGCGCACAAGAACCCGTGGCGCTTCCGCTGGCATAAGTGCAACTGATCAGTCCGTCACCGGAGGTCACCGCGCCGGGACCGGAGCCCGTTTCTGTCACCGTCAGCGTGTATGTGGTGGGCACCACCGCTATGCCGGTGCCGTTGAGGGTGACCGATTGAGAAGAGAGTGGATTATTCAGGGCGTTATCGGAAAATTGAGCGGAGCCACTGATCGCACCGCTGCTCTGCGGGTCGAAGTCGATGCTCAGATTGCAGACCGCGCCGGGCGTGAGCGAGAAGTTGCCGGCGCAATCGGCGGGTGTGCCGGGGCCGGGAACCTGAGAGAAGTCAGAAGTATCACTCAGGACCAGTCCGGGGCTGATTGCGTTCAGCGTCTGGTTGCCGATGTTCTGAAACAGGATGGATTCAGGACTGTCGCCGCTTACGTTGTCCACGGTCGACGGAGAGAAGTTCAGGGCACTGAACGCCTGCAGGATTGCATCCACCCTGTTGATCCCATAGTCGGCCACAAAGACATTGCCCTGGGCATCCACTGCCGCACCAAAGGGCTGGAACCCGGTGCCCAATGAGGGCTGAGCTGTGCTGGCCAACGTGATCCGGCAACTGCTGCCGGTGCAGCCGGCTGGAACCTCCACGACCGCGTTGAGGCCGGCATCGGTTACGATCACGTCGCCCGCCGCATCTACTGCGACGCTCTCCGGCTGAGACCATCCGCTGCCTACCGTGAGCTGGCAGGCACTGCTGGCGCAACCGGCCGGAACTTCTACGACTGCCGGAATCCCGGCATCCGCAACGAAGATGTCGCCCGCCGCATCGACGGTCAAGCCAGCCGGTTGAGACCATCCGCTGCCCACCGTGATCCGGCAACTACTGCTGGTGCAGCCGGCCGGAATCTCAATGACCCCAAGGGGATTGTCAGCAATGAAAAGATCGCCCATCCCATCCACAGCCACGCCAATTGGGCTGGGATGAGGGGCCGGGTTGTACACCACACTTTGGCAGGCACCGCTGGTGCAACCTGCGGGGACTTCCACGACCTCATCCAAGCCGCTGTCGGCGATGAAGAGATCCCCCGCTCCATCCACCGCCAAGCCCCGCGGAGAATTGAGTCCGGTGCCCACGGTCTGAACGCCGCCGCCGTTCCCCGGAACCTCCACCACCCGGCTGTCGCCGGTGTCGGCAATGAAGATGTCGCCCGCCGCATCAACCGCTATGCCCTTCGGCCCGCTTAAGGGGTATGCCCCAGTGTTTTGTACGAAAGACGTGAGAGGGCTGAAGGCAACCGCCGGTCCCTGGCCAATTCCGTAAATCAGTTGCGTTGCCAGCAGGTTGCCGCTGTTATCGAAGAGTTCAACCGCACCCAGGCGCAATCCGGGCGCGATCGGAGCGAACGTGACATTAACCGTGCAGGAACTGCCAGCGGTGATGGCGCCGATGCAGGTGTTGCCGCTGCCCACCTGAAAGTCGAGGCCGGTAGCGCCCTGCGTGACTACTTTGACCGAGCCGATGATCGCACTCGATGCCATGGTGAAGGTGACCGGTTTGGTAACGCTGCACGGTGCCGGAGTGCTCTGCCCCGGCGGGCACACATTCGTGTTGCCGAAACCGTGGGGTGTGAAACTGAAACCCAGCAGCGTCTGTTGCTCCCAGTCCGCGCCGGTTCCGGCAGTGAAGCCTAAATAAGCAGTCCCATTGTTCAGATTGATGTACTTCGTGATGTTGAACGGCCCCGAGAAAACAGGTACGGACCCTGCAACGGGGGTGTGCGTCCCTGGGTTGAACACCGGATCTAGGTAAACATACAGGTAATTCGCCGGCGAATCGTTAGGACCGTTATAAACGATGACGATCTGATGCGGATTGCCGTCCGCCAGGGTGACCGCGCTACCGGTCGCGGAACTCTTCGGGTCCGAAGCGAGAGCACCCGCGCCGCCGAGCGTGATCAGGCAGTTGGTAGGCTCAGGTGGATTTCCCGAATAATGGGCTGGCGAGTTGGCAATCGGATTGCCGCCACTGTCGAGGCCGCAGCTCTGCAGAGCGATGTGGTTATCGCCATAGGGCGGGCTCAGATCAGGGTCTTGTGGGTCCCACGAGTTCTGGTACGTATCAAATTCCAGAGCGACGCTATTGTCGATGCCGCCATAGCCAATACAGCCGCCGCCGTTATGGCCAATGACGGTAAAGCCCGAGCCAGTCTCGGAGCAAGCTGAAAGGGAGTCCGTTTTTCCACCGGATGCATTTTGAATCACGAACGCGAGACCATCGGCAGTGGAGCCGGAACCCGTCGAAGGCTTGAGCGTTACGGCATACCAGACGGTAAAGCCCGCCGCGACATTCTGCGGGATCGAGTACCACATGCTCGAGTCCTGGTTTCCCGCCGCCTCGGTAATCTGCATCGCGTAATTCGTGCTGCCAGTATCTCCGTCCGTGCTCGCGTCGGGATCGATGAGCGGAGGGTAGAAATCCTGGATGAAGCTGAGATCGGCTCCCAGGTAATTGAAGCATAAAAGGACGCCGTTTGCGGCGGGTCCGCCCGCGATCGAGCCGCAGGCGGTTGATGATTGGCCTGGCGTGGCTTGAGGAGCGTTGAAGTCGTAGTAGGTGAGCTGCTGCGCCAGGCTCCGCTGTGGAAAAAGACCTGCGAAAACCACGGCACACAGAGCCGCGATCAGCAGTTGCTGGAATTCTGGGAAACGCACATTGCACGTCAAACCGGCCAACTTCTTCATCATATTGCCAGGTCTCCTAGGGATTGGAGCTATCGTCGAATGGTCTGAGGGAGCCCTTGAAGCACAGATTGCCGCGAAGTGGATCAGTACAGGCTGAGCCACTGGATTTTTAGCGAACACACGGGGAAGTTCGCAGTTCAGTGAGGATCTCCGTTTCGCACCGGGCAAGCGCCCCAGCCGCTCGGCACAGTACTCTCAATCGCAGAGAAAACAGGCAAGCTGCCATTCACGGAATGGCGCGACTTCCGGGCTTTTCATGTCGTATCGGTCAGCCAAGATAGCCCGGCACTAGGGGAAAAGCCGTTTTCAGGGCCGATGAGTGTAAGAGTTATTGAAGACCGAGGCAATTGTCAAGGATTTAGTATTGGTTACCATAGTTGATTACGAAATGCCGGTAGGCGTATGGAGTCTTGTATATAGCTGATTAGTCTGTCTATTCCTTGCCGAGAAGGGAAAAAGCAAATATCTCACCGTCAAGAGGTGCTGCATCAATTCATTCGAGAGCCGATCGTTCTTCTCAGATGCGGTCGGTGGGGAAGCTCCCTACGGATTCGCCTGCGGCTACGTTCTGGCCGGCGAGGACGATGGCGTGGCTGCCGATGCGGGCGCCGGGACCGATGACGGTGGGGACGAGCGCTACCTGATCGAAGTCATCAGAGTTATGGGAGTGGGAATAAATGCGGGCAAAGGAGCCGATGACGGCGCCCTTGCCGATGGTAATGCCGCCGCGGTCGTTGAGCAGGGCGCGCTGGCGGATGGTGACACCGTCGCCGATGGAGATGTTGTAGCCATAAGTGAGATCGACGCCGTGGTAGATTTTGACCCCGGTGCCCATGTGATTGAAAATGTGGCGGCCCAGCATGCAGCGGAAACGGATTCCCAGCCAGTGGTTGAGGCCGACTGGGGAGCGGTCGAACATCTGCCAGAACCAGAGCAGAGGCTTGCGCGGATTGTACTTTTTGCAGTCGGCGTCAGCAAAGTGCTGGGCCTCGAGGGTTATGTTTTCCGGGTCCAGCGAGAGGCCGACGACGTTGCCGGGCAGCTCGGAGGTAAGGGTGAGGTTCAGCTTGCCCCCATGCGGACGGCCCAGGTAGAGCTGGTAAAGCTGATCGCGCACAATCTCGGCGCGGCGCTCCGGGGAGCCATGGCGGATGAACTCATCGTCTAGAAACTGGAGCCAGCGGCGGTAGACTTCTTCCGCCTCTGGTGCGGGATGCGGGACATTGTTCTCGGGTGCCATACGGATTGGACGATACACCATGGGGGTGGGACGGAGAAAGCAGGGAATAGGGAATAGGGAATAGCGAGTAGGGCCGGAGATAAAGTTTTGTGGGCTCCCACCCTTGCGACAGAAAGAAGTCGCAAGGATGGCGCACGGGATGATATCAATAGCTACAGTTTTTTATCTACACCTATTCCCTATTCCCTGCCTTTACCGCCGGCCCTGGATGGTTTGGGGCTTACTGCCGGTCTTCTTGGCGGCGCGCTTGGCGGCTATGGCGTGCATCTCCTTGCCCATCCTGGATTCGTTGATGCCCAGCTGGATGGCCAGGTTGATGAGGTTGCCGGTGCACCAGTAAAGCGCCAGTCCCGAGGCGAAGTGAAGCATGGAGAAGCCGAAGATGGCGGGCATCATAATGGCCATCATTTTTCTCTGTTTGGGGTCCATGCCCGGCGAGGGGGTGAGGAACTGCACCAGGAACATGCTGATGATGATGATGATGGGCAAAATGTACTTCGGGTCTGGGGATGAGAGATCCGTGAGCCAGTACCAGTGGGCCTGGCGCAGCTCTATCACGTTGGCCAGCACACGGTAGTAGGCGAAGAAGAGCGGCATCTGGATGATGAGGGGCAGGCAACTGCCGTACATATTCACGCCCTCGGTCTTGTAGAGAGCCATCATCTCGGTGTTCATCTCGGCCTTTTTGGGGTCGTTGATCTTGAGATGTGCGTAGCGCTGCTTGAGGGCTTCTACCTTGGGCTGGATGCGCATCATCTTCAGCGAAGATTTCATCATCGACAGGCGGGTGGGCAGCATGAGGAGGTTGAAGATGACGGTGATGACGATGATTGCCCATCCCCAGTTGGGAACGCCGTGCTCGTAGAGGTAACGCAGAGCCAGGTAGAGCGGCTTGGCAATGATGGTGAGCCAGCCAAACTGGATGAGCGGCTCGAGCGACTGGCCGGTAGGTTTGCCGTCGGCGCCGATGGCATGGATGGAGGTGACCACATCCATGGCCTTGGGGCCGGCAAAGAGACGCAGGCGGGTATAGCCGCTGGTGTCGCCCATGGCCAGGCCAAGCACGTGAGCCGGCTTCTTCGGGCTGTTGGGGTCATTCAGGTCAGTGGGCAGGTCGATGGTGTTGTGCAGCGTGACCACGGTGGCGCGTTCGGGCGCGTCGGGAAGGAAGACCGAGGCGAAGTAAAGATCCGTGATGGCCGCGTAGGCGTAAGGCTCGGTGAGGGTGTTCTTGCCGCTTACCTTGGCCGCCGCTTGCGAGTCCTGCTTGCCATCAAGGGACCAGGCGAAATAAGAAGGCGTGAAAACCTGGCTGCGGGTCAGGGACGAAGGAAGGAACTCCTCCATATCGCCCAGGCCGGCGGGCCACTCGACCAGCGCCCGTACCGGTGCGCCGTTGCGCTTGACCTGGGCCTCGACGGTGACCACGTAGCTGGAATCGAAGGCGAAGGTTTTTACCACGTCAAGGCCGCTGGCCGCGTAGTGGTAGGTGAGAGTGTCAGGCGCATGCACCATGCCGGTGGCCGAGGGCTGGGCGCCTGAAGCTGTGAGTTGATAGAGCGCCTTTTTATTCAGCTCCTCATCGAGGTTCGAATCGTAAGTGAATAGCGAGAGCGGCAGGCCGAAGAGAGCGGCGGCCTGGGGCTGCACCATATCCAGCGGCTTGCCCGCCGTATCGGTGTACTTTTTCAGGATCCAATGCTTGACCTGTGCGCCGCGATTGGTGAGAACGATCTTGTAGAAATCATTTTCGACCGTGGTCTCGGTTTCGAGCGAGGCAGCAACGACCGGAACGGCGGCGGCAATCTGCGCTTGTGCCACGGCCGGCTGCGGCGAGCCTGGCTGGCCCGTCGCTTCCTGCGTGGAGGGATGCTGCGTGGCCTGCGTCTGTGTTTGTGTGGCGGGCGTAGGCGTGGCTGGAGTATTGGGCTTAAAAAAGTACTGGTAGCCCAGCAGAACGACCAGCGCGAGCAAGGCGAAAGCCATGGTGGAGCGCATATCGCCGCCTGTGCCGCCGCCGGAACCTTGCGTCTGAAGATTGGGATTGCGAATTTCGGGCAAAGGATACTTCCTATCGATCAAAAAGGGCAACCAGTCAGGCTGCCTCTCTTTCTATGTTAATGGTTCATGGCTCGAAGTGGCTTGCCGGATGGGCAATTGGCGCCGGGGCGGCACTGGATCGAGTCCTCCACGGCCGAAGGGATTGCAGCGCAGCAGCCTCCAAAATGCGAGGGCAATACCGCGCAGAGGGCCGTGCGTGGCAATGGCGATGGAGGCGTACTCCGAGCAGGTGGGCAGAAATTTGCAACCGTGGCCGGGGCTGAGCGAGTGCAGTGCCGGAGAGATCCAGCGGCGGTAGAAGACTAGAGTGGCGAGCAGCTGGCGGGTCATCACCTGCGGTGGGCCAGCGGCGTCTGTGGCGCGGCAGATGTTGCATTGAAGTGACGAGCGTTGTGTTGCAATGCTTCGGACCGAACGCGAGTCATGGAGCCACCTGCGGCGGGGCCAACCTGGCCATGCGCGCCGCTTCAGCATTTGCCTGTTGAAGGATACGTACAATCTCCGCCTCAAGTTTCGCGAAATTCACGGTGAGCACCATGCGTCGGGGGTGGAGGATCAGGTCGCAACCCTGGGGCAGTAGATCCACATGGCGCCGAACGGCCTCCCGCATGCGGCGCTTGATGCGATTACGCTCGTGCGCTTTGCCCAGAACCTTGCCAGCGGTGAGCCCTACGCGCGGACCTGGCGGCTGCTCGGCGCCGGGGTAAGCGGTCTGTTGCGGGGCCAGAAACCAGCTCATGGACGGAGACTGGCGCTTGCGACTGGACGCATAGGAACGCTGATAGTCGGCGTGCTTGCGCAGGCGCGCGCCGGTTAAGGATGGGCGCTTGGCAGGATGGGGAGGAATATTCATGAGAATGCCGGAAGGGCTTCTGGCCGGAACGGTTTGCAACCAATTCCGGGCCCAAGAAGAGGCCGGGGGCTGCGGACGGGGAGAGCACGGCCGCCGAAGGTTAGTCGCGGAAACCGGCGCTCACGGATACCCGTTTGCGGCCAACGGCACGGCGGCGGCTGAGGACGGCTGCGCCGGCCTTGGTCTTCATACGCGCACGGAAACCGTGAGTCTTCACGCGTTTGCGGCGATTGGGTTGAAATGTGCGCTTGGGCATGAAAATGCGCTCCTGTTTCCTAAAGAGGATCTGAGCCTTGACGGCAATATCCAGTGTATCGCAGGTTGGGCCAGGAATCCAGCGGCGGCGCGTCCGGTAAAATTGCCGCGCAGGCAAACAAGATGGGCATGCACCTGAGCGAGAGATGGATGCGGGGACAAAAATACTCTGGGCGGTCGAGATATTTGCTCGGTTAAATTTTTTCATGAGAGTTTCACCATCATTGGTGCAACTTACAGTTCATGAACCAAAGTTATGTGAATAGGGGATTGCAAGGAGGCTTAAATGTGCTACTATCGGGACCGTTCCAGAAAGTTTTTCAGCGTTCAACGCAACGGATCTCATCCACGGCCCCGAGGTCGAAATCAGGGGCAGACCAGCGGTAGCCAGGCAGTTGGTGAAACATTTCTTTTGACGGGAAGCGCATGCTTTTCGCCAAGAGTGAGAAATTGTTTTAAAAACTGCGGATGAACCTAACCGGTGATAGAGACGCAGGCAAGGATCGGCACGATGGCATTCGCAACTTCTCAAGCAACACCACTGAATCCCTGGCTCCAGATTCTCGCGGCCCTAGAAAAAAAGGTAATCCGCCAATCGTTCGAGACATGGTTCAAACCCACGCGGTTTAGTCACATCGCTGGCCGTACGCTTTACGTGCGCGTGCCTTCGGCGGAGTTCCAGCACATCGGCGATAAGTACGGAGACCTGATTCAGGAAGCCATCGACCTGCAGTCGCTGGAACTTGACGACGTGAGCTTTGTGACCGCCGAGGAGGATCCCTCGATTCCGCCCCAGCGGCGGGACGGGGGCTTCGGCCCGGTTCCCGCACACGCGCCCACTGCACCGCCACCTGCGCCTTCGCGCACGCCGGAGCAGGCCCGCTTCGACTGGTCCAGCGCGGCGCAGCTCAACCCGCGCTATACCTTCGATGCGTTTGTCATTGGTAACGGCAACCAGTTTGCCCGCGCTGCCGCTCTGGCCGTGGCTGAGCGACCTTCGAAGGCCTACAATCCTCTCTTCCTCTACGGCGGAGTGGGCATGGGCAAGACTCACCTGATGCATGCCATCGGCCACGAGGTAAAGCGCCGTCAGCCCTCCGCAAGCATCTGCTACGCTTCGGCGGAGAAATTTACCAACGAGATGATCACCTCGCTGCGCAACGACCGCATGACCAGCTTCCGCGATCGTTTCCGCTCAGTAGACGTGCTGCTGATCGACGATATCCAGTTCATCGCCCAGAAGGAGCGCACCCAGGAGGAGTTCTTCCACACCTTCAACGCGCTGCACGAGAGCCTGAAGCAGATCGTGATCGCATCTGACCGTCCGCCCAAGGAGCTGGCGGAGATCGAAGACCGGCTCCGCTCGCGTTTCGAGTGGGGACTGATCGCAGACATTCAGCCGCCGGACCTTGAGACCAAGGTGGCCATTCTGCAAAAGAAGGCCGAGAGCGAACAGGTGCAGTTGCCGACGGACGTTGCGCTCTTTGTGGCCTCGAACGTGCGTACCAACGTGCGCGAACTGGAAGGCGCCATGACGCGGCTTATTGCCTGGTGCCAGATGAACCGCATGGAGATCACGCTGGCGACAACCCAGCAGTGCCTGAAGCAGTTCATCGACATGCAAGTGCGCAAGATCACGATCGAGGCCATTCAGCGCGCCGTCAGCGAGCAATTTGGCATGAGGGTCAGTGACCTGAAGCAGAAGAACAACTCGCGTAATGTGGTGGTGCCGCGGCAGATCGCCATGTACCTGGCCAAGCAGATGACTGAGGCCAGTTTGCCTGAGATCGGCCGCCAGTTTGGCAACAAGCACCATACTACGGTGATGCATTCAATTTCAAAGATCGATGAGCAACGCCGCGCCGATAAGGATCTGCATCGCACGCTCAATAAGCTTCAAGAAATGTTGAACGCTTAAGTGGTTGGCGGGTTAGCAAGGTCGGCAAGCCGACGAAAAAATGGAAGCCCACGCCTCGATTGAGGGTGTGGGCTTCTTTGTGTTGCGTAAGCGGATTCTGCGGGTCGGGCCATTTACGCTGGCGCTAGCGCCGTGGACGGCCGCGATCTCCATAGCCTCGCCCGCGATCGCCAGAGTTTCGCCCGCGATCCCGGTCGCTGAAGCCGCTGGGCTTGAACGGCGGAGCCACGGGTAGGTTGGTCTTGCCTTCAGGGTAGACGGCAAGGAAGCGGTCCTGGCCTTCGCCGGAGCTGGCCGTTTCCACGCCTTCGATTCCGCGGAAGGCCATATGCAGCAGGCGGCGCTCGCGGCTGTTCATCGGTGGGAAAGCAAAGGGTACGCCGGTTCTGAGCACTTTGTCGGCGGCGGTTTCGGCCTGCAGACGCAACTCGGCGGCACGCATTGCCTTGAAGTTGTCGGCGTCAAAGCTGACCAGATCGCCCTCGCGCTGGTCGAGACGGAGCATCTGCCCGGCGATGGTTTCGAGAGCGCGCAACAACTCGCCGTTGTGCTGCGTGACCAGCGGTACGTCCGGCCCGGCCAGTTCGACGTAGATCTGGCGGCCCTCCATGCCCTCGGGGTCGCGGGCGCCGTCGCCCGCAGTGATGCGGTACTTGAGGCGCATTCCACCCAGTTTGTTCAGGGTGGCGAGAAATCCGGCAATTTTCTGAGCAGCTTCCTGCAGGTCTGCGATTGGCATAACTGACTAGTATCGCAGAGCGGGGCGGGGGCGGGAAACTGAACTAATAAAACGGACAATCGAATGAACGAAGATCGGCAATAATGATGATACTCGTTCCGTCCCTGCGGAGCGACAAGCGCTCAGTTCGACCGCACCTTGGGGTTCAGGTACTCGGGGCCGACGGGGTCGGTCACGGACTCTTCCACGATGCGGTCGATCTCGGCCATCGCGCTTGCGTCAAGCTTCCAGCCCATTACGCCGGCCACAGCATCCAGTTGCTTGGGGCTTTTGGCGCCCCACAAGGCCACGGAGACGCCGGGGCGGTCCAGGACCCAGCGGACGGCCAGTTCCGGCAAGCTTTTGCCGTAGTGCTCGCTGGCAAAGGCCGTAAGATGCTCCACGGCCGTCATGTATTGGTTGAAGCGCGGCTCCTGAAACTTGGGGTCGTAGTTGCGAATGTCCCTAAGATCGAACTTCATGCCGCGATGGGCGCGGCCGGCAAGCAGGCTGCGGGAGAGCGAACTCCAGGTGAGCACTGCAACGTCATTGGCCGCGCACCAGGGCAGAATTTCGGCGTCAATCTGTCGTTCGAAAATGTTATAGGGCAGTTGGTTTGAAGCCAGCGGGGCCACAGATCGAAATTCCTCGATTTGAGCGATGCTGAAGTTGCTCACTCCGAGAGCGCGCACCTTGCCCTCGCGCTGGAAGCCGGCCAGCAGGGAGGCGACCTGGGCCACGGGCACGAGCGGGTCGGGCCAGTGCACTTGGTAAAGGTCGATGGTTTTGATTCTTAGGCGGCGCAGGCTGTCTTCGATCTCTCTCCGCAGGCGCGACTCAGTCGAGTTCGAGAACACCCCGAAGGGATTCCACTCCAGGCCGGCTTTGGTGGCTATAAAAAAATCTTCGCGGCGGCCGTGGGCGCGGATGGCCTTGCCGATGATCTCCTCCGAGCGTCCGTGGCCGTAGATGGGCGCTGTATCGATGAGGTTGATGCCGCGCTCGATGGCGCCGAGGCAGGTGGCGACGGCCACATCTTCCGGCACAGCGCCCCACTCGCGCCCGCCCATAGGCCAGGTTCCCAGGCCGATGCGGGACACTGGTGCGCCGGCAATGGTTGTGGTTTCCATGTTGACCATCTTAAGCGTTGCCGCACGAGGGGAGATGTTACTTTTAAGCCAAGGGAACTTCAATTTATTTGCAACTTTCATTTCGACGGAAAAGGCCGGTCATTCGAGTCGGCAGGCTCATTCTGTTGCTTATTCCGCTCGCGATAACAACGGTCGCGTTTGCACAGGGCGGCCCGCCGTTTATTACCGACGATCCCGGCACGCCCGGCAACCGGCACTGGGAGATCAACTTTGGCTGGATTGCCGATCACAACCCCGGCCAGGCCTATTACCAATTGCCCGATATCGATATGAACTACGGCTGGGGAGACCGCATTCAGCTCAAGTACGAATTGCCGCTGGCCGCGGCAACAGACCAGAACAACACCACGCGCGCCGGGTTGGGCGAGTCGCTGCTGGGCATCAAGTGGCGGCCTTACGAATTTCATCGCGCGGGTGAGACGAAGTCGGATGAGAATATGCTGTTCTCGCTGGGCACTTATCCGCAGGCTTCCATCAACAACCCCACCAGTGCAGTACGGCGTGGGATCGTCGAGAACGGGCCGCAGTATTATCTGCCGGTGGAGTTCACGGCCAAATGGGGGCCGATCGATTTCGACAGCGAGGTGGGGCGTTGGTTTGGCAACCAGCTTATTCCCAGCCGCTGGGGGCGTGGGCTGATCGCAGGGCACGAGTTCAGCCAGCGTTTCGAACTCTACGGTGAACTCTACGATCTTCAGGACGCTAACCGTATCGGCAACGTACCCAAGCAGCGCGAGCTGACGCTGGACGTGGGCGGGCGGCAGACGCTGGACCGCGGCGGGCATCTACGGCTGCTGTTCATGGGAGGACGTGGAATCCAGGCTGTGACCCGCGAGAACAGCGAGCCGAGCTGGATTGCTTATGTGGGCTTGCAGGTTCTGCTGGGACCGAAGGAAAAGGAAGTGCCGGGCGTGAAGCCGTAAAGGAGCGAGTCAGCGGGTCGGTAAGTTAGCGGGCTTGGTCGTTGACCACTCGGTTCTTGCGGGCTTGGTGTTCCGCCGGCGACGGCGCTGGGGTGGGAGAATAGTGATATGACCCCGACTGTGCCTATTGTGCTGACTCGTGCTGAAGCCCGCGTGCTGGGCGCGCTGGTGGAAAAAGAAGTGACCACGCCTGATTATTATCCGCTGTCGCTTAATGCGCTGATCAATGCCTGCAACCAGCGCTCGAACCGCGAGCCGGTAATGGATCTGGATGAGGAGGCGGTGCGCCAAGCGCTGCACGGACTGGAGGATAAGAAGCTGGCGGGGCGTGCGCGCGGGGCCGATGGGCGCGTGGCCAAGTATGAGCACTGGGTGGGCGAGGTCTTCAACTTCAACCGCGCGGAGACGGCGCTGATTTGTGTGCTGCTGCTTCGCGGGCCGCAGACTCCCGGCGAGTTGCGCGGGCGGACGGAGCGGATGCATCGCTTCGAAGAGATTTCCGAGGTACTGGCCGGTCTGCAAAAGCTGATGGAGCGGGAACCGGCGCTGGTGGCTGTGTTGCCGCGACAGCCGGGGACAAAGGAGTCGCGCTATGCGCATCTGCTTTCGGGGCCGGTGGAGGTCTTGCAGGCTGCGGTTGCAGAGACGGCATCCGTAGGGCACGACAGTGGTGAGGGTTCAGGGCACGAGGAGCGTATCGCACAACTGGAAGCGGCCGTGGCGGAGTTTCGGCAGGAAATAGCCGCGTTGCGGCAGAGGATCGACGATTTATTTGGAGATTGATAAATTTGGTTAAGGCCCAATCGGCGATAATCAGTTCGAATCAATGGGGGAAGGTTGAGTGATTTTCAAACCTAGGTTAGCTTTCTGGTCTCTCGGTTTTGCAATCATGTTGCTATTAGTTCCCGCAGTGCGGGCACAGGCGCCGGCTGCTCCGATAGCTTCGCAAGTCCTCACCGCGAAGAAGGTTTTCATCTCTAATATTGGGAACGGATTCGATTCGAGCATATGGAGCGGAGGGTCGAATCGACTCTACAACGACTTCTACGCAGTCATGAAAAGTCATGGGCGATATCAGCTTGTAACTGCTCCAAACGCCGCCGACCTGGTCATGGAGGTCGAAGCTGTCAGCGACCCCGGAATCCGGCAGCTCAGGCTGAGGATTCTGGACCCCGGGACTGGAATTGTGATTTGGACAATATACGAGACAGTCAAGATAACTGGTTTGCAAAAGACTCGCGACAATTGTTTGGATGACGCAATCAACAATCTCGTAGGCGATCTGGAGGCACTGACTGCACAGCCTGCGGCCGCTGCTAAATAGCTGGTTGAAGCGCATGCAGAATAGAACGCTAGATCAACTCGTATCCGGCGAACCAATAGCCAATCTCGAAGATCGCCGTGTCTTCGGCGTCGGAGCCGTGGATGGCGTTCTCCTGGATGGAGCTGGCGAATTTTTTGCGGATGGTTCCGGGCTCGGCGTTGGCGGGGTTGGTGGCGCCCATCAGTTTGCGCAGGTCGGCGATGGCATTTTCTTTTTCGAGAACCATCAGGACCAGCGGGCCGGAGGACATGAAATCGCAGAGCGCGTCGAAAAACGGTTTTGCGGCGTGAACGGCATAAAATCCCTCGGCTTGCTCTTTGGAGATGGACTGTTTTTTGATAGCTGCGATCTGGAAGCCGGCCTTTTCAATCTCGGCGAGAATGGCCCCGGTAAAACCCTTGCGGACCGCGTCGGGTTTGATGATGCTGAAGGTGCGCTGCGGCACTTGGATTGCTCCTCGAAAAGATTTGTTTCTCCGTCTTCAATTGTAATTGCCGCCTATTGCAACTGCCCGGCAGGGCGTCAAATCTGCTAGAGTTTCGGCATGTTTTGCTTCGCACTCACGCCCATCCGTTTTTCAATCGCAATCACAGCTGTTCTGGTCGCTGGTCTAGCCGCAGTACCGGTAATCTGCCAGAATGCCGCAGCCACCGTGCCGCCTGCCGCGCAGGAGTTGCGCGTCTTCGATCCCTCGCTGGTCGATACGAGCGTGGATCCCTGCGAAAATTTTTATCGCTACAGTTGCAACGGTTGGTTCAAGCGAAATCCATTGCCCGCCGATCAGGCTTCCTACGGCCGTTTTACGGAACTGTATGAGCTGAACCGCATGCGCCTGCGCCAGATTCTGGAAGAAGCGGCTGTGCCTTCGGCTGCACGCCCGGCAAACGAGCAGAAAATCGGCGATGAGTATGCGAGCTGCATGGATGATGCGGCAGTGAACAAGCTGGGTCTCAAGCCGCTCGATCCCGAACTGGAGCGGATTAACGCGATGCAATCCGCCTCGGAGCTGCCCGCGCTGCTGGCGCATCTGCACTCGATTGGCGTGAATGCATTTTTCGGCGTGGGGGCGAACCAGGACTATGCCGATTCGAACGCGATGATTTCCTTTTATACCGCAGGCGGACTGGGTTTGCCGGAGCGCGACTACTATACACGTACCGACGCGAAATCAGTTGAACAGCGCCAGCAGTATGAGTCCCACGTGAGCAAAATATTTTCTTTGGCGGGCGAGACTGATGCGCAGGCGGAAAAAGATGCGGACACCGTATTGGCCATTGAAACCCGCCTGGCCAAGGCTTCGCTCACCATTACCGAGCAGCGCGATCCGAAGAATCTGAACCATCCCACGGATATGGCCGGCATGGAAAAGGAGCTGACGCACTTTTTCCTGGCCGATTACATCGCCGGCGCGCACGCTCCCGCCGCAGGCAAGGTGAACGAATCAGAGCCGAAATTTTTAACGGAGTTTAACGCGCTGGTTGCCGATACGCCTATCGAGCAGATCAGAGCCTATCTGCGCTGGCACCTGCTGCATGCTTATGCCGATACCGGTTTGCCGGAGAGCTTCGATCATGAGAACTGGAGTTTCTATTCCCATATTCTGAATGGCGCGGAAAAGCAACAGGAGCGATGGAAGCGCTGCACCAGCCGCGCGGATAGCGAATTGGGTGAAGCGCTGGGGCAGGCTTATGTGGCCAAATATTTTCCGCCCGCAGAGAAACAGCGAACGCTGGAGATGACGCTGGCCATTGAACAAGCCATGGACAAGGACATTGACGGACTGGACTGGATGAGCGCCGCAACCAAGGTGAAGGCCAAGGAAAAGCTGCACGCGGTGATGAACAAGATCGGCTATCCGGATAAATGGCGCGACTACTCAAAGCTCGAAATTGTGCGCGGAGACGGGCTGGGCAACGAAATGCGGGCGCGGGAGTTTGAACATGCGCGCGATTTGGCCAAGATCGGCAAGCCTGTGGATAAGGGCGAGTGGGAGATGACGCCGCCCACTGTGAACGCTTACTACGATCCGCAGATGAACAATGTGAACTTCCCCGCCGGGTACCTGCAACCGCCGTTTTTCAGCGGCAAGGAAGACGATGCAGCTAACTACGGCGATATGGGCTCGACCATCGGGCACGAGCTGACGCACGGATTCGACGACGAGGGACGGCAGTTCGACAAGGACGGCAACCTGAAAAACTGGTGGACCGCGGACGACGAGCGGAACTTCAACGAACGCGCCGAATGCATGGTGAAGCAGTATGACGCTATCGAGGCTGTGCCGGGCGTTCACCTGAACGGCAAGCTCACGCTCGGCGAGAACCTGGCCGATCTGGGCGGGTTGTGGCTGGCTTGGTTGGCCTGGCTCGACAAGGCCGAAACGGCGCACCTCGATATGACCGCGAAGACCGATGGGTACACGCCGGACCAGCGCTTCTGGATTGCTTATGCGCAGCAGTGGTGCACGCAGACGCGGCCCGAGCAGTTGCGGAGCCAGGCCGAGGGCGATCCGCATGCGCCGGATGAGTATAGGACGAATTCGGCGCTTCAGGATTTGCCGGAGTTTGGGAAGAGCTTCAGTTGCAAGAAGCCCGCGGCGATGGTCAGCACAAAGCCTTGCAGGGTTTGGTGACCACCTGCGGTGGGGTTAGCCCCGCGCCAGAAAAAAGGCGCGGAAAAGGCTCCGTTCACTGGGCGAGCGCTCACATTGACATTAGCCTTTCCCGATGACTCGCGCCAGTGTCGCGCCAATCTCGGCTGGGGAAACCACCACGTGGATGCCGGCTGCGGTCATGGCTTTCATTTTGTCGGCGGCGGTGCCCTGGCCTCCGCTGATGATTGCGCCGGCGTGGCCCATGCGGCGGCCTGGAGGGGCAGTTTGTCCGGCGATGAAGCCTACTACAGGCTTCTTCACGTATTGCTTGACGTACTCGGCAGCGGCTTCTTCGGCGGTGCCACCGATTTCGCCGATGAGAATGATGGCTTCGGTTTCGGGGTCGTCGTTGAACAGCTTGAGTGCGTCAATGTGGGTGGTGCCGATGATGGGGTCGCCGCCGATGCCGATGGCCGTTGACTGGCCGATGCCGCGCTGCGTGAGTTGGTAGACGGCCTCATAGGTGAGCGTGCCGGAGCGGGAGACGATGCCGATGGAGCCCTCTTTGTGAATGTTGCCGGGCATGATGCCGATTTTGGCTTTGCCGGGGGAGATGACGCCGGGGCAGTTGGGGCCGATGAGGCGCGACTTCGAGTTCTTGAGCTTGGCCCAGACCTTGATCATGTCGAGCGTGGGAATGCCTTCGGTGATGGCTACGATGAGCGAAATGCCCGCATCTTCGGCTTCGAGGATTGCGTCGGCGGCAAAGGGTGGAGGAACGAAGATTACGGTTGCGTTGGCGCCGGTTTTTTCAACCGCGTCGGCAACGGTGTTGAAGACAGGCCAACCTTCGTGAGTGGTTCCACCTTTGCCTGGTGTTACGCCGCCAACGACTTTAGTACCGTATTCTTCAGCGCCTTTGGCGTGGAACGTTCCTTCTTTGCCGGTGATGCCTTGAACAATCAGTCGCGTATTTCTATCAACCAATACCGCCATTGAAATAGCTCCTAGCTCTTAGCTTCTAGTTTTGAGTGTGAGTGTGAGTGTGGATTAACGCGCCCTTCCTGCTTTGCACTCAACACTTGAATGACTCCGAAGAGCATTCGCCCAATCTCATCGCAGGCAGCCTCGGCTTCATGAAGCTGCTCAATATCTCCGAATCCCAATTCCCTGGCAATGGTCAACTGTGTCTGTAATTCAAAACTTGATCCCCTGGCAATCCCAAGATACTGCTTGTACTCGCGAGTGTTGAGCCGTCCCGCGCCCTCGGCTATATTGCTTGGAATCGACACTGCCGCCCTGCGCATTTGGTTCGAGAGCCCATAGGTCTCTTCGCGAGGAAACTGTTTCGATAGCCGGTAAACAAGAACTGACAACTGGACCCCTTTTTGCCAAACCGATAGATCACGAAAAGACTTTGCCATCTCACTGCCTTTCACACTCACACTCACACTCGTATCGCGGCTGCTTTTACTACCATTTCCGCCGCGTCTTTCATCGTTTCGCCTACTTGGAAATTCAAGCCGGACTCTTTTAAAATTTTGCGGCCTTCTTCAACGTTTGTGCCTTCGAGGCGCAGGACGATGGGAAGGGTTACGTGCAGATTGCGCGTCGCAGCCACCACGCCAGTGGCCAGACGATCCACACGCAGAATGCCGCCGAAGATGTTGATGAAGATGGCCTTCACGTGGGAGTCGGAGAGCAGGATTTCAAAGGCGTGCTCGATCTGCTCCTGGGTTGCGCCGCCGCCTACATCGAGGAAGTTGGCCGGGCTGCCGCCGGCGTACTGGATGATGTCCATGGTGGCCATGGCCAAGCCGGCGCCGTTGACCATGCATGCGATGGAGCCGTCGAGCTTGATGTAGTTGAGCGCGTACTTGCTGGCCTCCACTTCGAGCGGGTCTTCTTCTGCCGTATCGCGCAGCGCTTTGAGCTCCGGATGACGGAAGACGGCATTGTCATCGAAGGTGATCTTGGCGTCGAGAGCGATGAGCTTGTCGTCCTTGGTGGTGATGAAGGGATTGATCTCGATCAGCGAGGCGTCGGTCTCAATGAATGCCCGGTACAAACTTTGGAAAAAAGTGACGGCCTGGTTGATCTGCGTTGCCTTGAGGCCGAGGGCAAAGGCCAGTTTGCGCGCCTGCCATGCACCAAAACCTATTGCCGGATCGATGGTCTCCTTGAAGATGGCTTCGGGAGTTTTGGCGGCAACTTCTTCAATCTCCATGCCGCCGTCCTGCGAAGCCATAAAAACCAATCTCCCTGTCGCGCGGTCGAGGACGATGCCCAGGTAGAGCTCGCGATCAATGGCCGCCGTTTCTTCAATGAGCAGCCGCTGAACTTTCTGACCTTGGGGGCCGGTCTGGTGGGTGACCAGTTGCATGCCGAGAATGTTTTTGGCGTACATCTCGGCCTCCTCGCGGGTGCGGGCAACTTTTACGCCACCGCCTTTGCCGCGTCCTCCGGCGTGAATCTGCGCTTTGACGACGACGCCGCTTGCGCCCTCGGCAAACAGTTTGCGGGCCACCACGGTTGCTTCTTCGAGCGTGTTAGCCATTTCGCCCCTGGGCACGGCCACGCCGTATTTTGCCAGGATTTCTTTTGCTTGATATTCGTGTATTTTCAAAGTTTGAGTCCACCGCTGCTGCTGTTGTCGGAGAATTCGGGACCGCAGCCGACGAATGTCGGAGCAGCAATACCTCGCCAGCAGCATCCAAATACTATCTTGCTGGCCGAATGAGCGGCAAACGGGGTGCATTTCCAGATTCCAAATTCTTAACAGATGAAACCAGTGGTACCATATGCGCACGAAGGTTTATCGTCTACCCCGCGGCGAGAAAGCCTGTCTCACTATCCCCAATTGAGTGAATTTACTCCTCCCTTTTGGTTGCTATCTTTAAACCGATTCGGCGAGGAGTCAGCTCTCGCAGGAGCGTGAATCTATGGCTCAATCTGAAGCCCTGATCCGCGATATCTCTGACACGGCATTCCTGGCTGCGGTCTATCGGGCAAGAGAGACAGAACGCCCGGATGCTGTCTTTCACGATCCCCTGGCGCGGCGTCTGCTGGGCACGCGCGGCGAACAGATCGCAGATTCCATCCCATTCAGCAACCGCGCCGCCTGGGCATGGGTGATGCGCACATATTTGTATGACCAGTTCATTGTTGAACAGTGCCGGAAGGGTACGGATATGGTCATCAATCTGGCGGCTGGCCTCGATACGCGCCCTTATCGCATGGAGCTGCCTCCGACTCTCCAGTGGATTGAGGTTGATCTCCCAGGCATTCTCTCCTACAAAGAAGAGATCCTGGCCCAGGAAAAACCGGCCTGCATTATCGAACGCGTTCGTCTCGATCTGGCAGACGTGAGTGCCCGGCGAAAAGTTTTCGCCGAGCTTGGGAGCAGAGCGACCAAATGCCTGATTCTTACCGAAGGGCTATTGATCTATTTCAGCGCCGATCAGGTGCGGGCTTTGGCCGAGGATCTTGACGCGCCTCGAGCATTTCAAAGTTGGATCGTTGATCTTGCATCGCCGGGTCTGCTGCGTATGCTCCAAAAGCACATGGGTCCCGCACTGGAACAGAGCGGCGCATCGCTAAAATTTGGTCCGGAGGAGGGTCCGGAGTTTTTCATTCCCAGCGGGTGGCGGCCGGTGGACGTGCGATCTCCACTGAAGGCGGCGGCCCGCCTGAAACGCCTTTCATTCGAAATGTGGCTCATGTCGCTGCTGCCGGAGTCGAACGGCCATCAAGGATCGCGCCCATGGTCAGGCGTCTGTCTTTTATCGAGACTGTGAGAGGAATCCCTGAGACTGACCATTGGCTTGGAATAACGAATTGTGCCCGCTGTTGATCGCTCGCACAGCATTGACCACGCGCCGTTACCATGAAGGATATGGCTTCTGTGAAGGAACTTCTGAAACCGCTGGCCGAGGACGGATCGGCTCTTACCCGCGAACAGGCGGCGCATGCGCTGGAAGAAATACTATCGGGCGATGTGCCGGAGGTGGAGACGGCGGCGCTGCTCACCGTGATGGCGACTCGCGGCGAACAGGCGCCGGAGCTGGCTGGGTTTGTTGAGGTGATGCGCAAGCGCGCCACGCCGCTGCCTTTTACGGATGAGGAGCGGCAGGAGCTGGTGGACGTGGTGGGCACCGGCGGCGGAGGGCCGCTGACCTTTAATATCTCCTCGGGGGCGGCGCTGGTGGCGGCGGCGGCGGGGGCAAAAGTGGCCAAGCACGGCAACCGGGCGGTTACTTCGCTGTGCGGGACGGCGGATGTGCTGGAGGCGCTGGGCGTGCCGATCGAACTGGGCCCGGAGTTGGCCGCTGAATGCCTGCGCGAGACGGGATTCATGTTTCTTTTCGCGCCGCTTTATCATCCGGCAATGAAAGCGCTGGGGCCGTTGCGCAGGGCGCTGGGGTTCAGGACCATTTTTAATCTCTGCGGGCCGTTGACGAATCCGGCGGGAGCGCGGGTGCAGGTGATTGGGGTGCTGGCGCCGAGCCGCGTGCTGCTGGTGGGACGGACGCTGGCTGCTCTGGGAGCGAAGCGCGCTTTTGTGGTGCATGGGACGGATGGCATCGACGAACTGACGACGACCGGCGAGTCGATTGTGGCGCGCGTAGAGGAGACGGAGACGGGAGAATCTTCGTTGAGGGCCTCGCGTGTGACTCCGGAGATGGCCGGGCTGACGCGCACTACGCTCGATCAATTCACGGGCGGCGACGTGAAGATCAATTCCTCGCTGCTTTACGACGTGCTGACCGGGATTCACGGCGCACGGCGGGACATTGTGGTGATGAATGCGGCCGCGGCGCTGGTGGCCGCGGGGCTGGCCGGTGATTTGAAGGAGGGCGTCGCGATGGGGGCTGAGGCTATCGATTCGGGGCAGGCTGCGGCGACGCTTGAAAAGTTGCGGCGATTTGGGGCGAAGCACGCGGGGAAAAGCAAGTGAGGCAGAGCGCCCTCAGGGGCTAAAGCCCATGATTATCAGGCTGCATTTACGGCACGGCTAAGGCCGTGCCCTTTCAAAGAAACCCACAATCCGGAAATCATCCAAAAAATGACCTGCAAGTTCCTGTATGCTCTGCGTTCATGGGGTGAAGGAGATAGATATATGCCTATAAAACAAGTAATCGCAGTGTTGGCGCTTCTTGCAGTCTGCGTGGCAGCTCGTGCGCAGCAAACCAGCCAGGTTCAATTGAAGATCGAACCCACAAACCGCACGCTCACCGTCAGCGCGGAGGGGCGAGTGACTGTTGACCCGGATGTGGCTATTCTGCACATCGGGTTCCAGACCCAGCCCTCGGATGCCAAATCGGCCTATGCGGCGGGCGCGAAGATTTCCAACGATATTTTTAATGCGCTCAAGCAGGCCGGGATTCCTGAGACCTCAATTCGCAGCGAGTGGCAGCGGCTGGACAGCGTCAGCGGCAAGCCGCACAAATTCACATTGGCGCAGCAATGGACGGTGAAGACTCCGCCGGAGCGCGCCGCGGAGATTTTGGATATTGCTGTGGGGGCGGGCGCCACGGACAGCGGCCAGATCGACTGGACGGTGCAGGACGAGCAGGCGCTGGAAGACCAGGCGCTGGACCAGGCCGCCTCCCGCGCCAGGGCAAACGCCGCAGTGCTGGCCAAGGGAATGGGCGCACACCTCGGCTCGCTGGTCTACGTGACCAACCAGATTTCAACGCAGACATATTTGGCTGCCTACGCCAACAATGGAGCTCCCACAGGAGCCTTTGCCGCGCCACCGATGACGCTGGCCATTGAGCCGCGCAAGGTGATCCGGGAGGCAACCGTCTACGCGGTTTTCGCCATCGAATAAATAGCCATCCTGTTGTATCAAAGTTGTTTCTAGGCTATCCATTCCTGTGCTAGAGTTCGAGTCAGACTATGGATAATCCGAAGAACATCGGGCGATACGAAATCATCGATGAGCTTGGTCACGGCGCTATGGGGGGCGTCTTCCGCGCGAAGGATCCCGCAATGGATCGCATCGTCGCCCTGAAGACCATCCTCACGGCGAACCTTGACGGTGAGCAAGGCGGGGAGTTCCGCCAGCGCTTCTATCGTGAGGCACGCGCCGCGGGCGCTCTCGCGCATCCGGGAATTGTGCCCGTCTTCGATGTGGGCGAATACGAGGGAATGCCCTACCTGGTGATGGAATACGTCAACGGTCGGACTCTGGCTGCCGCGATGAAGACGGGGGAACGGCCATCGCTTGATCGAGTCTGCGAGATTGGACAGCAGATTGCGGACGCGCTGGGATACGCTCACCGCAACGGCGTGATTCACCGCGATATCAAGCCTGCGAATATTCTGATGACTTCGCGGGAGACCTACGGATGCGAGCGTCCGAAGATCACGGACTTTGGCGTGGCCAAGCTTGCAGCCGGAGAGATGACTACCGCCGGTCAGATGCTGGGAACTCCGGCCTTCATGCCGCCGGAACAGTTTACCGGCGCGACGATCGACGGGCGCACCGATCTGTTTTCGCTAGGCGTGATTCTTTATTGGATGGTCACGGGCGAGCAGCCGTTCCCCGGCGAGACCATGACGGCGGTCTCCTACAAAATTGTTCACACGGAGCCTATTCCGCCGGCGAAGCTGAATCCCGCCATTCCCGCCGGACTGGAGGCTGTGATTCTGAAGTGTCTGGCCAAGAGTCCCGCGGACCGCTTTCAAACCGGCGACGAACTGGCGCACGCATTGGCGGAGTTGCGGACCACTGGAAAGACTTCGGGCCTGAACGCAGTAGTTCCGCAGGCCGTTTCCACCGGAGGCGATTCAGCTGCCACGAGCCTTCCGCCGAAAGCGGGGCAAGCATCGCTTCACCCGACGGCACCGCTGCCACCCAAGCAGACTGCACCAGCCATACCGAGCAAACCAGTTAAGCCAGCCAAACCGGTGAACACGAAGCTGGTGCTGATTCTTGCGCTGGTTTTTCTTGCGGTCGCCTCGGGTGGCGGGTATGTGCTAACTCATCGCATGCAGCCTGCTCCGCCGCAACCGCAGCCAACGCCGGTTGCAACTGCCGCACCTCAAGAACCTGCACCTCAAGAACCCGCGCCGCCAACACCAGCGCCTGCGCCGACGGAGCCGTCAAAGCCTGTAAAAGCAACGACTGCATCGCCGGCACAGGCCGCCGTTGCCACGAAGGCGGCAAAGCCGAAGCCCGGGAAAAATATAGCCTCGGCAGCGACTCCGGAGCCCACTCCGCAGCCGGTATCGCAGCCTGTTTCGCAAGCGGTTGCTCAGCCTGTTCCTGCTCCAGCGCCCAGTTCACAATCGGGGGCGGTGGGATTCGATCCGCTCAAACTCGATCCCAAGCAGAACACTCGTTTGAAGATTGATATGGAGAGCTTGCCGCCCAGCGCTTCGTTCTCGGTAGATATGGATGGGAAGACCTTTTTCAAAGGCTCGATATTAACTGCGTCCACGTATAACAATCTGTACGTTCCACCCGGCGTGCACGAGTTTTATGTAACGGTCAGCGCGGGAAGCATGCAGAAGAAGTCGAAGATTGTTAGCGCCGAGTTCATTGCCAAGAAGCGCATGACTCTGAAGGTGGAGCTCAGGACTCAGGCGAATGGGACGGCGCCGGTTCCTCCTGTGCTGGATGCTAATTCGACGGTGGTTGCCACGCTCAAGACGGACCGCTTCTTCTTCTAGCGGGGTTACAGCAACCCTGACCGTCCGGCAAGACGGTGTGAGAGCAGCCACGAGAGCAGCGATATGCCCAGCGCCAGCGCAACCCAGCCCGTTTCTTCGATGGGCCGTTCAAGGGCCGCGAGGTGTTGCGGCTGAATGAGTGGAATCCCGCTGACGGGGGGCAGGCCGTAACGGAATAGCACGACCGCGCTCCAGGCAAAAACTCCACCGGCCAGCAGAATGCCAGGAATGGCGCGCTTCCAGGGAAAAGGAATGGGAGGGGGCGCGGCTGCTTCATTACGGATGTTCTCCATTACATTGCCCAGAAAACCCGACGAGGGAATCAGTTCCTCTTCTGTCGCCAGAATGGCATCGACCTTGCTCTGGTCCGTCTCTTCGCGATTTGCTTTGTTCTGGTTCATCTTCAGGCCTCCTTTCCTTGATTGAGAGCTGCGAATTCCATCTCCTGGTGCTCGGCTTCGAGGTGCGGGAAGCGCCGTCGTAAGAGCGCACGCGCACGCGAGAGACGGGCTTTCATAGTTCCCTCGGGCAGGCGCATGGTGGCTGCCGCACGGCTCAGGTCCATCTCGTGAAAGTAGAACAGAATGACCGGTTCGCGGTAGCGCAGCGGCAGCGAGAGCACGGAGCGGCGGACCGCTTCATTGCTTAGCTTTTTAGAGAGAGTGTTGAGCTGAACGGCTGGGGTGGAGGGCTCGGCGATCGCGTCCAAGGGCAGGTTGACGGCGGGAAACCGCTTGAGCTCGGAACGGAAGACATTGGCGGCCAGCGCAAAGAACCAGGTGGAGAAACTGGACTCGCGCCGCCACCCGGCCAGGCCCCGCCAGGCGCGGAGGAAGGCTTCCTGGGCGAGATCCTCGGCGCGGCCACGATCGCGACAGTAGCGCCAGGCCATATTGACGAGCGGCCCTTGCCAGCGGCGGACGATGCCCTCGAAGGCTTGCACGTCGCCGGCCAGCACGCGGGTTACGTCGGCCAGGTCTTCTTCGGCGCTGATCGAGGGATTCATGCTGCTGGGCGCTCCTGTGCAACTAGTAAGACCGTTCCCGAACCGGACAGGTTGCATTTTCTCAGAGAAAGCATGCTCTTTGAGATTATGCAACCGAGCGTGGACTCCTGATGTCTTACCAACCGCATGGGGAAATACCCCGGCCAGGAGGAAAAAGATGGGCGTACTGGTTCCACTTCTCGGCGAAATGATACCGATCGTGTCCATTGTGGTGGTATTTACGTTTATCACGTTTGCCGTTTGGTCCAAAAATCGGAGCAAGGAGCGGGAGGCGTTTTACAAAACGGAAACTCTGCGCCGAATTACAGAGGCCTCAGGTGAGGGCGCCAAGGCCGCCCTTGACCTGATGCGGGAGGATGATCGGCTGAAGCGGGTCAAGGCTCGCGAAGGCATGAAGATCGGCGGTCTGGTTAATATTGGCGTAGGCTTGGCGCTGATTATTTTTCTGCGCGCGCTGGTAACCAACGAACCCGTCTATCTTTGCGGGTTAATTCCCGGTTTCGTCGGCATCGCCCTATTGGTTTACTCGCTTTTCATGGCGCCGCCGCTAGAGTAGGGGCTGGAAGGTCAGATTCACTCATCTGGCGCATTCATCATTAAAGCTTTCTGGATTGGTACCAGGGTGTTTTGCGCCCGATGCGCTGGCCGGAGTCGATGAGTATGGCCACAGAGGCAAAGAGCATGCAGAAGTCGAGCTGCGCCTCATGGAGAAAACTCAGCAAGCCGTAATATGGCAGCTTGGCCAGCGCGAACGGCCCCAGAGGCCGTCCCAGCAGAATGGGCAATTTGGTCATCAGGGCGATCGCAATCACCGCCAGCAACAGAATTGCGGCATCGCCGGCATAGAGATTCAAGAGGACCGCGGCGCCGGCCACGATCTCTGCGCCGCCCACCAGCGGGGCCAGCACTTGAGGATAGGGCAGACCGATGCCTGCAAAACGTCCCCAGCCAAGCTCGTCAGGGCGCACGAACTTGAGAATGCCCTCGGTGAGGAAGACCAGGCCGACAATCACCCGGATCAGGATAATGGGAAGAGATTGGCGCATCGTTTTCCTCCTTCACTTGCGATATATAGACGGACCCGCCCGGTTTTCAGGGAAAGACCGACACTTAATCAAAGTATTCAGAAAGCATACCTCAGGGCCGTCGTTGACGCGAAATGCGGGAGAGAATGCGGGCGATTTCCTGAATTGGTTTTCTCAGTGCAAAAGCAGGAAGTAGATAAAGCACATGGCACGCTGCCCGCCATCCGGCAACATTTCAATTGGAGCGGCCAGGCACTGTGGATCTCTGGAGGGCCAGAAGCGTCCCACCACGCTCCCTTCGCGGTCGACCAGGAACTTGGGTTCAATCCCATTGGATTCCGCGAATGCCAGGGAATCCGAAGATTCCCGGCTTGTCTTTGTTGGGGAAGCAGTAGAGGGGATGAGCCTGGGGGCCGTTGACGTCGATTTTGGCGAAGATGGGGAATCTGACGGCAAAATTTTTTTCGCAGAAGGCGCCGACCTCGGCCGCCGTATCCGGTTCCTGCGCGCCGAATTGGCTTGAAGGGAAGCCCAGCACCACGAAGCCCCGGTTTTTATAGGCACGATAGAGTGCATCAAGTCCTGCATATTGCGGGGTGAAGCCGCATCGGCTGACAGTGTTGACGCGTCAGCAGGACCCGGTCACGGAAATCGGCTATGCTGACCGTCTTTCCATGCGGCAGCGGTGCTGAAAATTCATAAATCATCCTCGAGAATCCTCAATCACCCAGGAAAACCTCCACGCGGAGAGAATGCCTTGTGCCCTCCATCTGCGTCAAAGAGAGATGCAGCGCACGCAAGCCGGGATGCAAAGAGGCGAACCAACCCATTTGCGTCCGGTAGACTGTCTTTTGGACCCCCGGTGACTATTTTTTGTAGCTGGGGCAATTTGGTGGCCGGGGTGGGATAACCGGGGTCTCCAACGATCGGGGAAGCAGCAATGCCCCGACCTTGGAGGGTGCCCCGGCGCGCACTCTACCGCTGGGGTGGTAAAATCAGACTTTCCTAGAGCAGGATCAGATTTTCAGCAGTGAGGGTGTGCATATTTTTCCCGTGAAGCCGACCTATGGATCGCACCAGTACGTTTGCTCGCCGCAGGGCTCCAGCCCAGTGAAGACAAAGCGCAATTGCATTCCCCGCGCCTTGCGGATTTCGAGCCGTCTTGCACGCCCAGCGCGCGTCCTGCTTTTGGTGGCGCTGCTTGTGGTCGTTGCACAAGCGCAGCAGCCGCAGACCATCGATTCGATTCGCGTGATCGGCAACCGGCGCATACCCAAGGAGACCGTGCTGGCACGGCTCTTTACTCACCCCGGCGACACTTACGATCCCATCTCGATCGAGCGCGACTTCAACTCGCTTTGGAACACCGGGTACTTTGAGAATCTGCGCATCGAGCGCGAGGATACGGAAAAGGGCATCATCCTCGACATCTTCGTAAAGGAGAAGCCCACCATCCGCGAGATCAACTACAAGGGGCTCAATGCCGTCTCCGTTTCTGACGTGCTGGACCGGTTCAAGAAGGAAAAGGTCGGCCTCTCGGTGGAGAGCCAATATGATCCGGCCAAGGTTTTGCGGGCTACTGCCGTTCTGAAGGACATCCTGTCGGAGCACGGGCACCAGTTCGCCGTCATCAAGCTTGACATCAAGGACATTCCTCCCGCCTCGGTGCAGGTGAACTTCAACATCAAGGAAGGCCCCACGGTGAAGGTGGGCACTATCAAGTTCACCGGCAACCAGCACATCAACTCGCTGGTTCTGCGCCGCTCGATGAAGAACCTGAAGCCCATCGGCATCCCTTATTCGATTATTTTTGAAGATCTTTTTCCGCAGACCTTCGACTCCTCAAAGCTTGAGGAAGACACCGAGCGTGTGCGCCAGGCGTTCCGCGACAAGGGCTACTACACCGCGGCGATCGAAGAGCCCAAGACGCAAATCCGCGACCAGGGCGGACTCAACTGGCTCACCTTCCGCCCCAACAAAGGCAAGCGCATTGACATCCTGATGCCGATTGAAGAGGGCCCCCGCTACCGGCTGGGCACTATCACCTTCACCGGCAACAAGGCGGTGACCAACGTCAAGGCACTCCGCGGCACCTTCGCTGTGAGGGATGGCGAGTGGTTCAACGCCACGCTGATCGGCAAGGGGCTGGAGAACCTGAAGAAGGCCTACGGGCAGCTGGGCTACATCAACTTCGGCGCCATTCCCAAACCCGTTTTCGACGAACAGAAGAAGACCGTCTCGCTGGTTATCGATATCGACGAGGGCAAGCCGTTTTTCGTTTCCCGCATCGAATTTCAGGGCAACACGACTACGCGCGACAAGGTTATTCGCCGCGAGTTGATGCTTGACGAAGGCCAGGTTTATAACTCCCAGTTGTGGGAGTACAGCTTGCTGCGGCTCAACCAGTTGGAGTACTTTGAGCCGCTCAAGGTGGACCAGGACTCTGAGGCCCACCAGGATGCTGATGCCGGCACCGTGGACCTGCTGTTGAAGGTGAAGGAAAAGGGCAAGAACTCGATCGGCCTGAACGGCGGCATCAGCGGCCTGTCAGGCGCGTTCCTGGGCGTGAACTACTCCACAAACAACTTCCTCGGCCTGGGCGAAACATTGAGCCTGCAGGGCAATCTGGGCAATGTGAGCCGCCAGTTCATGTTCGGTTTCACGCAGCCCTACTTCCGCAATCGACCGTTCAATATCGGTTTCCAGCTCTTCAACAACAAGACCGACTACAACGCAGCCAAGAGCTACGGAGTCACCACCGGTCTTTCGGTCAACCTGACCCAGGCGCAGCAGTCGCTGACGCAAAACTACAACCAGGCTGCCAAGGGCCTGACATTTTCAGTCAGCTATCCGCTCCGGAAGCACGCCTTCCAGCGCGTGGGCGCAACTTACTCGTGGAACAGGTCGTCGATTACAGCCTTCAGCACCGCCTCGCAAACCTTCTTCCAGACCATCAGCTTCCGGTCAGGCATTCAGGGGGCCAACGCCCTGGCGGGCATCATCAACAGTTCTGCGTCGTTCAGTTACATGTACAACACCGTCAACAACCCCATGCGCCCGCGGAGCGGCAAGGAGTTTACGGCGGTGTTCCAGGTGGCCGGCATCGCAGGCAACGTGCGCTACATATCTCCTCTGGTGGCCTACAAGCGCTTCATGCCGATCCACTACCTGATCCTCTCGCCCAATGGACGCAATGTATTGGGCGTCCGTGCGCAATTGGGATATGTGCAAGGCTGGGGAGGCGATGTGGCCCCGCCCAACAACCGGTTCTATGCCGGCGGCGAGGGCGATTTGCGCGGATTCGATATTCGCGGAGCAACTCCTTACGGCTACGTTCCAAACCGCGTCAATCTGCAACTAACCAATCCGGATGGAAGTTGCGTTCCGCGCGACCCGACCAATCCACAACTCGGCCAGTGCATCCAGGTACCCTTGCCCATCTACGGCATTGCATCCATCGGGGGCGATACCAACCTGGTAACAAATACCGAGTACCGCATACCAATCGCCGGTCCGGTGACCATCTCGCTCTTTGACGACTTTGGCATCGACACCGCGCTCAACAAGGGGCAGTTGAAGCAGAGCCCGGAGGGTTTCGCCACACTCACCGCACCTCTCTATGGCTGCCCGGTTTTTAACAACGGCTCCTGCCAGGGCGGCATACCGGGCTCTTCGGTCGGGTTCCGACCGGATATTCGGCCAGTCGAAGGCACGAACTTTGTGCCCCGCATGTCGCTAGGCGCCGAGCTTTCGGTCATCATGCCGGTGATCAACGCCCCCATGCGCATCTATTATGCCTACAACCCTCTGCGGCTGTATGAGATGCCCTACTGCAACACCGTTACCCTGGGGGGCAACAAGCAGAGCTGCTCCTCACAGCTGATTACCCGCGATCTCTTCCCGCCAGGTGGCGCGGGCGACTACACGTACGCTGAGGCGCAGGCAGGCTACGGAGCGCGCTACTTGTTCCGGGAGCCCCGCAAGACCTTCCGCTTTACCGTCTCTACAACGTTCTAGAGGAGTTATTGATTAACATGAAACGCTATTTTGCAATCATCGTTCTGTTGGTCTCGGGCTTTGTCCTGAGTGCCGCCGCACAAACGTCGCCCGCGCCCAAGGCGCCCGCCGGCCCTGGCAAGATTGCCGTCTGCTCTTTTCAGGCAGCTGTAGGTCAAACCAATGAATTCCAGCGCGATATCGCCGACCTCGAAAAGAAGTACGAGCCCAGGCGCCAGCAGCTCAAAGTCCTGGCAGACGAGATCGATAGCCAGGAGAAGCAGCTAAAGTCACAGGGCGATAAGATCAGCGAAGCCGAGCGCGCCCATCGTGCCAAGACAATCGAGGAAAAGAAGAAGCAGGGGCAGCGCCAGGCCGAAGATTTGCAGAACGACGTCCAGGGGGAGATGCAGGAAGTCTTCGGTAAAGTAGCCGGCAAGGTCTATGACGTTTTGTCGAACTATGCTCAGCAACAGGGTTACACACTGGTGCTGGACTCGACGGTATCCCGCCAGCAGGCTCCTCTGATTCTCTTTTCGGATCAAAGCACCGACATCAGCAAGACGGTTCTCGACGCCTATAACCTGAAGTCGGGCGTTCCAGCCCCACCTGCGCAGCCGGCTGCTGCGAAACCTTCCGGATCTCGCTAAACTCATTGTCAAACAAAGACAAAGGCTCCGCGCGGCGGGGCCTTTGCATTTGTCAGTATCGGTGTGGGCTTCAAAAAAGCGTCGCCGCGCGCAACAAAACCCATTCCTGGCACCGCGGAATGGAGGAACACCGGGTTTGACGCTCCACTTCCAGCCCTCTTATAATCGTCCCTAGATTCCGCTGACGTATCCGTCTGCGTCTTTTTATGTCTCTGCCCTTGCGTGGATAACCGCACAGGAATTCCGAAGGAGTTTCACTCAAATGAAGCGTTCGCTTGTATTAGCCATTATGCTGGCCTCGGGCATCGTCCTGAGCGCAGCCGCCCAAACATCGCCCGCACCTGCCGCACCCGCCGGCCCGGCAAAGATCGCCGTCATCGCGTTCCAGGTGGCAGTGGGCCAAACCAACGAGGGCCAGCGCAATTTTGCAGACTTGCAGAAGAAGTACGCGCCCAGGGAAGAACAACTGAAAAGCCTTAATGATGAGGTCGAGACCCTGACCAAGCAGTTGCAGGCCCAGGGCGACAAGCTCAGCGATGCGGAGCGCGCCAGCCGCGCCAAGGCCATCGACGACAAGAAGAAGAAGCTGGATCGCGACGCCGAGGATGCCCGCAACGACTTCCAGCAGGAGATGCAGGATATGTACAACGGCCTCGCCTCCAAGGTCTATGACGTTCTGGAAACCTATGCGCAGCAGCAGGGATACACGCTAATCCTGGACGTGGCCCAGCAGCAGACCCCCGTACTCTATGCCACCGAGTCGACCAACATCACCAAGGCGATCATCGACGCCTATAACGTGAAATCGGGTGTGCCTGCTCCTCCGGCGCCTCCGGCCGGTACCGCTCCCAAGGCAGCACCGCAGTCCGGCAGGCCGCCCGCCACGCACTGAGGTTCGGATTCGAACGCTTCACCAAGGCCCTACCTAGCAGGGCCTTGGTGTGAACTTTGAGGGCAATTAAAGGGCGAAGATAAGGGCGGGACAGATCCGTCCTGCCAGTGAATTAATTGTGGAAAAAAATGTGGAAAGCTTTCCCTTGTACCCCAAATAAAAAGCAATTTATCCTCTTGTCAACCACTGCCAATTTCTGATAGCAAAAATAACTCTTTATTAATCAATAAGAAGCGTTGCGAGTAAATGGCTCTGCTGAAGGCGTGTTCTGTGAGCAAATGCAGACACCTGCATAGTGCGGTTTCCACAGTCCACTATGAACACACGGTGACTAAAGTTTCTGGTGGCTCAGTTTTGGCTGCTATTTCTGTTGCTCTTCGCCTACCCGCAAGATGGCCAGGAAGGCCTCCTGCGGGATATCAACCTTACCGATCCGCTTCATCCGTTTTTTGCCTTCCTTTTGCTTTTCCAATAATTTGCGCTTGCGGGAAATATCGCCGCCATAGCACTTGGCCAGCACATTCTTGCGTAGCGGGCTCACCGTCTCGCGAGAGATGATTTTGGCTCCGATGGCGGCCTGGATGGCGACCTCGAACTGCTGGCGGGGAATGAGCTCGCGCATCTTTGAGACCAGCGCCTTACCGCGCTCATAAGCAACATCGCGGTGCACGATGATTGAAAGCGCATCCACCGGCTCGCCGGAGACCAATATATCCAGTTTGACCATAGGCGACTCCCACTCGCCGCTGAGCTGATAATCCAAGGATGCATAGCCGCGGGAGATGGTCTTGAGGCGATCGTAGAAGTCGAGGACGATCTCATTCAGCGGCAGCTCGTAGGTAAGCATCACGCGAGTGGGGGTCACATACTCGAAGTTCAACTGCTTACCGCGCTTTTCCTCCACCAGTTTGAGGATGCCGCCCACGTATTCCTCGTTGGTGAGGATCTTGGCAGTGATCACCGGTTCGCGAATGGACTCGATGTTGGTAGGCTCGGGCCAGCGGGAGGGATTGTCCACCTCGATCACTTTGCCGTCGGTGAGCGTGATATGGTGGCGCACGCCAGGGGCGGTGGTGATCAGATCGAGCTGGTACTCGCGCTCCAGCCGCTCCTGGATAATCTCCATGTGCAGCAGTCCGAGAAAGCCGCAGCGGAAACCGAACCCCAGGGCCACCGAACTCTCCGGCTCAAAGAAGAAGGACGAGTCATTGAGGCGAAGCTTCTCCAGGGCGTCGCGGAGCAGCGTGTGCTCGTGCGAGTCCACGGTGTAAAGGCCGGCGAAGACCATGGGCTTGATGTCTTCAAAGCCCGGCAACTGGGCGGCCGCGGGCCTGGCTTCCTCGGTGACGGTATCGCCGATCTTGGTATCCCCTACGTTCTTGATGGTGGCCGCGAAAAAGCCGACTTCACCAGCGCGTAGTTCTCCGATCTCGACGGGCTTGGGCATCAGAACGCCCATCGACTCGACTTCAAAAGATTTCCCATTTGACATGAGGCGGATGCGCTGGCCCTTGCGCATGGTGCCCTGCATTACACGCACAAGTACGATGACGCCGCGATAGGCGTCGAACCATGAGTCGAAGATGAGCGCCTGCAGCGGGGCATCGGGGTCCCCCGTGGGCGGCGGAAGCCGGTGAACGATCGCTTCCAGCACTTCTGCGACGCCCTGGCCGGTCTTGGCGCTTACCGGGATGGCGTCGGTCGCGTCCAGTCCAACGGCTTTCTCGATTGCTTCCTGGGTGCGGAGAATATCGGCCGAAGGAAGATCGATTTTGTTGATGACGGGAATGATCTCAAGGCCGTGGTTGATAGCCAGGTAGGCGTTGGCAAGCGTCTGAGCTTCAACCCCCTGGCTGGCGTCGACCACCAGCAGCGCGCCCTCGCAGGACGCCAGCGAGCGCGAGACCTCGTAGCTGAAATCGACATGGCCGGGTGTATCGATCAGGTTGAGCTGGTAAGTGTTCCCATCGTGGGCCTTGTACATCATGCGCACGGCGTGAGCCTTGATGGTGATCCCACGCTCCCGTTCGAGATCCATATCGTCCAGGATCTGGGCCTGCATCTCGCGGCCCGTCACTGAGCCGGTCAACTCTAGCAGACGGTCGCTCAGCGTCGACTTTCCGTGGTCGATGTGGGCGATAATAGCGAAGTTGCGAAGGAAACGGGCGTCCATGAGGGGCTTGTCGAACGGAGGAATTGCGCCTTAGCAGCGCGTATGTCGCAGCAGACCTCCAGGCCATAGCTTATCATCGGCATAGTGTCCTCCGCGGCAGCGTTCGAGCCGGGGCTGCCGCAAATGCTCATGCACAAAACTTTGAAACGCTATTGTTTGCTCGAAATTGCTTTGCCGGTGCTGATTCTGGCCGGTTGCGATCCGTCTCAGCCCAAGAGCGCCCCCGCCAGCGAACCGCCGCAGGCCACCGCGCCAGCTTTGCAGGCGCCTCAGCAAGCCCCCATACCCGATCAGCCTCCCCCGCTCACACAGGAGCAGAAACGAGTCCGCCTGCTCATCCAGCAGGTCGACGATGCATACGCCAAAGGCGAGGCCGCCTATCGAAAAGGGAACTTGCCGGACGCCAAGGTGGAGTTTGACCGTGCCGTGGATCTGATGCTGGCGAGCGGCATCGACATCAGGGGCAATGCCGACCTGCAGGACGAGTTCAATCGTATTGTGGATGGGGTGAACGCGCTGGAGATGGAAGCGCTGAAGCAGGGCAACGGCTTTGCACCCAAGGAGGAGCCAACGCCGGCCGATGTGGCCAGCGATGTGACCTTTGAGGTGGACCCCAACATCGTGGCCAAGGCCAAGGCAGACCTGGCCACGACCAAGTCCGACCTTCCCCTGGTGGTGAACGATTATGTCGCCGTATTCATCAACTTTTTTGCCAACTCGCAGCGGGGCCACAATACGCTGCTGCACTCTTTCCAACGTGCCGGCCGCTACAAGGCGATGATCCAACGCGTGATGGCTGAAGAGGGCGTGCCCCAGGACCTCATTTATCTCGCGGTTGCCGAATCGGGCTTTCAACCGCGAGCGCTCAATGCGCGCTCTCGCGCCGGCGGAATGTGGCAATTTATGCCCCAGGGCAACTACGGACTGGCCCACAACGTTTATATGGACGAGCGCTTTGATCCGGAGAAATCAACGCGCGCCTACGCCCGCTATATGAAGTTTCTCTATAACCAGTTGGGCGACTGGTACCTGTCCATGGCCGCCTATGACTGGGGCGCGGGCAATGTGCAGCGCGCGGTGCAGAAGACCGGTTATGCTGACTTCTGGGAGCTCTACAAGCGCCACGAGCTCCCCGGCGAGACCCAGAACTACGTGCCGGAGATTCTGGCCGCCATCATCATCGCCAATCATCCTACGCAGTACGGATTCGATGATGTGACGCTCGATCCGCCAGTACTTACCGATACGGTGACCGTGAATTATTCAGTGAACCTGCGGCTGGTTTCGGATCTTGTGGGCGCGCCGATGGATGAGTTGATGGCCCTGAACCCCAGCCTGCTGCGGTCAGTAACGCCGCCTGACGCACCGTTCGACCTGCACCTTCCCGCCGGTACGGCCACTTTGTTCTCGGAGCGCATTGCGGCGATTCCTGAGCCCAAGCGCAGCGCATGGCGCTACCACCGCGTTGCAGCGGAGGACTCGTTGGCTTCGGTGGCGCGGGAATACCACGTGACCGTGGACGAGTTAGCCGAGGCCAATCATCTACGCTCGAGTGAGAGCCTCCTCGGAGTGGAGGCGCTGGTGGTGCCGTTGGCCCCAGTCGCGGCGCCGTCTGCACATATGCTCTACACCGTGCACCGAGGCGATACCCTGGTCACCATTGCCGACCGTTTCGGCGTATCGCTTAACCAGTTGAGGCGCTGGAACAGGGTTGCCGGCATCAAGATTGCACCGGGCCGGCGTCTGTACGTGGCCGAGCCTGCACGTGCGCAGTCCGCCACGCGCAGTCATCGCAGCGGAACCTCAACCGGGAGCAGCTCGAATGCGCATAAATCATTGCCGGTAAACGGTTTAGCGTCCAGGTCAGGAGCTTCCACGGCGAAAAAACATGGGACAGTTGCCGGAAAAACTCAACACTCCGGCAAGAGTGCCGGCGCCAGTGGCGCAAGGAAAAACGGAACATCGGGCACCAGAAAATCGCACCCGACAAAACACGCCGCACATCGAAAATCGCGAGCACGAAAAGAAAAATAGAGCGAGTACTCATTCGGTGCTTGTGTTTTTGTAGTGTTTATGTGCAAGCTATTGTACAAAGGCTGTCGCATGCGGAGCACACGCTTCCGTGGTGCGAAGAGGCTATCAAAATCTATGCAGCGGCGAGCCGCTGGAGGCAATGTGATGGAAGAAGTGATCAAGTTGCATGCGATGAGTAACGGCGATCCCTTTCGAGAGCCGGGAGAACTGGACAGCGACTACGGCGAAGGCTTTGATGACGAAGAAGACGAAGAAGTGGAAACCTCCAGCATACTCACCTCCTCGGATGACGATGAGGGAGTGGTTGGCGAGGCTGTAGTTTTGGTCGTCGACGAGCCCGCAGCGAAGCCTGCCGTAAAGAAGGCTGCGAAGAAGGCAGTCCCCAAGAAGGCTGTGAAGAAAGCAACCCCGAAGAAGGCTGCCAAAAAGGCCGCGAAGAAGGCTCCGGCCAAGAAAGCAGCGAAAAAGGCGGCCAAGAGAAAGGTCACGCCGAAAAAGGCCGCCAAGAAAGCAGCCGCAAAAGGGAAGAAGGTTGCGGTCAAGAAAGCTGGAAAGCGCGCCGGCAAGCCCGCCAAAAAGTCGGCGGTGAAGAAGGCCCCTGCCAGGAAAGTTGCGAAGAAGGCAAAGGCAAAGAAGGTTTCAGGAAAGAAATCGAAGAAAAAGGGATCCAGGAAGTAGCGGCAAGAGGAAACCCGGAAGAGGAGATAAGCCTGGCTCAGTGCCGGGCTTTTCTCATCTTCGGGCTGGATCGGTCAGGGCTAGAGAAGCGGAGGGGCGAGTTGGGCAAAATGCCCACGCTGGTGCGTGAGGTAATCCTCGATGAGAAAGCGCAGCGTTACGGGCTCCTCGTCGCCAACAATACAGTTTGCCTCCAGCCGGTTCTCCGGAATCCGGTCCACCACGGCGGCCAGGATATCGTGCTCCGCCTGCCACCATCGGAGGAGGGTCTCCCAGGGCTGGTCTGCATAGCCGTGAGCAGCAACCCATTCGTCCTGCGCGTACTGCGGGCCTTCATAATGGCCATCAGCAGAGGCGCGGACGAAGCGTTGGCGGTTGTTTGTCGCGGAATCGAGCAGGTGCCCGACGATTTGCTTGCGGGTCCAGCCGCCTTGGCGCCAGGGAGTATCCGCAAGCTCGGGCGGAATAGTAACGAGCGCGGCGTGAAACCTATCGAGTTCAATGCGAAATAGCCTGGCAAGGACTGTCGTCATGCGTTCCTCGATTCCCGGTTGAGCGTTGTATTACTCCTGATTGCCGCTTACTTCTTCAGTTGGTCAAGCGCGGCCAGCACTTCTTCGGAGTGGTGCTGGACCTGCACCTTGGTCCATACCTTGGCGATATTGCCCTGGGGATCGATGAGGAAGGTGTTGCGGTTGGCAATCTTGAAACCGGCATAGTTGCCCAGCGAGCCGTAGGCGTCAACCACAGTGTGATTGGGGTCGGCCAGCAGGCGGAAGGTCAGGCCCTCCTTGGTGCAGAACTGCTTGTGGCTGTCGGGAGTGTCCACGCTTACTCCCAGGATGATCGCGTTCCTGGCATCGAACTGTGCCTGGTCGCGCTGGAAGTTGTGAGCCTCGATGGTGCAGCCGGAGGTCATGTCCTTGGGATAGAAGTAGAGCACCACCCACTTGCCGCGATAGCTGTCCAGGGAGATCTGGGAGCCGTCCTGCGAGGGGAGGGTGAAGGTGGGCGCTGCCTGCCCGACGGCGGGCATGGTTTGGTCGGCTGCGTGAACGGTGACGTATACAACTGCGCCGACAATCACGGCGGCAAGAACGAAGATTAGCACTTTACTCACGGGAGGAACCTCCTGAAAACAGTGGCCAGTTGTCAGTGATCATTGGTCAGCAGACGGACCGCGCATTAGGCCGAACACTGAGAAATGATCAACTTTGACAGCCAGGGGGAACCACTGCTGGAAATCAGTATAGCCGGAAATCACTGACTACTGTTCACCGACCAAGGACCACTGGCGTAGCCACAATGGCAATGCCTGCTTGTTGAGCGCGTTCGAGGAGGGATTCGCGCTCGAAGAGGAGGGTGCGGCCTGCTTCGACGGAGAGGCAAGTGGCGCCGGAGCGGATCATCGTCTCGACCGTTGCAATGCCGATGACGGGGACGTCGAAGCGCATATCCTGATTCGGCTTGGCTACCTTGACAACGGTCAGGCGGCGTTCGAGGGTAGAGGCGTCACCGGCGAGGGAGCGCATCAGCTGGCCGGCGCGCTCGATGGTTGCGTCCGTGCCTTCCATGGCCTCCACGGCTACGCATGCCTGCGCGGCTACCACTACCGTCTGGCCGATGTCGAATCCGGCCAGGGCGCGGCCTACCGCTAAACCGTATTCGATATTTTTTTGCTCTTCGTCGTCCGGGGCACGGGTGGTAAGCACGCCCTCCTGGGCCAGTAATGGCTCAAGGAAGGCCGTGGAACTGATCAGCTCTATGCCCTCGTCGCCCAGCACTTTAGCCACCGCGCCCAGCAGCATATCGGTGTTTCGAGAATTCAGGTTGAGCAGCAGCTTGGCCAGGCGCCAGTCGGGCCGGATGCTCGAAAAAATCTGCTTGTGCTTCACCTGGCCGGCCATTACGGCTTTTTCGACGCCTTCCTTGTGGAAGAGATCGATCAGCCGCGAGAGCTCGCCCAGTGACAGCCAGTGGACGGTGATTCCAGCGTCAGCGGCGGCGCGCCGGTCTATTTCAGGGTCGGTCTCCTCGCGAATGGCCGCTACGACCACGGCTTGGCCCTGCGCCCGCGCCGCGTCCAGAAGCAGAAACGGAAAGCGCCCGTTACCGGCGATGATGCCGAGCTTCATAGCTACTTGATCACCCCGCGTTCGCTGCGTTCGAGGAACGCGGCAAGTAGCGCAACGTCCTCGCCCTCCAGCTCCTTGATTTTTTCGAGGGCCTGCGTGGTATTCATTTTGGCCGCGAGCAACAGGCGGAAGGCTTTTTGCAGCAGTTGCAGGCGCTCCGGCGAGAAGCCGCGGCGCTGGAGGCCGATTTTGTTGATGCCGAAGGCCTTGTTTTCGCGCTTGGAGGAGGTGAGCGAGAATGGAAGCACGTCCTGGGTGACGATGGTGCCGCCGCCGATGAAGGCGTACTTGCCGAGGATGCAGTGCTGGTGGACCGGGCAGAATGCGCCCAGCGTGACGTAGTCCTCAATGACGACGTGGCCTGCGAGAGTGGCGGCGTTGGCAAGAATGCAGTGGCTGCCGACCTGGCTGTCGTGGCCGATATGCACGCAGGTCATGAGCAGGCAGTTGGAGCCCAGGCGCGTTACGCCGCCGCCGCCCACCGTGCCGCGACTGATGGTTACGCTTTCGCGAATGGTATTGTCGTCGCCGATCTCCAGTTCGGTGGGCTCGCCTCCATACTTAAGGTCCTGCGGTGGTACGCCGATGGAGCAGAAGGGATAAAAGATATTGCGAGCGCCGATGCGGGTGCGGCCGTCGAGAACCACGTGGGAGATGAGGGTGCAATTCTCGCCCAGCAGCACCTCAGGGCCGATGGTGGAAAAGGGGCCTACCGTGCAGGAGTCGGGAACTCGGGCTCCAGGCGCAACGATCGCGCTGGGATGAATGCTCACACTGTCCCCGCTTCCGCCGCCGCCGCCGACTCCGATTCACGCACGCGCGGTACTATGGCACAAGTAAGCGTGGCCTGGCAGGCTATCTTGCCGTCGACCAGTGCCTTGGCCTCCATGCGGCCTACGCGGCTCTTGAATGCCAGTACATCTACTTCAATGCGCAATTGGTCGCCCGGCGTCACTTGGCGGCGAAACTTGGCCTTCTCGATTCCGGTGAAGACCGCCAGCTTTGTTTCGCGGTCGGGCATCTCGGTCAACATGATAATGGCTCCGGCCTGGGCCATCGCCTCGATCACCAGGACGCCGGGCATGATGGGAAAGCCGGGAAAGTGGCCCTGAAAAAAGGGCTCGTTCATGGTCACGTTTTTGATGGCCACCAGCCGCTTGGCGGGCTCAAACTCAACCACCCGATCGATCAATAGAAAAGGGTAGCGGTGGGGAAGGAAATCCATGATTTCCTGGATGTTGAAGGTCATTCTCTGACTCCAGAAGGCGGTTGGTCTCGTTCACTATGCGCTTCTATGGATTATAAACAAGGCTGAACCGCAGGATTCCCGCTTTGGGGCACGCTGCTACTTTTTGATGCGGCTCTCGACTGCGTCCACGCTCCAGAAATCAGGGTCCAACGGCTGGTTATATGCGACGTGAAGCAGGTAGTATTGGCGGGTCATATCGTCGTTTTTATAGCGGGTAACGGTAAACGGTGTTTCGAGTCCGTCAATCAGGTGGTAGTCGTCGTACTCCTCGGCATCGGTGTTCATGTCTTTGTAGACCGGATCGCGCCATTCGTAGGTGCGGCGCATCGGCAAGTGGGTATCGACGTCCATCTGGATGGTGACGGACTCATTTTCCGCGGAGATCACGGTTACCTGGTCGGTAAGGCGACTTCCGGCCAGGCGCCGGCCATCATAAATCAGGATGGCTTTCGGATCATTGAGCCAGGTCTTGACGATGGTCTCGATGGAATGGTCGCGGCGGCGGAGCCAGTCGTCCACGATAACCTGCGGCAACGGCGCGTTGCCCTTATACGTCACCTCCCAGCCCTGCCGCCCGATGAAAAACTGCACCACATCGCGGTGCTTGGTGAGTTCAATGCGGTCGCGGTCCGGCCATTGGTGGAACTCAAGGTAATCCGTAGTGCCGGGGTCGGGGTCGCCGTGGAAAAACGCGGCCACCTTCCCCTGCCGCATCTGATTCTTCACGGTCAGCCACGCTTGTCCGCCCAGGGCCTGCACCATGGCGCTGAGGGCAGCGCGCGCCTGGGCGGAGTTCTTTGCGCTAGCTTGGTCAGCGGTTTGCGCCTGTGACGCAAACGGTATGGTCAGCATTAGAGCCGTGAGCAGGGCGAATCTCAAGGTGAGCGCAATTCTATTCCCTATTCCGTGAGCCCTATTCCCTGTCTTTCTCACACCGCCCTCCCCGCCGCCACTCCTGAAGCCCACGCCCACTGAAAATTGAATCCTCCCAATTGCCCGGTCACGTCCACGGCTTCTCCGATGAAGAACAAGCCCGGCACGGCCCGCGCCTCCATCGTACGCGCTTCAAGGTCGTGAGTATCAACGCCCCCGGCGGTCACCTCGGCCTTTTCAAAGCCCTCAGTACCCGTCGGGTGCAGCGCCCAACTGTGCAGGTGCTGCTCGCAGGCCTGCAACGCCGCATTGGACCAGCGATTCGGCGCGCCTGCTTCAGCTAGATAGTTGGCTAAGCGCTGCGGAAGAACCGCGCGCAATGCCTGCCGCAACGCTGCCGCATCTCGGCGCGCTCCCGGCTCCTGCAAAGCTCTTAAGAGCTCCTCTCCCGCCGCAAGCTCCGGCGCAAAATTGAGCTCAATCGTCTTTCCTGGCCGCCAATACGAGGACGCCTGCAAAATTGCCGGTCCGCTCAGCCCGCGATGGGTCACCAGCATCTTCCCTCTGAACGTCGCTCCGCCGGCGGAGGCATCCACCATCGCGGCTACTCCTGCCAGCTCGGTCCAGTTTGCCTCATCTCCGCCCAGCGTGAGCGGCACCAACGCGGGCCGGGGAGCAACTACCTTCAATCCGAACTGCCGCGCCAGATCGTATCCCAGCCTCGTAGCTCCCAGCTTAGGGATCGAGAGCCCTCCGGTGGCTACCACCAACGCTTTGGCGGTGAACTCGCCTTGCGAGCACGCAACTCTGAATATTTCCGCGCCTTCGACCGCAATCCCGCGCGCGTTCAGCACCACTTCCACGCCGCCCCGCTCGCACTCGGCCAGCAGCATCTCAACAATTGCGCGCGATGAGTGATCGCAGAAGAGCTGCCCCAGCGTCTTCTCGTGCCAGGCGACTCCGTAGCGCTCGACCAACTCGATAAAGTGACGCGGCTGATAAAGCGCTAGCGCCGATTTACAGAAATGCTTGTTCTCAGAGAGGAAATTATTGGGGCCGCAGTGCAGGTTGGTGAAATTGCAGCGCCCTCCGCCAGAGATAAGGATCTTTCGCCCTGGCTGCCCGTTGTGTTCGAGCAGCGCCACGCGCCGGCCTCTCTGACCGGCTACCGCTGCACACATCAGCCCCGCCGCTCCCGCTCCCAAAACAACTACGTCGAATTGGCGCGGGGTTGTTGGCATGACTATCGTTCAGAATAGCCGTTGATGGAACGATTCTGCTTTCGCTGTGCTCTGAAAATGTGAGTGGATGGGTACTAACGCAACCTGAAGTCGTCGGCGTGAATTCAATTGCGGACTTTCATTGATTGCCCTTCCGCTGGATTTGCTGCGGCTGACGCTTTTGGCCGAGCAGCACAATATCAATCGGGCCGCCAATGCCGCTGGGTGAGGGAACGAGTTGAGTGGTGAGGCTCGCGGCTTCGATTACATTTGCGGCGGCGGAGACGGCCTGGTCCAGGTCGACGTTCGCAACCGGTTGATCCGCAAGAATGAAATCAAGGGTTGAGCTGGTGAGATATTTGCGGCCAATTCCGGCGAAGACATTTTGGTTGAGGTAGTCCGTTTCGCCGTAAGACCACACACCACGCCGGTTCTGCGGCGGTATGGTGATGCGCGTGAACCGGTCGGCCTCGACCCGGTGCGTCCGCGAATCGATTCTCACCACAAAATTCATCACCAACGAGGCTTTGGAGCGCTGATCGTAACTGGCGATTATCACCGAAAAAATTTCCTTACCAATATAGGGTTCAAGCACAAGCGGAGACGCTTCCCTGAAGCGTTGGACTGCCTGAACACACTCCGTGCCCAGATCTTCAAGTGATAACTTGAACGGATCGGTGCTCTTTCGCTCGAGAATATGCTTGATCAGAGAGGGAATATCGAGCAACCGCGGTGCAGATTGCAGATAAGCACACACATCGTGAAGTCCCGCATCTGGCGGTTTGATGAATGCCGTATCGCCTGTGACCACGACGACGGTACGCCTCGGCCTCATTAGTTCAGTGATCTTGTATTGACTGTCGCAGGTCGCGCCGAAGACCGAGGTTCGGCTGTCTGCCGCCACAACCAGGCCGTCTGCTGAAGGAACGAGCACCACCAGCGTTCCGCTTGCCGTTGACGGCAGTAGCACAGTCAGGAGAAGGAATAGGAGAAGCCGACACATTCTGTTCAGTATGGTGCAATGAATCCGGCTCTGCAATGTGACGCTTACCGCGGAATGGGCCGCCGCTAACTGGGCTGGCTGGCGAAGTACTGGGCCACTTGCTCCCAGTTATCGACGCGGATGAAGCCGGTTGCGGTGAGGTTGTGCGGGGCGGTGTAGAGGATGCCTGTGCCTTCAAAGCGGAGCAGGTTGCGGGGCAGGTCGTCAATGAGATATTCGGCACGGAGAATGGATTTGTTACCGCAGAAGACGTAATGGGTGGGCGGGATGAAGGGGAAATGGCGTTGCAGCCAGCGGTACTTGGGGCCCAGAGAATTGGGAACGGTCATGGCTTGGGTGGCTATAAAAATCTCAAAGCGTGCTGAGAGATCTTTGAGCACCACTTGTGCGCCGGGCATGAGGGCCAAGTCCTCGAAGAAGTCCTCAGCGTCAAGGAAGGCGCGGAGTTGCTGCTGGCGGTCGAGGGGAGTGATCTCCCAAAGGCCCTTGCCGGCCAGATCTTCTGTAGTCACTTCCTCGTCGAAGGTCTGGTTGTAGCGGCGCAGGTGCTCGGCCAGAGTGTCGGCCATGACCTCATCCATATCCACGCAAATTCGCTGCATTGCTAAGCTCCGGCTTGGGTCTTGGGGATGCGGGGGCGGGCGGCGGGAGTATGCACGGGTTGCGGTTCTTTAGGGGCGGGGGCAATGGCAGGGTCCCAATAGAGCAGGCGGCCGCAACTGTCGCAGTTGAGCAGTTCGCCCTCGCGGAGCTGGTTCCAAGTCTGCGGGCGGACGCCCATGCGGCAGCCGGTGCATTGCTGACTTTCAACGCGTGCAAGGCCGGTGCCGCGAGAGGCGGCGAGATGGTCGTAGCGGGCGATCAGGTCTGGCTCGAGAGCCTGGCGAAGACTTTCGCGCGCAGCGTTGAGGGTGGCCAGTTGAGCGTTGAATTCCTGCTGGCGTTGGGAGACGCGGGCGCGAATCTTGTCTAGGGCGACGGACTGGACTTCAACCTCGGTGCGGGCCGCGGCGAGTGCGGCCTCCTGAGCTTCAGTGCGCTCCAGGCTGGTGAATTCTTCGTTTTCCAGCCGATCAGCTTCGGCGGATTCAAAGGTGATCTCATGCTCAATGGCGGCTGCCTGCTCAGGGGTTTTCACTGAGTCGAGCTGAGTGCGGAAGCGAGCAGTTTTCTGGCGATGGCCGGCAATCTCGCGTTCCATGCGGGTGCGCAGGGTTTCCTCGCGGCTGAGTGCGTCAGAAGCTTCGGCGGCGTGGTGCTGCGCCTTGGCCAATACGGCCTGGGCCTGCGCGATTTCAGCCGGAAGAGCACGCACGGCGAGAGTGATGCAAGCCCGCTCCAGATCCACTTCTTGCAGTTTTACGAGATTTTCAATATGCGCTTGCATCTATGTTATGAAGTCTACGGCATTCGGCGGCTATTAAGAAAATGGGGGTCGACGAATCCTGCGACAATAAAGATCAGTCGGGAGGCGGGTTTGGTTCAGATTCGGGCATCTTTCCGGCGCAGGAAGCGTTGGGCAATGTGGGTTGGGGGCGTGTTGCTGGTTGCAGTAGTGGTGACGGCAGGAGCCATAGCTGCGCTGCTGCACCGGGCGGAGCCCTTCATGCGTGCACGCATTGTGGAGGAATTGCAAAGCCGCTTTCATGCCCGGATAGAGCTGGACAGCTTTCATATGTCGCTGGTGAATGGGCTCTGGGCTGAGGGGAAAGGGCTGCGGATCTGGCCGCCGGCTCACCACCCCGAGGTCGGAGACCTGTCCTCGGGGACCTCGGTACCGGCGGAAGGCGTTACAGAATCGGGAACGACGGGGCAGGATGAGCCGATGATCCGGCTGGACGACTTTCGCTTTCATGCGCCATTGCGTTATGAACTGGGCAAGCCTTTTCACATTTCGCTGGTGGAACTGAAGGGGATGGATGTTCGTTTGCCGCCCCTGTCGCACATTGGGCATGCGCTTGGTTCGGGTGCGAAGTCCGGCCAAAGCGAGGGCGGACCGTCGGGAGATGAATCAAGGAGTGGCTCGAAGTCACTGCACTTCGAGGTGGAAACTATAGATTGCAGCGAGGCCCACCTGGTGCTGGGGTCCGGCAAGCCGGCCGCCGTCAGCAAGCCGGCCAAGTTGCCGCTGGAGTTTGACATTGCGCACTTCAAGCTGACGAATGTCGCTTCAGGCAACGCGATGGGGTTTGACGCCGAGCTTACGAACCCCAAGCCTGTGGGGACGATCTACTCGACGGGGAGTTTTGGGCCATGGCTGACGGAAGATCCTGGCGAGACTCCGATTACCGGCGACTACAGGTTTGAGCACGCTGACTTGGCTACCTTCAAAGGGATTGCCGGGATACTCACTTCAACGGGGCACTACGAGGGTACTCTGCGCCACCTGACGGTGGATGGGGTGGCGAAAGTGCCCGACTTCCGGCTCACGCACTTCGGCAGCGCGCTTCCGCTCGAAACGCGCTTCCACGCCCGGGTGGACGCTACCAATGGCGATACGTGGCTGGAGCCCGTGTATGCGACGCTGGCCCACTCGCACTTCACGGCGCAAGGGCCGATTGTGCGCGTAGTCGCCTCGGAGCCCGGCAAGCCGCCTCATAGCGTAGGGCACGATATTACTCTGACGGTGGACGCGGATCGAGGACGGATTGAGGATTTTCTTCAGTTGGCCAGTCCGCCGCAGAGGATCACTCCGCTGCTAACGGGCGCAGTAACAGCAAAGGCCACTCTGCATATTCCGCCGGGACCGGTACCGGTGCACCAGCGACTGCAATTGAAGGGGCGGTTCATGCTGAGTGGGGCGCTGTTTACCAGCGACAAGATACAAGGCCGAATTCGGCAACTGAGCCTGCGCGGGCAAGGGCGTCCAAAGGATGTGGAGACCGCCGACCCGGAAAGCATTGGATCAACCATGCAAGGGGACTTCAAGATGGCAGGCGGAGCGATTTCGCTGCCCAATCTGGTATATACCGTGCCGGGCGCGACCATCGAAGTGAGGGGCATCTACGGCCTGGACGACGGTACGCTGGATTTTACCGGGAAGGCAATGATGGAGGCCACGGTATCGCAGATGGTGGGTGGATGGAAAGGAGCGCTGCTCAAGCCGGCCGATCGCTTCTTCTCGAAAGACGGGGCGGGGACGGAGGTTCCGATTCGCATCGAAGGAACGCGCGCCCAGCCGAAGTTCGGGTTTGATTTCGGGAAGAAGAAGGATGGCGAAGCGATGGAGAATCAATAGGATAGGCCTTGTTTATCCAGTAGGCCGGTGAGGCGTGACCGAAATCCATGCCGACGAGCCAGTTGGCTCGGATTGCAGAACCACTGCCGGTGCACCGCGCAGCGGAAACACATTCGAGGAGAACAAGATGCACTGGACCGAAAAAATTAAAGTAAGCGGGGTAAGCTGCACCATCCTACTTTTTCTCGTAACCGCGGCGACGCTGGCAGCCGGGCAAACCGCACCGGGTAAACAGGCGCCATCAGCCAGCGGTGCTGGCGCGGCAAGCGAACAAAATTGGTGGAAGAACGCCGTCATTTACGAGATTTATCCGCGCAGTTTTCAGGATTCGAATGGGGACGGCGTCGGCGATCTGAACGGTATCATCGCCCGGCTGGACTACCTGAAGGATCTGGGCGTGGATGCCATCTGGCTGACGCCTTGTTATCCCTCGCCGCAAGTGGACTTCGGCTACGACGTCTCGGACTACGAGGCGATCGATCCGCAATACGGCACAATGGCCGACTTTGACCATCTGGTGGCCGAAGCGAAAAAACGACACATTCGCATCCTTATGGATATGGTGATGAACCATACCTCGGACCAGCACAAATGGTTTCTGGAGTCACGATCGTCGCGCTCGAGTCCCTATCGCGATTGGTATATGTGGCACGACGGCAAGGGCGAGACGGCTACCGACAAGGGAGCGCCGCCGAACAACTGGCAATCTGAGTTTGGCCACACCGCCTGGCAGTGGGATGAGAAGACGCGGCAGTACTACTATCACAAGTTCTATGCGCAGCAACCGGATCTGAACTGGAATAACCCCAAGGTGCACGAGGCCTTCAAGGAGATTATCGCTTTCTGGCTGAAGCGCGGTGTGGGCGGTTTCCGCTTCGATGCGGTGACGACGTTGTTTGAGGATCCCAACCTGGCCGATGAGGGCGTCGTCAAGGACAAGAACGGCAAACCCATCATCGACGCCTACGGAGAGCAGGAGCTGGACGGGTCGAAGACCTTTGTCGCGCCCCCCATGCACAAGGTAATGCGGGAGATGCGCGCGAAGATTGATACCTTCAACTCCAACAAGTTTCCCGGCATGCGGGTGCTTATCGCAGAAGTCTACACGAGCGAAATCTCCCAGTTGGCCCGGATGTATGGAACGCCGGACAAGCCGGAGTTTCAGTTGCCAATGGATACCGAGGTGGGTTTCATCGACAAGCTTGACGTGGCCGCATTCCGCTCCAAGCTGAACGATGCGGGAACCAAGCTTGGAGGCAACACTCCGCTGCTGCTTTTTGACAACCACGACAATGCGCGCGTAGTCACGCGCTACGGCGACGGCGAGCACGATACGGATATTCAACGCGTGATTGCGACGGTGTTGCTAGCCAGCGGCGGGTCGGCGCAGTTTTATTACGGCGATGAGATCGGCATGCAGACCACGCCGCCTACGCGCAAGGGAGATGTGAAAGATCCCATCGGCATCACCGGCTGGCCTAAAGAGAAAGGCCGCGACGGCGAGCGCACGCCGATGCAGTGGGACGCGAGCGCGAACGCTGGCTTTACAACCTCCTCAGCGAAGCCGTGGCTGCCGGTGCCGCCCAGCGCCGCGACCATCACCGTCAAAGCCGAGCAGAACGATCCCGACTCGCTGCTAGCCTGGTACCGCAGCCTGATCCGTCTCAAGAAGACCAATCCGGCTTTAGCACGCGGGCATAACCGTATGCTCGATACCGGGAACACCAAGGTGCTTAGCTGGCTGCGCCAGGCGCAAGGAGTGCCGGCGGTGGTGGTGAGTGTGAACTTTACCGCCGAGCCGCAGACCGTCAGCCTTTCAGTTCCGCAGACGAGCGGAAAGACAAAGACGCTGCTGAAAACTCCCGGTGCAGCCGACCCGGTTTCTCTGGATCGGATCGTCCTCGGTCCGTTCGGGGTTTATATCGGAGGGGTGAGATAGCAGGTTGGATGTTCTTTGGATCAGGGCCTTTTTCCTGCGCAATACGGGTCGCTTTCCGCAATCGACCGCAGAGTGCGCGACTAAACTGTTCAGGCAAAAGGGCCCGATCTTATGAAGCCATCTTGAGCAGTTCCTGCTCCGCACGCAACCAATCCTGCTCAGCGTTTCCATCCTGGTAACCGCGTTGCGCCCAATAACTCCGCGCAAGACGCTCAATCTCTTCGCGAGGCGGTAACGCGGGCTTTGTTGCCGGTGCAGCTTTATCTTTCTTTGCAGATGTCTTTCGGGGTCTCGCGGGTGCTTTTTTCTTTGTTGTATCTGCCATATAAGTCTCCTGCGGTGGGGTAGCCGCCAACGTACGGGGCATCAGATATAGGATACAAAAATTCTGCCTGAATGTGCGCATGGCAATGCCAGGTGTTCCCTTTTGCTCAACAGACAAAGCCTGGATCATCGCAGATTGTGGGACGTGAGGATGTGCCATTGCCGAAGTGGGAGCAATGGATGATTTTAGTTGCTGAAAGCATGGGGCCTTGCGTCGAGCATCTTGCACTTCCTTAGGCGAACGTGATTGACTCGGGTTGGAAGACGGACGGGACCGATGGCTTATATCCTTGCGCTCGATCAGGGGACTACCAGTTCGCGGGCGATTCTGTTCGACGAGGCGGGAGCGATTGCTGCCGCCGCGCAGCGTGAGTTTGAGCAGTTCTATCCGCGGCAGGGATGGGTCGAGCACGATCCCACTGAAATCTTTACCAGCCAATTGACCTGTGCGGTAGAAGCGTTGGGGCGCGCCGGGGCAAGACCCGGCGACGTGGCGGCAATCGGCATCACCAACCAGCGCGAGACAACAATTGTCTGGGAACGAGCGACAGGCAAGCCGATTTACCCGGCCATCGTCTGGCAGGACCGGCGGACCGCTGCGCAGTGCGGTCTTTTGGTCGAGAGCGGTGTTGAAGATGAGATCTCAAACCGCACCGGGCTGGTGCTGGACCCATATTTTTCCGCTACCAAAATTGAATGGATACTTGACCACGTGGAAGGCGCTCGTGCGCGGGCCGAGCGGGGCGAGCTGGCCTTCGGCACCGTGGACAGTTGGCTTGTCTGGCAACTGACCAACGGCGCGCGGCACGTGACCGACGTGACCAATGCCTCGCGGACGATGCTCTTTAATATCGTCAAGGGCGAGTGGGATCCGGAACTGCTTCGCATCTTCAATATTCCCCGCAGCCTTTTGCCTGAAGTTGTGTGGTCGAGTGAAAAGGTGGGCGAGGTAACTACCACGCTGGGTTTGGGCGGCGTGGCCATTGCGGGCATTGCCGGCGACCAGCAGGCTGCGCTCTTTGGCCAATTGTGTTGGAACGCGGGCGGGGCCAAGAACACCTACGGAACAGGCTGCTTCCTGCTGCAGAACATCGGCACGGAGTTTGTGCGCTCGAAGCATCGGCTCATCACCACGCTGGCAGCCAGTGCTGGAAAGCGCCTGGAATACGCCTTCGAGGGCAGCATTTTTATCGGCGGGGCGGTGGTGCAGTGGCTGCGCGACAACCTGAGGCTGATCAGCTCCTCGGCCGAGGTGGAGACGCTAGCCGCCAGCGTTTCTGATACCGGCGGCGTGGTTTTTGTGCCGGCATTTGTGGGCCTGGGCGCGCCGCATTGGGATGCGCATGCGGGCGGCCTGCTGATCGGGTTGCGCCGCGCCACAAAGCCGGGCCACATTGCCAGGGCGGCTCTCGAAAGCATCGCCTTCCAGGTGGCTGACGTGCTGGAGGCCGTCCAGAGCGAAACTACGCCGCTGGCTGCGCTGCGCGTCGACGGCGGGGCGGCAGTGAACAATTTATTGATGCAGTTCCAAGCCGACGTGCTGGGCGTGCCAGTGGTGCGGCCGCGGGTGACGGAGACGACCGCGCTGGGTGCTGCTTATCTTGCCGGACTCGCGACCGGCTTCTGGGCCAATCCGGAAGAGTTGCGTGTCGGGCGCCGGGGAGATGTGCACTTTGAGCCGAAGATGGATGCGGCGGAGCGGGCCAGACGTCGCAGCCGCTGGCAGCGAGCCGTCGAACGGGCGAAAGGCTGGAGCGAGTGACGAGGCACGGCAAGCGAAAGCCAGCTAGCGTGAAGCGCCGCCATAGAGACGGAGCGCAATTGCCCATTGTGGAATGATCTGAGAGGTTTAGAGAAAAAGCCCGACCAGGAGATGAATCCCGATCGGGCTCTTTAGATCGCGAGCCTTTAAGTTCGGCGTAGGCGAATTAGGCGGTCAGTGTGCGGCGAACCAGAAAGGCAAGTGCGAGCAGCCCGGTGCCGAGAAGGAAGATGCTGCCGGGTTCCGGCGTCGATGCGACCGAGGAAATGGCGAAGTCGAGCACCGCAGGGGGTCCGTCAACCTCGGCATATTGCAGATCGAAAGCGTAGGTGCCGGTTACGCCGGTAAAGGTGAAGCTGGTCGTCACAGCGGAGGTGGGTCCGGGGGCATTGATCCATTCGGTGCCGTCTGCCGTAAAGGTCATGCCGTCGTCGTGCGCAAATGAGTACATGGTGCCATTCACCAGCTCGGTTGTGCCGGTGAAGTTGAAGAGGGTGTTGTCAAGGTCGTCAGTGGCTAATGCGCCATTCATGTAGTTAACGGCGGCTGTGTCACCGCCAGAGACCAAAAAGCCTCCGAGGGTGTAGCCGTTGGAAATATTGGCGCTGTTCAGGTTGAAGACACCTGAAGCGCTCGTCAATGTGAAGGTAGCGCTTGCGGATGAGGGGGAGGGGTACACAGCTGGGATGGTGTTAAAAGTTGGCAGTTCCCAAGCCGTACCACTGACACTGTCTGCATAGGCAATACCTGCAAGACTCACAGAGGCGGCGAGAACCGCTCCAAGGACAAGAAACTTACCAGATCTTACTTTCATAAAAAACCTCCTGAGATTGGGTAACCTTTGGGGGTAAGTTGGACGCGCGTCTAACAGGTTGGAGACCCTTGTGCTCTATAGACAGTTCCCAACCGTCAGGTCCATCATGTTCTATGCACTTGGCTAGCCAAACTTAGTTGTTTAGAATCAGGAACATATAGATAGTTAAGGGGAAAAATGTGAAAAAATATGCATATTTAAGGGAACTTCCATGCCACATTTGCCTCTTTGAGTTGACGCCAGGGAAACTGGCAATGCCGGCTTGGTCGATGAATCCGTGCACCGGACCAGCCTTTAAATGCATCAAAATTTAACATTTACGAGCATGGAGGCCGTTATGGCGACAGAGGGATGCAGTCATGTTGCGGAATTCCTGAAGAAGGTGAAACCGGGGGCGAAGGGGTGCGAGGAGTGCCTCAAGATCGGCGATAGCTGGATGCATCTGCGCATGTGCCTGACGTGCGGGAAGATGGGATGCTGCGACTCTTCAAAGAACCGTCATGCGCGGGCTCATTTCCATGAAGCCGGGCACCCGCTGATTCAATCCGCCCAACGCGGGGAAGACTGGCGGTGGTGCTTCATCGATGAGGTTTATCTGTAAGACTCTCAGGCTGGTTCTGCAAAGGTATCAGGCCAGTTCGACTTCGATCTTCTTTGTCTCCGGGTCAAGACTGACGATTTTTAAGCTGCGGATCTGGCCTTCGCACAAGGGCTCTGGTTTCGCTGAGGCGGCTGGAGCGTTACCTTGCCAGCGAGCCTTGAGCATGGACGAGAGGCTGGACAGGTCGGGCTTGGAATCAGCTTTGGCTTTGGACTTCGACTTCGGCTTGGCATCGCCGGTCGACTCGGAAATTGGTTCAGTTTCTGGCGCCGCAGGCGTTTCGCCGGCACTGCCAGTTACTGCCGCAACGCAGGTGCCGCGAATGCCGTCGCCTAGTTCGATCACGGTGAGCGTTGGCGACTGCTCGATTACGCGGCCAGAGACTGTGTCGCCCACTTTGTGCTCTGCGATGTATTCGTCGACATCGTTGGGGATGAGCTGCTTGATACTCAGCTTGATCTGGCGCTTCTCTGTATCGATGGCCAGGACTTTCGCCTTCACAACCTGACCTGCGTGCAACACGTCCGCAGGGTGGCCGAGGCGGCGATCGGCGGTGATCTCGCTGATGTGGACCAGGCCTTCAATACCATCGGCGAGTTGAACGAAGGCGCCGAAATTCATCAACTTGGTGACCGGGCCGACGATCTGCGACCCCTCAGGGAACTGCTTCCGTACTTCGGTCCAGGGATCGGCAAGAGATTGCTTGAGGCCGAGGGAAATTCGGCGCTCTTCGGGCTTGATGGCCAGGATGACGGCATCCACGCTTTCGCCCTGCTTGAGCAGGTCTGATGGGTGGCGTACTTTCTTGCCCCAGGACATTTCAGAGATATGAATGAGGCCTTCGACGCCGGGTTCGATTTCCACGAATGCGCCGAAGTCGGCGAGGCGAGTGACCGTGCCGGTGACGCGCTGGCCGGGCTGGAGGCGATCGGCGGCGGCGATCCAGGGCTCGGGCTGCAGCTGCTTGAGGCCGAGAGAGATTTTTTGAGTCTCCGGGTCGATGCTGAGGATTTTTACCTCGAGTTCCTGGCCTACGGTCAGAACATCTTCGGGCTTGCTGACGCGGGCGTGGGAGATATCGGAAACGTGGAGCAGACCGTCCAGGCCGCCCAGGTCAATGAATGCTCCGTAGGGCATGAGGCTCCGGACGGTACCCTTGACGGTATCGCCCTCCTTCATGGCTTCATAGCGGGCCTTGCTGACTCCGCGGGCCTGCTCTTCAAGAACCACGCGACGATCGACGACTACATTTTCATCGGTGACTTCGAGCTTGGTGATGCGGCAGGTGATTTCGGTGCCGACCAATTTTTCGAGTTCGGCTGCGTCTTTGGTTCCGCTGCGGCTGGCGGGCATGAAGGCGCGGACGCCAATATCCACGCTGAGGCCGCCCTTGATGACCTCTGTGACGGTGCCCACCACGGCCACTTTTTCTGCAAATGCTGCTTCGAGTGCTGACCAGTCGCGAGGCTGCGCCACTTTGAAAAGCGAGAGCACGTAGTAATGCTCTTCATTGCGGCCGGTGACGGAGACCGGGAAGCTGTCGCCGGGCTTTACGCCATCGGCGTTTGAGTCGAAGTCTGAGCGCGGCAGAACGCCCTCAGCCTTGTAGCCAATATCCAGAAAGACCTGGTCGGCGGAGACGGAGACGACCGTGCCCTGCAACTGTCTTGAGCCGGGCTTGCCCTTGTGCGAGTGGCTGCGCTCAAACTCTGAGAGCAGATCGGCAAAGGATTCGGTGGGCTCCTCAGCAACAGGTTCAGGGGCTGGAGCGGATTCCGGTTCGGCGATGGGCTCTGGGGCGGCTTCCACAATAGGGTCTGTGATGGGCTCGGGTGCGACTTCGTGGGTGGGCGGAGTTTCTGAAAGGCTGTCGTTGGTCATGGTTGTGTACTCTTCCATTCTCCCATGATTCGACGGAGGGCGTCTCTCGGGCGGGGACAGGGAGCGCGGATCGGTTCCGGTTTGGCCTGTAGACACCAGTCAGGCCGGCGAGCGAAAATTGCGTTTGCATAAGGAGAGCATTGTGAGACTACCTTCAATGACACGGCGGGAGTTTGTGCGGTTGGGCGCGGGCGCCGTTGCGGCAGGAACGGCGGTGAAGTCGACGCTGTTGGAGCCTATGGCGCTGGCCGCCGAGACGGGCCGCAGGATACGATTTGCGATTGTGGGAACCGGGATTCGCGGATGCGATCTGCTGCGGGCTGCGCGGAATGTGCCTTCCGGAGTTTGTGTGGGAGCTGCGGATCTCTATGTTACGCGGCACCAGGCGGCGAAGGAGGCGTGGGGCGGGGAGATCCCCACCACGGGCGACTACCAAACGCTTCTGGACCGCAAGGATGTGGATGCGATTTTTGTCGCCACATCAGATCATCATCACAGGCGCGTGACACTGGATGCCGTGGCTGCGGGCAAGGACGTCTACTGCGAGAAGCCAATGTCGCACAACGTGGCCGACGGGCTGGCGATGGTGGAAGCTGTTCAGGCTGGCAAGCGAATCTTCGAGGCCGGCAGCCAGCGGGTCAGCTCGATTCTCTACAAGAAGGCTGCGGAGATTTATGCTTCGGGGCGAGTGGGCGAGGTGCATTCGATTGATGCGCATCTCAACCGCAATTCGCCGGGCGGGGCATGGGTCTATCCCGCTCCGCCGGATGCCAGCCCGGAGACCGTCGATTGGAATGCTTTTCTAGTGGACGCGCCTCAGCGGCCGTTCGATCCACTGCGCTTCTTTCGCTGGCGGCTCTTTGCCGACTACGGCTCGGGGCTGGGCGGGGATTTGTTCGTCCACCTGATCTCCGGCATCCATGCGATTACCGGAATGAATATCCCGGCCAGCAGGGCTTATTCGAGCGGCGGGCTTTATCACTACAAGGACGGGCGGGATTTTCCCGATTTTCTTGAGACGGTTTACGACTATCCCGGAATGCAGGTGCATGTGCACTGCAACCAGAACAACAACGACGGGGGCGACACGATCAGCATCTTCGGGTCAAGAGGGACGCTGGTGATTTCAGGGAGCACGCTGACCTTTACGCCCCAGGACACGACGCCGCGTTTTGAGGTCTATGGCTGGCGCGGAATGACGGAGGCGCAGACAAAACTCGGCATGGAGGAATGGAAAGCAGTGCACACGGCGCCTCCGCCGGAGCTGGACCAGGCAGAGACCTTCACACTGCCGCAGGGTTACGACGACACGGCGGACCACATTGCCAACTTCTTCCGCGCGGTGGAGACGCGGGAGCACGTCGTGGAGGACGAGGTCTTCGGCCACAACGCGGCCATCGGCTGCCACCTGGCCAACTACTCTTACTTCAACCGCACCGTGGCGACGTGGGATGCGACAACCAAGACGATCAAGGGATGATTTTCTGAAAGGACCCGGAAGATGAGCATTACTTCTCGCAGAAGTTTCTTGAAGGCCGGCGCGGTCGCTGCAGCGGTTTGTGCAGGCGCCGATCGTCTGGCTGCTAAGTCGCTACGGATCCCTGTGGGACTGAAGCTGCCAGTCGGGCTGCAGCTTTACACCGTGCGTCAACTGCTGGCCAAGGACTTTGACGGCACCTTGAGCAAGATCAAGACGGCAGGTTACGCGGAAGTTGAGGCTGCCGGTTACTACGATCGCACCGCGGCGGAGTTTCGCGAGGCCATGGATAAGACCGGCCTCCGCTGCACCAGCACACACCATCCGCTGGACATGCTGCGGACAAGACTCGATGAGTTAATTGAGTATGGGCATAAGCTGGGCGTGGACTACATCGTCAGCCCCTCGGCCTCGCACCGCAACCCAGCAGCCAAGGGCCCAATGACCATGGACGACTGGCGATTCAGTGCGGACGAGTTGAACCGCGTCGGCGAGAAGGTGAAGGCCGCCGGCATAACGTTCGGCTACCACAATCATGACGCGGAGTTTGGCTCAGAGGACGGCGTGATCTTTTATGACGAACTGCTGAAGCTTACCGACCCCAGGCTGGTGGTTTTCGAGATGGATTGCGGCTGGGTGGTCGCGACCGGTGCGAACCCGGTGGAGTATCTGATCAAGTCGCCGGATCGCTTCCCGCTGCTGCACGTGAAGGATATGGTGCAGGGAGCGAATGGCGAATACCACTCCACGGTGATGGGCAAGGGAGTGGTGGATTACCCTGCGATTCTGCGCGCGGCCAAGGGGCTCAAGCGCTATTACATTGAGCAGGAGGATTTTGATATGGACCCCATCGCCGCCATCCGGCTGGATGCTGAATATATGCACAAGCTGAAGTTGTGACCCTCACAGATTTTCTCGCGCGGGCGCCATTGACGATCTTTTCCGGTAGGCTTTAAAGATGAGCGTATTTGACGAGAAACGGTTGGAGCTGGAGCAGCATGAGTTCATGATGGGCGTGGAGCGGGGCAGGCTGGCAGTTGCTCTGGACCTGCTGACCGATTCGCTGATTCTGGTGGGGCAACATGGAGTCTACTGCGTTTCCAGCCGCAACTCTACCAAGCCTGCGCTCGACCTTCAGGCGGTTCTTAACGACATGGAGGGAGCCAAGGCGCTGATCCAGAGTGTGATGGAGGAGTTGCGGGAACGGAAAAGCAGGGAGCCGGGAATAGAGAACAGGGAATAGGTCGACGCGTGGCCTGGCGAGTTGTAGGCGCACATAACAATCCCAAGTGCGGTATGCTGGTAGAGCGCGCCCGTAGCTCAGCTGGATAGAGCGAACGCCTCCGGAGCGTTAGGTCGGGAGTTCGAATCTCTCCGGGCGCACCATTTCGAATTCAAATTTATAGATATGTTTCTCGCACGAACTATAGATACGTTTCTCGCGAGAAAGATGATTGACCGTAAAAATTGTGCGCCTTAATATGGGGCATGATTCCAACACATCAGATGAAACAATTGAGAAACCTTTCTGCATTTCTGCTGCTCATCATCAGCGCTTTGAGTGCGATGAGTCAGTCGCTGGCGCGTGACCTGACCTCGCCTGATCTATGGAGGCCGGAGCGCGCTCCATTCTCCTTTAAGTTTGCCGGCAAGGAATCAGCGGAACTGCTGACAACCTGGCAGTTCGCGCACAAAATCGTGGAAGGAAAAGACGGTCAGGTTCAGCTTTACTCCTATACCGATCCGGGTACGCATCTGAAGATCACCGCCGAGGTCCGGCTTTATCCCGAATTTCCTGGCGTTGTTGATTGGGTGCTGAAAATCCGTAACGACGGCAATTTCGATACGCCTATCATCGAAGACATTATGCCGCTGAGTTGGAGTATTCCGGCCGGGCCTGGTGACTGCTACCTGCGTCATGCGCAAGGCAGTAACGCCAATGAAAATGATTTCATGCCCCTTGAGGAGCGCTTTGGCCCCAAATGGGGAACACATCTCGAATCCCGCAAGGGCCGATCTTCAGATAAATTTACGCTGCCATTTTTCAGCCTGCAGACGGGCGATCACGGCCTGATTGGAGCCATTGGCTGGACGGGAAACTGGAAGGCTGACTTCAATTATTCCAAGGATGGAAAAACCATCACCCTGACGAGTGGGATGCAGCAGACGCATCTTCAGCTGCATCCTGGCGAGGAGATTCGCACACCGCGGATCGTGCTGATGAGCTGGACGGGAGGAGATTGGGAGGAGGCGCAGAATCCCTGGCGGCACCTTCTCTTTGCGCACTATACCCCGCAGGAGAACGGCAAAGCGATGCGCGGGCCGATTCTCTTTGGCAGCTGGGGTTCGGAGCCGATTGCCGACAAGCTCGCTTTAATCCAATGGGTCCATGACCATAAAATTCCAGTCGAGGTATATGCCGTCGACGCGGGTTGGTACGGAGATTCTGTCGGTGCTGAGATGGATCTTACGAATCCGTGGTGGAAGAATCGCGGCGACTGGTTCCCCAGCAAGCTCTACTATCCTCTGGGAATCAAGCCACTGGGCGATGCATTGAAAGCTGACGGGATCGGGTTTTCACTTTGGATTGAGCCCGAAACGGCCAATCAAGGCAAGAGAATTCCCAGGGAACATCCGGACTGGTATTACCCGCTCCCCAAGAATCCCAGACCCAATGCAGAATTGCTGGCAAATCTTGGGGACCCTGAGGCCCGTCAAGGCCTCACCGATATGGTTTCCAATTTCATTACTAAATTTGGAATGACCTGGTACCGGCAGGATTTCAATCAAGGGGCGGACGAGTTTTGGAAGGCAGCTGACGCACCAAATCGAATCGGAATGACAGAGATCGGCCACATCGAAGGACTCTACAAGATGTGGGACGATTTGCTGGCGCGGCATCCCGGATTGCGCATCGATAACTGCGCCAGCGGTGGACGGCGGCTGGATATTGAGATGATGTCGCGCAGTTTCTCAGTCTGGCGGACAGATCTTGGATTTACGGATACGCTCGCTGAGCAGGCGCAGACGCAGGCACTGGCCTACTGGGTTCCGGAAAATATGGGATTCGAGACCTATTCCATGGAGTTCGAGGGCAAGAGCGCCCCGTGGACAAAGCCTGGACCCTACTCAACACCGAAGAGTTTGTATCTGATGCGCCTGGGCTACGACGCGGGCTATGGCATTGGACCCGGGGCCGCGGGAGTGAACAACGACGAATGGGTGGCATGGATCAAGCAGGCCATCGGCGAATACCGCGAGGTGCAGCCCTACTTCTTCGGGGATTTCTATCCTCTGCTGCCCTACAGTCTCAATGCGGAGACCTGGACGGCCTGGCAGTGGGATCGGCCGGAGACCAAAGACGGACTGATCATGCTGCTGCGGCGGCCCAAGAGTCCATTCGCATCGATTGAAGTGCGTCCGCGGCACCTGAATCCGGACGCGATTTATGAGGTGGAAATCCGAACCACCTACGATCATGCTGCGATGAGAAGAATGAAAGGAAGCGAGCTGGCGCATTTGCCGATTGAGTTGTCTGAGGCGCCCAGCTCCGCGCTCATCTTCTATCGGCAAAGATAGTCGGCGAGGGCGGTTAAACTGTTAATGGGCTCGCGCGGCGATCAACATGCGGCCCGGACAGGATAGACATGCACTTCAATTTTGATTGGAATGCACTTCAGATTATCTGGACGCTGACATTTGCGGCGTTGCTGGTTCTGCTGGTGGTTTTGCTGGGGCGAGACCGGGCGCGGCGTTATCCGTGGTTCACAGTGAGCATTGTGCTTGTGACCCTGGATATGCTGGGGAAAAGACTGCTGTCCGGGCGGATGCCCCAGCTTACGCTGGCGGGAATTTTCATCACGCTGGCCGATCTGGTCGTGATCGTTGGTCTGCTGGTAGTTATTGAAATGGCGCGCCAGGCATTCAGGGGAGCTAGCCGTTCAATTTGGATTGTGAATGGCCTTGGGATCCTGATGGTGGCGGGCCTCGTGCTGCTCTTCTGGGGACCGTGGCCGGTGTGGAAGACGGTTCACGCGAACTCGCAAGTGGCTGTGCTGGAGCTGATGCAGCTGGCGGCACAGAAGGGCGAACTGCTGGTGAGCGTGCTGAACATCGAGTTGGGGCTGCTGGTTGTACTTTTCGGCCGCCGCTTCAAGGCAGACTGGCGCAGCCACACGCAAAAGATTGTGATCGGCCTCTCGACGGCGGCAACTGCGCATCTCGCATTGCTGGGGGCCTGGCAGTTGATTGCGATGAAGGCTGTGGCCCACTCCCAGGCGGAATACGATCACATTCTCGGGTTGCGGGATAAGCTGACCGACGCCAATGGTTCTGTGTATTTCGCCGTTCTGCTGTGGTGGATCGTGTGCTTGTGGCGCGACGAGCCGGGGACAATCGTGGGAACGCCTGCGGCGATTGCGGTTGTCGACGAAGTGGTAGAAACGGCCGAAGTAACTCCCGACAGGCCGGACGGACCGGCCGACGATCCTCTTGAAGGGGAGCGGGCAAGCGATCAGTAACGGTTTCCACTCCAGGCGCAAGAACAAAAACACGGCGAGAGCCTGCCCTTAGCGGAGCGGAAGGGGATGGGCACCGGCACGAAGCGCTCGTGTGATCTTACTTACTTTCCCTGCCCCCCCACTCCCCCCCCGGTAGCTTTGCGGGAAATTCCCTGTTTTCAAGGGGATAGAGCGATGGTTCTACCGTAACTCCTTTGTTCTAAGTGAGTTAGATTTCAAATTCTTTGAAGCAAAGGGGTTAGGGGCAGTTGTCGGAGCTTCCAGCCCCTAGCTTTCAGCTTTTAGCTCCTGCGGCGCGCAAATTCAGTTCGGCTGCATGGATTCCGAAAGGATGCTATGGAATGATTGTGCGCTTTCGCGGGCATATATTCTGCAAACCGTATTGGGGCGAGCCATCGGCCCAAGAGATTGATTCCTATCCGAGGTGCGTGGGGATGAATCATGCCGTCCCTGCGGGACGGCTTGTCTTTTGGGCGACGCATTTCCCCGGGTTGCACCCGGGGCTATTCTCACATGCTCCCCCCGGGAGCAACGGTTAGAAGTGGGATTGATGGCGATGGTTGGGCGCACGGTGCGTTGAGAGTCGAGCGATCCCACCCATCACCAAATGCGTGATGGATGGGGCACACGCGAGCTGAGGCATTTTTGGGGATGAGTCAAGCCGTCCCTGCAGGACGGCGAAGTATTTTGGGTGGCGGCTTTCCCCGGGGTTTCATCCCCACCCCAGCGACCGCCCAGAGGGTACCCGCCTGTCGCCGGGGACCCCGCACCCCGGGGCTATTGTCATTGGCTCCCTACGGGAGCGACCCAGGTTGCTGACAAAATCAATTTCGCGATTCTGAGAAAGGATCCCGGGGCTAAAGCCCTACTGAAATCATGGGCTTTAATTCGTGAGGCTAAAGCCTCACGCTCCCTCCAGGAGCGACGGTAGCTTGTCTGTTCGCCGTCCTTCCCTCCCCTGAGCACTGCCAAGTTTGACTGCCAGTTCTGCTCAACTCTCGACAATATGAACCAATTTGTCGAAAGCGAATTGATTCAGGCGATCTGCTTGCCGGCGTCAGGGCCTACCGACTGGTCGAAGACCGCTTCGACTGTGATGGCCACAACGTGATGCACCGGTGGAAGATCCTTTGGAACCGCTTTCATTTGCTTGCTCGTCTCTTCGAAGAGCTCACCGGAATCTATTATCTCTGCTGTTCCCTTGATCTGGTATCCCTTGCCCGTTCCCGGGTCCACCACGGTGACAGCAACATTCTTGTTCTCTAGTAGATTCCTGCCGGTCTTCAGCGAGAACAGGTCGGCGAAGAGGACGTGCTGCTCGTCCAACAACTTAAGAGAACCTTTGGGAGTGACATTGGGCATACCATCGCGGGAAGCGGTTGCCACCCATGCCAGTTTACCTGGTAAAAAATCTTGAACGTGCTTGGGAATAGTGACCATTGTTTCCTGCCTCCAGATTTGATCGTCCGTGCCCAATTCCGCAACCCGGAGTTATGAGAATTGATTACAGCCAGACGCTGCTCATGAGTTCTTCGTTTTCGGGATACATCGACTCTGGTTCCGCTGTATCGCCGCCAGCGCCCTCAACCCGACTTGTTCCGATCTTGACACGGCCGGCAGCGAAGAATCACCGCCAGCCCCGCCATTATATCTGATAAAAGGACATTGGACTAAACCGCTGTGCGGTACTCGGCAGCGCCGGCGGAGCCGCGAGATTCCTCCGATTAGTACCGGAAAACGCCGATGTGCTGACTGATGGCGGTCGATTGGTGGTGATCGCCGCACGGTGCGCACTGTGGATGCTGTGGCGGCCTGAACTACCCCCTCGCGCAGAGAATTTTCAAAGTAGCCTACTACCGTTAGATATGGCAGCTTGCCTGGCCGCGTTTTTCTAAATAGCGCTGGTGATATTCTTCTGCGCGCCAGAAGGTCTGCGCTGGCTCGACTTTGGTGACGATGCGCTTGGGTTTGAAGCGGCCTTCGGCGGTGAGCTGCTCGATCTTTGCGCGAGCCTCCGCAGCCTGCTCGGGGGAGTGGTAAAAGATGGCCGAGCGGTATTGCGTGCCCCAGTCTGGGCCCTGGCGGTCGAGAGTGGTGGGATCGTGGAGGGAGAAGAACGCGTCGAGCAACTGCTCGTAGCTGACTTTTTCCGGGTCGAAGTCGAGTTCGACGACTTCAGCGTGGCCGGTCTGGTTGGTGCAGACGTCTTTGTAGCTGGGCCGGTCAAGCTGACCGCCCTCATAGCCGACGGCGGTCGCCGTCACGCCGGGAATGGCTGCAAAGGCGGCTTCAACGCCCCAGAAACAGCCGGCTCCAAAGGTTGCTTTTTCTGTGCTCATATGTTTAAAGATGCGCGTTGAGTGGCCTGGGTGGCAAATATCCCGAGTTTTTGGTGCGATGCTTGAGATTCGACTTCGTTTTCATCTTCTCGATCTGCAATTGACCGGGCATAATATGCGCAAGGCGCGGCAATTTAGGTGCTCTGGCCGAAGCCGGGAGTTGCAATATGCCGAATGAGCGAGAGGCTGAGGCGATGGAAAGGCCGGCAGAAGCCGGGCAGAAGGCCAGCCTGAGCGATTACCTGGCCGCGGAACGGACTCTGCTTGCGTGGATTCGCACCGGCCTGGCGATGATGGGCTTCGGATTTGTGGTGGCGCGCTTCGGACTCTTCCTGCAGCAAATTCAGGTTATCGAGGGCTCACCTTCCGTGCAGCCCACAGGATTGTCGCTCTGGTTTGGCACATTGCTGATCGCAGCCGGGGTTTTGGTGAACGCTTTTGCGGGATGGCGTCACGTTCAATTGATGCGGCAGCTTGATCGCGGGGAAGGGTCGAGCGGTCGCGCAGCGACCCAGGCGGTGATGGTCGCTTTCTTTCTGGCATTGGTCGGGCTGGCAATGGCGATCTATCTTTTTTCGATTCGGACTACTAGCCGTTAGGGCAGTTCACCTGAAGGAGTAGAGTGAGCGTGGACCAGGAGGTCCACGCCACAGCCGGCCGGGAGGCCGGCGCTACCTACTCTAGGGATGGAAACAAGTCGGGAGGTCAGGATGGAGCTCAGCGGAGATAAGGGGATTGTCGATCTACCCAGCAATCACACGGTGGACCAAACCGTGGAAAGGCTCAAGCGGATTCTGCAAGCGAAGGGAGTGGAAGTGTTCGCGCTGGTCGATCACAGTGGCGAAGCGGAAAAGGCAGGGATGAAGATGCCCAACACCAAGCTGCTTATCTTCGGCAACCCCAAAGCCGGCACACCGGTGATGCTGGCGGCTCCCTCTATCGCAATTGATCTGCCGCTGAAGATTCTTGTATGGGAAGACAGCGGCGGAAAGGTCTGGATCTCATACAACAGCCCAGCTTACCTGCAGGAACGTCACAACTTCCCGCAGGAGCTGATGCAAAACATTTCAGTCGTAGAGATGCTGGCAGCCAAGGCGGGAGAGTAGCTCCAGGCCAATTTCATCTTCTGATGGAAAGCGTCAGCTGGTCAGGTTATAGATCAGGCCGTAGGGGTCCCTGACGTAACAGCGCGGGAAATCGGGCTCGTCCTTGATGACCTGGCAGCCGCTGCTGACCAGACGACGCTTGGCCGCTTCCACGCTGTCGACCATGACTTCAAGAACCGGCCCGAGCGCCGGGCCACGCTCAATGAAGAGGTTAATGCGCGGACCGTGAAGGCTGATCATCTGAGGTTCTTCGTCAGTGAGCTCGAAGCCGAGCTGGTCGACGTAGAAATTTGCCGCCTTTTTCGGGTCCGGCGCTTGAATCAGAATATCGGTACCAAAGGTGTTTGCCATTTGCTTTCTCTCGTGCCCGTCAGGCTATTCAAGTTGCCACTGCGAAGCAATGGTGAATTGGCATCATTGTAGCCCGCTTGGCGGACGGTTGACGGGAAAAACAAAAAACTGCGACTCCGCCAAGGCAATGCAGGAGTTTCTTAGCGCCGCTTCTTTCCGCCGGGAGCACCTGACCGTTTGGGGCCGGAGGGTTTGCTTTTGTAGCTTGATTTAGAGAAGCCGCCCGGTTTCGAACTGCCACCTGCAGCTGGTTTGCCGGAGCCTCCGTAGCGGGTCTTGGGCTTCCAGCCGGTACTGCCGTGTCTTTCGGCGCGCGGAGCGGAGTTGGAATAGGGCTTCGAGCCGCGGGGGCGGGATTCGCTGCCTTCACGAGGAGTGAATGGTCTGGACGAACCGGATGGGCGTGGACCTGCTCCGGGACGCTTGAACCCGGTGGATGGGCCGTCAAAGGAGCGCTTTGGTCCGGCAGCGGGCCGGTAACCCGATCCGGTGCGAGGGTCGATGGTACGCGGTGCGGAGCCGCGACTCGGTCCGGCGCCAAACGAACGGTTGGGGGCAGATTTCTCGGGTTTCCACCCCACGGACGAAGACCTGTCCGTGTGGGCCCCGGGTTTGCTGCTTGGACGGGCGCCGCCTGCTCGGGGTTTGCCGCTGCTAGTGGTGAAGGGGCGCGCGAGTCCCCCTTCGCCGCGGAAAGGACGGGAGGAACTGGAGCGGCCGGCGCCGGAATAGCCGGCACCTGAACGGCCTCGACCACTTCGGTCTGCATAAGGCCGGTCGGGGCGAGGCGCAGATGCGCTTGGCCGGCTGGGGCGATCGGATTCCAGGATTGGCTCAATTTGCAGGCGAGAAGGGGTTCTTGGACCTGGGTTCATTGCTTCATCGGGCTCGTACCGGGGCGCGGCGGGGCGCGAGGCAGGGGGACGCTTATAGGGTGGCCGTTCCTCGGATTCCGGCTTTTTCCATGCTGGTTTGGCTGGGAAGCTACGGCCTGCGGAGGGTTTATCTCCGTAGGGCTTGGCTGCATAAGGTTTAGCGCCGTAGGTCCGCGTTGCAGGCGGCCTGTCTCCGTACGGCTTATCTGCGCCAGGTTTAGCTCCGTAGCCACTGATTGGTTCAGGTTTGTCGAATGTGCGGCCAGCGGCGGGTCTCTCTTCGCGCGGTTTGCCTGGGTAGGGCCGATCATCCCTCTTCCATGCGGGCCGTGCGGAGCCGAATTCTCTGGCTGGGCGGGAAGGCCGGTCGGTGCCGAAAGATTTTTTGGGCCGGTAGTCCTTGGGACCAGAAGCGGGAGCGGGGGCTGGACGATCTTCGAATGATTTAAGAACGAATGGCCGGGCTGGCCGGGGGTGGATGGTTGGCCGGGGCGCAACGGTGGGCAAACCCGCAGCATCCATGGCGTTGCGGCGGCGGAGTTCCTTTGACTTTGGAGTGCGCAGCTTGCCCTCGGCGGCGGCACGAAGGGCAACCAGCTCTTCCGGCTCCAATTCGCGCAGGTTGCCTGGCTCCTGGTCGAGAACCAGCGGGCCATAGCCGACGCGGCGAATCTTCTCAACAAAGTGACCTACACTCTCGAACATTTTTCGCAGTTCGCGGTTGCGGCCCTCGATGAGCACCACTTCGTACCAGGGATTATCGCCCTGGCGAACTTGTCGGATGCGGGCTGGAGATGTGCGAACCTGGCCTGAGCCGGGTTTCCCTCGCTCGATGGAAACGCCGCTGCGCAGAATATCCAGCTCGGCTTCAGTAGGCTGGCCTGCGACTTTGACGAGGTAGGTTTTCTCCACGCCGGCAGCTGCGCGGGTAAGGCGGTTGGCCAGCTCGCCGTCATTTGTGACCACGAGCAGGCCTTCGCTCATATAATCCAGGCGGCCGACGGGATAGAGGCGCTCGTTGATCTTCTCGAAAAACTGCATGACCGTCGGCCGGCCCTCGGGGTCTTTGACTGTGGTCACGAAGCCCCTGGGCTTGTTGAGAACGAAGTAGCGCAGGCGCTCGGAACCTTGCAGCAGCTTTCCGTCGACGCGAATGTGGTCACGAGCGGCATCGGCTTTGGTGCCCAGCACGGTTACGATTTTTCCATTCACCTGCACGCGGCCCTGCTCGATCATCTCTTCGGCTTTGCGGCGGCTAGCTACACCGGCCTGGGCGAGGATTTTTTGCAGGCGTTCGAGTTTGGCGGGGGGACGGGATTTGACTTCAGGGTCGGAGTCCTCGGGATCTTCGTCGGCGGGCTCAATTTCTGTCGTAGCTTCGATCGCTGGTTCCGCTGCAACCGCGGCTTCGCCGTCGGTCTCGTCTCCGATGGGATCTATGATTTTGGTTTCGGGCGCGACTTCGGATTCGGGTTCGACGGCTGTGGGTTGAAGATCAATAGACTTCTTTGTTTTTTTAGCCATGGGGAAAACATCTCGGTTTCTGCCTGCTGGGTGGGGCGAGGCGCCGCAGGTACTGCCTCTCTCGTGGGTTTGTTACTGGCCGCCATCCCGGCGGTCACGGTGGGTTAAGGGGTTTCTGTGGATGCGTCCGAGAAATCTTCTCCGAACTCACCGCCGGGCTGATCGTCGCTTTCGTCCAGTTCCAGACTCAGATTCTGACTCGAGGTTGCGAGCGGATCCGATTTTCCATCTCGTGCAAGTTCCGGCTCGTCGAGCTCAATGGCGGCCATCTTTTCGAACTCTTCCATCGAGGGCAGCTCGCTTACGTCTTTTAGACCGAAGCGAAGAAGGAACTCCCGCGTAGTTTTGTAGAGTATGGGGCGGCCGATGACCTGCTTGCGGCCGGCGGTGGTGATGAGCTTGCGGGCGAGGAGCGAACCGAAGACGCCAGACGAGTCTACGCCGCGAATCTCGTTGACCTCGGGCGCGGTGACCGGCTGCTTGTAGGCTACGACGGCCAGTGTTTCGAGAGCCGGCAGGGAGAGCTTGAGTGGCGGCTTGAGGCTCTTCACAAAGGTGCGAACCGCATCGTGGCACTCGGGCTTGGTGGCCATTCGATAGCCGCCGGCAATCTGGCGAATCTCGATGCCGCGGTCGTCGGAGACATAGTCGTCGATGAGCTCGTCAACCAGCTGCTGAATCACGACGCGAGCTTCGCGGTCACGCTGTCGGGCCAGGCGGCGGGCTTCGAGCTCGGCGTCGACTGCGACTTCATCGGACGGAGGATTTTGTTGATCGGCTGCGAGCTCCGACGCGTTGTCCGAATTTGGGACCGCTTCAGCGGTCGGGTCCGACGCGACGGCGGCTTCAGGCTCGGGCGCCGGGGCATTTTCGCTCGGAAGCTGGACCGAATCTACTTCCGGGTAGACGAACTCTTCGACCATGGTCGATTGGGATTCGACGGCTTCCTGCGTCTCTGTGGACACGGAGGCAGACGCGGTTTCCTGCTCCGACTTCGACTCCAGGGCATCGGTCGGAAATAATACGGCGAGCTGGGCCAGTGTGACCGGCTCCTCCGCGGCGTAGATGACAGCTTCCAGCTTGGCTTTCAGGCTCATTCTTCGACAGTTCCTCAATTATGGTACCGGAATTGGATGAGGCATGCTCGATTTCCCGCCCTTTCCGGAGGAAAAGCGAGAAGCAGGTCCTTCGACTCCGCTCAGGGCAGGCTTTCGACTCCGCTGCGCTCCGCTCAGGGTGACATCACAATGGAGGGGACGAAAGGAAGCAAGAAGCTGCGGAAAGGGCGTCCGCAGCGGCGGACGCCCCTCTTTTGTGGCTCCAATAGCCTTCAGGAAGCCTTGGTGTTCTTGGTGTGCACGATGACCAGCTTGGTTTTTCCGTCATTCTCTGACCGTCTGGATGAAACGGTCACCATCACAGATTCCTTATCGCCCATGGGGAGTGTCAGGATAGCGCCGTCGGCGGTATCGAACGTGGAAGCTCCGCTGCCAAATTTGTTCTTGTAAAAAGCAACCACCTGGTCCTTGGAGTCGGAAGTGACGAATATGCCCGTTACCATTGAGCCAGTCGACAAATCCATCCGCATGCCGCCTTTTACGCTCTGTGCACCGGGATAAATATCCGTGCCAAGTTCGGATGCTGTGTAGGATTCAGTCGTATTGAGATCGACCTTGCCATCGGGGGTACTCAGCGTTACCGCTGTGCCGTTGTTGCTCATACGGATGGATCGCGAGACGCGCCAAACTGTGTAACCGGCCACCCCCATACCGATAACGCCGAGTCCCACGACAATGGCGACGATGATCAGGATGATCTTGACCGCGCTGCTGGATTTGGCAGGCGGGGCGGCTGTCTGCGTGTAAGTTGGTTGGGCAGACGCTGCCGCTGCGCCACAAGTTGTGCAGACTTGCTTGTCAGGGGAAAGTTCAGCTCCACATTTCGTACAGAAGCTTGCCACAGTGATCTCCTTGGGGTTGAGATTTGGGCCGGATTTTTAGAGGGCCACCTTCCAGACCATGAGCAAATATACCGCACCGTGCTCGCGCTCGGTGCGGTATATTTCTGCGTCAACCGATTTTGAAAAATCAGGAAACCCCGTTTCGCCTCTCAGTGGCTCATCTGGCGGAAGAGCCAGAAGAGGCTTCCGGAGAGCAGCGCGGCAGCTGGGAGCGTAAAGACCCATGCAGCCGCGATGTTGCGAATGGTCGATAGTTGTAGACCACTGCGATTTGCGGCCATGGTTCCTGCCACGCCTGAACTGAGCACGTGCGTGGTACTGACCGGGAGGCCATAAGTGTCGGCGGCGATGATGGTGCACATGGCCACCAGTTCGGCGCTAGCGCCCTGCGCATAGGTCAGGTGCTCCTTGCCGATTTTTTCGCCCACGGTGACGACGATGCGCTTCCACCCGACCATTGTGCCCATGCCGAGTGCCAGGGCCACGGCAACCTTGACCCAGGTGGGGATGAACTTGGTGGCCTTGTCTACCTTGCCCTTGTATTTGGCCAGGACCGCATTTTCGCTGGCGGTAAAGGCTGGGTTGTGGTTTTTCTGCATGAGGCGAATGGCTTCGCTGGCGACATACATATCGTTGCGGACGTTAGTCTGCTGGCTTGCCGGAACCGCGTTGAACTCCTTGTAGAGGGCCACTTCGTGGTTCAGGTCTTCTACCAGCTCACGCAGCGCGAGAACCGTATCCGGCTGAATCTGCTTGGTGCGAATGTAATCGGTGACTTCGGTGCGGGCGTCTTCGCCCAGGACGCCGTTCTTGTTTACATAGCGGTCGAGGATGTGGCCTGCCTGATCGGAAGCGACAACGAATTCCTGCACCTGGCTGGCAGTAACGGCGTGGTTGAGTGCGTAGGCGGTGGGAACGGTGCCGATGAGGATCAGCATGATGAGGCCCATGCCCTTCTGGCCATCGTTGGAGCCGTGGGCAAAGCTGACGCCGGTGCAAGTGAGCACCAGCAGCGCGCGGATGGGCCACGGCGGAGGCGCGTCACTCTTGGGCGCTTCATAGAGAGCGGGGTACTTGATGAGCCACTTGGACAGAAGGAACAACAGACCGGCAGCGAAAAAGCCGACCACCGGTGAGATGAGCAGAACCTTGAACACTTTAACGACCTGTTCTACATCGATGCCGGAGGTTCCGCTGCGCCCGTTCATCAGTTGGTTGGCGAGGCCCACGCCGATGATGGAGCCGACCATGGTGTGGGAGCTGGAGGCGGGCAGGCCGAACCACCAGGTGCTCAGGTTCCATATGATGGCGGCGATGAGGAGGGCGAAAACCATGGCGAAACCGGCGCCCGCGCTTACCTGCAGGATGAGCTCGACGGGCAGCAGCGTGATAACGGTAAAGGCCACGGTGCCGGTGGAGGTGAGCACGCCAACCAGATTGCAAAGCCCTGACCATACCACGGCCAGATTCGGTTCCAGCGAATGGGTGTAAATGACGGTGGCGACGGCATTTGCTGTGTCGTGGAAGCCATTCACAAACTCGAAGCCGAGCGCGATCAACAGGGCCACCACAAGCAGCACCCAGGGCCAGGCGCTGCCAACAGTGATGCCGCCAAGGTCTTGAACCAGATGAACAGCGATGAATCCGAGACCGATAACCAGCGCTGCAATAACAACGGCCCCGCTGATCATGGCGTGGGATTTCTTCATTTTCTTGTCAAGTAAGGCTGCGGCCGGCGGTCTGCCGGGAGTGGTTGTCGCCAGATCGGACATGCTTAATGCTCCAAACTTTGGGATGTACTTCTGTCCAGACGCACTACGGCCCACATTTCCAGACTCTGCAATGGATATACGAATTGGATGAAAGGGAGATGAATTCTTGCGGAAGTCAAACGAAAATCAGTAAGAGAATGGATTTGGCAGGAAGCGGTCTCCGGCCCGGTTGAGCGTCGCTCCGGAAGAATTTGGAACTGCTCAGGAGATGGAGCGGAAGAGCCAGAAGAGCAGGCCGGAGAGCAGCGCGGCAGCGGGAAGGGTTAGAACCCAGCCGGCGGCGATGTTGCGAACGGTAGTGAAGCGCAGGCCGCTGCCGTTGGCTGCCATCGTGCCGGCTACGCCGGAACTTAGCACATGGGTAGTGGAGACGGGCAGACCCCAGATGTTAGCTGCGAAGATGGTGGCCATGGCCACCAACTCGGCGCTGGCGCCTTGCGCGTAGGCAAGATGCTGTTTGCCGATTCGCTCACCCACGGTGACCACGATGCGCTTCCAGCCGACCATGGTTCCGAATCCGAGCGCCAGGGCGACGGCGACTTTGACCCAATTGGGGATGTACCGGGTGGCCTTATCCACCTTGCTTTTGTAATTGGAGAGGGCGTCGTTTTCCGCGGCAGTAAAGGCGGGCTTGCCGCTCTTTTGCATCAGGCGGATGGCTTCGCTGGCCACGTACATATCGTTGCGGACGTTGGTCTGGTCTTGCGCTGGAACTGACTTGAAAGCTTTGTAGAGGGCCACTTCATGATTCAGGTCCTCCACCAGTTCTCTGAGCGCCAGCACAGTGTCGGGCTGCAACTGCTGGGTGCGGATATAATCGGTAACCTCTGCGCGAGCATCGGGTCCCAGAATGCCCTGCGGGTCCACATGCCGGTCGAGGATGTGCCCGGCCTGCTCAGAAGCGGCGATGAAGTCCTGAATATCGTGAGCGGAAACAGCATGGTTGAGCGCGTAGGCGGTGGGCATTGTGCCGATCAGAATGAGCATGATAAGGCCCATGCCTTTTTGTCCGTCGTTGGAGCCGTGCGAAAAGCTGACTCCGGAGCATGTCAGCAACAGCAGGGCGCGGATGGGCCATGGCGGCGGCTGGTTACCTTTGGGTGCTTCGTAGAGGGAGGGGTACTTGATAAGCCACTTGGAAACCAGCATGAGGAGCGCCGCCGCAAAAAAACCGATCAGCGGAGAAATCAACAGCACTTTGAAGACTTTGCCGGCCTGTGCCCAGTCCACGCCGGAGGTGCCGCTGCGCATATTGAGCAGTTGGTTGGCGATGCCCACGCCGATAATGGATCCGACCATGGTGTGGGAGCTGGAGGCCGGCAGCCCGAACCACCATGTGCTCAGGTTCCATACGATGGCGGCGATCAGCAGGGCGAAGATCATGGAGTAACCGGCGCCGGAGCTGACCTGCAGAATCAGTTCGACAGGCAGCAAGGTGATGATGGCGAAGGCCACAGTGCCCGATGAGAACAACACGCCCGTCAGGTTGCAGATTCCCGACCATACAACAGCGATATTCGGCTCAAGCGAATGGGTGTAAATGACTGTGGCTACGGCATTGGCGGTATCGTGAAAGCCGTTCACGAACTCGAAACCGAGGGCGATCAGCAGTGCCAGCGCCAGAAGCATATAAGGCCAGACGCTGGTAACGGTCACACTGTCGAGGTCTTTAGCAACATGAATGACTATGTAGCCAAGGCCGCTCAGCATGGCGAGCAGAAACACCATGAAGCTCACACGGCTTGACCCTCTCTTCAACCCGCGTTCAGGCAGCGTTGCGGTCGAGGGCATGACTTCGACTGAGGTTGCAAGGCCAGCCATCAGAACTTTCCAAAGCGGCCGGAATCATTCCGGTAGCGCCCGGGCCTCCGGGAAAACAGCACAACAAAGGAATTGCAAAGCAGGTACAAAGGGGATGGATTGTTGCGGGAGAGTGAATATCTGGTTAAATTGGCGTTCATAAATCCCTAGCAGCCATGTTACGTGCCCGGCCGCTTGCTCGATGAATCAGAGGGAGAACTGATTCTGCTTGATTGATTCTACACCGGTTGGGCATGGTGGTTGTAAAGGGGATTGTTGGGACGGTGGAAATCGGAGGTATCAGGGGATCAGGAATCCGCCAGTCTTTGCAAGGTCTCGCTGCACTCTTCCATCCCACGCTTCGCGGCCTCAAGCTGTCGGGTGAGTCGAGGGTCATCCTTTGCCTTTTCTTGAAGTTCCGCCCAAAGTCGGCCGCGGCGATCATTGGCAGGTTTCGCTTTTTCTTTCATATCGGAGCTGATTCCATTCGAACCTACTTCCAGTCGTCGTGGGCGTTGGCCAGGCCCTCATTCATTACGGCGTCGAATCCGGTGTGCTTCTTGACGAAGATTTCGCTGAAGGCGCGATCCTGGCGGAGCAGGACAGCCTGCAAGCGGACCAGTTCGAGCAGGGCCAGGAAGATGGCGATCAAAGCACGTTCAGAACGCGTGTGGCTGAGCAGGCGGCGCAGGGCCACGGGCTTGTCTTCCATGGTGAGGCGGCGGGCGAGAAACTGAATCATCTGGCCCACGGTGACCGCATCCTCATCGACGTCGAAGACGGGGCGGGAGCGGATGCGCTCCAAAATATCGCGGAATATGCGGACAAGGTCCACGGTATCGGCGGCGATCTCTGGTTCGGCGGCCACGTCATCCTGGAACTCGCGGAACCCGGGGTTGCTCCATGTGGCGGCCTCTAGCATTTGCTTTTGCTGCAGCATTTGGGCGGCGTTTTTGAAGCGCTCGTGCTCCAGCAGCCGCTCCACCAATTCGCGGCGAGGGTCATCTGCGGCTTCTTCCGGGCCGGACGGCGCGCGTGGCAGCAGCATCTTGCTCTTGATGTGGATGAGGAGCGAGGCGATATAGATAAACTCGCCGGCCACGTCTACGTCTGTGGCCTTGAGCTGGTTCACGTAGGCCAGGAATTGGGCCGTGATTTTGGCGATGGGAATATCGTAAACGTCGATGTCCTGCTTGCGGATCAGGTCCAGCAGCAGGTCGAGCGGGCCGTCGTAAATCTGCTCTACGACTACCGAGAAAGGCGAGAGATTGGCCTCGTCGTCCCGTGACTCCAGCTTGATGAAAGGCTTGGGAGTTGGCGGCGGTGGAGTTTCAGGAACGGGCGCCGGCTCCGGGACCTCCGCTACAGGAGCCTCCACCGCTGGAGCGACTGGAATAACGGGATCGGAGATCGGCGCAGGTTCGGCGGCGGCAGTGGTGGATTCGGGTTCGGATGCTGCTTCTGCAACTGGCTCAGGTGCAGCTGGCTCGTGCAGAAGTGGTTCTATCAAATCACTCTCCGCTTCGATTGTTTCGAGCATGGGCTCAACTTGCTCCGGGAGTGGATCGGGCTCTTCTGCAACCAATGGCTCCTCGGCTGGAGTGGGTTCAGCCGTGGGTATCGAATCGGCTGCAGTGAGATCTTCCGTAGTGGGTTCTTCCTCGGGCTCCTGCTGTGGGTCAGGCTCGGCGTCAAGTTCTGGCTGAAGAGCAGTCTCCGGCTCCAGGGCTGGTTCGAAAGCTACAGGAATCGTTTCTGTTGCACTGGAAACCTCTGCAACGGATTCTGTCTCTGTCTCCTGCTGTTGATCCGGCTCTGCCTCCGCCTCCGTTTGCGGAGCAATCTCCTGTTCTGGCTCCGCGGGTGGTTCGATGACTGCTGCATCAACGGGGGCAATTGGACTGCTCGGCTGAATCTCCGCAACGATTTTCGGGAGTGGTTCGGCGGCAGCTTCGGCTGTCGGCTCGGCGGCAGGAGTGGGCGCGGCTACGGCTTCAGTGGCGGCGCGGATATTCTTCGAATTGGTCTGATTGGTCAATACTGTTTTAACTTCCAACGATTCTTTTGGTCTGTCAAGAAAACTGTTCTCTTCTACAGGTTCGACGGGAGCGGGCTGCGCATGCCGTGAGAAAAGACCGAATCCCGAGCGAATTCCACCTAAAGCGAACTCAAACGCCCTTCGCCACCACGGGACTATCTTTGCTTGCATATCCATTCCCTCGGCGGTTCATGCCAAATTCGGTTTACCGGCTGAGGCCATTGTCGGCAACAATCCGTTTCTCGGACGTCACCTCAAGCCGCCGTTCACTTCAAGCGTAGTCGGAGCGATACGGCGCAAAAACATCAAGTACCTCGGAAGCCCGTTCACAGCGCGCCTGGTGCTCCGTGCCGCAGGCAACCAGAATGCTGTCCCCGGCAGAAAGCGAATGTGCCACACCCGCAATGGTGAGCTGGATTGCGCCCGAGATGACGTAAACCAACTGCTCATGCGGATGGCTGTGCGCGGCGCCAATCCATCCCGGCTCCATCTTGTGCCTGACCAGCATCAGGCTCTGACTGTACGACATCACTTGCCGCCTCAGGCTAGGCTCGGGGCTGGTCATGCTGCTGTCAACTGACTTGATGACTTCATCTGCGGCAGACATTGTGTTTCTCCTGCATCTTTGTGTACTTCGGTCTGACTAACGGTTTACCCCAGACGGCCTCTCTGCTGTGCGAGTATTCCTGGGGCGCACCCATCAATTCTATTTGGCGGCAGGCATGTCCTGGTTCAACTGCATGGCGGCGCGTACCTGTTGCATGGTCTCTTCGGCGCGCAGGCGCGCGCGGTTGGAACCGTCTTCGAGAATTTCATTTGCCTGTGTCTCCGTAAATCCAGCTCGGCGCTTCTGAATCGGCTCCAGGATCTGCACCAGTGCGTCGGCGGCCCAACTTTTGCATTCGATGCAGCCAATGCCCGCTGAGCGGCAGCCCTCATACACTTTGATTAACGTCTCCGGCGTCGAGAAAACTTTGTGCAGATCTCCTACCGGGCATATATCGGGCTCTCCGGGGTCGCTGCGGCGGATGCGGGCCGGGTCGGTGACCATAGTCTTGAGCTTCTGACGCACGACCGGCTCGGGGTCGGTCATCAGGATCGTATTTCCGTAGCTTTTCGACATTTTGCGGCCGTCGGTGCCGGGCAGCTTGGGCGATGGGGTCAGCAGCACCTTGGGCTCGGGCAGAACCTCCTGACCGTCGAGCTTATAGAACTGGTTGAAGCGTCGCGCAACTTCACGGGTCAGCTCCACGTGGGCGGTCTGATCGTTGCCCACGGGAACGAACTGCGGTTGGTAGATGAGAATGTCGGAGGCCATCAGCAGCGGATAGCCGAGGAATCCGTAGGTAGTCAGATCCTTGCCGGTCAGATTCTCCTGCTGCTCCTTATAGGTCGGCACGCGCTCCAGCCAACCCAGCGGAGTAATCATGCCCAGCAGCAGGTTGAGCTCGGCATGCTGGAGGACCTTGCTCTGCAAAAAGAGCACGCTCTTGGCGGGATCGAGTCCAGCGGCCAGGTAATCCAGCAGCACGTCCCTGGTATTGGGTGCGATGTTCGAGGGGTCGGCGTAGTCGGTGGTCAGCGCGTGCCAGTCGGCGATAAAAAAGTAGCACTCGTACTGGTCAGAGTTTTGCAGCTTGACCCAGTTGGCCAGGGCGCCCATATAGTTGCCCAGGTGGAGTTTGCCGGTGGGACGCATGCCGCTCAAGACGCGCGGACGGCCACCAGCGGTGGGGCCAACTGCGCCTGCGGCGCTCAGATGGGATGAAGGTACGGATTCAGGCATGAGGCGTATCGATTCTGTGATGGAGCCGGGAGAATGAAGCCGTCTCTAATGAAAACGCTGAAATGGCTCATTCCATTGTAGCGGGAGAAGGGCTGCGGCGCTCCGTGTGTTACAAGCAATATGCCGTTTTTGCGAGTGGAAATCGAATGCACGGGTACGATTGGAGCAACAAACAGGTGGAACAGATTGGGTTGGCAATGTATCCCCGGGAAGATTTGGGGCTTGGCGAAAGACTCTCGAGAAACCGTACTCGTTTAAGATGTATCGGTGGACCAGGGACATAGCCTTGCCGGCCGCGGTACGAGCAACGGAATGAAATGCTCCGTTCCCGAATGTTTCGCGTCATTCAATCGCAGCCGGGGAAAACCGATGAAGAGACTTATCGCAGCAATGTCACTACTACTTGGGTTGCTTTTTGTTGGCCCTGCGGGCGCAGTAGCTGAACACATCAGTAAACCGATATCGATTGAAAATCGCACAGGTGTGAAGTGGGAGTTCTCGAAGATGCCGGGAGGCTGGGCACTCGGAACAATTTCGCTCCACGGCAGGCCAATCGAGCAACCGGCGACCAACGGCTTGCTGGCGTTGCGCAATTTGAAAAGTGGAGAGGTCCGCTGGCTGCCTGCGTCGAAGGCGAGAAAGGTCAATCCGACAACGGCGCAATTCTCTGGTCAGCAACAGATCGACGGCGTACTGTTTTCATGGAAAGCCGAGACTGCTTTACGCGCCGACCTGGCGGCTGCGACTTTCAACATAAGCTGGTCGGCTGATAAGGATCTTAAGGATTGGGAAGTTTGCCTGACCTATCAGGATGGTTTCTCGAACGACTGGCGTGCGCAGAGTTATCCATGGGCCGGCAACAGTGAGGAAGTTGCTGTTACGCCGTTGCGTTACTCCGGCATCCCTGGGGTTCTGGTGTACAGGCCCGATCTGTCGCTGGTTCTTCTTTATGCGATTGACAGCAACTCCGATTACCTGAATCCAACCACCTGGACGGGCAAGACCAGCCTCGACTTCGCCAATCGCCGGAGAGCGCCGCAATTTCGTGTTGGAGACGGGAATCTGGTGGCGGGCATAAAGTATCAGATGCCGCTCGAGCTTTTTCTGAGTGATGCGGGCGACTTTGACCGCTCGATTACGGCAATCATGCGCGCCTGGGTCAAGGTAAACGACTATCGCGTCGATGATTCTTTGAAAGTGCGCACGCCGCAGGAGGCCTTTAAGCTGACTGTCGATGGCCGTCGGCAGATGCAGAGTTGGAAGCCCGGGATTGGTTACGAACATCACCGGGGCGCTCCATTTGTGTATATCGCAAACAATCCCTATATTGCCTATTTCGAATACCGCCTCTACGAGTTGACAGGCGAGAAGATTTGGCGACAGCGGGCGATGGAGCAGATCGATTTTGCAATCAAAGGCCAGCAAGCGAGCGGTGTCTTTCATACTGCCTACTATTTCAATAAACAGGAACGGCCTGACGGACAGACGGCGGAGGGTTTTTGCAGCTGGGATTGGGGCCACAGCGGTTTCAAGGTAGATATGAACACATGGATGGACCGGTACATCCTGGAAACCTGGCAGTTAGTCAAAGAACATGAGGGCATCGATCGGCAGGACTGGTACAAAGCTGCGCAGGCATCGCTGGGGTGGGTGCTTGCGCAGCAGAACGCGGATGGCGGTTTTCCACAGGTCGTCGATATTCAAACGGGCGCGAAATCCGAGTCCGTGGTATCCGGCCGCACTCTGGTCGCGCTGCCGATGATCGCTGAAATCACGGGCGACGAGCGGTTACTCCGCGCCAGCGAGAGACAAGGAGAGTTCCTCAAAAAAGAGGTGGAGGGAAAGTTTTGGTACACGGGGCAGCACCCGGACCTTCCCCCCGGAGATTATGAGCAGGACAGCATCTACAACGTGGTGGAGTACTGGCTGAACCGGTATGACCGGAGCGGAGACAAGGAGAACCTTGATCAGGCCGTAGCCAATGCATATTATGCGCTGCTCTACTGGTGCCCAAAACAATTGAGTTGGGTCAAGAATCCCACGCAGGGAGCGCACAGTGAGCAGCAGCACTACAATCAATATTCCGTTTATAACTATCAGAATCGTAAAATCCAGTGTTTGGACCGGTTGTATAAGGCCACAGGCAATCCCCTGTTTAAGCAACTCAGGGACCGGGTGATGCAACTGAACTTCTTCATCGAGGTGACGGACGGTCCATACAAGGGTTCATTGACCGAAGCGATTGCCGATCCGTGGCTGGAACGGAAAGGCGGGTTTGATTTTCGGGGGGAGCCGTATACCAGCGAACTGGTGGTGGACCTGATGTTGCAGTTGATGGATATGAAACTATTGGAAAAACCTTGATTCGAGATTCAATCGCAGCGGGAGGAGGGCTCGATAATAGTCCTTAATAGCCATTTTCGAGGTATTAACACCCTTGTGTCCGGCGCAATTCTATATGTGGTTCAGGACAGAACCGACCAGCCTCATGATCGGAAACAATAACGCGCCCAGGATCGCGCGGCCCAGAAAGATCATCAGCAGGTAACTGCCCCAGATGGGAATCCGGTCGTAGACCTGCACTGCTCCATAGGGCAGCAGTTGCCGGGCGACATGGCTGCCATCGAGCGGCGGAATCGGAAGCAGGTTAAAGATGCAAAGCGTGAGGTTGAGCTGGAGGCCGATGGTAGTGAGCAAATATAGGGTCTGAATTGCAACCGAGGGGTTATCTGTCATTGGAGCATGGCGCTGGGTAATTGTGAGAGCCGCCAGACCCACGAACGAGATGAAGGCAAGAACCAGGTTCGAGGCCGGCCCGGCCAGACTGACCAGCATATCGTCGCGGCGGTACTTGCGGAAGTTGCGGCTGATGATCGGGACCGGCTTGGCCCACCCGAAAAGAATGCCGCCGAACCCGCCAAATCCGATTAACGGTCCGAAGATGATGAGCGCGGGTAGGAGCAAGGTGCCGATGGGATCGATGTGGTCGATGGGGTTGAGCGAGACGCGACCCATCATGCGAGCGGTCTGGTCGCCCAGGCGGGAGGCCATCCAGGCGTGGGCGCACTCATGGACACTGAGCGAAAAAAGGAGCAGGACGAACTCGAAGACGGCAATGACTAAGGCACTGGATTGCAAACTGAATCTCCACGGGATAGAAGATTCAGGTTAGCATGGAGGGTCTTGGAGATTCGATGTCTGGCCGTGTTCGAACGGATTGGCCGGCGTTGTCTCAAGGGGTTATGGGTCCTCATGTTCCATGCGAAAGGAGAACGGCATGTGGAGATGGATGGCGGTAGTTTGCCTTTGTCTGGCAATATCGGCGGGATGGGCACAGAACGATGAGGCGGCGAGGGCCAATGCGCTTTACCAGGCAGGCAAGCGGCCGGATGCTCTGCCGCTTTATGAGGATCTGACCAGGAAGAATCCCAGCGTGCAGCTCTACTTTGAGCGGCTGGCGGATTGCCTGGGCGCCGAGGCGGTTCAGTTGAGCGATGCGGCGCAAGTCAAGGTGATCAGGATACGGGAGCGGGATGCGGCCAAGCGTGCCGTCGAGCTGGGCGACACGACCGAATTTGTGCGATCAATGTCCACTCTCGATCCTGATAAGCCGCTCTATTCCGGCATCGTCAGTCAGGGCAAGGCGTTGCTGGAGGAGGCTGAGAAGGCTTATACAGCAGGAGATTTTCCCGCGGCGATGGCCAAATATGAGGCTGCGGCTGAAGCAGATGGCAGGCTCTATGAGGCTCCGTTGTTTGCTGGCGATACGGCCTATGTGCAGAAGGATTTGCCCACCGCGGCCCATTGGTTTGCGCGGGCGATTGCCATCGATCCGAATCGCGAGACCGCATACCGCTACTGGGGCGACGCGATCATGAAACTCGGCAACGATCCCTCTGCGGCAAAAGAGAAGTTCATCGACGCCATTGTGGCTGAGCCCCAAAATAAATTTGCACGGCAGGGTTTGCAGCAGTGGGCGCAGATTGAAAAAGCCGTGGTGCTGGCGCCGAAGATCGATCGGCCGGCGGCGCCGGTGATTGACCCGAACAAACCGAACAACATAACCGTTAACGTCGACCCGGAGATGACTGACGAAACGAAGCATCCGGAGGCTGGGGCGTGGCTGATGTACTCGATCACTCGCGCCAAATACAGGAACGATGAATTCAAGAAGGACTTTCCCGGCGAGAAGGAGTATCGGCACACGCTGAAGGAAGAGGATGGTGCGCTGAGCCTGGTGGTCACTGTCATCAAGGAACGAAAGACGCCGCTTGCGAATCTGGATGAGAGCCTGCGCAACCTGGTGGAAGTGAGCAATGCCGGAATGCTGGATTGCTGGATTTTGATCAGCGGGGCCGACGAAGGGATTGCCAAGGATTACGATGCATACCGCGATGGGCATCGGCAACTATTGCACGATTACATGGAGCGGTTTGTGGTGCACGCAGGGGCGAACTGAGATTACGTTGCCTACCGCAGCGGGGACCGCCTGTGCTCTCGTTGCTGCTTTCAACAGCGCATCTTAGATCGCTTTTGGAACTTCCTTCTCGTAAGACAGCAGTACGGCTGCGGTAAGCGCGAGCGAAATTCCGAGGGCTTGGGTGCGGGTCAGGCGCTCACCAAGAAACGTGATTGCAAGAACGATGGTCAGCAGAGGGTAAAGGGCTGTGAATGGAACGGCCACTGAGGCCGTGGCGCCCTTATTCAGCGCTATTAAAAGAAACCACGCACCAAGTCCATTGGCAAATCCGGCGAGGAGGCCCACGGCAATTGCCATTGGCGGCAGCGTCGTCAAGTGCGATCCCGTGAATAGGAATGGCAATAGAATTACGTAGCCAATCGTTGTCCAGACCATCAAGCTATCTGGCGTACTATGGTTTGCGCCCAATTTCTGGAAAACGCCGACGATGCCCCAGAAGAAAACTACGATCAGAGAATAGACGAGCCACGTCATAAAGAGAACCTCACATTGCCAGCAGGCCGGCAGAAACCAGCGCCAGCAGGATGCCGATCATTTGCACACGATTAAGACGCTCTCTTAGTGCAAAGCGAGCGAGGATCACAGTGATCAAAGGAAAAAGCGAAGTAGTCGGACCGACCAAGGAAGCCTTGCCCCGCTCCATGGCAGCAAAAAATGCGATTCCGCCGAGTCCTGCCAGCACACCGATCAGAGTTCCGATTATTCTGCCTTTATTGTCTGAACCCAATCCACTCCTGCGGAAAAGGAAGAATGCTATGAGCGGAAATGTCCCAATGGTGAACAAAATCTGCATGTCGGTTGCATTGACGCCTGCCGAGCCCACCTTGGCAAGAAACCCATAAATTCCCCATCCAACACAGGAAAGAATCGCCCAAGGCAACCACCTCAGTAAATGCTGATTTCGAGACATACCACCCCCTTTGTTCATTCTCATGCGAACCATGAACGCAAAAGACTACGTCTATTTTCCAATGCGACCGCCGACCAATCCACTTGCTGCGAAGAAAGGATAATTCATCTACTCTTTTTGTGAGAGAGATCTGCGGCTATGCTGAAACAGACACAGCGGCATATCCTGTCGCGGTCCCGGTGCGGGTACCGAAACCGATCAAGCTTGTCATGGAAGCAGGTGAAATTCTACCCTACGTGAATCAACCGGGTGAAAGCATCCGAAACTGTGTTGTGGCGCCAAAACGCGAACAGTCTCCTTCTGGCAACGCCGGGATATATTTTCAGAGGGTTTCACTGCTCAAGTCTAGCAATTTCGCTGAATCTTTCCTGGAACTTCCCGAAATGTATCTTTTAAGTTGCTGATTTTAAAGTGGTGGCCAGAGACGGGATTGAACCGCCGACGCCGGCCTTTTCAGGGCCGCGCTCTACCACTGAGCTATCTGGCCTCAGTGCAAAATTCCAGTTGCAATTTTCCGCGCGGATTCCGGCTTCGCCGGATGAGGTAGGCGATTCCACGAACACTGCGCTTCAGAAACAACTTCAGCCAGTATAGCAACTCCCATTCGCCCAAGCCAAACCCAACTGGCGGGGCCGCATCACCCTCGATTCGACTGGGCTTCATCTTCGTGCTTTTTCGGTCCTGTCATTGGTTCCTGCATAAATAATGTTCTTGCGCCGTCCCTACGGGACTCCGGAAGGAATTTATAGAATCCATTTTCCCCACTCTTCCACCCCAAGAAACAAAGATCGTTTCTTGGGGACCCCGGTGAAGCGCGGGGCTAACAAACTCTGCGCCTCCGGCGCGTTTGAGCGGACAATGCTTACGCGGTCCTCAATAAGTAAGTGCCCGCGCCTGAAGGCGAATCCTTCTACCGCTCCCTTCAGGGGCATAAATGCCCCTGCTCCCTCCAAACCCCGTTACGCAAATCTCCCCGCAATTGCAAATGGTGCACTACACTGAAAGGCAACTATGCGCTGCTCTGCTCGCTTTCTCGCTTCGCTCTCGCTCGTTTTCGCTGTAACTTTTGATCTCCACGCTCAGGCTCCTGGTGGACGCGCTGACGGACAGGAAGCTCGCGCCGCACGGGCTTACCAGGAGGCGGTGAAGGCTGGACCGCCGGCTTTGCATGCGTTTCTTGTTGGCTTCCCCAAAGGCGCGGACCTGCACGTGCACCTCTCCGGGGCGGTCTATGCGGAGAGCTTTATTCGCGCCGCGGGGGAGGATGGGCTTTGCGTGGATCCCACAGCGCTGAGCTTTGCCAAGCCGCCTTGCGATCTACCGCTTATTCCCGCGAGCCGGCTCAACAGCAACCTCAGCCCTGCCGACCAGGAGCTCTACGACCGGCTGATCGATGCTTTCTCAATGCGGAGCTTTGTGCCTACGGCGGGATACAGCGGGCACGACCAGTTTTTTGCTACTTTCGATCGCTTTGGAGGGTTGAACAAACGGCATACAGGCGAGTGGGTGGATGAGGTTGCCAGCCGGGCGGCGGCGCAGAATCAGCAATATCTCGAACTGATGCATACGCCGAGCTTCAGGCACGCTGCGCAGATTGCGCATGAGCTGCGGTGGAATCCTGACCTGGCTCAGTTCAGGCAAGCGCTGCTGGACCATGGGCTGCGGGATGAGGTTGCCGTGGACCGCGAGGAGGCTCGCGGGGCCGAGGAGCTGCGCAAAGAGATCGAACACTGCGGAACACCGCAGGCTGCGCCGGCATGCGGGGTAGAGGTCAGATATATTTACCAGGTCTTGCGCGGACATCCGCCGGAGCAGGTTTTTGCGCAGACGGTGCTGGGGTTTGAAACCGTTGCGGCGAGCATGGAGGCGGAGAGCGAGAGCGGCCATGAGGGCGGATGGGTGGGCATCAACTTTGTGATGCCGGAGGACGGTTTCATTTCCATGCGGGACTATAGCCTGCAGATGAGGATGCTGGATTATCTGCATTCTGTTTATCCACGGGTGCATATCAGCCTCCACGCTGGCGAGTTGGCGCCGGGCTTGGTGCCGCCGGAGGGTTTGCGCTCGCATATTCGCGAGGCTGTGGACGTGGGGCATGCGGAGCGGATTGGGCATGGCGTGGACGTGATGTATGAGGACGATGCGCTGGGATTGCTGAAGGAACTGGCGCAAAAGCACGTGATGATTGAGATCAATCTCAGCTCGAACGAAGGGATTCTGGGCATCAAGGGGGCTGAGCATCCGTTTGCGAACTACCGCGCCGCGCGGGTTCCCGTCGCGCTTTCTACGGACGATGAAGGGGTGAGCCGGATCGAAATTACGCATGAGTACGTGAGGGCTGCGCTGGATTATCACTTGAGCTACCAGGAGCTGAAGAAGCTGGCTCGTACTGGGATGGAGCATAGTTTTTTGCCGGGAAAGAGTCTTTGGGCTGTGGAGGACGAGTTTGCGCTGCCGGTTGCTCCATGCAGGGCGGGGATGGTGAGGTCGGAGAAGGCGGTTGGGGAGTGCAAAAGTTTTCTGGATGGGAACGAGAAGGCTGCGGCGCAGTGGGAGTTGGAGCGGCGGTTCCGGGCGTTTGAAGGCCGGTATTGAGGTTGTGGTTTGCGGGCGGCGAAGCCTCCTAGACGGCTTTGAGGAGCAGGAGCGTGATGTCGTCGTGCTGGGGGGCATCGGCGACGAACCGATCAAGGTCCTGCATGATGGCGGTTAACATTGCCGGTGGCGAGAGGGCCTGGTTGGCGAGCAGTACGATCATCAGGCGCGCTTCATCGTACTCTTCCGCGCGGGAGTTTTCCGCTTCGGTTACGCCATCAGTGAAGACGGCCAGCCAGTCGCCGGTTTCGAGCGTGACCTTTCCTGATTCGTAGGGAGCACTCTCAACGATGCCGAGTGGAATGCCGCCTGCCTCAAGGCGCTCGATGGCCCCGGTGCGGCGGCGCAGGATGGGCGGGTTGTGCCCGGCGTTGACATAGCTGAGGCTGCGGGATGTGGGATGGTATTCGGCTACGAATGTGGTGGTGAAGCGGCGGCCGTTCTGGCTGTTGCCGCAGGCGTAGTTGTTCATGCGGCCTACCAGTTCGATGAGCGACTCGGAGGTGCCGGCGAGTGTTTTGAGGCTGGCTTGGTAGGTGGCCATGAGCATGGCGGCGGGAACACTTTTTCCGGCTACGTCGGCGATGGTGACGAGGTAAGCGCCGCCGGGAGAGCTTGAATTGGAGCGGGGAAAAACGTCGTAGAAATCTCCGGCTACCGTATTGGCGGGGCGAGTGGCAAAGGCGATCTCGAGACCCGGAACGGGCGGCGGGGTTGCAGGGAGCAGCCAGGATTGAATCTCCTTGGCGATCTGCAGGTCGCGCTTCATGACTACGCGGTCGGCGATTTCAAGGGCGAGCAGTATAAAGAGCAGAATGCCGCCCCAAAAAGAACCGCCCCAATGGAAACTCACCAATTCGCCCTGGCTGTTCTCCCAGGTTCCCCCCATGTTGGCGAAGAACAGGATCAGCGCAATGACCAGTAAGAAGCGTCGCGCGGGAGAAAGCTTTTCAATGATGGCCCAGAGAAACTGTTTGGATACTCGAATGAAGTGCTTGACCCGTCCAACTCCGGGTTTGCGGATGGAATCTACTTCCAGCGAATAAAGACGGTAGCTGGAACGGGCGTCGGCGCGGAAGTTCCTCCACAGTTCGCTGAGCGCGAGACCGTCGGTGATGCGCTGCAAGAATTTTCTTTTGGGCGTCATCGTGGGTCGAACTCGAGGAATGAATTTCTCCTGCGCCGGCGGGGAAGGTTCTTTGTGTCGAGCGAGATCCTGCGCGTCATGGCGGGATTATACGTGAGTACGAAAGCTGCTCTGAAAAAGTTCGGGGTCGGGTTGTGGGTAAGTTTTGGTGACCTGCAGCCGGTTTCGTCTTACACTGTCGCCATGGATAACGAGCGAATACGGGAAATTTGCCTGGGACTGCCGCATGCGGCGGAGACATTGAACTGGGGGCATCACCTGGTTTATTGGGTGGGTGACCGGGAGATCGGCGGCAAGATGTTTGCCATGACCGATCTGGATGGGACGGGATTTGGCGTGCTATGGTTTCACTGCGGGGCTGAGCGGTTCCATGAATTGCTGGAGCGGGATGGAATCAGTGGTTCGCCTCATCTGGCGAAGGCGTTCTGGGTCGCTGTGGAGCGATGGGATGTGCTCCGAGCGCGAGAGGTGGAAGAGGAGTTGAGGCGGGCTCATGGGTTGATCTATGAAAAGCTGCCGAAGCGAACCAAGGCAGTGCTGGCTTTGCCGGAGAAGGAACGGGCCAAGTTGATAAGAGATAGGAAAAAGCTGCTGGCGGAGCGGGAGAAGGCAAAAGGAAAGTGAATGGGCAAGGCCTTCCTGAATTTAGATTATGGTTTGTGGCCAAGCAGTCTCAAAATGGCCCGATTATTAGGCAGCCAGCTTTCGGGGATCGTGGCCCTAGGCTTCATGCGTCGGCCTGAGGCGCTGCACGATTGGTTTGTAGCTCCACATGTCTTTAGAGAAAAAAGTTTCGCGACGACGGCAGCGCACTTCGCATCGGAATGAAACGGGGCCATCCGGGAAAGGAAAAATCACCATGAGAAAAATCATCGCCGCTAACCACATCACGCTCGACGGTGTCATCCAGTCGGGCGGCGGGCCGGAGGAAGATCCCAGAGGAGGCTTCACGCAAGGAGGGTGGCAAGTGCCCTTCCGATCGCCCGATGGCGGCGCTGCGGTGGCCGAGTTCATGTCCCGTGAGTTCGACCTGCTCCTGGGACGGCGCACCTACGAGATTTTCGCGGCGTTCTGGCCCTATGCCGGCGATCATCCCGTCGCAAATGCCATAAACAAGGCAACGAAATACGTCGTCACCAACACCCTCGACAGCTTCGATTGGGGGAACACGTATGGCCTGAGCGGAGACGCGGTTGACCAAGTCCGCCGGCTGAAGGCATCCGACGGACCCGACTTGCACATCTGGGGCAGCAGCGAACTGCTTCAGACGCTTATCGCCGCACAACTGGTCGACGAGTTTCGCATCTGGATTTACCCGCTGATACTCGGCAAGGGCAAGCGGCTGTTCGAAGAGGGCGTCCCGCCGCTTAGCTTTACCCTGGTGGAATCTCGCACCACATCCAAGGGCGTCCTCTTGAACACCTACCGCACGGTCGGCCCTTTCGCAAAGAAATCGGCTCAACCTGACACTCCGTCCGACGCAGAACTGGTGCGGCGCAAGAAATTGGCCGATGAGTTCGTGAAAAAGCGGTAAAAAACTGTCCTACTCCTTCGCCAGCCCAAGCCACAAGAAAAGAAACGTCCCGACAGTGGGATGCCCTTTCTTGTTCTAGGCGCACCGACAATCATCTGGATGCCCTTTTATTTTCTGCACATCCGAACTCAAGGCCTTACTGCTGGGGCGGAGGTTGATTTGCTGGGGGCTGGTCCGATGGCTTGCCTGGCGGTGGGGTGGGCGGCGGCCCGGCTTTGGCGGGCGGGGTGAGAACGAAGCCTTTGCGGACCAGCGCGAATCCCTGGTAGGGAAGTTCGACCTGGAGGAGGTGATTGTGGGGGCCGGAGAAGATGTGAGTATCGTTGCCGGAGATGGTGGCGACCAGGTGATGAACATCAATGGGCTGTCCGTTCATGGTCCCCTTCTCGTCGGCGTAGGTGGCGAGCTTGATGGGGACTACAGTGCCAGCTTGCTTGGGGATAATGGCCCACAGGTCGCGATTGTTATTTTCAACGGCAAGGGCAAGAAGGGTCTCGTAGGCGCCGGGATCGAAATCGGGCACGAAAACGGCATTGTGGTGAAGGTCGAGAGGGGTGGCGGAACTGTTGCCATTGGCGGAGATTTTGAGCAGGAACTGTGCGGCGTCAGGCGAGCCGGTCACATTGACGGCCTTGCCGTTGACGCTAGCGCTCAACTCGACGTGCTTGAGATGTGCGTCCTTGGTGAGCTGCTGGGTTTTGGAAAGGGTGTAGTTCAGGTCCTGCATGGAGACGCGGACAACTGAAGTGGAGTCGTAGCCGTCGGAAGTTGGCGAGAACTTGTACGACGCCGAACCGATGGTACTGCCGTGTTGGGCGACGACAAAGTCCCCGTCTCGGGCCGTGCTTTGAGCTAAGGCTGCGGTTGCAAACAGGACGGCGAGTCCGGCGAGTGAGGCGAAGGCGAATTTTGGAACGTTATTCTTCATGGCTCTCAATCCGTTAGACACAGGATAGCGGAAAGAGTTGCGGGAAAGACAGGGAACAGGAAGTAGGGAATAGGGAATAGAAAGCGCGGGTGCGGGTTTGTTGCAAAAGCAACCGCAGGTCCTTCGACTTCCCCTTCGCTTCACTCAGGGTCCGCTCAGGATGACAGATTAATTGAGGGTTGTGGTTTCCCAGGTCTCAAAATCGAGATCTCCACCCCAGCGACTAAGACCTGTCGCTGGGGACCCCGGCCTGGGGCAACCAGCCGTATTCTATTCCCTATTCCCTGACCCCTGTTTTTTACCCTTTGGCGACGGCGAAGCGCTTGTTGACTTCGGCCCAGTTGACTACGTTCCACCAGGCGGCGAGGTACTCGGGGCGGCGATTCTGGTATTTGAGGTAGTAGGCGTGCTCCCAGACGTCGTTGCCGAGAATGGGGTAAAGGCCGTGGGTCAAGGGCGAATCCTGGTTGGCGGTGGTGATGACCTTGAGCTTGCCACCCGCGATGACCAGCCAGCCCCATCCGGAGCCGAACTGCTTGGCAGTGGTTTCGTTGAAGGTCTTCTTGAAGGCTTCAAAGTCGCCGAAGTCGGCGGCGATCTGGGCTGCAATCGCGCCAGTGGGCGCGCCGCCGATGCCGGCCGAGCCAGCCGGACCCATCAGGCTCCAGAAGGCGGTGTGGTTGGAGTGGCCTCCGCCGTTGTTGCGGACCGCGCCGCGAATCTCTTCGGGGACCTCGGCCAGATCGCGGACCAGGTCATCGATGGATTTGTTCGCCAGGTTGGGGTAGTTGGCTAAGGCAGCATTCACGTTGTTGACATAGGTCTGGTGATGCTTGTCGTGATGCAGGTGCATGGTTTCTGCGTCGATGAACGGTTCGAGGGCGGCGTAGTCGTAGGGAAGCGGTGCAAGTTCGTAAGCCATAGGGGAAATCTCCTCAGGTTGCATTTTTGCGAGGGTATAGCCCTCGGGGGAAAGTCCTGGTCGCAAGCCGAAACATGAAACCGAATCTTCACGCTCAGCTGCGCACTTTTATGTTTTGATGCTCAAAAGGGCGGGCAGGGTTCGGGATTGTTGTTGACCATACGAGATTTGAGCGGATAGAAATGAGGCAGAGCGGAAACCTCGGGCGCTTGAGCAACGTCGAAAATTAGTTGAGCCCGCAACTTCCCCCAACGTGCGCGGCTTTCCCGGAACGAAAAAACTGAAACTTGGCATGAGCGATCAGTCCCAATACCGTTGGCTCGAGCAGCAAGGCGAGGCATTTGGTTCGCCGGGCATAGAGCCGCGATGGACCTCAAGCGTGAAGGATGCGGTGGGAACAGCCTACGCGGCCTCCAGCCGGGCCTGGTTCACCTGTTCGCACGGAACTCTCAACGAGATTTACCACCCGACGATTGACCATCCCCAGGTGAGGGATATGGAGTTTCTGGTGACGGATGGGGAGACGTTTGTGCACGAGGAGAAGCGGGATTTGATTTCGACCTTCGAGTACATTGATGCGGAGGCGCTGGGTGTGCGGTATGTGAACCGCGATCCGGCGGGACGGTACAGCCTGACCAAGGAGATCATTTGCGACCCGCACCACTCGGTGGTATTGACGCATGTGCGGCTTGAAGGGGACAAGGATCTGCTGCCCCGGCTGAAAGTTTATGCTCTGCTTGCTCCGCACCTGGGCGGCGGAGGCAAGGGAAATTCGGCGCGGGTGGTGGATATTTCCGGGCGTACGGTGTTGATGGCGTCGAAGAACGAGTGGTCGCTGGCAATGGCGGTCAATTGCGGCTCGGATCGATACGGATTTTCAAAGGTCAGCTGTGGATTTGTGGGAGCAAGCGACGGCTGGCGGGACCTGATGGACAACTATCGCATGGATTGGGAGTTTGGCTCGGCTACGGACGGCAACGTTGCGGTGATGGGGGAGCTGGATCTCTCGGGCCAGGCGGGGGCGAGCGGATACGAGTTTACGCTGGCACTCGGAGTCGGAGAGGGGATACACACGGCGGCGCAGAAGACCATCACCTCACTTTCTGCGCCGTTTGAGCAGCATCGCAGCCGGTTCATTGAGCAGTGGCATCGCGTGGCCAACCCGGAGTGGCTGGCGGCCAAGGCGGGCGACGGGGGAGAGCTGATGCGGGCCAGCCACAATGTGCTGCTTGCGCACGAGGACAAGACCTATTCCGGAGCGTTTGTGGCCTCGGCATCGATTCCATGGGGGCAGGTGCACGGCGACGACGACCTGGGCGGTTACCACCTGGTTTGGACTCGCGATATGGTGCAGACGGCGACCGCACTGCTGGCTTGCGGACGGGCAGAGACGGCGCTTCGAGCGTTGATTTACCTGGTTTGCACGCAGAGGCCGGACGGGGGATTCGCACAGAATTTCTGGATCGACGGCACGCCCTACTGGAGCGGCGAGCAATTGGACGAGGTGGCATTTCCGATCATCCTGGCCTGGCGGCTGTGGAAGGCTGGCAGCCTGGATGCGCAGAGCGTATTTCATTTTGTGGAGCGGGCGGCGGGATACCTGGTGCGGCATGCGCCGATCACCCACCAGGAGCGTTGGGAGGAGAATGCAGGCTACTCGCCTTCCACGCTGGCGGCGGTGATTGCGGGACTGATTTGCTCGGCGGAGATAGTGCGCGCCCACGATTCGACGGAACTGGCCGTATTTCTGGAGGAGTATGCCGACTGGATTGAGGGTCACCTGGAGGATTGGACCGTGACCAACAACGGGGTGCTCGATCCGGGAATCAAGCGGTACTACATGCGCATCCGTCCGCCGGAGTGCGGCGAGGCTTATGCGCAAGAGAGCTGCGGAAAAGAGATCATCCGGCTGCAAAACCGGCCGCCTGGAACACGGGTGGAGTTTGAGGCGCGGGAGATTGTGGATGCGGGATTTCTGGAGCTGGTGCGCTATGGAGTGCGGCGGGCCGACGATCCGCTGATTGTGGACTCGCTGAAAGTGGTGGATGCGGTGCTGAAGCGAGAGCTGCCGCAGGGGCCCGGCTGGCTTCGCTATAACGGCGACGGCTATGGGCAACGGCCGGACGGCGGGCCCTACATGGGCTGGGGTCAGGGGCGGGTTTGGCCGCTGCTGACGGGAGAACGCGCGCACTATGAGCTGGCTGCCGGGAAAGAAATTGGCAATCTGATCAGAACGTATGAGGGATTCGCCACCAAAGGACAACTGCTGCCAGAGCAGGTTTGGGATGAGGCGGACAGGCCGGATCGCAGATTATGGATTGGGCAGCCGGCTGGGTCGGCGGTGCCGCTGGTCTGGGCTCACGCTGAATACCTGAAGCTGTTGCGTTCGGCGCTGGACGGGAAGGTATTCGACTGCGTCGATCCGGTGTACGAGCGGTATAGCAAAAAGAAAGAAATGCGGCAGCGGGGAAATCTCGAGATTTGGAGCAGGCGGCGACCGATCCAGAGAATTGAGGCGGGCAAAATCTTGCGCATTCTGGACGTTAGAAAGTTTGAAGTAGTTTGGAGCGCGAACGGCTGGCGGACGGTGCATACTACGCCAAGCCGCAGCGTGGGCAGCGCGGGTTATAGCGCGGATATCGCTGCCGGAACGGTGAGCGGGGTGATTGTTTGGACTTTGCATTGGACGGAGCCGGACAGCTGGCTTGGATACAATGTGGAAGTGACGGTTGATACCGCTTAGCGATTCATTCCCTATCAAACAGGGTTATCGACGCATCCCGCACATCAACGAAAGGAATTCGTTCGAACTTATATGACTCGCATCCTCGCCGAACAAACTCTTGAATCTCAGACTCTAGACCAACTGTCCATCAATACTTTGCGGCTGCTCGCCCTGGACGAGGTGGAGAAGGCCAAGGCCGGCCATCCCGGCGCACCGCTGGGTTGCGCGCCCATCGCGTACCTGCTCTTTCACAAGCTGATGAAGCACAATCCGAAGCACTCCAAGTGGGAGGACAGGGACAGGTTTGTACTTTCGAATGGGCACGCATCGGCAATGCTTTATGGGATGCTCTACCTCGCCGGGTACAACGTGACGCTGGACGACCTGAAGGGATTCCGGCAGTGGGGATCGCGGACGCCTGGGCATCCGGAGTACGGCCACACGGATGGAGTGGAAGTGACGACCGGGCCGCTGGGACAGGGGATTGCGATGGCGGTCGGAATGGCCATCGCGGAGAAGCACCTGGCGGCGATTTATAACAAGCCAGGTTTTGAGGTGGTGAATCACCACACCTTCGCGTTGCTGGGCGATGGCGACCTGATGGAAGGGGTTTCGCACGAGGCTGCGTCGCTGGCCGGAACGCTGGCGCTGGGCAAACTGATCTTCATCTACGACGACAATTTGATTTCGCTCGACGGGCCCACCAAGCTGAGCTACACGGAGGATGCGCTGGAGCGGTTCGAGGCTTACCACTGGCACACACAGCGGGTGAAGGACGGCAACGATCTGGAAGCGATTGAAGCGGCGATCAAAGCCGCCAAGGCGGAGACGGCAAGGCCATCGATTATCGCGGTGCGGACGGTGATCGGCTATGGCAGTCCCAAGGCGGGCACGAATAAGGTGCACGGCGAGGCGATGGGCCCTGAGGCCGCGGCTGCGACGAAGAAGTTTTTCGGATTCCCTGAGGACCAGAGCTTTGTTGTTCCACCGGCGGCGCTTGAGAACTGGCGCCAGGCGATCGATCGCGGCGCGAAGCTGGAGGCCGAGTGGAAAGAGCTTTTCGAAGGCTATCGTTTGGCCAATCCGGAACTGGCGGCGGAGTTCGAGCGGACCCAGAAGGGCGTGCTCAAGGCCGGGTGGGAGAAGGCGATTCCAAGCTTTGCGAAGGACAAGTCTCTGGCTACGCGCAACGCGGGCGGCGAGGTGATGAATGCAATTGCCGACGCGGTGCCGGAGCTGTTTGGCGGGGCCGCGGACCTTACCTCTTCGACGCGGACGATCTTCAAGCCGGGGGAGAGCTTCCACGTGGACCCGACCGCGCGCAATGTTTATTTTGGCGTGCGCGAGTTCGGCATGTGCGCGGCGGTGAACGGGATGGCCGCGCATGGTGGACTGATTCCGTTCGGTTCGACGTTTTTTGTGTTTTCTGATTATGCGAAGCCGGCAATTCGGCTGGCGGCGCTGATGAAAGTGCATACGCTGTTTGTTTTTACGCACGACTCGGTTGCGCTGGGCGAAGACGGGCCGACGCATCAGCCGATTGAGCAGTTGATGGCCCTGCGGGCGGTTCCGCAACTGACAGATTATCGTCCGGCGGATGCAAATGAAACTGCGGCGGCATGGAGGTTGGCTTTGGAACGCAAGGAGTCGTGCTTCTTTGCGCTCAGCCGGCAGAATCTTCCGGTGATCGATCCGGCGTCGCGTGACCTTTATGCAGCGGTGAGCAAGGGAGCGTATGTGCTCCAGGATGCATCTAATCCGCAGTTGGTGCTGATTGCAACAGGAGCCGAAGTGTGGCTTGCGCTAGACACAGCGAAGCTGCTGGCGGCCGATGGGATTCAGGCACGGGTGGTCAGCTTCCCGAGCTGGAAGATTTTCGAGGAGCAGACGGCGGAGTACAAGGCCAGCGTGATGCCGGCGGGCGTGCCGAAGTTGGCGATCGAGGCTGGGGCGACGCTGGGCTGGTGGAAGTATGTTGGCCTGGACGGCGACGTGGTCGGTCTGGACCGGTTTGGGGCTTCAGCTCCGGGGCCGATTGCGATGAAGGAATTGGGATTCAGCGCAGAGAACGTGACGGCGCGGGCGAAGAAGCTGGTTAAGTGGAGCTAGCGGTGTTAGCCGCGCTCCGCGCGTGTTAGCGGAGTTAAGTGCACGCTTTGATACTAAGCGTTCTTGCTAACCTCGCTAACCCCGCTAACAACGCTAACTCCGCTTTCACCGTACGAAAGGATTAACGTGAAACTCGTCATCGCTTCCGATCACGCTGGGTTTCCTCTGAAAGAGGAAGTACGCGATTATCTGACCACGGCTGGTCACGAGATGTTCGACCTGGGGGCCTATAACACCGAGCCTTCGGATTATCCCGACTTTGCCGAGAAGGTGGGCTTGGCGTTGAAGCAGGGTGTCGCGCCGCGTGGGATTTTAATCTGTGGGTCGGGAGTTGGAGTGTGCGTGGCGGCGAACAAGATTCCGGGGATTCGCGCCGGGATGTGCCACGACACTTACTCGGCGCACCAGGGAGTGGAGCACGACCAGATGAATGTGATTGTGCTGGGCGCGCGGATTATCGGATCGGCGCTCGCATTTGAGGTTGTGAATGCCTTCATCGGCGCTGAATTTATTGCCACGGAGGAGCGTTATGTGCGGCGGTTCAACAAAGTGATGGCGATCGAGCGGAAATACCTGTGCGGCGACGGCGGGGTCAACCCGGCATAGCGGCTGAGAATTCAAAAAAAGCCGGAGCTTGGCGGGGAGGTCCACCGGTTCCGGCGGGCAACAAGAAACATCTTCATCAGGAATTCATCACAGAACAAGAATACTGGAAGGCGCCGATGTTCCCCTTCGACGTGATTCTTTTTGATATTGGCGGAGTCCTGCTGACTAATAGCTGGGACAAACGCGAGCGCGCAATGGCGGTCGAACATTTCAATCTTGATCCGATAGCCTTCGAGGACAGGCATGCGGCGCCCTACGACGCATGGGAGCGGGGCATGGTGCCAATGAAGACTTACCTTGACGCAACCGTATTCTACGAGTCGCGCAGTTTTTCTCGGGACGACTTTTTCGCATTCATGCTTAGCATGTCGATGACGCAGCCGGATGGGGCATTGGGAATCCTCGGCAAAATTTCGGCATCGGATAAGTGCATGCTGGGCGCGCTGAACAACGAAGCGCGGGAGATGAACGAGTACCGGCTACAGTATTTTGGCCTTCGCAAGTACTTCAAGGTGGCGCTGAGTTCCTGTTACCTGGGATTGCGCAAGCCGGAGCCGGCTATGTATAAGCGTGCTCTGGATATTCTGGGGCGTCCCCCCGAGCGGGTTTTGTTTATCGATGATCGACCGGAAAATGTCGACGGGGCAGCGGCGGTCGGATTGAAGGCTATACGGTTTGAGGGTGCGGAGAGTCTTCGGCAGGATCTGGCGGAGTTGGGAGTTTTGTAAGTCAGAGACCCCACGGGGCTCATGTTTCCCACCCTCGCCGAAAATACAAGAACGCGGCAGGGATGCGGCACCCGGCTTTTTTGGTTTTACTGAAAAACGATACGGAGGTTTTATGCAACTGGGATTGATTGGTCTGGGCAAGATGGGCGGTAGCATGGCGGAGCGCCTGCGGCTGGGCGGGCACCAGGTGGTCGGCTTCGACTTCAACGCTGAGACTGTGGCGCGGCTGACTGCCACGGGCAATGTGGGCGTTTCAACTCTGGACGATCTTGCAAAAAAGCTAACGGGACGGAAGGCGATCTGGATCATGGTGCCGCAGGGCAAGCCTGTGGACGATACGATTGCAAAGCTTGTGCCGATGCTGAATCCCGGAGACATTTTGATTGATGGCGGTAACTCGAATTACAAGGACTCGATGCGGCGGCATAAGGAAGTTACAGCCAAGGGCTTTCAATTTGTTGACGTGGGCACCTCGGGCGGCGTGTGGGGATTGAAGGAGGGTTACAGCTTGATGATCGGCGGCGATAAGGAGCCGGTGGATTATCTGCGGCCGATCTTCATTGCTCTTGCGCCGGCTGCCGATAAGGGCTGGGGGCACGTTGGTCCGGCGGGATCAGGGCATTTTGTGAAGATGATCCACAACGGAATCGAGTACGGCATGATGCAGGCTTATGCCGAGGGTTTTACGATTCTGGAGAAGAAAGAGGAGTTTGCGCTGAGCCTGCCGCAGATCGCGCAAATCTGGCGTTACGGCAGTGTGGTGAGGAGTTGGCTGCTCGACCTGACGGCCGATGCTTTAGCCAAGAATCCGACGCTGGAGGGGCTGGAGGCATATGTCGAGGACTCCGGCGAGGGGCGCTGGACGGTGATCGAGGCGATCGACCTAAATGTTTCCGCTCCAGTGATTACCGAATCGCTGATGCGTCGCATTCGCTCGCGGGAAGAGAATAACTTTACCGACCGGATGCTGGCGATTATGCGGAATGAGTTTGGCGGGCACGCAGTGAAAAAAGACTAGGGGTCAGGGATCAGGGGTCAGGGATCAGTTGAAAGGCCCGTTCGGACAACTGACAACTGATAACTGACCAATGACAACTGTCATGGAGGCAAGGCGAGAAATGGCGACGATACAGATGAGTGTGCGGCCGGAGGATCTCTCCCACGTTGCGAAGAGCGCGGAGAGAATTCCGGAGCCGGAGATTCTGGTGATCTTTGGGGCTTCGGGCGATCTGACGAAGCGGAAGCTGCTGCCGGCGCTCTTTCACCTGGAGCAGGCGGGGCTGCTACCGGAGAAGTACGCGATTGTGGGCGTGGCCCGGCGGCCGTTGACGACCGAGTTTGGCGAAGATATGCGCGAGGGGATCGTCGAGTTTGGGAGCGTGGATAAGAACGATCCAAAGCTAGATGAGTTTGTGAGCAAGATCGGCTACTATTCGCTGAATTTTGACGATCCGGGAAGTTATGCGGGGCTGAAGGCGGAGTTGAACCGCATTGACAAGGAGAAGGGCATCGGCGGCAAGCGGATGTTCTATCTGGCGACGGCGCCGGAGTTTTTTGCCGAGATCATTGAAAATCTCGGGAGCCAGGGTATGGCGCAGCCGGAGCATGGACAGGCGTCGGTGGTGATTGAAAAGCCGTTCGGGCACGATCTGGATTCGGCGCGCGAGTTGAACCACCAGGTGAACGCGGTCTTCGATGAGAGCCAGGTCTTCCGCATCGACCACTACCTGGGCAAAGAGACGGTGCAGAATATTTTGGTTTTCCGGTTTGCCAACGGAATGTTTGAGCCGGTGTGGAACCGGAACTACATTGACCACGTGCAGATCACCGTGGCGGAGACGCTGGGCGTGGAAGGGCGCGGGCCGTTCTATGAGAAGGCGGGCGCGCTGCGGGACGTGGTGCAGAACCATGTGATGGAGCTGCTGAGCTTTGTTGCGATGGAGCCGCCTTCGAGCTTTGACGCCGAGGCTGTGCGGCGCGAAAAAGTGAAGGCATGGCGGGCGATTCCTCCGATTCCGATTTTGAACACGGTGCGCGGGCAGTATGGGCCGGGGCTGATTGATGGGCAGCACGTGGTGGGCTATCGCGACGAGGAGCGGGTGAGTCCCGAGTCGGGCACCGAGACCTATGCGGCGCTGCAGCTGGGGATTGAGAACTGGCGCTGGGCGGGGGTGCCGTTTTTTCTGCGCGCGGGCAAGCGGATGAAGAAACGGGCCACGGAGATCAGCATTCAGTTCAAGCAGCCGCCGCTGTTGATCTTCAATCGCATGGCCTCAGCCGGGCCTTGCCCGGAGATCCAACCCAATCTGCTCACGATTCGCATTCAGCCGGACGAGGGGATTGCGCTGCGCTTCGGGGCCAAGGTACCGACCACTCCAAACATGGACGTGTGCCCGGTGATCATGGACTTCGACTATGCGGCGGCGTTCGGCAAGTCGAGCGCCAACGGATACGAGCGGCTGCTGCTGGACGCGATGCTGGGCGACCAGACGCTGTTTTCGCACCGCGACGGAGTTGAGGTCACCTGGGCGCTGTATACGCCGGTCCTGCAGGCCTGGGCGAGAAAGAATCCTGAGGTTTTTCCGAATTACTTTGCCGGGAGCTGGGGGCCGGAGTGCTCGGATCACTTGCTGGAGCGTAGCGGGCATAGGTGGAGGAACGATTTGGGGAAGCGGAGCTAGCGCGGTTAGCGGTGCTGGCGGAGTTAGCATGGTTTATTGCATTCCACCCTTGCGACAGAACAAAGTCGCGAGGATGGGGCACCGGGCAATCAAACCCACTGGAGTCGCGGAACTCACTGTAGGACCGGCTGGTGGGTTTCGCCACGCCCGACTTGAACTTAAATATGATGGAACGCATCAGACAGTTGAGTTATATAATGGAGCTTTCTGGCAAGAATGCGTCCAGCCTATCGTCAAGCAATCCGGATGCACCATTTTAATAACTAGGTTGCCAAGCAAGAAAGAAATCAAAGCGAGTAAGTGAGTAATATCAACTCGTGTTTGGGTGTGAGAAGGGGAATTCCGCATGAAGTCTGCAATGAAGAGGGTTTTTGTTATAGTTATTCTTCTGAGCTTGCCGCTGAGCGTCCATTTACTTGGACAAGGGCAGAGCGAACAGAAAATAATCTTCCACGTCACGGCTGTTCGCACTGGAGATGTGAGCAGTGACCAGTGTCCGAGTAATGATTGTATTTCGACAAGGTTTACGGTAGAAGGGTATGCCGATGTAAAAGGCGACTCGCACCTTACAGAGTATGTGCTGGAATGCGTTCAGAGGATACCAATACCTGTACGCGAAGATTCCGTGTTGGTGAAATGTCCCCGGTTACATCCATTTAGCGATTACGAGGCAAGCCTCGGCTCCGGCCCAACGGACGAGCACATTTGTTCTGGGATCGGAATTTGTTACAGGGTAGTGTCAGAGAAGGAAGTCATCAATCAAAACAAGGATTCTTCTCCTTGCGGGTCTGATAAGCCGTTGATACACTCAACGCGAACTAAGTGAGGTTCACGGAAGGTAGCCCGATCATCAGCCACGAAGAATCACCACGAGCCACGGTACACGGCCTCCTAACTTAGCTGATGATCGAAAGATGTAGAATCGATATTTAGGCCGACAGCCAAAGCTTTTCAAGGCCCATAATGATTCTTTGAGTCTGACCAACGAACCACCTGAATTTGATTTTGAGCGGGATTGGAAAGATAATAGACTAGTGGTCAAGGACCGGGAGACCTTAGGCCTGATGGAGAAATGGCATGTCAAGAAAGTTTGTCAACAAGCGTAAAACACCCGTACGGATCAAACTGCCCGGTGAATCTGTGTGGGATCAAATCCCCAATTGGGGCTTCATGAAACAGCTGAAATGTGCAAAAATCACAGCATTCGAGAACGGATCGACACTTATTACTGGCACGATTCCGTCGAAAGGCGAAGCAAAGTAAATCATGCTGAAGGATTTTGTTACTCACGGATGATTTTTATCAAAATACCGTCAGAAACACCTGGCATGAGCGCCGTTCCTACGGGACACCGGATGATTTGTTGGTTTTGCCAACCCCACGCTGAAGCGCTGAGCTAATATCCATCGAGCCTACGGCGCGTATCGTTATTTCCCCATGCCTTTGTCCATGGCTTCGTTGGCCAGGCGGTCGGCTTCTTTGTTGCCGCCGCGGAGGGTGTGGCGGATCTCGAAGCGGTCGAGGCGGGCGGCGCGGCGTTTGGCTTCTTCCCACAGGGGGCGCAGGCCGGGGCTTTTTACTTTGTACTGGCCCTTCATCTGCTTGACCATCAGCTCGGAGTCGGAGATTACTCGGAGGTGCTTCGCGCCGTTGGCGATTGCCCATTCGAGGACGGCCAGAAGGCCGGAGTATTCGGCGTAGTTGTTGGTTTGGATGCCGAGGAATTGGCTCATGCGGGCTACTGTCTGGCCTTTGGGGTCTTCGATTACGGCGCCGTAGCCGGAGGGGCCGGGGTTGCCGCGCGAGCCTCCATCGCAGTGGGCTGTGTACCAGTTGGAGGGGGACTTGGCGGGGGTGGGTTCCAGAGATTCAAAGAGATTTCCGGTCATTTGGTTCTAGTGTAGCGGGTGGATACGGACGATTGGGGTTTGTGGGTTCCCAGGTCTCAGAAGCGAGACCTGGGCCACCCGGAGGAAAAGCAACCGCAGGTCCTTCGACTCTGCTGCGCTCCGCTCAGGATGACAAATTTGTGGAATATTGTGGTTTCCCACCCTCTTCGCAAGGAACGCGAAAAGGATGGGGCACGCGGCCGCTGCGGTATTGCAAATAACTGAAAACAAAAACAGCAGGGGCTAAAGCCCAACTTCATTTTGCTGCTCTTCCGGCACGACTAAAGTCGTGCCCTGACACATATCGCAGTCTCAATGGAATTTTGCGAGAGGCTCCTGGGGCAACAGGCTTTGCGTCTCTTTGAGTGCGGGCTTTTATCCATTCCACGGAGCAGAAAGACTGATGGCAACGGATGCGGTGAGCTACCCCATTTTGGCGGCTGCGGACTACCCCAATTTTCCGGCTGCGGTTCCGGCTGTTTTGGCATGGCCGGCAGCGCGGAAGGTACAATCCTTCCAAGGTATGGCTGCTACGGCGATGGACGGAGCGAAGAAGGCAGACGAGCGCGCACGGGCACGCGAGCCGGAGATGGAACTGATTCGCGAGGCGCAGGCGGGATCGCGGGCGGCCTTTGACACTCTGGTGAGGCAGTATGAGCACCAGGTTCTGCGGCTGGCGCTGCACCTGACCGGCAGCGAGCACGACGCCGAGGATATTTACCAGGAGGCTTTTCTGAAGGCCTTCCGGTATATCGGGAACTTCCGCTTCGAGTGCTCCTTTTATACGTGGATTTATCGCATTGTTACCAACCTCTGCCTGGACCAGTTGCGGCGGAAGAAGACCCGGCGCGAAGACCGCTCAGTGATGGTGGACCACCAAGGGGGGGAGATTGACCTGCT